>NZ_JBVILC010000069.1:0-1037 GCF_055580545.1 Streptomyces sp. NPDC031670 | reverse complement strand
GGGGTGCGCATCGACTTCTCCAAGCTGGAGGACAACCACTTCAGCGTCCGGGGCGTCCCGCAGTTCCGTACCGAGGAGATCCTGGAGGCGTGGCTGGGAGAGCTCGGGGTCACCGTCCACCGCAACCACGAGGTGACGGGCTTCCGGGAGACCGAGGACGGTGTCGTCGTCTCCTTCGAGGGCCCCGACGGGCCGGGTGAGGAGGAGGCCCGGTACCTGGTGGGCTGTGACGGGGCGCGCTCGGTCGTCCGCAAGACCGCGGGCATCGACTTCCCCGGCTGGGACGCCACGCGGGGCATGTACATGGCCGACCTGGTCGGTGCCGGGGTGCGCCAGCGGCCCATCGGGGAGCAGGTGCCCGGCGGCATGGTGATGGCGTTCAACCTGGAGAACGGGGTCGACCGGATCGTCATCCACGACGAGAAGCTGCGCCCGCACGAGGACAAGAGCCAGCTCACTTTCGAGGTCGTCGCCGACGCCTGGCAGCGGATGACGGGGGAGTCCCTGCACCATGCCGAGGTCCGCTGGATCAGCGCCTTCACCGACACCACCCGCCAGGCCTCGCAGTACCGCAAGGGCCGGGTCTTCCTGGTCGGTGACGCCACCCACATCCATATGCCGGCCGGTGCGCAGGGCATGAGCGTGGGCGTGCAGGACGCGGTGAACCTGGGCTGGAAGCTGGCCGCGGCCATCAACGGCTGGGCGCCCGAGGGCCTGCTCGACACCTTCCACTCCGAGCGCCACCCGGTCGGCGAGAAGCTGATGCGCAACACCCGCGCGCAGACCCGCCTCTACCTCACCGGCGAGGAGATGGAGCCGCTGCGCGCGGTGATGCGCGAGCTCGTCCAGTCCCCGGACGTCGCCCGTCATCTGGCCGGGCAGGTCAGCGGCCTGGACGTGCGGTACGACATGGGCGCCACCGGCCATCCCCTGCTGGGCCTGCGCCTCTCGCCGGACCGCGAGATCGAGCGTGCCGACGGCGGCCGGGTCCGGGTCGCGGAGCTGCTGCACAGCGCGCGCGGTGTCCTCATCACCAC
>NZ_JBVILC010000068.1:0-1078 GCF_055580545.1 Streptomyces sp. NPDC031670 | reverse complement strand
CCTAGGTGTGTTGTCCCGGGACGTTGGTGACACGCGTGCTGGGTGCTTGAACGAGGTGAGGGCCTTCTGGCTCGGTGTGGATTGCGACATCTGCACCGATCCGAGGAGGCCCTCGTGCCCCACCGTAACGCCCCGCTGACCGAGACCGGACGACTTCGTCTGGCCCGCTGTGTCGTCGACGACGGCTGGCCCGTGCGCCGGGCAGCAGAACGTTTCCAGGTCAGCCACACCACCGCGGCCCGCTGGGCCACCCGCTATCGGCAGCTCGGCATCGCCGGAATGAGTGACCGGACCAGCCGCCCGCACCACCAGCCGCTGCGGACCCCGGCCGAGATCGAGGAACACGTCCTGCGGCTGCGCCGCGAGCACCGGATCGGGCCGTTGAGGCTGGCCGCCCGGTGCGGGATCGCACCTTCGACCGCCCACCGCATCCTCGCCCGGCACGGCCTTCCGCCCCTGGCCGCACTCGACCGGGCCACCGGGGAGCCCGTCCGCCGCTACGAACGCGCCCGACCCGGCGAACTCGTCCACATCGACGTCAAGAAACTCGGCAGGATTCCCGACGGCGGCGGCCACAAAGTCCTCGGCCGGGCTGCCGGCAGCCCGAACAAGGACCGCCGCAACGGGGCGGGATACGCCTACCTCCACACCGCCCTCGACGATCACACCCGCCTCGCCTACACCGAAGACCTGCCCGACGAGACCGCCCCTACCTGTGCCGCGTTCCTCACCCGAGCCACCGTCTGGTTCGCGTCCATGGGCATCACCGTCGAACGCGTCCTGACCGACAACGCCTGGGCCTACAGCAAGAACACCTGGCGCGAGACCTGCCGTGATCTGGGCATCAGCCCCCGATGGACCAGGCCCTGGCGGCCACAGACCAACGGCAAGGTCGAACGCTTCCACCGCACCCTGCTCGAGGAATGGGCCTACCAGCGGCCCTACGCCTCAGATGCCGAACGACAGGCCGTGTTTAGCGACTGGATCAACTGGTACAACTATCACCGACCCCACACCGGCATCGCAGGTCAAACCCCAGCCAGCCGCGTCACCAACCTGTCCGGACAACACACCTAGG
>NZ_JBVILC010000067.1:0-1086 GCF_055580545.1 Streptomyces sp. NPDC031670 | reverse complement strand
CAATCCTGCCTACATGGAAAAGGTGATCTATGAATCTGCCGCCTGAACTCGATTTTCTTAAACCATTATTTTTGCACTCTGCGGAAAGACTGCTAAAAGCTAACTGGCTACTTAGCGACTTTTATGAGAACCAGTGGGAGTACAGTTTTGGATTCAAAAAATCTAAGCTGATTGACTGGAGTGTCGAGCTTGAAGACGGAAGCCGGCTGACCGATCAAAAACATAACGATCTGTTACTTGGATTAAAATATTTTCTGACGGGTTCGGTTTCAGAGATAGTTACGACAAGCAAAATCAAAGCCGGACAAGCTCCATCAATTTTCGCCGCCACCCTTCACATCATCGACGCACTTCTCCTAAACTCAAAGCACTTCAAATTAGCCAAGTTTGGCCTGGGAGGTCTGGGACGGGATAATTTAAAGACCATCCTGACTGAAATAGCATCGAGCAGCAATGCGGCAGAAGCAGTTTATGGGTGGTCTAAGCGGTTGTCTCTTCATTGCCTTGAGCTACTTATTAAAGCAGATCCTGTCGCCATCCAGAAAATCATCACGGAATGGCCTGAAATTTCCGAGATTACGCCTAGCCAGCACGATAACAACACGCTCGACATCCCCCTGGAGCTCATCCCTAAAGTAAGAGCAGCCCTTCACATCAATGGAGTCTATAGATTTTCCACTGAAAAGGGATATGTACCTAACTCAGCTACACTATCCAAAGTAATTTATGCAAACACCTTAAAGGGCTGTACTGCTGACAAGCCTATCTTAGAAATATTGACCATTCCTAGGAAAGATGATTTCAAGCGAGAATTCCCGCCAGTTCCTGTCACCACTGGCGGGAGCGAACTGATTGGCCAAAGCGCTCTTGCGGATTACAAAAAGGCTATTTACGGATTGGGCATCCTTCATGAGATCGGCCTGCCTGCACCTTCAGAGACTGACCTGATTCATATAAAAAATCTATCAATAAAATTCCAGGAATTAGGGCGGCACAGAACTCTACCTGCTTCCGTTGTATTTAGCGCGGTAAAAGACGCTATAGAATTCCATTTAAAGCATGGGCGCAATGTTATTGATGGATGGT
>NZ_JBVILC010000066.1:0-1227 GCF_055580545.1 Streptomyces sp. NPDC031670 | reverse complement strand
CTCATGAAGGGGGAACTGCTGCGCGCCGCGCAATGGCTGGGCCCCGCCGCTGAAGCCGGCCACCCCGGCGCTTTGTTCCGTCTGGCTTTAGTGGCCATGCGCGCGGACTGGGACCGCAGGGAAGACGTACGGTTCTTCATCGCCGAAGCAGCCCGGCACGGTCACGGTGACGCCCGCCGCCTGCTGGCCGCCACCGCCCACCGCCGGCCCTTCCCCGACGACCCGCCCGCGCAAATCCAGGACCATCTTTTCTTCGACGAGATCCGTCAAGGACTCGGCGTCAGCGAAGAGATGCTCACACCCGAAGACGTGGAGGGAGTGACGCCGGGCGGCGGTGTGCGGCTCGTGCTCGTGCCACCCCCGGTGCTCCCAACTGCAGGCCAGCCCGCGCCTTCCCCCACCGAGGCTCCCTCGGTTCAACGGCAGACGCGCCTGCGGGCACTGGACGATGACGAAACTGATCGAGCAGTTCCTCTGATCCTGCCCCTGAGCAGCCCTGCCCCCTATCTGGCAGCCGCGGCAGCCGGCGCCGAAGCCGCTGCCCGCTCAGACGCTCTGCCTGCCGAGACCGCAGGCGACGGCCGCAGCGGGCGGGAGCCGTGGTGGTCGGCGAACGCGCTGCGCCCGGCGGTCCTGACCGATATGACCCGGACCAAGACACTGCCGGCGCAGGCGCCTGCTCAGCAGGCAGCCGCCTACCGGGCCCTCGAACTCGTCCTGCACATCCAGACAGCCGGCGGCATCACCACGCGCGACCTCGCCCGGCGCACCGGCATCAGCATGGCCGACACGTCCTGGCTCCTGCATTGGCTGCGCGCCCAGTTCTTCATCAAAACCGTCAGCGGCGCCCACTTCGCCGGGCCCGTCCTGGAGATGGCCGCCCGCACCGACCATCATGAGCAGCTGATGCAGCAGGTTCTCGACGGGCTGCGTGATCAGATCGGCGCCGCGGTTTATCTGGCCAAATACACCGACGGTGAGATCGACGTCCTGCAGTCCTCTCACAGCACCACCGCTCCCCCGGTACGGCTCAAGGCGCCCTTCCCTGCAGCCGGTCATGCCAGCGCGGTGGGCAAAGCCCTCCTGGCCGACCTCGACTTCACCGCCCGGATGGAACACCTCGCCCGCTACGCGCCCGTGCCGCTGACCGACCGCACCATCACCAACCCGCGGTTACTCTTTGACGCCCTCGACCGCCACGGCCCCAACGCCGCCCAGTTTTGACGT
>NZ_JBVILC010000065.1:0-1256 GCF_055580545.1 Streptomyces sp. NPDC031670 | reverse complement strand
TGAATATTTCTTATATAAGGCAACGCTAGAGAAAACATCCTGACGTATATTTCATTTTTTTTCATATGTGCAATCATCATTTTCTCACCGGCATGGACTGGGCCCCAGCTGGGGCATTTCTCGTCTGAGTCCAAGATCCATTTTTCAGTAATTTATCTATAAAAGAAGCATCGCCTGTCTTTTTAAATATTTCTTGGGCTGCGACCATCCGATGATTCCCCTCAGGGTCAAAGGGGACGGATTTATTTAATCAGCTCATCTGAATTTTTAAATATTTAAATAAATCCGTCCCCTTTACGCAGTCCCCTTTACGACATTTAAATAAATCTGCCTCCTGCACGCTCATAAATAAAATCGTGGCCTGCCCCCGTTTTTACCCAAAGCTAGCGCTACTTCCTCTGATCGGACCCTATTTCCTCGTCGCATTCAAGAAACAGCTAAGAATTTCACACCTGTAACCCCAGCAGCTTGCAGCTTGTCCTTAACTACCAAACTAACAATAATGGCCACTTCAAATTTTTTTAGTCTAAAAATATGCAAACCTTTAACTTTACTTGTATCTAAATACAAGCTCATAAAACCGCGATAATCACCAGCTTTATCCGGCCTAACCGGATCCAGCTCTTCGAACTTTTGAAACTGCGACCTTTCTTCATCTACGCACTCAACGGACGCCAAGGTCACCATCACATTAAAGTCATCTACAGACCCGTGAGAGTTAATACTTACCGGGAAAAATTCTACTTCAGGGAAACACATTAACTCCTTTCTAACTTTTTCACTGACTATGGGAACACCAAAAACCTCCGAAAAAGTAAAGTCCATCCTTGCGCCGGCAACATATACATCAATTTTTCCATGATTTAAGAATTGGGGACGGGAATGCATAAACGCCCAATTATCGACTTCATGTATATCTCCCAAGTGCCACCTACCCGGAAAATTCACATCATCTATCAAACGGAAATATTGCATAATATTACTCTTTTTTTAACCAGCGGTTTACTTGACTGCCTGGCGTAACAGCCTCGACTTTAATCCGTTCCAAGGTCAACTCTATAGCATTTTTATAAGCGCTTGTGTTGGCCGGAACACCGACAGTAGCAGACTGAAGCTGATCATATATATAGGTCAAAGGGGACGGATTTATTTAATCAACTCATCTGGAGTTTTAAATTGTTTAAATAAATCCGTCCCCTTTACGCACTTTACGCAGTCCCCTTTACGCAGGAAGATGTACCTTGACCTATAGAGAA
>NZ_JBVILC010000064.1:692-1281 GCF_055580545.1 Streptomyces sp. NPDC031670 | reverse complement strand
ACCAGTTCAATCTCCGCCTTCAGGTTGTAGAGAGTGTGTGGTGCGGATTTCGCCAGGGTAGGGACGCTCTGTTGCGCCAGCTTGACTGCCTGCTGCTGATCATTAGATGAAAGAGTAGGCGTCGCCGACCCCAATGAAACTAAGCTAGCAAGCAGATCCGGAGGTAGCTTTCGTGCCTTGGCTGGGTACAGCTCCGGCGCTGCCTGATGCAGCAAGCTGGTGTAACAGACGAGTTTTTTGTCCGCTGCAGTCTCTCGCTGATGTCGCTGCGTCAATCGATCCAAGCTCTTCTTCAGACGGTCAAGAAGATCAACTCCAATGTAGAACTCGTTGCCCTTAACCTTTGCAGCGTTGCTACCAGTACCGCCGTGCAGGATGAGCGTGTCCACTCCCTCCAACGGACTCAGCGCGTTTACTAGGTATCGGTATTCGTAATGAAAACCTAGGCCGTATCGCCAATCCTTTGATAACCCAGCTGGTATACCGCTAAGCAGCTCATCGACTTCGTACTCATCGGTCGGATGTGTATAAGGCTGGTAAACGGGTCTGGTAATGATGATCGAAGTGATGGCTTCGTACTTGGGCTGAG
>NZ_JBVILC010000064.1:0-682 GCF_055580545.1 Streptomyces sp. NPDC031670 | reverse complement strand
AAGAGTCAGATACTCCGGAGCCACCTCCAAAATCAGATGCCAACCAGGCGCATCATCTAACAGAGCGACATCGCTGTAGTAGACACGAGACGTCCCATAGATCTCGTCGCTAATCGACTCATACTCCTCTCCTAATTCGACGGCCTTAAGCTCCTCCTCGGTCAGCACCACTGCGTCACTAAGATCAATACGAAGGAAAGGCCCTCCGTCAGTGCGCTGCTGCATGGCGTATTGAGAGGGGCGCATAGAAGGCATTGGCGATCATCCTTGGTCGTAGGGCATCTTTATAGATCGATTTGGAACTAGGGATGTAATTCCACGATAGGCGACTAGCCATACCCATCTAAAAGGGGATTGGGTCGTCGAATAGTACAGATGCTTTTCTCGGCACTTGCGGAACGATCAAGGGCGACACCACGAAGAGATTGACGATGTCCTCTCTATCCATGAAGAGGATCTGACTCCGCTTGGATTGATCGAGCTTGCCACCGATCCAGTTTCTAGCAGCCTTGGTGATTTCTCCACCCGCGACGATGAAAGCGTGATCGACCAAGACGCGTTTGCTGAGCTCTGAATCAAAGATTTCGTGGCCCAA
The DNA here is from genome assembly GCF_055580545.1 of Streptomyces sp. NPDC031670. Taxonomy (NCBI): domain Bacteria; kingdom Bacillati; phylum Actinomycetota; class Actinomycetes; order Kitasatosporales; family Streptomycetaceae; genus Streptomyces; species Streptomyces sp. NPDC031670. The sequence goes on along the minus strand of NZ_JBVILC010000064.1, from coordinate 87 downwards.
CATCATCAGCACCTGGTTATGGATCTCGGCGACGTTGGCTTGTCCTCCCTTCGTCACTCCGGAGGAATCTAGTTTTCCCTTCTTCAC
>NZ_JBVILC010000063.1:0-1514 GCF_055580545.1 Streptomyces sp. NPDC031670 | reverse complement strand
TCACCCGATCCATACCGTTCGTTGTGGGCCGTTTCGGTCATTCGTAGGATCGGGACACCCAGGGGTGCTGGGTATGGCTGTCACCCGATAGCCGATGATGTGGCTTCCACTGATTGGCCGCCCGGCACCCCGCGACGACTCGGCCGCTAATTGGGATACGCGAACTGAATCGCTCGTATGGATGCGTCGGCGAGGTCGTCTGCTGGGACACAACACCACGTCGGAGGAGGATTGGTGCCGGAATTGTGGGCCGGGACAGACGCGGGGAAGGCCGAGCACCACTGCACGGTCATCGACGCCAACGGGACGACGCTGCTGTCGCGGCGTGTGCCGAACAGCGAGGCTGAACTGCTCGAACTCCTCGGTGACGTATTGGGGATAGCCGACGGCGGCCCGGTCACCTGGGCCGTCGACCTGAACGCCGGCGGGGCCTCCTTGTGGATCGCGCTGCTGGTCAACCACGGCCAGAAGCTGCTCTACATCCCAGGCCGGACCGTGCACCACGCCTCAGCGGCCTACCGAGGCAGCGGGAAGACGGACGCGAAGGACGCGTTCATCATCGCTGACACCGCCCGCATGCGCCGTGACCTGCAGCCTCTGCAGGAGCTTGGTGAGATCGCAGTAGACCTGCGGATTCTGACCGCGCGCCGGATCGACCTCGCGGCCGACCGCACTCGTGCGATCAACCGCCTCCGCGCGCAGCTGCTGGAATACTTCCCTGCCCTGGAGCGTGCCTTCGATCTGAGCACCTCCAAGAGCGCCCTAATTCTGCTGGCCGCCTACCAAACCCCGGCAACCCTGCGAAGGATCGGTCGGTCGCGGCTCACGACCTGGTTGAAGAACCACGGCGTGCGCACCAGCACCGCTGCCAAGAGCACGGCAGAGGCCGCGGTGACCGCCGGAGAAGCCCAGTTCACCGTCGTTCCCGGGGAAAGGACCTGCGCACGGATGGTCCACACGCTGGCCGCGGCGGTGACGGCCCTCGATGAGGAAATCTCGGAGCTCGAAGCCCAGATCGAGGCCCGGTTCCGGGAGCATCCCGACGCGGACGTGATCACCAGCATGCCCGGCATCGGCATGACGTTGGGCGCCGAGTTCGTCGCCGCTACCGGTGGAGACATGTCCGTGTTCGGTAGCTCCGACCGGCTCGCCGGTGTGGCCGGCCTGGCCCCGGTTCCTCGTGACTCGGGCAAGGTCAGCGGTAACCTCCGCAGGCCCCGGCGCTACAGCAGGCGACTGCTGCGAATGTTCTATCTCTCTGCCCAGGTCGCCGCTGTGTACTGCCCTGAATCGAAGCGGTACTACCAGCGCAAACGCGCGGAGGGAAAGTCCCACAAGCAAGCCGTCCTGGCCCTCGCCCGGCGCCGCCTGAACGTGCTCTGGGCTCTCTTGCGCGACCACAAGCTCTTCGAGACCGCTGCGGCTCGCGCAGGCGCGACAGCGATATGACCCGACCACAGTGGGTCACTACCGCCGCTTGACAACATCATTGGGAATCAGTGGTCACTCTGAAA
>NZ_JBVILC010000062.1:0-1738 GCF_055580545.1 Streptomyces sp. NPDC031670 | reverse complement strand
GATCCACGGCTTCGACTGACGCTTCCCCATGACCACATCAACGAGCGATCAAGCCGACAGTCACATGATCAAACCACTTTTGTTAGAGCCAGTAACTCGCGTGTGACCTAAGTTACTTCAATGACCCCTGCAACCGCTGAGTAACCTTGTTCGGCATCTCGTACATAGCGGCGTACGCTCCCCCACCTCTCAGGAGGCGCGCATGTCGCGTAGGAGAACTGTCAGTACGAAGAAGAAGCTGGCACTGCTGGTCAGCGCGGCGGCGGTGGCCGGCGGTGGAGCCTTCGTCATGGCGACCACCTCGAACGCCGCGCAGAGTCCCGGGACCCTGTCGGCCGCGGATTCGACCGTCTGTCAGGGGCTCGCCACGGCCCTCGGCAACAACCAGAAGTTCATCGACGGTCAACGGGCGGCGCCCGACGCCCAGTCGGCGGCGCGGATCGCCAACCGCGAGGCGGTGATCGCCCAGATCAAGGTGCAGCAGAAGGCGTCCGGATGTGTTGTCGGGGAGTCGGCTCAGGACTCCCGGGCGAAGGAGCCGGCGCAGAGCGGGCAGCAGGCTGGCGGCGCTGGCCAGCAGACCGCTACCGCTCAGCCTTCGCCGACCGCCACCGCGGGCAACGGCGGCGCCGCGGCCTCCGGGCAGCAGGTGTGCAACGGCTCCACCGTCACGCTCTCGGGCGAGGGTGGCGCACCGGCCGCGTCCAGCAACCAGTTCCCGGCGGGTACGAAGCTGAAGGTCACCAACCTGGACAACAACAAGTCCACGACGGTGCGGGTCACTTCGGTCTCGGGCAGCTGCGCGCTGCTGAACAACGCGGCCTTCGAACAGGTACGGGAGCCCGGCAAGTTCTTGATCCGCCGGGCGCTGATCGAGAAGGTGGGGTGAGGCTCAGCCGCTGAGGAAATCGGAGAGGTGGCACCCGGCTAGGCGGGTGCGGCGTGCGGCAGAGCATGGGGGGAGACGTCCGGCAGGATGTCGATCTCGACGGCGCGCGGCTGCAGGTCCCTCGCCCAGGTCGCCACCTTGTACGTCTTATGGGTCCTGCTGTTCTCGGCTCGGCGACGGGCCAGGAACAGCAGGACCGGCGCGTCGAGAACGTGCCACTCCGGAACCCGCTGCGCATCTCGGCGAGCTGCCGGAGCGTGATTCCTTGCCCGCTCGCCACGCCGTCCACGTAGGTGGAGATCGGGTCGTCCAGCCCGATCCGGTGGTCGGCGACGAGTTCGAGCAGCGCGGTGACCGTGAAGGTCTCGGTCTCGCTGCCGATCCGCTGGAACTCCTCGGTGGTCACCGGTCGGCCGGTGGCAGTGTCGGTGACGCCGGTCGCGCGGACGTAACTCCCCTTGGCCTGCCATCCGCAGTCCGGCGATGACGCCCGGGGGATGCCGGCCGTCCGGCGGACGTCCTCGATCGCCCTGTCCAGCCGGCCGGTCAGCTAGGGACCGAGACCGTCCGGCGGGCACTCGTCCCGGTCGTACCGGACGACGCCCGCGGTGGGGACGGCCGTGGCGGGCGCCGCAGCCATCGGGGACAGCACCGACGCCGCGAGCACCCACGCCGCGAGCATCGCCGCGGCGAACGGACGGCGGGAGGGGGTGCGTCGCGTGTGGAGGGGGGTGCTTCTTCCAGCTAAGGGACTCTGATGGGAACCTGCGAATTTCCCCAGGCTCGCTCCGTTTCCCCACTTCGTTCAAATGTGGATGAAGTGGGGAGGGTGGGGATTGCCGATCGTGC
>NZ_JBVILC010000061.1:0-1787 GCF_055580545.1 Streptomyces sp. NPDC031670 | reverse complement strand
GGTGGTGTCAGGGGGTGACGGTCCAGGTGTCGTTGCCGGTGAGGAGGGTGGTGAGGTCGCCTTTGCCGTGTTGTTCGGTGGCTTGGTCGAGTTGGTCGGCCATTTGGGTGTCGTAGACGGGGCGGTGGGTGCTGCGGAAGACGCCGATGGGGGTGTGGTGGAGGGTGTTGGGGTCGGCGAGGCGGGAGAGGGCGAAGGCGGTGGTGGGGGAGGGGTTGTGGGCGTCGTGGATGAGGATGCGGGATTCGTTGTGGGGGGTGATGTCGGTGATGTGGAGGTCGCCGGTGGTGGGGTCGCGGGTGATGCCTTTGTGGTGGTTGGTGCCGAAGCGGATGGGTTGGCCGTGTTCGAGGCGGATGAGGGTTTCGGGGGCCTGGTCGTGGTCTTTGAGGGCTTGGAAGGCGTCGTCGTTGAAGATGTTGCAGTTCTGGTAGATCTCGATGAGGGCGGTGCCGGGGTGGTCGGCGGCCTGGCGCAGGGTGTGGGTGAGGTGGGTGCGGTCGGAGTCGATGGTGCGGGCGACGAAGGTGGCTTCGGCTCCGAGGGCGAGGGAGATGGGGTTGAAGGGGGCGTCGAGGGAGCCCATGGGGGTGGATTTGGTGATTTTGCCGGTTTCTGAGGTGGGGGAGTACTGGCCTTTGGTGAGGCCGTAGATGCGGTTGTTGAAGAGGAGGATTTTGAGGTTGACGTTGCGGCGCAGGGCGTGGATGAGGTGGTTGCCGCCGATGGAGAGGGCGTCTCCGTCGCCGGTGACGACCCAGACGCTGAGGTCGCGGCGGCTGGTGGCGAGGCCGGTGGCGATGGCGGGGGCGCGGCCGTGGATGGAGTGCATGCCGTAGGTGTTCATGTAGTAGGGGAAGCGGCTGGAGCAGCCGATGCCGGAGACGAACACGATGTTCTCTTTGGCGAGGCCGAGTTCGGGCATGAAGCCCTGGACGGCGGCGAGGACGGCGTAGTCGCCGCAGCCGGGGCACCAGCGCACTTCCTGGTCGGACTTGAAGTCCTTCATCGACTGCCGGGCCTCGGCCTTGGGGACCAGGGAGAGCGGGGTGGGTGCCGGAGTCGTCTCAGTCATGGAGGGCCTCCTTGAGGGCCGTGGCGAGCTGCTCGGCTTTGAAGGGCATGCCGTTGACCTGGGTGAAGGACTGGGCGTCGATGAGGTATTTCGCGCGGATGAGGGTGGCGAGCTGGCCGAGGTTCATCTCCGGGACCACCACGGTGTCGTAGTGGCGCAGCACCTCACCGAGGTTGGCGGGGAAGGGGTTGAGGTGGCGCAGGTGGGCCTGGGCGATGGGCAGGCGCTGGGTGCGCAGGCGGCGGACGGCGGCGGTGATGGGTCCGTAGGTGGAGCCCCAGCCCAGGACCAGGGTCCGGGCCCCGTCGGGATCGTCCACGGCCAGGTCCGGGACCTCGATGCCGTCGATTTTGGCCTGGCGGGTGCGGACCATGTGGTCGTGGTTGGCGGGGTCGTAGGAGATGTTGCCGCTGCCGTCCTGTTTCTCGATGCCGCCGATGCGGTGTTCCAGGCCGGGGGTGCCGGGGACGGCCCAGGGACGGGCCAGGGTGCGGGGGTCGCGTTTGTAGGGCCAGAACACATCCGTGCCGTCCGCGAGCCGGTGGTTGGGCTGGGTGGCGAACTGGGTGCGCAGGTCGGGCAGTTCACCGGTGCCGGGGATGCGCCAGGGTTCGGAGCCGTTGGCGAGGTAGCCGTCGGAGAGCAGGAAGACGGGGGTGCGGTAGGCCAGGGCGATGCGGGCGGCGTCCAGGGCCGCGTCGAAGCAGTCCGC
>NZ_JBVILC010000060.1:0-1918 GCF_055580545.1 Streptomyces sp. NPDC031670 | reverse complement strand
GCCGTGGGTGCGCCGCAGGGAGAAGTCGACGACCGGGTGACCGGCCGCCGCGAGCACGCAGCGCGCGGCCTTCGAAGCGATCATCGTCTGATGGCCGAGTAGGGCCCGCTGCTGATCGTCCGTGGGGGCCACCCGTGCGGTGACGGGCGGGATATGGTGCTGGGGCTGGCGGAGGGAACGGGCTCGGAGGTGGCGGAGTGCGCCTTTCAGGAGGCCGAGCGCGCCGCGAGGTGTGCGTGCTGCATGCTCCAAGCCGTCGGCACGCCAACGCCCCAGGCCTCGTCCGTGTTCGTGCGCGGCGGGAGCAAAGAACGCCTGGGGCGGCGGGTGGAGGCGGCGGCAGCGCTCCAGGTTCTTTCACGCCTGAGCGATGGGCATCCCGATGTCGTGGTGCGGACACCGGCATTCCGTACGTCCCCGCACAGGTGCTGGTGGCGGCGAGCAGGGAGGCCGTCGTGGTCGTGGTCGGTGCCCGCCGCCGTTCGATCCGGCCGGTGTACCAGGGCCCCGTCCCGCGTAGCCTGCTGCACCGCGCGCATTGCCGGGTGACCTTGGTCCCGCACGGCTGAGGCCGTTCAGCGCGACGGGCTGGGAACGGCCGTGAGACGGATTCCGGTGATCAGGTCGGGGTGGATGCGGACGGCGTAGTCCATGTGCTGTGTCCCCCACGGGCGCAGCAGCGTCCGGTAGCGGGCCAGCTCCTGTGCATCGGTGACCAGCCGGGCATAGCCGGTGACGGTCACGCTCCAGCCGAGGTGGGTGTCGGGGTCGATGTCGTCGACTTCGTAGGCGACGACCGCGCCCTGTTCTCCGGTCGGCCGTGTGTAGTGGGTCAGCGCCGCGTCACCGTGGGTGCGGATGACGATGTCGCCTTCAACCAGGGCGTGGTTGACCGGGCGGACGGTCGGCAGTGCGTGCCGGGTGAAGACGATCCGCCCCAGTGACACGGTGCCCAGGAGCCGCAGCGCCGTGTCGCTGTCCAGCTGGACGCTTTGGCGTCCTTGCGAGCCGTTTGTCAGGCCGTCAGAGCCAGTCATGGCAGTTTTCCGTAGAGGGTCGGGTCACTCGCTGTTTTCTGTTCGTCGTTCTCTGTCCGTCCGGGGGCGGGCCGATCCGGCCTCACCGCGTCGCGTGGGGAGCGGAACCGCGGGGGATCGGCGCCGCTCCTGTCATCAGTGTCGCCCGGGCCGCGCCGTGCGCGTAGGTGTCGAACGTCCCTGCCGGAGGGCCGGGTGTCCCTTGTGCGGTGGTGCAGAACCTCTTGGAGGATCTAGCGACTCTGGCACCACGCCATGGGCTTGGGCATGACGTTGCCCGCGAGAACGGGAACGGGCACGAACCCGCCCCCACGGGGTTCCACGGGTTGGTGGACGGTGGGTCGCACCTGCGGCGGAACTCGGATTCAGGCCTTCGGCCGCCGCGTATGGTGTGACCGGCGTCCGGCGCCCTGCCCGCGCCCAGCCTGCCGCCCGGGGTGCGCCTTTCACGGAGAGGTGGATGCCGGAGCCCTCGAAGCAGCCCTCACGGATCGGATAAGCAGCCGCGGTCCCCGCGGCCGTGTGGGGGTCCTGTGCGGTGCTGATCGACGAGAAGGAGTACCGCCGGCGGCTGGCGGTACTCCAGGGCCTCCTTGCGGCCCGGTGGGGGCTGGGGCGTGTTGCGAACGTGGCGCCGTCCGCCCGGAGGGCGGGCCCTGCGGCGTCCGGTGCGTGTGATCGCAAGGCGGAGGGTCGCCCTCGTACCGGGTGTACGTGGGCGATCCCGACAGCGCGGCGAGCGCGCGTGCCGGGCGTCGCGGGGCAGGCGGGACTTTCGCAACACGCCCTAGGTGTGTTGTCCCGGGACGTTGGTGACACGCGTGCTGGGTGCTTGAACGAGGTGAGGGCCTTCTGGCTCGGTGTGGATTGCGACATCTGCA
>NZ_JBVILC010000059.1:0-1958 GCF_055580545.1 Streptomyces sp. NPDC031670 | reverse complement strand
AGGGACTATTTTTCATAGCCTCACATATGAAGCCGCGCTGGAAAATCCGGATCCAGCGTGTTTGAAAGAACCCGAGCAGCGCTTCGGGCAAATATCTTCCTAGTAGAAGTGAGTCATAACGAGCGTGCCCCAGGGCTTTGGCCATTTCAGTTACATCTTTTGTTTTTAAATACACAGCAACGCCGCAAGATGCTCTCAGAGAAGCCAGCGAAACACGCTCAAGGTAGTCTTGAATTCCACATCCCATCAAATGCTCATAGGGCGCGAATTGAGATTGAAGACCTGCGAGCAGGCTATCTGATCCTGCTAGCTTGGATCGGTTCCAGCGAGGAAACCTAGCGCTTGAAGGTTTTGAGAATGCACCTCCGCAAGTTAGGAACAGCTCCTTCCAAGCAGGATTACCCTGCTCGCGTAGGAAATTACGCAAAGGCTCAGTAATCTCGATAATTTCTTCCACCCACCTTTGAGATAGCGAGTTGAGACTGATAACCTGTTCGCTAAGTTTTTTTCCCCGCCGATCCTTGTAGCCTACTAAATTAGCACCAGTTTCGGTTTTTACGAATCCGATGTAATCCCCATTGTCATCACAGAGAATAAGTTTCTCTAAGAAACTTCCAGTTATCTCAGGATGTTCCGTGACCAATAGGATCTGATATGGGTATAGTTTTTCACTGGTAGGTAGGCCCAGGATTTCGGCAGTTTCCGCTCGGTTTCCGCCTCCAAATCTTGCATCAAGATAAGCCTTCCCAGTTCGGAATCCATCTCTTTCGAACGTAGCACAGATATTTGCATATCCTATTTCTGCTATGCTCTTTAGGGATGACCCTCCTTCTAATGGCGTGCCAAGTTTTGCCATTTCCTTTCGGCTTTGCGCAGCTTTAATTAGAGCGCTAGTTTGAACCACAGCCCAGTTGGTCGTAATCGATATGTCAGTGTCAATACGTTTAAAGAGTAATTCAATTGCTTCTTCATCGGTCAAAAACAGCGGAACCGGCGTAATAAGCTTTTCATGGATTATAACGCCGTTATCTCGTATTGTTTTGTGAGTTCCAGCGCCAAAAGTAGTTCTCGATTTTGGCTTCGGTAGATGACCTCGATAGGGAGTCGCCCATACACCTGTATCAATAAATAGAGCCTCGCAGTTTGAGATTAGCTGGCCCCATGTAAGGATCTGGGAGTTCATGTCTTTTTTATCATTGTAAGCAGTAATGAAAAAATCCTTCATAAAAGCAAGGAAGAATTCATTGATTTTCTGAGGATGTTGGAAGGTAGCAGCTGGCCAGTCTTTGGCATTTGCGGAAAGAAAGCGTGCCATTTTGTTCAGGTCTGTATAGCTAGGGCGTGCTTGCTTTCTGTAGAACATTTCCCAGTGCTGATAGAAGTCTTCAGTAAACTCCTTTCCATGACTTTCCCAAAGGCAGGGGAAATCTAGGAAATGCTCTGTTTCTTTAGATGATTCGATCCTCCAACCATTCCAGTATCGGAGTCTCTCTGCATTGAATTTACCTCGAGTTTGCTCCCAAGCTCGGTCGTTCTCCGCCCAGCTCTCATCGTCGTAACCTATATGCTCCAATGCCGGAACAGAGGCCCGCATTGCGTTGTGCATAGCAGTGAACATACGGATCTTGGCTCTTCGCGCCGCCCACTCATTCCCTACAAAGGATGTGGACTTGAGGGCGCCAAGGAAGCCTCTGACTAAACCTGTGTAGCTGGGACTCGACAGACCCACGTAGCTGACTTGAACGCCGAGAAGGTCGCAGTAGCACTCGAATAGTCTCAGTGCAACTATGAACGACTTTGATAGCGTCCGAGCTGTCGCCTCCATGAGGCTTACGACCTCTGGTGCAAGGACACGAAATGGATAAGTGGCCAAGGAGTTCGTGTTCTTGATGGTTATCAACAGGTGATACTCTTTGTTTTGGCCTGAAACCGGCATTTTAGAGGGGCTGAGATGATTT
>NZ_JBVILC010000058.1:0-2092 GCF_055580545.1 Streptomyces sp. NPDC031670 | reverse complement strand
TGGTTGTCCAAGTTTAAGGTGGTAGGCTGGAATCTTAGGTAAATCCGGGATTCTAAGGCCGAGAGCTGATGACGAGTTATCTTTTAGATGACGAAGTGGTTGATGCCATGCTTCCAAGAAAAGCTTCTAAGCTTCAGGTAACCAGGAACCGTACCCCAAACCGACACAGGTGGTTGGGTAGAGAATACCAAGGCGCTTGAGAGAACTCGGGTGAAGGAACTAGGCAAAATGGCACCGTAACTTCGGGAGAAGGTGCGCCGGTGAGGGTGAAGGACTTGCTCCGTAAGCTCATGCCGGTCGAAGATACCAGGCCGCTGCGACTGTTTATTAAAAACACAGCACTCTGCAAACACGAAAGTGGACGTATAGGGTGTGACGCCTGCCCGGTGCCGGAAGGTTAATTGATGGGGTTAGCTAACGCGAAGCTCTTGATCGAAGCCCCGGTAAACGGCGGCCGTAACTATAACGGTCCTAAGGTAGCGAAATTCCTTGTCGGGTAAGTTCCGACCTGCACGAATGGCGTAACGATGGCGGCGCTGTCTCCACCCGAGACTCAGTGAAATTGAAATCGCTGTGAAGATGCAGTGTATCCGCGGCTAGACGGAAAGACCCCGTGAACCTTTACTATAGCTTTGCACTGGACTTTGAATTTGCTTGTGTAGGATAGGTGGGAGGCTTTGAAGCGTGGACGCCAGTTCGCGTGGAGCCAACCTTGAAATACCACCCTGGCAACTTTGAGGTTCTAACTCAGGTCCGTTATCCGGATCGAGGACAGTGTATGGTGGGTAGTTTGACTGGGGCGGTCTCCTCCTAAAGAGTAACGGAGGAGTACGAAGGTGCGCTCAGACCGGTCGGAAATCGGTCGTAGAGTATAAAGGCAAAAGCGCGCTTGACTGCGAGACAGACACGTCGAGCAGGTACGAAAGTAGGTCTTAGTGATCCGGTGGTTCTGTATGGAAGGGCCATCGCTCAACGGATAAAAGGTACTCCGGGGATAACAGGCTGATACCGCCCAAGAGTTCATATCGACGGCGGTGTTTGGCACCTCGATGTCGGCTCATCACATCCTGGGGCTGAAGCCGGTCCCAAGGGTATGGCTGTTCGCCATTTAAAGTGGTACGCGAGCTGGGTTTAGAACGTCGTGAGACAGTTCGGTCCCTATCTGCCGTGGACGTTTGAGATTTGAGAGGGGCTGCTCCTAGTACGAGAGGACCGGAGTGGACGAACCTCTGGTGTTCCGGTTGTCACGCCAGTGGCATTGCCGGGTAGCTATGTTCGGAATAGATAACCGCTGAAAGCATCTAAGCGGGAAACTAGCCTCAAGATGAGATCTCACTGGAACCTTGAGTTCCCTGAAGGGCCGTCGAAGACTACGACGTTGATAGGTTGGGTGTGTAAGCGCTGTGAGGCGTTGAGCTAACCAATACTAATTGCCCGTGAGGCTTGACCATATAACACCCAAGCAATTTGTATGCTCCAAGCTGAAAGGCGAAAGAGACCAGATTGCGGTGTGTGAAGACGAAACGAACCGAAAGTTCGAAAGACTCACAAAACACCGAAAGCTATCACATACCCAATTTGCTGAAGCGAGGCCAACTGGTCACGACTCAGTACCCGAATTTCTTGACGACCATAGAGCATTGGAACCACCTGATCCCATCCCGAACTCAGCAGTGAAACGATGCATCGCCGATGGTAGTGTGGGGTTTCCCCATGTGAGAGTAGGTCATCGTCAAGATTAAATTCCGAAACCCCTGATTGCTAACGCAATCAGGGGTTTTGTTTTGGGCGGTCAGAAACTTACCGACATGCTCGATATACAGCGGCCCCCCGACAAATTTGCACAGTTATTTCTGAACCAGAACACTAGAATAGGCACCTAACCTTTTTTAGAGTCCGAGCCCTATATGCCCGACCCGGTTGATACCCTCGAGGTGTCAGACTTACCGCTGGACGAACTCGTGGCATGCCATGAGTGCGACTTGCTGATGCGCAAGCCGGAGCTTGCCCGCGGTGAAAAGGCCCAATGCCCACGCTGCGGCTACGAGCTGTATGCTCACCGCCACAACGTCGTTGAACGAAGCCTGGCGTT
>NZ_JBVILC010000057.1:0-2978 GCF_055580545.1 Streptomyces sp. NPDC031670 | reverse complement strand
TGGAGCGGGTGGGCGTGCCTTGTGGGCCGATCAATGATTTGGCGCAGGTGTTTGCCGATCCTCAGGTTAAGGCGCGTGGGTTGGCGATGCAGTTGCCTCATGCGTTGGCAGGGATGGTGCCCCAGGTGGCCAGTCCTATGCGCTTGTCCAAGACGCCCGTTGAGTATCGTAGTGCGCCGCCGCTATTAGGTGAGCATACCTATCAGGTGCTGCAGCAAGTGCTGGGTTTGACGCCTGCGAGTGTGTCGGCTCTAAGGGAGGCTGGAGTCATCTGAAGGCCCTCTTCTATATAGATGGCTGTTTAGGCTCTCTATATAGAAGAGAATTGGTCGAATTTTAGTCAGAAGTGCTTATTTGATAGAAATCCTGAATTAAGGGTTGACGGCAAATTCTGGAAGTCTATAATTCGCCCCACTTCCGGCGCAGTCGAAACGGAAAACTCCTTGGTAAACAAAGAGTTATGCAGGTTTCGACAGCGAGCTGCTTCAGATCATCGAAGTCCAGAAGGAGTTAGTAAGGCAGTGTTGTTTAGCCCTATTAACGGTTCGATCTTCTCGGTCGAAAGCGGAGAAAAAGAGGTGTTGACAGCAGCGTGTAACGCTGTAGAATTCGCCTCCCGCTAACGAGAGATCGGAAGCGCAAGTGGTTGAAGTTACAAAGGAAACTTTGAAAACTTCTGAAAATAATCACTTGACAGCAAATGAGGCTGCTGTAGAATGCGCGCCTCGGTTGAGACGAAAGATCTTAACCAACCGCTCTTTAACAACTGAATCAAGCAATTCGTGTGGGTGCTTGTGGAGTCAGACTGATAGTCAACAAGATTATCAGCATCACAAGTTACTCCGCGAGAAATCAAAGATGTAACCAACGATTGCTGAGCCAAGTTTAGGGTTTCTTAAAAACCCAAAGATGTTTGAACTGAAGAGTTTGATCATGGCTCAGATTGAACGCTGGCGGCAGGCCTAACACATGCAAGTCGAGCGGTAGAGAGAAGCTTGCTTCTCTTGAGAGCGGCGGACGGGTGAGTAATGCCTAGGAATCTGCCTGGTAGTGGGGGATAACGTTCGGAAACGGACGCTAATACCGCATACGTCCTACGGGAGAAAGCAGGGGACCTTCGGGCCTTGCGCTATCAGATGAGCCTAGGTCGGATTAGCTAGTTGGTGGGGTAATGGCTCACCAAGGCGACGATCCGTAACTGGTCTGAGAGGATGATCAGTCACACTGGAACTGAGACACGGTCCAGACTCCTACGGGAGGCAGCAGTGGGGAATATTGGACAATGGGCGAAAGCCTGATCCAGCCATGCCGCGTGTGTGAAGAAGGTCTTCGGATTGTAAAGCACTTTAAGTTGGGAGGAAGGGCAGTAAATTAATACTTTGCTGTTTTGACGTTACCGACAGAATAAGCACCGGCTAACTCTGTGCCAGCAGCCGCGGTAATACAGAGGGTGCAAGCGTTAATCGGAATTACTGGGCGTAAAGCGCGCGTAGGTGGTTCGTTAAGTTGGATGTGAAATCCCCGGGCTCAACCTGGGAACTGCATTCAAAACTGACGAGCTAGAGTATGGTAGAGGGTGGTGGAATTTCCTGTGTAGCGGTGAAATGCGTAGATATAGGAAGGAACACCAGTGGCGAAGGCGACCACCTGGACTGATACTGACACTGAGGTGCGAAAGCGTGGGGAGCAAACAGGATTAGATACCCTGGTAGTCCACGCCGTAAACGATGTCAACTAGCCGTTGGGAGCCTTGAGCTCTTAGTGGCGCAGCTAACGCATTAAGTTGACCGCCTGGGGAGTACGGCCGCAAGGTTAAAACTCAAATGAATTGACGGGGGCCCGCACAAGCGGTGGAGCATGTGGTTTAATTCGAAGCAACGCGAAGAACCTTACCAGGCCTTGACATCCAATGAACTTTCTAGAGATAGATTGGTGCCTTCGGGAACATTGAGACAGGTGCTGCATGGCTGTCGTCAGCTCGTGTCGTGAGATGTTGGGTTAAGTCCCGTAACGAGCGCAACCCTTGTCCTTAGTTACCAGCACGTAATGGTGGGCACTCTAAGGAGACTGCCGGTGACAAACCGGAGGAAGGTGGGGATGACGTCAAGTCATCATGGCCCTTACGGCCTGGGCTACACACGTGCTACAATGGTCGGTACAGAGGGTTGCCAAGCCGCGAGGTGGAGCTAATCCCAGAAAACCGATCGTAGTCCGGATCGCAGTCTGCAACTCGACTGCGTGAAGTCGGAATCGCTAGTAATCGCGAATCAGAATGTCGCGGTGAATACGTTCCCGGGCCTTGTACACACCGCCCGTCACACCATGGGAGTGGGTTGCACCAGAAGTAGCTAGTCTAACCTTCGGGAGGACGGTTACCACGGTGTGATTCATGACTGGGGTGAAGTCGTAACAAGGTAGCCGTAGGGGAACCTGCGGCTGGATCACCTCCTTAATCGACGACATCAGCTGCTCCATAAGTTCCCACACGAATTGCTTGATTCATTGAAGAAGACGATAAAGAAGCAGCCCGAAATTGGGTCTGTAGCTCAGTTGGTTAGAGCGCACCCCTGATAAGGGTGAGGTCGGCAGTTCGAATCTGCCCAGACCCACCAATTTTGTGTGGGAAACGCCTGTAGAAATACGGGGCCATAGCTCAGCTGGGAGAGCGCCTGCCTTGCACGCAGGAGGTCAACGGTTCGATCCCGTTTGGCTCCACCACTACTGCTTCTGAAAGTTTTGAAAGCTTAGAAATGAGCATTCCATCGTTGTGATGGTGAATGTTGATTTCTAGTCTTTGATTAGATCGTTCTTTAAAAATTTGGGTATGTGATAGAAAGATAGACTGAACGTTACTTTCACTGGTAACGGATCAGGCTAAGGTAAAATTTGTGAGTAATTGCGAATTTTCGGCGAATGTCTTCTTCACAGTATAACCAGATTGCTTGGGGTTATATGGTCAAGTGAAGAAGCGCATACGG
>NZ_JBVILC010000056.1:0-2980 GCF_055580545.1 Streptomyces sp. NPDC031670 | reverse complement strand
TGATAGGGATCTCTGAAATTCCCCACCCCCTGCTCTAGCGCCGTCCAAACCTGCTCAGTCGATCTCCCCACCCTTCGCGTGATCAGACTTGGGCACTTTGTGTGATCCTGCTCGGCGTGTCGGGATGAGATGCCGTGTCCGCGGAGAGTCTGCGCGAGCAATGAGTCGGCCTGTTCGGGAGCCCGGATGCTCACGCGGGAGGAAGACGTGGACGCTCACGCGTTGCGTCGTCAGGGATGGACTATCTCGGCGATCGCTCGCCATTTGGGCCGTGACCGAAAGACGATCCGGGCTTATCTCAATGGCGATCGTGTTGCGGGCAGTCGGCAACCCCCGCCCGATGCTTTGATCCCGTTCCTCGACTACTGCCGTCAACGCCTGCAAGATGATCCGCATCTCTGGGCGTCCGCACTCTATGACGAGGTTGGAGAACTCGGCTACCAAGGGGCCTATTCAACCTTCACTCGCGCGCTTCGGCGGCATCAAGTGCGCCCGCACTGCGAACCCTGTCGGAACACATCAGGTCGAGACGTCGCTGTGATCACCCATCCTCCGGGAGAGGAGATTCAGTTCGACTGGCTGGAGTTGCCCGAGGCTCCCGCAGAATGGGGCGTCGGCGATCACGCTCATCTTCTCGTCGGGGCCCTCGCTTACTCGGGGCAATGGCGGGCGGTGCTTGCAGAATCCGAGGACTTCCCTCACTTGGTGCGAGACATCGATCAGATCGTCCGCAAGTTCGGTGGAACAGCACGCCGCTGGCGTTTCGATCGGATGTCGACTGTCTGCTATCCGTCCACCGGGCGTGTGCTCCCGGTCTTCGCGGCAGTCGCCAAGTACTACGGAGTCGGAGTTGACATTTGTCCGCCCCGCCGAGGAAACCGCAAAGGGGTAGTCGAGAAGGTTAACCATTCGGCAGCACAACGTTGGTGGCGTACCGTCCCCGATGGGTTGAGTATCCAGCAGGCTCAATCGGGAGTCGACAAGCTGGCCCTCCGCATGGATGAGCGCCGTCGGAAGGTCGACGGGAATCCTACAACTGTGGCCGAGCTCGCCGCTTCTGAAATCCTGCTGGAACTGCCCACACGCCCTTTCCCTGCCGAGCTGGAAGTCGAGCGGACCGTAAGTCCGCAAAGCCTGGTGTCTTTCGACGGGAACTTCTATTCCGTGCCACCAGGACTTCCCGGTGCCCAAGTTCGGGTTCGGCACCGTCTCGGTGAGGACACCATCCGAATCGTCACGGCGGGACTTGCCGTTATTGCCCAACACCGTCAGGCCCCACGCGGATCAGGGCAGACCATTCGCGATGCCGACCACGTCATTGCACTGGAACGAGCGGTCCTAGCCAATTTCAACGACCGAGCCCCATGCAAGAAGAAGGTCCGCCGACCACCGTCAGCGGAAGCTCAAGCCGAGGCAGGACGTCTGCGAGACCAGCAGTCCGCAGTCTCCTCGGTCGAACGGGTCGTCATCGACCTGGCCCACTATGCCGCCGTCGCTGACCAGCTACGGCACCTGCCAGCGCAGAAAGAGGAGCCTGAGGATTGAGTACCACTCCCATGCAGATGAGCGAAGCGCGCCGCTATCAGCAGCTGCGAGCGCACCTTTCCTATCTCAAACTCAACGACGCGGCGGAAGCCCTCAACCGGGTATTGGATCAATCCCGCACCGAACGTATGTCATTGACCGCCGCCCTGGAACGACTGCTGGAAATCGAAGTCGAGGCCACCGAAACACGCAAACGCGCCGCGAGGGCACGGTTCGCCTGCCTTCCCGAACCCTGGACCCTTGCCGACTTCGACTTCGCGGCCCAGCCCGGCGTCGATGAGAAGCTCATCCGGGACCTCGCAACACTTCGTTTCCTGGACGACGCGTCCAACGTGTTGTTCGTCGGACCTCCCGGTGTCGGGAAAACCATGCTCTCCGTCGCGCTCGGAAGGGCTGCGGTCGACGCAGGTCACCGCGTCTACTTCACAACCGCGGCAGAGCTTGCGGCGAAATGCCACAAAGCTGCCCTCGAAGGGCGGTGGAAGACCTGCATGCGCTTCTTCGCTGGCCCTAAACTCCTCATCATCGACGAGTTGGGATACCTCCCGCTTCCCGAAGATGGCGCCTCGGCCCTGTTCCAGGTGATCAATCAGAGGTATCTGAAATCGAGCACCATCCTCACGACGAACGTCGGTATCGCCGACTGGGCCGGCGCGTTCGGGGACGCGACCGTCGCGGCAGCGATGCTCGACCGTCTGCTCCATCGAGCCGCCGTGGCTGGCATTGATGGACCTTCCTACCGGCTCCGCGGACATCAGAACCAGGCCAGCAACCTCCGAGCAGGGGTGAATGCCCATGTCTCATGACGGGGAAATCAGCCAGGCTGACAAACGAACCTGCCTCACATGTGGCGACGAGTTCACCGCTGACCCTGGCACCCGGCAGACGTATTGCGCTCCTGCCTGTCGACAGAGTAATCAAAAGGAAGAAGTGAAACTGCACGTCAGGTCTTGCCCCGTCTGCAAGGACGAGTTCACGTCGCGTCCGACCGTCCGGCAGAAATACTGTTCCCCTCTCTGCCGACGCCAGGCAGAGAACCAGCGGGAACGGGAGCGAGATCTAGCACGAGCCGCCCGCATGGGTGAAACACCGCCACCTCGTCCAGCGACGAAATCGCCAGCTGTCACCCGTAGGGAATCGACTCTGGATCTTCCCCCGACGGCGACCCGGAACTGTCCCCACTGTGACCAACCCATCACAATTGTCGCTCTCTTGGCGACGCCTGAGGCAGCCAGGCCGACAATCCCGTATTCCACGCCACCGGAGGTCACTCCCATTCGTCGTGCCTGACCATTCCGGACCAGTGAGGGCCCGCCGACCTGACGGTCGGCGGGCCCTCACGCACGATCGGCAATCCCCACCCTCCCCACTTCATCCACATTTGAACGAAGTGGGGAAACGGAGCGAGCCTGGGGAAATTCGCAGGTTCCCATCA
>NZ_JBVILC010000055.1:0-3548 GCF_055580545.1 Streptomyces sp. NPDC031670 | reverse complement strand
CGATCTGATCCGCGCGGCCACAGCACTCAGCAACGCCTCCACCGGCCTGCTCCTCACCCGCCTCCTCACCACACCCCACCCCACCCCCAGCCCCCTCACCCCACCTGCCGCCCTGCTCCCCCACCGTGCTATCGCTCTGCCCTGACCCCCAGGAGATCCACTACGTGCTGTCACGACCACGACGCCACCAGCAACCCAGCCCAGACAGGAACAAGATTCTCCCCCATCACAGTCGACCCCCTCACGGCTCTGCCCTCAGCCGCGGGGGACGCAAGCGGAGCCGGCTCCATGCACCAGGGGCCCAGCGGGGAGCCGACGGGCAGGGCTGCGCTGTCGCGGGACCGCAGGTGTGCTGCAGTCCCGCGACACCGTGGGCTATCACGGTCCGTTGTCTCAGCGCGCGGCTGCTTCTCCGACCGGGCGGACCGGCTGCCCCGGCGTCAGTGCCGGGGACGGGGCGTCATGGCCGGGATTGGCGGAGGCGCGGGCCGAAGCCGTGGGACGGGCGGGCAGGGACCTGGGAACGGGGGGCCGGTGGGCGGCCGCCTCCAGGAGCGTGCGGATCTGCTGGGCGAAGCCGGGGCCGGGCATCGGCAGGTCCATTTCCGGTTCGCGCAGGTAGCCGGTGGCCACGGCGGTGGGGACGTAGGTCATCAGCTCGGTCACCACGGCGGTGCGGGGACGCTCCACGCACTTCGCAAGATGGCGCAGGACGCGCAGTATCGTCGTGGTCGACGCGCTGGAGACGCGGTGATTGTCCGCATGCCACTGCCTGACCGCAGGGGGCGGGCTGGCGCCGACGCGCGGAGCTGGACCGTCCGATGGGGTGGAGGGGCCGTCGGCCTGGCGGTACCACCAGGTTGCTGCCTCGGTTTCGCCCAGGGCGAGGTGGTGGAGGTAGAGGCAGTAGGCGGCTGCGGCCTGTCCGGCGCCGGCGGCGTACTCCCACCAGAAGCGGGCGCCGTCGGGAGTGTCGGTGAGCTGCAGGACACAGGCCAGGACCAGTGCGCTGCGGGGTGCGGGGACCTGGTCGGTGACGAAGGTGGCGACTTCGCAGGCGGGTGTGTAGCCCACCAGGGTCTCGCACAGGGCCCGCAGGTCTTCGGCAGCCTCCCGGGGACCGGCCGTGTCGGCGGAGACGTCGTCGCCGTTGCTTGCGGGTGGGGCGGGGGGGACGATGTCGCGGGGTACCTGGCGGTCGCGGACCAGCAGCGCCCGGGACAGGATGTGGTCGATGCAGGTCATACGGGGTTCCCTTCGGTCTCGGGCGGCGGGCACAGGATGCCCTGCAGGAAATGCTCGGCATGGCGTTCACTGGAGCGCACCGTGGCCAGTGCGATCCCCATCAGGGCGGAGGTGTTCTTCTGGGAGATGCCGCACAGGCGGCGCAGGACCGTGACGTCGAGCTGGGTCTCGGGCAGCCGGCTCATCGCTTTGAACAGCTCCAGGGATTCCGCGATCTGGTCCAGCCGTTCGCTCTCGCTGGTCAGGGACCTGACGGCGACGGTGTCGAAGGCGACGCTGGTGAATTCAGGCCGGCCGTCGATGTGGGGGGTGCGGGTCATGACAGTGGCGCGCAGGACCTCCCAGGCGAAGCGGCGGGTGTCAGAGCTGGCGAGGGCGTCGTTCCAGCGCAGCCAGAGAATGTCGAAGGAGTCCGAGACAGCGGCGTCGCTCTGCTCGGTGTCGAGGAAGACCCCGGCGTACTGCTGGTAGCCGTCGGCGACCAGCTCACGGAAGGCGCGGTGGTCCAAAGGGGCTGCCGCATGGGTGGTAGTGAGAGCGGATCTGGAACTGCAGCCCTCCACCCACTCGCGGGTCTTGCTGGCCTCCAGCGCGGCCTGCTTCCACAGCCGGTACAAAGGCCAGTCCGGCAGGTCCAGTTCCCGGGAGATGCCTAGCACGATCTCCCAGCGCGGGTAGAGGCCGATCCCGCGCAGCAGTTCGGAGATCTTCGACTTCGCCAGGCAGACCCGCACACTGAGCTCGCTCAGTGTCAGCCCGCTCCCCCGGTACTGCACACGCATCGGCTCCAGCCACGCGCGGTGCGCGCTTCCCACGCTCTCCGCGATCGGACCGAGCTTGCGCCCAGGCCGCCCAGCGGAGTGTCTCTCCGGCGGGACGGGCATGGGTGGCGGCTCAAAGGGCGTCGTCACGGGGCGCCGCCCCCCTCACCCGAGCCGGCGACGGTGCGCGGCGCAGGCGGCTCGTCACCCTGCACGCGGGGCGCCTGGTGGGCGCGGACCGCCTGAACGATCTGTTGCACCGTCAGCACCAGGGCCGGGGCCAGGGTCGCGATCGCGGCGGCCTGGCCGAGCGCGGCCATCACCGCGCTCCAGGCGAACACCGTCCACGCGATGATCACAATCTGCTTGGGTACCATCCGCACTTCCCTCAGGTTGGCAGGGTCGGCACACTCCCCGACGGCCCATCCGGAAGCCGCGGGCACCCCCGGCACACGGGTGCCAGCCGACACACCGGGAGAGGCCAACCAGCATGGCCCCCCAGCGAGTTGTCACGCCATGTGATCATGGAATCACGGAACAATCGCGTCCGTACGCCGCCCACCCCACTCACACACACGACCGTTCCGGAACAGAAAAGCCCTCATCAGCGCCCGTCAGGGGGGAAGTTCCCGGTTTTCCTTGCAATCCCGTCGCCCAGCACCGCCAATGGAACAGACGCCCCTCACAGGTGTCGGCTTCCATCCGGAAGCGCACGCTCCCGTGCCGAAGTACCGGGGAGCGCGCAGCACCGCTCTCGCCCGGCCGCCACTGAAAGCCGGGCGAGAGCGGACGGCCCCGAAACTGCCACCACACCAGCGCACACCATTCGGCAACCCGCAGGCTCCCCTGCTCCCCTCGAGCCCGTCCCGCGGCGGGCCCCCAGCCGGAGGCAGCCCTGCGGACAAGAGTCGGTACGCCATCGAGCTGGGCGGACACGGCTCCTTGGAGCGTGGAATCTGCCTCCGGCCCGCGAATGCGCCCTCTTCTGCGCGAGCGTCATCCGGGCCGCCACCCCGCCCCTGGGCTCTTCTCGCGCATGCCATCGATGCTCGCAATTGAGGTTTGCCCCTGTCGCGTGGCTGCTTGCCTGCCTGCGAAGAGGGCGCATCTTGCTGTGTTGAGGCATCGTGGGGGCGCACGGAAAGACGCATGCGCTCGTTTGCTGCTTGCTTTGCGGCCCGTCCCGGGCCGCACCGGGGGCAGGGTGTTGGCGGGTGACGCCACGGGCCTTTCAGATATGTGGAGGCCTGGTTCAGCGCGGGCTGCAGGCGTACACGGGGCTGTCTGCCAGCGGTGTTGTGGGCAGGGAGGGGGGGTGCCTGCGTGGAGTGGTCCAGGTTCCTGGCGGGCAGAGGAAGGGCAGGACGGTCCGATGCCGGCTGGAAAACAACGCGCCTGTGCGGGACCGCGTCGGTATAGCGCGATGCCAGGGATGCGGTAGTTTCCCTAAGAGAGCATCTGATCAGTGTTCACGCGGATGTGAGTGGGATGTCTGTTTCGATTCGCCAGGTTGGTGTGGATTCTCCGGTCAGCTCGCGGGCC
>NZ_JBVILC010000054.1:0-4110 GCF_055580545.1 Streptomyces sp. NPDC031670 | reverse complement strand
CGCCCGTGCCGCTGACCGACCGCACCATCACCAACCCGCGGTTACTCTTCGACGCCCTCGACCGCCACGGCCCCAACGCCGCCCAGTTCTGACGTCCTGGAATACTCCCACCTCAACGTCTGCGCGGGCTTCTCCCTCACCCTGCCCGGCCACGACGCCACCTGCGTAGCCCTTGCCCTGCCCGCTCATCGGCGCCGCGATCTGATCCGCGCGGCCACAGCACTCAGCAACGCCTCCACCGGCCTGCTCCTCACCCGCCTCCTCACCACACCCCACCCCACCCCCAGCCCCCGACTTCAGCACCCAGCCGAAACCTCCCGCGCCATCGCCCTGCCCCACTGAGTGGTCCCCGCGCATGCGGGGGTGATCCCTTTGGACGCCCCTGCGTGCAGATCCCACCTACTGGTTCTAACAAAAGTAGTTTGATCGTGTGACTGTCGATCTGATCGCTCGTCGATGTGGTCATGGGGAAGCCTTGCCTCCGAGTACCTCCGGTCGAATGGAACGCAGTGGCGGTCGACGGGCCGGTTGGGCCGCGGGCACACGTGCGTGAGATGACGCGGAGACCCGGCCCGACATGCTCACAGCGACATCCAGCAGTAGAGCCGTTCACCAGCGCTGCGGGCCCGCCTGGCAAGCACGACAAGGTCCTCAACCAGGGGCTGAATGTCTTCTGGGTGTGCTCCGTACAACTCCTCGGCCTGTACCCATCTGCTGGCTACGGTCGGTATCTCCAAGTCGCTTACGTCCGCCAGGATGTCGCGTACCAGAGGGGGGAGCTCTGATACCCACGGTCCCGTCGCCCACGGGTCATCCTCGTCCAGGCCGTGCGGCCTGGGTTCCGGAGAGGTCGGCCATACGGTCCTTTCCTGCACCAGGTCCACGCGCCACTCGACCTGCTGGATGGAAGCGATCAGCTGTCCCAGTACCACGGCGGGATCCACATGCTTGGCTTCCACTCCGTCGAATGCCGGCGGCTCCGTGAAGAGCGGAGAACCCCCATCCGCCAGCTCCAGCGCCCGCACCACCGATGCGGCATCCCTCGCACGGAAGTAATCCGTCAGCACACCCATCGTTCTCTCCCCCGTCTCCAGTCCCTCGGCAGGCAGTAGATCAGACACCGCTGGCAGACCGGCAGTCACGTGCCGCCGTGGTCGGCAGTCTCACCAAAAGGGACTTTCAGGTACGGACTGCACCGGCGACAACGCGGGGAACGATCAGGTTGTGCAACGGCTGGATCGCCTTGAAGTACAGGCGCCCGGCCGGGCGGTGGAACCGCACGACCGTCGTGCAGACGCCTTCCTGTCTTCCCCCAGAGGAGGAGGGACGCACCGCGAATGAGGTACGGAAGTCCAAGTGCTTGTCGTCGTCTCCGCCCAAAACCTCGTCTTCGGTCACGGACAACAGGTAGAAGGGACCCATCTTGAGACCGGGCTCTATGCGGATGTCCTGCACCGGGACACGCTGCTGGGACTGGAGTCCGAAGGGCGCCATCAGTATGTCGCGCAGGCTGAGCAGTCTGTGCACCCACTCAGGAGTCCCGGTGAAGACCATCCGGGTGAACTCGATGGCGGTGGTGCCGGTCGGGACGTCCACGGCAACCGCATCAACATGGTCATAGCCGCCCAGACTTGCCACGGCGCTATCCGCAACGGGACTTGCGTGCCTGCGGGCTTGTACATCAGCCATGATCAGAACCCTTACCCGTGACGGCTTCTCCCTCTACACCTCTCATTCTCCACCACCGTGAAGGACGCAGCACGCCGCACTACGCCCCTTCATTCTTCAAACAGGCTCATAGGGCAACGGACTCCACCCGTCCTCCAGGGGCGGCCCGGCCTCGGAGCCATTCAGGGGCACGTCCGCCGCAGGGTTCTCATTTCTCTTCGCCGGGCAGGGGCAGCGAGAACCACACCGCTTTGCCTTCCTGTGTCGGCAAGGTGCCCCACACCGAGGCCAGTTGGTCCAGCAGGGCAAGACCGCGGCCTGATTCCTCCTCCAGGCCCGCACTCCTGGCCTGGGGAAGGACCGGGCTGCCGTCGCACACCTCGATGTGGAGCTCGTCCCGGGTGCAGCGGACCCTCAGCCGCAGCGGGTCGCAGGCATGTCGCACCGCGTTGGTGAGCAGTTCCGAAGCCAGGAGACAGGCGGTGTCGGTCAGGTCCTCGCACTCCCACTCCCGCAGAGTCCCGCGGAGGAAACGGCGCCCCTCCCCCACGCTCACCGGCTTCGCCGGCAACAGCGCGGAGACAGCTGTCAGGGGGGCGGGAGGAACCCGGGCCAGGAGCAGCGTCACGTCGTCGGCGTAGTCCAGGGGGTCGGGCAGCAGAGCGGCGAGAACGGAGTCGGCCGCCTCTTCGAGAAACGGCGTCTCGGCGACCGCCTTTTCCAGGACCATCGCCAGGGCATCGATCTGTTCTTCGATGTCGCTGGTCGGCGTTTCCACCAAACCGTCGGTGTACAGGGCCAGTACCGCCGACGGCGGCACCCTCAGCCGGGACTCCTGATGCGGTACCTCACCGACTCCCAGGGGCACGCTGACAGGGACCGGAAGCCTGCTGACCGTCCCGGTGGGGTCGGCCAGCAACACGGGAAGGTGGCCGGCGGAACACACGGTCAGGACCCCCTCGTCCGGGTCCAGGATCAGATAGCAGCAGGTGACGAGTTGGTCGGGCAGCTCGCTGACGACCGCGTCCAGGGCGCGCATCAACTGCCATGGCGGCATTCCGGTCTTGGCCAGGGCGTGCGAAGCCGAACGCAGCTGCCCCATCACGGCGGCGGCTTCCAGACCCCGCCCCATCACATCTCCGATCAGTACGCCTACCCGCCCGCCACCCAGGGCGATCAGATCGAACCAGTCCCCGCCCACACCCGCGCCGTGCCGGGCGGGGAAATACCGGCTGGAGGTGTCCATGCCGGGGAGCGGGGCGGGGGATCCCATCAGGCTGCGCTGCAGGGTCAGCGCGACGTGGCGCTGCTGCTCGTAGAGCGCGGCGAGCTGTTCCTCGGCCTGTTTACGGTCGCTGACGTCGCGGATAGCGGCAGAGACGAGAGTCCCCTCCGGAGTCTCCAGCGGACTGAGGCTGATTTCCACCGGGAACTCAAATCCGTCTTTGCGTAACCCGTGCAGATCCAGGCCTACGCCCATGGGGCGCACACGGCGGTTTTCGACATACCCCTGCCGGTGGGAGGGGTGGTGGTGATGGAACCGCTCAGGCACCAGCACCTCTACCTGGCGCCCGAGCAGTTCCTCGCGCCGGTAGCCGAAGAGCGCCTCGGTCTGGGCGTTGACCAGCCGGATCACTCCGCCATCGTCCACGATGACGATGGCGTCCGGAGCCGCTTCGAGCAGGGCGCGGAACCGCGCCTCGGCAGCCTTGCGCTCGCTCACGTCGCGCACGGCGGCGGAGATGAGCAGTCCGTCGGGCGTCTGCAGCGGGCTGATGCTGATCTCGACCGGGAACTCCGCCCCGTCGCGGCGCAGTCCGTAGAGTTCCAGGTCCGCACCCATCGGGCGCACTTGCTGGTTGCCGGAGTACGCCATCCGATGACCTGGGTGCTGGGCACGAAAGCGCTCCGGTACGAGGATCTCGACGGGTTTGCCCAGAAGTTCGTCACGGGGGTGGCCGAATAACATCTCCGTCTGGGCGTTGACCAGCCGGATCACCCCGCCGTCGTCCACGATCACCATGGCGTCCGGAGCCGCCTCCAGCAAAGCACGGAACGGCTCCTCGGCGACGCGGATCATGCGCCCCTGTGGCCTGCACTCGCTGGATTCCATGGAACATCTCAGCATTAACGGGTATCGGCGCGGGACGCATATCACGAAGCGACCGGTCATGACCGCTCATGGCCGTTCTACCTCTATGCGTGATCACCTCGTCAAAAAACATTGCCGTGGAGCTGGCAGGTCAGTGTGTTCGGATCTGGGCAAGCAGGTGCAGGCGTCAACGGGCCCGGGCCTCCCAGGGGGTGAGGGTGCCGTCTCCCCTCCAACGTGTGGCTCGCTCCGTTTAGAGATCATCTCATTTGGCTGGGTATGCTGCTGGTCGTGTCGGGGATCGTTGAGCGGCTGGTGCCGGACGAGTTGTGGGAGCTGTTCCAGCGGGT
>NZ_JBVILC010000053.1:0-4586 GCF_055580545.1 Streptomyces sp. NPDC031670 | reverse complement strand
CCACCCGCTGGAACAGCTCCCACAACTCGTCCGGCACCAGCCGCTCAACGATCCCCGACACGACCAGCAGCATACCCAGCCAAATGAGATGATCTATTAGAAGCCGTATCTCAACCGATCTTGGAACGTACAGGTCGAACAGGGGTGCTGGTTGAGTGATCTTCCGGCGGTGAGCAAGGCCGTCCTCACCCTGGAGAAGCACCGATGAAGAGACTCATTGTGCTATTCAGCCTCGCCGGCGCCGTCGCCTTGGTCCACGAAGGCGACGCCACGCCAGGGCGACGGGCCGCCGAGTGTCTGGGTGAGACGTTCCTGCGAGGGATGGAGTGAGCGTCGGGCCGCATTGACGAACTTCAAGTGTCCCTGGTCCAAGGCGGTGTGGATCGGTCGGAGCTCCTCAAGATCCGCTGGCTGACGATCGTGGAAGAGGATGGTGAAATCCTCGATGACATCGCAGAGCTGGAGAGCTGCTGCGGCCGCCTCGGGATTCGCCACCAAGCTCAGCGACTGGATCGAGGCATTGAACGGTCCCCATGCGACTGCAGGTCTGCGCCGTTCGAGGAACGCCTCACGCAGCTCCATCTCGACGGCGCCGAAAGCCTGCAGGAACCTCTCGTAGGCGGACGTCTGTGTCTCCTGAAGCCACTTTCGATTCTCGCTGCGCCGCCCAACGACCCCGCCTGCAACGACGCCCACGATGGTGGCCGTGACACCGCCTACGGTGGATATCAAGAGCTCCCATGGAACAGCCATTTCAAACCCCCTGGGTGGTTGTCAGAAGCCGTCTCAACCGACCTTGGAACGTGCGGGTCGAACAGGGTCTTGGTTGAGTGAACTTCCGGCGATAGGTGCATGGAGGCAGGGCCTCCTGGTAGCTCGGGGGTGCGACCCCGTTCCGAGCGGTTCCCGGAGGCCCTGTTGTCGTTGTTGTACGCGCCCGATCCCGTCCGCTTCAACTCGCCTGCCGTGTCGTGCGATTGTCTCGCGCACGTGTATGGGCGTCCGGCAGGCCGGACTGCCGCTGGGAGCAGCGCTCGCCTCGGCCGTACTGCCGCTGGTCGCCGATGAGTTCGGCCGGCGGGCGGCACTGCTGACCGGCGGCTTCGTCGCGCTGCTGGAAGTCGGCCTCTTCATGGGCTGCTACCGCCGCCCGCCCGTCGAGCCCGCCCAGCGGGACAGGGGGCCGTCGGACGCGCTCGTGGCGCAACTCCGCGCCCGGCTGCGCATGCTCCGGGATCCGTTCATGGTGAAGATCATGTGGTCGGGGACCAGCCTGATCTCGGTTCAGTACGGCGTGGCCGTCCTGGCGGTGCTCGATCTCCATCAGGCGTCATCGGTCGGCGCCGGACAGGCTGCTCTGGTCTTGGTGGCCTCCCAGGGCGCGGGCGTTGCAGGCCGGATATGCCTAGCGGCCTGGAGCGACCGGAGCGGTTCCGGACGCTATTCCGTCGTGCTGGTCTGCATGGTCGCTGTGATCACCGGGCTGGTCGTGCTGATGACACCGGCTGGGCGGGTACCGGTCGTAGCCTCCGGCGTCTTCGTCTGGCTCGGCTTCTTCGGATTCGGCTGGTACGGGCCGTGGGTCGCCTACGTCACCGAAGCGGCTCCGCCGGGCAAGACCGGCTTTTCCCTGGGTCTGGCCATGTCCGTCAACCAGATCGCCGTCGTTACGGTGCCGCCCGTGCTGGGCCTGCTGGTCGATCTCACCAGCAGCTTCACCCCGGCCTGGGCCCTGCTTTCCCTGTTGGCCATCGTCGCCCTGGCGGTCACGGCCCGGGCGGAACTCCGCACCCCCTAACTGGGTGCGCCAGCGTAACCAGCAGGCGGTCCACGAAGACCAACCACAGCTTCGGTCTGGCACCTGCCGCCCGACGCCGGTCCTGGCCGCGCCGCTGCCGGCGCAGCGCCGGCTCACGGGCAGCCTCCCCACGCGGAGCAAGCTCTTCGAGCAGCTCGCCGAAGTGTGCACGCGAGACCACGGACAGGGCAGGATGGGAACAGGCCGTGCGGGCCCAGGCAAGCGGCACAACTGGCCCAACCCGTGCGGCCCTTCTCGTGTCACGGGCAGGCCGCGACCGCAAGTTCTACGACTGTGCTGGCCATACCACCGCTTGCGCGACGATGGCCCTCTCACCATTGAAAGTGACCGCAGGGCCTTCATGTAGTTGGTAGCCAAGAGCTATCGCTTCGCTCACACGATGGCAGAACGCGGCGTCGTCCGGGCCGGTCAAGACCCGGTAGATAGGCAATCCGTCCGGTGGTGTACTCATGAAGAGAAAGATCTCATGCGCGCCGGTCCACCGGGCCAGGCGACCAGCCCCCTCAGGCCAATCGCTCCTCAAATGCTGGAGCCGTTGTTGCCGGAGGGTACGAGGGGCGGGCGGCCGCCCATGTGGCCTCGGCGGCAGTTGATCGACGGCATACGGTTCCGATTCCGAACCGGGTTCCGTCATGGAGACCGGTCGACCGGCCGTCATGGAACCGGACCGGCGCCGGCCTAGCTCTTCCTACCGCGCAAAGTAACCGCGGGAATCCGGGACGCGCGGTCGAGCAGCTGGGACCCCCCGCCCGACGGCTCGCCGTTGGAGCTGCGCTTTTCCGCCGCTGGCTGACCGGGACGGAGCGCCGGAGGGTCCAAGAAAGGGTTTGCCGACCCGGTGGCTGTGTGTCACCGTTCGTCCTGGACCGGCAGTTGATCATCGGCGGCCCGGTCGATGTCGACAATGTTGCGGCCTCCCGGGGATCCACCGGAGAGGTGACGAAACGATGGGAAGCGGTGTCGTGGGGAACAATTACGAGGACGAGTGTCGCCGGTCGTTGGCCGAGGAGCAGGCGAAGAGCCTTGCCGAGACCAACAACTGGGAACATGTGGACAGGGAGCGGGTCCACCAGGACTGGGACGTCCTGTACCGGGAGATCACGGCTTTTCTGGACGGCGGCTCCCTGCCAGGGGACCAGGAGATCCAGGAGCTCGTCCGTAGGCACTTCGACATCGCCTGCCGGTTCTACACCCCCTCCAGGGAGGCTTACGTCGGCATGTCACTCTTCTACGCGGAGGACGAGGCCATGAGGGCGTTCCACGATTCCTACCACCCTGGGATGGTGGATTTCCTGGGCTCCGCGATCAAGGTGTTTGCGGAGGAGGGGAGTGGGTTCGCCCCCAGCGCAGGGGCCGAGGCTTCGGCGTAGTCGGGCGGCACTGGCCGGGACATGCATGGACGGGGTAGGCCCCAGGGCTGTCGCAGCCCTGGGAGGAGGAAGCAGAGACCGGGGTCCCGGGCTGGTGCCGAGACAACGTCGTGCGTGAGGACGACTTCGTCTGCGTCACTGCGGGAGAGCGATCTGCCCGCGGCGTGGGACGTGGATCCCGCTGCGTGAGACCGGGGCAAAGCCACTCGTTACTGACCTCGCTGGTGTGATGTCGCGAGGCTGACAGGTGACGGGTTTGGCAGTAGGCCGGACATATAAAGTATCCGCAAAGGGCGGCTGCCCGCGGAGCGACGTGCGTTTCGCGGGCACATCCGGATGCAGGCGGCCGAGGTATTCGCCCTGGGAGACGACAACGGGGCGGTCGCCAAGCAGTTATGTGTCAGCGTGCGGTCGGTACAGCGGTGGCGCCAGGCGTGGGAGCACGGCGCAAGACCTGCCCGGAGTCGAAGGGTCCCGCGTCCAGGCGCAAGCTGAGCGAGGCAGTGCTTGCAGTACTTGAGCAGGAGCTGGCCAAGGGGCCGGTCGCGCACGGCCGGCCGGACCCGACCTGGACGCTGGCACGGATCAAGACGCTGAACGGCGCCGCTTCCACAGGAGCATGACGCTCTCCGCTGTTGCGCAGATGCTCCACCGGCACGGCTTCAGCCACCAGGTCCCCGCCCGCCGCGCGGTGGAGCGCGACGAAGCCGTCACCGGCTGGGTGAAGGAGACCTGGCCGCTGGTGGAAACGCCGTGGCGGCGCTCGGGGCCTGGCTGTGCTTCGAGCACGAGGCCGGATTCTCGATGACGCCGCCCACCGCCCGCACCTGGGCCGGGCGCGGACAAACCCCGGTCATCCGGGTGCGGGGACGCTCCCGGCGCCGTTTCTCCATCGCCGCTCCGGCCTGCTACAAGCCGGGCGAACGCTCACGCTGATCAACCGGCCGAAGCGGCACGCTGATCACAAATGGGGCGGCAGACGCAGTTTCACCTGGACCTGTTACCGCGACCTGCTGGCCGGCGCCCACCAACAACGCAGCGCACCGATCGTGGCCATCTGGGACAATTTGAACGTCCACCGGGGCGCCCTGCTGCGGGAGTTCATCGACAGTCATGACTGGATCAGCTGCTACTTTCTGCCGGCCTATGCACCCGATCTCAACCCCGTCGAGGGCGTCTGGTCACTGCTGCGACACGGCAGCCAGGCCAAGCCGGCCTTCACCGTCCCGACCACCTGCTGAGTGCCCTTCGGCAGGAGCTGCGGCAGATCCAGTACCGCAGCAACCTCGTCGATGGATGCCTTAACTGGCCCTAACAAAGGCGTTGGACGTGGCGGTGGGTGATGAGGCAGACGGCGAGGCCGAGGAAGGCTTCGTGGATGTCGTCGCGTCGTTCCC
>NZ_JBVILC010000052.1:0-4728 GCF_055580545.1 Streptomyces sp. NPDC031670 | reverse complement strand
TCGGCTATCGGGTGACAGCCATACCCAGCACCCCTGGGTGTCCCGATCCTACGAATGACCGAAACGGCCCACAACGAACGGTATGGATCGGGTGACGGGCCAGCGTCCCGCAACTCACGAGGCTCCCGTGCCGTTGAGAGAAGTACCCGACGTCGCAACTCATCAACGCGGGAACCACGTTGGTCCCCCGTCCTGCCGCACTCGACCTGCCGCACGCTCTGGTCAAGTGGGTATCGATGCTCATCGTCACCCGTGAGGGTGACCGACGCTGCAAACTGCCGCCCCACCAGCGCGCCCTCGTCGGCCTGGTCTACCTGCGCCGGCACGAGACGCTCGCGCAGATCGCCGCCGGCTTCGGCATATCCATCGGGACCGCCCACGCATACGTCACGGCCGTCGTCAACCACCTGTCCTGCCGGGCACCCGGACTGCTGCGGGTCCTGCGCGAGACGGATCCGGATCACGTCCTGCTCGACGGGACGCTCACCGAGTGCGACCACGTCGGCGCCAGCCGGACCGACTACTCCCAGAAGCACCGCCGCCACGGCGTGAACACGCAGGTCGTCGCCGATCCGGACAGGCAACCTGCTGTGGATCTCGCCCGCGCTGCCCGGCCGCACCCGCGAGCTGACCGCGGCCCGCACCCATCGCATCATCCGGGTCTGCGAACGCCAGGGCGTCCCCGTGCTCGCCGACCGCGCCTACATCGGGGCCGGCCCCTGGGTGGCCACGCCCATCAGACGGCTTCCCGGCCAGCACCTCACCACAACCCAGCAGATGATCAACCGAGCCCTGCCAGCGGCACGAGCACCGGTCGAACGAAGCATCGCGCGACTCAAGTCCTGGCAGATCCTGCGCCCGGCCCGCTGCAGCCCCAACCGGATGACCGTCATCGCCGCAGCCGTCCTCACCCTGGAACGGCAACGCTGATACATCTCATTGCCGTTCCAGGGGGGGTGAGGACGGATTGGCAATGGCCGTCATCCAGTTGGATCCGTCTCACGACCAGACAAGTCGCCCTTCGGCAACGGAACAGACCGGATAGTCCCCCGCGCCGATCCTCGCCAGCATCTCCGCCACGGAGTCGAAGTAATGGGCCAATGACGGGTACTCGCCGGTGATCGTAGGCTCACCCACGAACCATCTGCCGATACGTCCGTCCGTCCCATCGATGAACCGTCCCGTCCAGGCATCCTGATCCGACAGGAACGGGATCCACTCCTCGCGCCATTCACCCCCACCGGACAAGGGGTGGTTCGCGTAGAGCTTCTCTATCGCCCGGATGCCCAGAAAGAAGCTCCCCTCGTCAGGGAACCCGGCGTAACCGCAGCAGGCGACGTCGTCGTCGACGTCTTCCTCGGGAAGATCCAGATTGTTCAGAAGCAGCCACGTCCGCAGGTCCCCATGCAGGGAGATCCCCATCCGTTTCTCGGCTGCCGCGATCATCTGTTCCGGGGCCGGCCCTGGCAGGTCCGCGTGATCGGTCGGCGCGTGCTCCCGAAGAAGACTCATCACACGCGACCAACTCTCAGCCACACTCATCGCTCTCTGCCCTCTCTACAGGGATGTCTCCGTCCGACTACGCCACTGCGGAGGTTGGGAAGTACCGACCGGAGAACCTTGCAGGGATGGTACTTCGAGCATGCGGCCCATCCTCCCCACGAACGTCTTCCGCCCCGAAGCGCAGGACCGGCCCGTCAGCGAAGTGACCGCCCGCGACTTTTCACAGACAACCCACTGTGCCCGGCGTGCCCAGCCGAGGAGCTTCCAGGCTCAAGCGAGGGCCACGGCGTCACCCTGGAGTGGCGAAGCTGAAAACGCTCAGTGACTTCTTCTCAACGTGCCAGTAGATCATCGCGCCGGGGCCACGGTATCGCTGGTGCCACTCGGTCATGAAGTTCGAGCTCCTGGAGCCCAACTCCTCGGACCCGGCCCGGGAAACAAGGCAGGAAAGGCCAGATGTCTACGCCAGGGCTCCGCCATGGCGCCCGCAAGCATCCGTTCGTGGGCCCAATGTCCGCGGACAACTCCTCTTGTCCGCCTCCCTTACCGAGTTGACCAGGCCCAGTCCACCGCGGTCATGCGGACAACCGCTGCTTCCGGCAGCGTCGGGCCGGCAAACGCCCCGGAGAACGCGGTGAGCCCGCACGCACAGGCCGACGTCCATGGGTTCGGGCATCCGCGAAGCCTTCGAGGCATCAGCAGAACAGAGGAGATGCCATGTCCACACCTACCCGCGCCACTTCGGTCACGTCCGCGACGACCCCCAACACCCGCGCCCGCCTTCGCGTGTCCCGTACGGCGGCCGTACTCGCCACTGCGGCCACGGCCGCGGCCATACTCGTCCCCAGCAGTGCCTCTGCGGCCCCGGCCCACGCCGCTGCCACCCAGACCAAGCCGTCGACGGCGGCATCGTGCAGTTCTTTCTACGTTGGCCGCTCGATAAACTACAACGCCTACGGCTACATCGCGGGGAGCATCTCCCAGATCTACAGCACCTGCGACGGCCGTGTATACGCCGAGTGGCTCTGGAACCCCGACTTCGTGCGGGCGTACAGCAACTCCACGGTCACCCTCGGCCTTGGCTCCATGGGCCTGAACGGCGGTGCGCCGGTCTGGGACTGGAACGACAGCCGCCCGGCGGCCGGCTCGCCGCGCGCGCTGTACCTCAGCTTGCCCCACGGGATGGCCAATCCCGACTCCTGGCGTGCCGGAGCCATCATCGACAAGAGCAACTGCGCCGCCTGGACATCCCAGCACTACTACGCCAACGGGTCCGAGACGGCCGGCCCCTACGCGGGCTGCAACGACACCCAGAACCTGACGCAGATCCCGTGGACACAACCCTAATTCGGCAACGGGGTGGCCCTGCCCCGGAACGGATCGGATCGGTGCGTCGGCGGCACACCCGCCACGTCGATGACGAACGTGAAAGGCTCGGCCAGCTCCACCGCTGCCAGAGACGAAGCCCAGTCGTCGAAGTCCGCCGCCGAGCGGATGCATCGGCCCTCAGCCTCCGGCCGGACAAGGGCCCGCAGATCAGGCGGTCCCGCATACCGATAGCTCCACCCCAGCAAGTTCACGCAGGCCGGGCCAACCTCACGCCCGCCCGAGGGCAGGGCCTGGGGAATGGAGTGAACTTACCCCTGGGGAATAACGAGAACGTTCACACCCGGGCGTCGACGCGGATGCTGGCCGGCCCCGGTGGTGCTGCCGGTCAGCGGTCAACGACTTCCTTGTCGAAGTCGCTGTGGGCCAGCTCGACAACGAGGTCACGGCCGGCGAACTGCGCGGCGGTGTCGGCCAGTCCGTACGCGGCGGCCTTCTCGACGTCCCCGGCTACCACGGCACTCAGGGCCATCGCCGTGGTAGCCGCGCTTTTCCGGACTGAGAAGTCGTCCTTGGCTGTACCCGCCGCGGGGCCGGGTCGGCTTCGGATTTCGTCCGCCGTTGCCGGTGACGGGCTGCCACGTCTTCATTTGTGATCACGCAGGAAGGCAGGGATCTCGTCGCGGGTCGGGTAATTCGGCAGGGAGGCTGGCTTGTCCTGAAGGAACGCAGTGATGACGGCGACGGCCCGGTCGTTGTTGTCGTCGAGGCCGTTCCACATGTGGTGCCCGACTCCGGGCATGTACTGCGTGCGCTGGACGGCGGGGTCATTGGCGAGAACGGTGGTCTCCCATTGACGGACCTGGGAGGAGCACTCGGCGATCATCAGCATGGCGGGGGTCCGGGAGCGCCTCAGTTGCGGGGTGATGGAGGAGGAGTCCTTGACCGTCTGCTGGATGCGGAGGCTGGCGGCGGGGCTGAAGGAGAAGTTCTGTGCGGTGTCTTCGGCGGGGATGCGGTGCGCGTCACGCGCGCAGTAGGCGGATGCGGTGTCGCTGCCGAGGTCAGCGGCGGTGAAGGCGTTGTCGCCTTCGGCCTGTCCGATCAGTCCGGTGTCGGGGGTGAGGAGTCCGAGTCGCATGAGGCCGAATGCCACGGCGTACCGGGGGACGTGTGTCGATCGCGGTCCGGTCAGGGCCGGCGCGAGGCCGCGCGCGGATTTTCGGCCCTTGTGCCCGGTGATGTGTGCGGTGGGGCCGTCCATGGGGCCGGGCTCGGCGATGATCGCCCGGTGCAAGCGTGCGGCGAGGCTCGGGTCGGCCAGGGCTCGGGTGAGCACGGCCCCGCCTGAGGAGAATCCGAGGATGTCGACCTTGCCCTTGTTCAGGCGGTCGACGAAGGCGGCGAGGTCACGGACCGACCTGGAGATCGTGTACTGGCTCATCGGGAGCAGGTCACTTCGTCCGCCACCGGCCTGTTCGTAGGCGTAGATGTCGTAGCCCTGGCGTGCCAGAAGTTGCAGGAACCGGTGGTCGAGCAGCGAGATGCTGCGGACCGGTCCGCCGTTGAGGTACACGAGCGGGATGGGATGCCGGGCGCCGGCGTTTGCGGGCGGGTAGTGGTACACCGCTACCCGGCTGCCTGTGGCCAGGCTCCAGTGCTGCGCGGTCACGAACGGCAGGGCGGGCGGGTATCTCCGGGCCGTCGGCACGGTCGGGATGCAGACCGTCGCTGTCAATGCCGCCGCGACAGCCACCGGCAGGAACGGCACGAGCCGCGCAGGCCAGGTGCGGCGCCGCCCCAGTGATGGGAACCTGCGAATTTCCCCAGGCTCGCTCCGTTTCCCCACTTCGTTCAAATGTGGATGAAGTGGGGAGGGTGGGGATTGCCGATCGTGCG
>NZ_JBVILC010000051.1:0-4867 GCF_055580545.1 Streptomyces sp. NPDC031670 | reverse complement strand
ACCCTCCAGCGCTACCTCGGGCGCCGCGAGTACCTCGACGAGACCTACGCGGCAGTCGCCGCCCTGGTCTCCGACCGCGCCGCCGAGAGATGAGCGCCAATCAGACAAGCTTTTTCTCCGCCGGTACCCCACATCGACCACGCGGCCGAGCAGCGGCAGTGCGATTGCCGGACTGGGCGGGCAGGTGGGTTCCAGGCGGGGACGGGTCTGCTCTGGGGTACGAGCCTGCCCAAAGCCCATGGCAGGCCAACGCGGCGCCGGGTCAAGGACCCGGTGTCACGGACCCGCCGACGGGCCGAGCGGCACACGGACGTTCTGCTGGTGGTGCGCCGTTTGGCCCAAACCCGCTAGAAAAGCTGGTGGTGGCGGCCTTCTGTGGTGCGGGTTCGGCGGGTTCGGCTGCGGGGTGTGGGGTGCTGGTCCTACGGTTCAAGTGATGATGTGACGGCGTGTCGGATCGGGGTGGGTGTGGTGGATATTCCGCTGGTGGAGGCGGTGGCGGCGATGCGGGACGAGTTGATCGCGGCGGCGGCGGTGGGCGTGGTGCACCCGGATGTGGTGTTCGCGGTGGGGCCGGTGAATATGGAGTTCGAGGTCGAATTGCGGGCGGACGCGAAGGCGAAGGCCGGGTTCAGGCTGTGGGCTGTGGGTGCCGAGACCGAGGCCGGGGTGTCACGTGGCCGTACGCACCGGGTGGCGTTCACGCTGACGCCCAGGAATGTGCACGGCGGTGACCTGCTGGTGGGCGGTGCCCCCGGCCGGCAGGCGGGTCCTGGGGACACGTCGGGGCGTATCGAGGACTGAGCGGGAAGGGCGCCGCCGGGTAGCGGCGTCCTCGGTCGGGGCCGGTGATTGTCGGTAGGGCTTGGGGGTCGGGTGGAGCGGGCGCGTCTGGTGGGGGTGTCCCGGTCGGGGTACCCGGGTTCGGGGTATGCGGTGGGTGGGCGGCTGGTGCTGACCTCCGCTCATGTTGCGGCCTGCAGCGGTGAGGGGGTGGAGGTGTTCCGCCCCGGCAGGGACAGCGCGCTGGGCGGGGTGGTGGTGTGGTGCGGGACCCCGGGCGGGCGTGATGACGCTGCGCTGGTCCTCGTCGATGACGACACGCGCTGGCGGGCGCCAGTGGGCGCGGTGCGCTGGGGCCGTATGGTGACGGACCGCCCCGGCAGGGGATGTGAGACCTGGGGTGTACCAGATGTGGCCCAGCGCTCGGGGGACGATCCGGCGGCTGGTCCGGTGGTGGAAGCCGCCCAGTTGGAGGGGCGGGTGAATCCGGGCAGCGGATTCGCCGGGAACCAATATGTGATGGACCTGCTCCAGCACCCTCCGCAGTGGTCGCTTCCCGGTACCTCGCCGTGGGGCGGCCTGTCGGGGGCCGCGATGTTCTGCGATCGTCTGCTGGCCGGTGTGGTGGCCTCCGACCGTGCGCACTCCGCCCACGGGCAGCTGAACGTCGTGCCCGCGTATGTCCTGCACCACGACCCCGCGTTCCGCGCCGCGCTGGCCGAACACGGCGCCGCCCCAGCCGGCCTGGAGGGCGTGGAATTCCAGGACCTGGCCGACCCGGCGGGCACCGCACCACCGGGCCGCCTCAGGTCACCGGCGGCCCTGCTGCAGGCCGGGCGACAGACGGTTCCCTTCCACGGCCGCGAGGATCTGCTGGAACGCCTGCGGGCGTGGTGCGTACCGGGCGGGTTCGGGGCCTGGCTGCTGCACGGGGCCGGCGGGCAGGGCAAAACCCGCGTCGCCCACCACCTCGCCCGGCTACTGGCGGCCGACGGGTGGGCCGTCCTGTGGCCGAGGGCCGACGCCACCGCCGCCGAACTGCGAGAAGTGCGGCACGCCTCCAAGCCCCTGCTGATCGTGCTCGACTACGCCGAGAACCGTACCGCGCAGCTCACCGCACTGACCGAGGCCGCCGCCGACCACCCGGGCACCACTGCGCTGAAAATTCTGCTGCTGGCCCGCACCGACGGCGACTGGTGGACTCGGGCAAAGACCGCCACCAGCCTTGCCCAGGACTACCTCGACACCGCCCCCGCCCACCTGCTGCCCCCGCTGGAAGCAGACCCGGCCCACCGGCCCAAGTCCTACCGGGACGCCGCCCGCGCCCTGGCCGCCGCACTGCCCGATGTCCACGGCCTGGCCATGCACGACTGGCAGGCGGCAGCGGTCACGCTGCCCCTGCCACGGCTGGAGCAGGACGGGTACGGCAACGCCCTGACCCTCCACATGACCGCCCTGGCCGATCTGCTCGACACCACCACGGCCCTATCCGCCGGCCGAGGCTCGGATGGTGCGGCGGGTCAGGAGACATGGGGGGTGGAGGACCGGCTGCTGGGGCACGAACAGCGCTACTGGCACCGCAGTGCTACCGCCCGCGGCCTTACACCGCAGCTGTCTCCGGGCACGCTGGAAGGGGCGCTGGCCGCCGCCCACCTGACCGGTGCCGCCGACCGCAGCCAGGCCGACCGCACCTGGCGCCGCCTGCCGTCCTTGGCCGATCAGACCCGTGACCGCCGCAACGCGGTTACCGCCTGGATCGGCGACCTCTACCCAGCTGCCACCCCGAACCGGCCGTGGGGCGCGCTGCAGCCCGACCGTCTCGCCGAACGTCACATCGGTCGCGTCCTGGACACCGACCCCGACCTCGCGGACCATCTCCTGGAGGGCGCCGACGACCTCCAGAAGGAACAACTGCTGACGGTCTACAGCCGCGCCGCCGCCCACCGGGTATTCGGCCACCGCCTCGACATCCACCTGACCAACCTGTGCCTACGCCACCACTCGCGGCTCACCGACCAGATCATCACCACAGCTGTCCAATGCGGCCATCCCGCCCCTCTCATCGCCGCCCTCGACGCCCTCACCGCCGACCCCTCCACCACTCCCGACGACCTCGACGGACTCCGCGCTCTGTTCCCCCGTTCCAGTCGGCGCCTCGCCGGTACCGCCGTCCGCCTCGCCCGAACCATCGCCGGCCACTATCGGGCGCTCGCGCAGGCGGACCCGGGCGCCTACCTGCCCACCCTCGCTAGGGTCCTCAACGACCTCTCCGTCCGATTGGTTGAGGTGGGGCGGCGGGAGGAAGCCCTGGCCGTGGTCCAGGAAACCGCCGGCCACTACCGCGCGCTCGCCGAGGCGAACCCGGACGCCCACCTGCCCAACCTCGCCACCTCCCTCAACAACCTCTCCAACACGATGGGGGAGGTGGGGCGGCGGGAGGAAGCCCTGGCCGTGGCCCAGGAAACCACCGGCCACTACCGCGCGCTCGCCGAGGCGAACCCGGACGCCCACCTGCCCAACCTCGCCATGTCCCTCAATAATCTTTCCCTGCGGTTGGGTGAAATGGGCCGGCGGGAGGAAGCCCTGGCGACTATCCAGGAAGCCGCCAGCCACTACCACGTGCTGGCGCGGGCGAACCCGACCCACGTGCCCAACTTCGCCGGGACCCTCAACACCCTCTCCGTCTGGTTGCGTGAGGTGGGGCGGCGGGAGGAAGCCCTGGCCGCGATCCAGGAAGCCATCCGCATCCGCCGCGTGTTCGCCGAGGCATACCCGGACGCCCACCTGCCCGACCTCGCCATGTCCCTCGTCACCCTGTCCAACGGGTTGGGTGAGGTGGGACGGCGAGAGGAAGCCCTGGCCGCGATCCAGGAAGCCGCCGGCCACTACCGCGCATTCGCCGAGGCGAATCCGGACGCCTATCTGCCCAACCTCGCCGCCTCCCTCAACAACCTGTCCAGCAAGCTGGGTGACGTGGGGCGGCAGGAAGACGCCCTGGCCGCGATCCAGGAAGCCATCCGCATCCGCCGCACGCTCGCCGAGGCGAATCCGGACGCCTACCTGCCCAACCTCGCCATGTCCCTCAACAATCTCTCCGTCCGATGGGTGAAGACTGGGCGGCGGAAGGAAGCCCTGGCCGTGGCCCAGGAAACCGCCGGCCACTACCGCACGCTCGCCGAGGCGAACCCGGACGCCCACCTGCCCAACCTCGCCATGTCCCTCAACAACCTGTCCAATCGGTTGGGTGAGGTGGGACGGCGGCAAGAAGCCCTGGCCGCGATCCAGGAAGCCATCCGCATCCGCCGCACCCTCGCCGAGGCACACCCCCAGCGGTTCGAGTCCGACTTGCGGCAGTCCATGGAGGTGGCAACACGGCTCGAAGACCTTCCGCAGCAGCCCCCCAATCGGCAGCAGCACCTGGCTAAACGAGAGGGGCGTCCAGCCGATTGCTGACTGTGTACGCCTCCGGCCATTGCCCATTGGTAGAAGGGGCCGCAGACCCCTCCTCATCCGACATGTTCCAGGGCGTGACGGCGCCTCCACGGCTATAGATCCTTGAAATCCCCTCCTGTCGGTTTCTACTGGCGACCGTAGGCCGCCGCCAGTTCGGACGAACCTTGGCCCACCCGCGTACCGTTATGGACTCTTCACCCGCGAGTTGGGCTTCGAGCGCCCTTCGGAAAAGGTGAACCCACGAACTTTTGCAATCATGCGGATGCGGACCACGACAGCCCTGCCGTCACCGAAAGCACCGCGTAAACGCGATCAGCCTGATTGCGGCCACCGTCACCCGTGTCGAGGACACCTTCCTCACCGGGCAGTGGCCTTCTGCCATTCCGCTTGCCATGTCCGCACGAAATCGAAGATTGCCCCGCCATCGTGCCTGGCCACTGACCACCACCGACGTCAACGAGCATCTTGGCCCTTACCTGAGCCGCGTCACGGACCTGCAGTACCTCACTGGGCATGCCAGCGGGACCATTGAGCTCTTTCAGAGTGACCACTGATTCCCAATGATGTTGTCAAGCGGCGGTAGTGACCCACTGTGGTCGGGTCATATCGCTGTCGCGCCTGCGCGAGCCGC
>NZ_JBVILC010000050.1:0-3207 GCF_055580545.1 Streptomyces sp. NPDC031670 | reverse complement strand
ATGGGTGGCTGGTCGTTGTTTGAGAACTGCACAGTGGACGCGAGCATCTGTGGCCAAGTTTTTAAGGGCGCACGGTGGATGCCTTGGCACCAGGAACCGATGAAGGACGTGGGAGGCCACGATAGTCCCCGGGGAGCCGTCAACCAGGCTTTGATCCGGGGGTTTCCGAATGGGGAAACCCGGCAGTCGTCATGGGCTGTCACCCATGCCTGAACACATAGGGCATGTGGAGGGAACGAGGGGAAGTGAAACATCTCAGTACCCTCAGGAAGAGAAAACAACCGTGATTCCGGGAGTAGTGGCGAGCGAAACCGGATGAGGCCAAACCGTATGCGTGTGATACCCGGCAGGGGTTGCGCATACGGGGTTGTGGGATCTCTTTTTCACAGTCTGCCGGCTGTGAGACGAGTCAGAAACCGTTGATGTAGGCGAAGGACATGCGAAAGGTCCGGCGTAGAGGGTAAGACCCCCGTAGCTGAAACATCAACGGCTCGTTTAAGAGACACCCAAGTAGCACGGGGCCCGAGAAATCCCGTGTGAATCTGGCGGGACCACCCGCTAAGCCTAAATATTCCCTGGTGACCGATAGCGGATAGTACCGTGAGGGAATGGTGAAAAGTACCGCGGGAGCGGAGTGAAATAGTACCTGAAACCGTGTGCCTACAAGCCGTGGGAGCGTCGCGTTGAGTACTTGTACTCAACGTCGTGACTGCGTGCCTTTTGAAGAATGAGCCTGCGAGTTAGCGGTGTGTAGCGAGGTTAACCCGTGTGGGGAAGCCGTAGCGAAAGCGAGTCCGAATAGGGCGTTTGAGTTGCACGCTCTAGACCCGAAGCGGAGTGATCTAGCCATGGGCAGGTTGAAGCGGAGGTAAGACTTCGTGGAGGACCGAACCCACCAGGGTTGAAAACCTGGGGGATGACCTGTGGTTAGGGGTGAAAGGCCAATCAAACTCCGTGATAGCTGGTTCTCCCCGAAATGCATTTAGGTGCAGCGTCGTGTGTTTCTTGCCGGAGGTAGAGCACTGGATAGGCGATGGGCCCTACCGGGTTACTGACCTTAGCCAAACTCCGAATGCCGGTAAGTGAGAGCGCGGCAGTGAGACTGTGGGGGATAAGCTCCATGGTCGAGAGGGAAACAGCCCAGAGCATCGACTAAGGCCCCTAAGCGTACGCTAAGTGGGAAAGGATGTGGAGTCGCAGAGACAACCAGGAGGTTGGCTTAGAAGCAGCCACCCTTGAAAGAGTGCGTAATAGCTCACTGGTCAAGTGATTCCGCGCCGACAATGTAGCGGGGCTCAAGCGTACCGCCGAAGTCGTGTCATTGCAGCGTATAGCCCCAACGGGTGTTGTGATGGGTAGGGGAGCGTCGTGTGCCGGGTGAAGCCGCAGCGGAAGCTAGTGGTGGACGGTTCACGAGTGAGAATGCAGGCATGAGTAGCGATACACACGTGAGAAACGTGTGCGCCGATTGACTAAGGGTTCCTGGGTCAAGCTGATCTGCCCAGGGTAAGTCGGGACCTAAGGCGAGGCCGACAGGCGTAGTCGATGGACAACCGGTTGATATTCCGGTACCCGCTTTGAAACGCCCAATATCGAATCCATTAATGCTAAGGCCGTGAAGCCGCCCTGATCTCTTCGGAGTTGAGGGGAGTGGTGGAGCCGCTGACCCAAGGTGGTAGTAGGTAAGCGATGGGGTGACGCAGGAAGGTAGTCCAGCCCGGGCGGTGGTTGTCCCGGGGTAAGGGTGTAGGCCGTGTGGTAGGCAAATCCGTCACACATTAAGGCTGAGACCTGATGCCGAGCCGATTGTGGTGAAGTGGATGATCCTATGCTGTCGAGAAAAGCCTCTAGCGAGTTTCATGGCGGCCCGTACCCTAAACCGACTCAGGTGGTCAGGTAGAGAATACCGAGGCGTTCGGGTGAACTATGGTTAAGGAACTCGGCAAAATGCCCCCGTAACTTCGGGAGAAGGGGGGCCATCACTGGTGATGAGTCTTGCACTCTGAGCTGGGGGTGGCCGCAGAGACCAGCGAGAAGCGACTGTTTACTAAAAACACAGGTCCGTGCGAAGCCGTAAGGCGATGTATACGGACTGACGCCTGCCCGGTGCTGGAACGTTAAGGGGACCGGTTAGCTCCATTTCGGTGGGGCGAAGCTGAGAACTTAAGCGCCAGTAAACGGCGGTGGTAACTATAACCATCCTAAGGTAGCGAAATTCCTTGTCGGGTAAGTTCCGACCTGCACGAATGGCGTAACGACTTCTCGACTGTCTCAACCATAGGCCCGGTGAAATTGCACTACGAGTAAAGATGCTCGTTTCGCGCAGCAGGACGGAAAGACCCCGGGACCTTTACTACAGTTTGATATTGGTGTTCGGTTCGGCTTGTGTAGGATAGGTGGGAGACTTTGAAGCTGTGACGCCAGTCATGGTGGAGTCGCCGTTGAAATACCACTCTGGTCGTGCTGGATGTCTAACCTGGGTCCGTGATCCGGATCAGGGACAGTGTCTGATGGGTAGTTTAACTGGGGCGGTTGCCTCCTAAAGAGTAACGGAGGCGCCCAAAGGTTCCCTCAGCCTGGTTGGCAATCAGGTGTTGAGTGTAAGTGCACAAGGGAGCTTGACTGTGAGACCGACGGGTCGAGCAGGGACGAAAGTCGGGACTAGTGATCCGGCGGTGGCTTGTGGAAGCGCCGTCGCTCAACGGATAAAAGGTACCCCGGGGATAACAGGCTGATCTTCCCCAAGAGTCCATATCGACGGGATGGTTTGGCACCTCGATGTCGGCTCGTCGCATCCTGGGGCTGGAGTCGGTCCCAAGGGTTGGGCTGTTCGCCCATTAAAGCGGTACGCGAGCTGGGTTTAGAACGTCGTGAGACAGTTCGGTCCCTATCCGCTGTGCGCGTAGGAATATTGAGAAGGGCTGTCCCTAGTACGAGAGGACCGGGACGGACGAACCTCTGGTGTGCCAGTTGTCCTGCCAAGGGC
This sequence comes from Streptomyces sp. NPDC031670, assembly GCF_055580545.1. Lineage (NCBI taxonomy): Bacteria > Bacillati > Actinomycetota > Actinomycetes > Kitasatosporales > Streptomycetaceae > Streptomyces > Streptomyces sp. NPDC031670. The sequence goes on along the minus strand of NZ_JBVILC010000050.1, from coordinate 221 downwards.
ATGGCTGGTTGGCTACGTTCGGAAAGGATAACCGCTGAAAGCATCTAAGCGGGAAGCCTGCTTCGAGATGAGTATTCCCACCTCCTTGAGAGGGTAAGGCTCCCAGTAGACGACTGGGTTGATAGGCCAGATGTGGAAGCCTCGTAAGGGGTGGAGCTGACTGGTACTAATAGGCCGAGGGCTTGTCCTCAGTTGCTCGCGTCCACTGTGTTAGTTCTGAA
>NZ_JBVILC010000049.1:0-6420 GCF_055580545.1 Streptomyces sp. NPDC031670 | reverse complement strand
GCCACTAAAGCCAGACGGAACAAAGCGCCGGGGTGGCCGGCTTCAGCGGCGGGGCCCAGCCATTGCGCGGCGCGCAGCAGTTCCCCCTTCATGAGCGCTTTCGACCCCAGTCGGTACAGGGAGTTGGCGTGCGCACGCTCCTCAGCGGACAGCCGGTACTTCTCCGTCAGCGGGCCGAAATGCCCATCGGGGCGGTCCCAGAAGTCATCCGGCCCGGCGAGCTGGTCCAGTAGGCGGGCGAGTGCGGGCGGGAGCTGCGGCTTCGGGCGGCCTGCCCCGCCGTCGTGGCCGTCGTACCTGCTCACATCCGTCACCTGTCTTTCCTCGTGCGCAGCTGCTTGCGGTGCCCATCTCGAATATGCCCGGTGAGCTTGCGCTGTAGGTACGCGATCGCTTTATTGCGAAGATTGTGGATACGGCGCGCCGGTATCCCCAGCGCGGCCGCGATCTCCACATCACTGAGCCCTTTGCTCTGCAGATCCACCACCTGACGGCGCTGCCCCAGCGGCATCCGCTCGATCTCCCGCGCCACCAGCTCCATCGCCTCAACATCATCATCAACAGGCTCCCGGGGCCGCAGGACCGCCTCCACCCCGTTCAAGTCCCGTAACAGCCGCTCACGGGCAGACTGCTGACGCAACAGATCGACCGCGAGATTGCGGGCCGTCCGGCACAGATACGCCATGACATCCGTACCCGCCGCCAGCTCCCCCGCCGCCGCCTTCCGCCCCACCTTCAAATAGGCCTCCTGCACAATGTCCTGACAGGTGGCCAGCGGCAGCGACCGGTACAGACGCCGCAGCGTAAAGGGCTCCGCCTCAACAAACCTCGAATACGCGCGCAGCAGCCGCTGCGCCACGTCCTGTTCCTGCACGAGCCCCTCGCCTGAAAATTCCTGGCCTGCGGCGGCATCGCCTACCACGGGCCCCGCTCCCAGCCAGCAGCCCAGCCACTGGCGGCCCGGCCGGTATCGACCCTGACCCCCACCACCACCGCGCCCTCCCCGGCAACGTCCACCCGCACGACCAGCACCCGCCCAGCACGCCGCCCGCACGGCGCCTTCCGCGGACCTGTGCTCACCTGTACCCGCCTGGCTTTCCAGCGGACAGCGCCCGGCCGGTACCGGTGCACCAGGGCACCCAGCGCGTGCACCGCGCTCACGGCGGCCGGGACACACCCGATCCACTCCAAGGACGGTGACATGAGAATGGCTCTCCATCCGACAGCGGGACACAGCCGATCGCGCGTCCTCACCCCCTCAGACGAAACCCACAGCCCGCTTCTCTCTCACCAACACCCCGATACACCCAGGCGGGTGAATCTCCTGGGCATCGTTGCACAGCGTCACCACGGCCGGCTGCAGCCCGCACCGTCGTGTCGATCGCGTGCCGCTGCTGGGGCGGCTCCGCCTCAAACACACAAAGCGGGCCTCTGACTCCAGCATGGGGCCGGACTTCCTGCTCGTCCCGGCCGCTGCTCCCTCGGCACGGACGCGACGATGAGGTCGCACCCGAGGTCGAGCGTGGACGAACCCTTTCAGCCAGCACGCGTGACCGGTATCGAGGAGGGCCGACCGCCACGGCGTACCCCTTGACCGCCGTACCGGGGCAGGCGGAGGGAAGAATGACGCCACCGGGGTCTCCCGCTCCTGGGCGCCCGCGAGCGCATCAAAGAGGGGCCGCCGGTGATCCTTGTCAGCGGGGCCTTCTGCACCCGGGACACGCACCGTGAGCTCGCCGGGCTGCTGCCCCCTGGCTTCAGGGTGTTCAACTACGACCGCCGGGGCCGGGGCGGCAGCGGGGACACACTCGCCTGCGCGGTGGGCCGCGAGGGCGAGGCCTGGCGGCCCTCATCGATACGACGGGGGACACAGCTCTGCTCTACGGGCTTCCTCCGGCGGCACCCTGGTGCTGAGGGCCGCGGCGAGCGGGCTGCCGCTGACGGCGGTCGCCGTTGACGGCGGTCGCCGTGTACGAGCCGCCCTACGCCCTGGAGCCGGGCGGCCCCTCCCCGGACCGGTTCTGCTGACCTTTGCCACAAACCGCCTTCCCGGGACGAGCCGTTGCCCAAGACGCGCCCGACAGAACCTACGCACGCGGCCGTCCCTTCCCCTGGGTCCACGACGAACACAGCGACCGGGACCAGCAGTACCTCGCTTCTATGCACTGACCGCTGTCCCCAAGGGCGGGCTCGCGGCGCGATCACGAACCGATCCCACCACGAGCCTGTTCGGCGCTGTAACCGTGTGACGGGCGCGGGCCCGTGGGATATCACAGGGGGTGCGACGGTCAGCCCGCCTCGTGCCCGGCCGTGTCGGTGGGACCGTCCGGCCGGGTGCGGCGCGCCGTCATCACAGCGGCGGCCGCTGCGGTAGCGGCCAGGACCACGGCGGCTGTGCCGAGCGCGTGTTCAGCCGCGGTGCGGGGGCCGGCGGTCGCGTCGAGGTAGATACCGCCGATGAGAGCGACGCCAAGGGTTCCGCCGAGTTGTTGGACGGCGTTGAGTAGTCCCGCTGCGGAGCCGGTCTCCTGCGGTCCGACGGCTCCCAGCGCAGTGGTGAAGAACGGTGGCGTGAACAGCCCTGAGCCCAGCCCTGCCAACGCGAGGGCGAACGGGAGGGCTGTTGGGTAGGCGTCGGGGGCGGCGGCGCGGTAGGAGAGCGCGGCGGCGGCCAGCCCGCCGGCGAAGGTTGCGATGCCGGCGTGCATGACGCGCCCGCCGTACCGGGGGACGAGGTGGCTTCCGGCGGCCCAGGAGGCGACGGCCAGTCCCGTGGACCAGGGCAGCAGGCTGAGTCCGGCGGTAAGCGGCCCGTCGTGGAGGCCGAGTTCGAGGTGGAGCACGACGGTGATCATGACGCCGTTCATCACGGCGAAGAACAGCGTGGACGTGGCCAGCGCTGCAGGAAAGGAGAGGCCGCGCAGCAGGGCGGGTTCGATCAACGGGGCTTTGCCGCGACGGGCGGTGCGGCGTTGCTGGGCGACGAACACCGTGAGGACGACGGCGCCGGCTGCGGCGGTCGCCCACGAGGCGGGCCCGGGGCGGCCGGTGGCGAGCGGGCACACCAGCAGGGCGGTCCCGAGCATGGCCAGTGCGGTGCCGGCCGGGTCGAGGCGGGGGCGGACGGGGGCGCGGTCCTCGCGCAGCCGGGGTGTGGCGGCCAGGACGGCGGCGGCGAGGGGGAGGTTGACGAGGAAGACGGCGCGCCAGGAGGCGCCGAGCAGGTCGGCGTGGGTGAGAATGCCGCCGAGCGCGGGGCCGGCGACGGCAGACAGCCCCATGACGGGACCGATCATGCCGAGAGCCTTGGACAGTGCGGCGCCGGTGAACATGGCGCGGATCAGCCCGAACGTCTGCGGGATGATCGCGGCAGCGGCGGCCCCCTGCAGGGCGCGCAGGATGATGAGAACGGTGGTGGTGGGAGCGAGCGCGCACGCCAGGGAGGTCGCGGCGAACGCCATGACCCCGGTACGAAAGACGCGCTTGCGGCCGTGAATGTCGCCAAGGCGGGCGCCGGTGAGCAGGCCGAGGGCGAAGGCGAGGGTGTAGGAGGCGCTGAACCACGGGATGGTGGCGCCCGCTCCGCCGAGATCGCTGTGGATGACAGGCGCGGCGACCTGGACGATGGTGGCGTCGAGCAGGTTCATGGCCTCGGCGGTAAGGAGTGCGGCGAGCGCTATCCAGCGCCACCGGTACGGCGCGGGCGCGCCGGCGGGGGTGCCCGGTGCGGCGGGCGCGGTGGCGGGTGTGCCGGTCGTGCGAGACATGCGGTCTCCCTGGGGGTACGGGTCGTGACGGACCGGTGACCACCGTGCCCACACACCCGCGCCAGCTTCCATTTCTGCGCAGTCGATGTGCGATTACTTCCATCCAGTTCCACTAATTTGCTGGACATGCTCGTACTGGATGATCTGGATCGAGGCCTGATCCATGCCCTGCAGGTGGACGCGCGGGCGCCGTTCACGCTTATTGCCGAGGTCCTCGGCTCCTCGACGCAAACCGTCGTCCGCCGCTATCGCCGCCTGTACGCGCAGGCCGGGCTGCGGGTGGTGACGCTGCCGACACCGCGCAGCGCGGGCGCACACCAGTGGTTCGTGCGGCTGACGGCCGCCACGCGCAGCGCGCACGACATTGCGGTGGCGCTCGCGCGCCGGCCGGACACCTCGTGGGTGCGGCTGACGTCCGGCGGCACGGAGATCGTGGCGATCATCCACACGGCACCCTCCGGTCCGGACGCGCACGCGCTGCTGCTACGCGACATCCCACGCACCGCCGGGATCACCTCCGTCTCCGCGCACTACCTGCTGCACACCTACCTCGGCGGGCCGACCGCATGGCGGGGACGGGTGAACGTGCTGGACGAAGAGCAGCAGGCCCGGCTACGCGCTGAACGGGACACGAGCGGCGTCAGCCGGCGAGCCGCGCACCCTGGGGAAGAGCCGTACCTGCTGACCGACGCGGACCGGGTGTTGCTGGACGCGTTGCGCGAGGACGCACGGGCCAGCTACGCAGAACTGGCGGCGGTGACCGGCACGACGGCGTCAACAGTGGCCCGCAGACTCGCCGAACTGCGGGCACGCGGCGCCTTGTTCTTCGACGTGGACGTGGACCCGGCACTGGTGGGCATCACGGTGTCGGCGCTGTTGTGGATGCAGGTCGCGCCCGCGCACCTGGAGACGGTGGCCACCGCCCTGGCGGGCCACGACGAACTGGCACTGGTCGCGGCGACGACCGGGCCGACGAACCTGGTCGCGCATGCGCTGTGCCGGGACGCAGAGGCGCTCCACGCATACCTCACGCGGCGCGTGGCATGGGAGGCAGTGGCACGCATTGAAACGGCCCCGGTACTGCGCACATACAAGGCAGCGGTGGCTCTGCGGACACCCTGACTCATGACGCTTCTGATCACGCGTCGGTGATCTGGGGCTTCTGGTGAGGGATGGCAGGAATCCCCAGGGCAACGGGGCTGTTCCGCTCGAACCGTCGGGCCTGTTCCCGCTTGCTGCACAGGAACGTCAGGGTGAGCTCGAGTTCTTCGGCCTCTCCCTGCCAGCCCTCCTCGAGGGCACGCTTGCGACGAGCGAGGAGGTCTTCTTCCAGCTCATCCAGGCGGGGCAGCATGTTCGGGTTGATGCTGAGCATCGGGCAGCGGATGCAGGCCTCTCTTAACTAAGGGCTGTCCCGTAACTGATCTTCGCGTTGGTGCAGGCAAGGTCGGTTGAGGAAGAGAAGGGCGGGGCGGTGACGGTGTTTCGGGGGATCGGATGGGCGGGTGTCTTCGTCGGTGGCGCGTCGGCCGGGGCCGCCGCGCCGTGCACCGTCTGACTCGTGGTTATGAGGTGTGGGTGGGGGCGGGTTGGGGGCTGTGGGTGGTGGCTGGCTTTGGGGATTCGGGCGATTGTGTGGTGATGCCGCCGGTCAGGACTTGGGCGATGGCGAGGACAGCGGCTGCCGTCGTGCAGGCGGCGGTCAGGCGCTCTCCGACGGAGTACGAGGTCGTTCCGGGCGTCGTCGGCTCGGGCGTCTTCAGCTTCCGGTTGACGTACATGCCGGCCCCTACGGCCAGGGCGACGGAGAGCAGCGCGCCCAGCGTGATGTGTATCGCCAGGCTGCCGAAGGTTACGGTCATCAGGGCCCCTTGTGGGTCCGGGGGCCCGCCCGTCGCGACTCCTACATCCAGCGAGCGGGCCCCACCCAGCCGGACCCACCGCGGGACCGGCCCATCCCTTCGTGGGAGTCGTCCAGGCCCGGACAGCACAACGGCCCCAACTCTCCTTTGAAGGAAACGGGGCCACGGGGACCTTCTATCAAGAAAAACGGGAGCCTGATTTCCTGTCTCAGCATTTGAGCGAGCCACCCCAGCTTGTGAACTTGTGAATCCCCGGTGCTTCCGTCTGACCTGCGGCAACACCCTGTCGGGCTGTGCTCCCACGGCTCTCTGAGCGCGTGCCACGCGCGCCAACCCCGGGCCCCAGGGACTCTGTTGCCCGCGTCCGGGCGATCGGGGCCGAGGAACCTTCTCCGGGATGCTCTGGGGGCCGTACGACCGCGCGTCGGGTCTGGGGAGGGGCGGGTACCCCGGGTACCCGGCGGGGTTGCGGGACTTGCCAGGTGTGTGCCACGGTGGGGTCTCAATTCAATAGGGGATGGTCCGGGAAGGTAAATGCGGTATCCCGGGACCGGGAATTGACGGACCCTCAGAAAACGGAAGCCGAAAAACCGGCCGACCCCCAACCCCTAGCTAGACCAATTGAATTCGCGGAGCGAATTCAATTCTGGCCGAATCGCGAAGCGATTCGCGCCCAGGGCCAACGGAGTTGGCCCCAGAATTACGGCGAAGCCGTAATTCCACCGCGCGGAGCGCGGTAATTCCCCGCCGCGTAGCGGCGGCGCGTCGCGTCTGCGGAGCAGACCGCGCGC
>NZ_JBVILC010000048.1:0-6567 GCF_055580545.1 Streptomyces sp. NPDC031670 | reverse complement strand
GCGGCTCGCGCAGGCGCGACAGCGATATGACCCGACCACAGTGGGTCACTACCGCCGCTTGACAACATCATTGGGAATCAGTGGTCACTCTGAAACAGCTCAGTCACAGCCCCCTATGGCTGAGTGGGTCCGGCTGACGGGACGCGTAGTCGGCGCAGGAGCAGCCCTACGGGCCGCCACAGGGCGAAGGCCAGGCCGAGGCCGAGCGGGATCTGCAGGAACTGCTGGATCACCGGCGGCCCGGGCTTGTCCCCCCGCCTGAGCGGGGCAATGCCCTGCGGATCGACGGTCACCGTGTAAGTGCCGCCTACCACCCACTTCCAGCCCATGAGCCCGTTCTCCTCGATCGGATCCAGCGGTGGGCCGTCGAGGACGGTGACCGTGTAGAGGTGGGCGCTGTCACCCATGCCGTCGCCGGCGGACCACTGAATCTGTCGGACCCTGACGTGTTCGGTACGCCCGTGCTGGTGCAGTACCTGCTGATCCAGCTCCTTGTTCTGCAGGAACAGCACCCCGAAGAGGCACACCGCACACAGCAGCCACCGGCTGTCCAAGTACCAGCACGTGCAGATGAACACGCAGCCGACGAGGATCACCAGCGCGCACAGCACGTCGATCCACCGGGCGTGCGCGAAGACGGCTGTGCGCACGATCGCCCACAGCGCCAACGCTGCGCCGGTGCTCGCCGCGCCCACCAGCACCCGCCAAGCCACGCCTGTCCGCCCTGTGCCTGCTTCCTCCGCGCTCACCCTCACCCCTGCTCTCGACGAAACCGCCGGCCTGATGGTGCACGCCTTCAATGTATGGATTGTTCAACGATCCTTCAATAGGATGGTTCAACATTGAGTCATCTGCTTCACGGACGAGGAACCGCAACCAATCGAAGGGCTGCAGGAGATGAGCTCGTATCAGTTCGAACAGGTCGACGACCTCGGGCAGATCCTGTTCTGCGACGACCCCGCGCTGCAGCTCGAGTGCGTGCTGGGGGGCCTGGAGACTGCGGAAGGCTCGATCACCATCGATCCCGCACAGACACCCCGCATGCCCACTGCCCTCTTCGAGTTCAGGCATGCCGTGGGCGTGGGCCACTTCGGGTACGTCGTGCCGGAGGGAGCCTCGCTCGACGAGATACCCGAGGAACCGCAGCTCGAAGGCGCCATCCTGTTCGGCATGAGGCGCCTACCGCCCGAGGTCTTCTGCGATCTGCCCTCGATCCCCGGATGGGAGCTGCACGAGATACCCGATGAACAGCCAAAACTGGCGCAGCGCCTCGGACACACCTACTCCCGGCTGGAATTGCGGACGCCCGACGGTGAGCTCTACTCCCGCACCTGGGTCCCGCACGACCCCGAGTGGCAGGCCGCCGCCCTGCGTCACGGATACGTCGTATGCCTGTGCGGCGTGGAACTGGGGATCCGCGCACCGTACGCGATGACCGACTCCCAGCACACCCCGCGCATGCGCCACGCATCCTTCCGCCGCGGATGCGCGCTGGGCCTGACCGCCGGCGGGCTCGTCGCCTACGTCGACCACCACTGACTCGAAACACCGAGCCGGCACGCTTCGAGTACGAACTGGGCCGCGACGCGGCGTGCGAGCGGGCCTGGCGGACGATGTGAGGTCGACGTACCGAAATCGCGGCTGTGAGGCTGTGCGGGCTCGACTGCTACGAGTTTCTGACGCATCGAGCAGGCCATCTCTCCAAGCACATCGCCTGCCCTCACTCCCAGCAAAGTACCGCAGCCCGGGAGAAGTCCAGCAGCTCTGCGGCCCGCAGCTCGCAGAGCAGCAGCTCGTGCAGGCGCTGCCAGACCCCGGCCTCATTCCAGTCCCGCAGCCGTCGCCAGCAGGTCATCCCCGAGCCGAAACCCAGCTCTTGGGGCAGAAACTCCCAGCGGATCCCGGTGTACAGCACGAACAGGATCCCGCACAGCACCTTGCGACTGTCCAGACGCTTACGACCTGGACGCCGCGGATTGCGCGGGACGACCGGCAGTAGCGGCTCGATGCGCGCCCACAACTCGTCTTCGATCTCCCAGGGCCTGGCAGCGGTCTTCTGGGTCTGGACTGGCTCGCACCCCCTTCGGTCAGCATCAACGAAAACTGACACGCCGTCATTTCCGGAGATCCACAAGCCGCCTTTTGTCAGGAGTCTTAAGGCCGTCGCAGATGGTGGCCGCGGGTAGACGCGGAATCGCCACTATTGTCTCGGTGAAGTGACCCTTCGGGGCAGTCAGGGGAGACCGCCTTGGGGAGCCGACGCTTGCGCTTGGCTCCGCCAGCATCTTCCGAACGCCTGACGGCGGGTACCCGCTCGCTGCGAGGAGACCACAACCGTGACGAACACCGACCGCACCTCACACGACGCACGCCGCCATCGACAGCCGCTCGTATGGCTGACCACCCTCACCGTGCTGGCCTCCACCCTGACCGTCGTCATCCTTGCCCTGAGCCACGACACCCAGGCCGCGAACGCCGTCGCCACCATTGGCGCCACGATGACCGCTCTGCGGGGCCAACTGGGGCCGACTGGGAAACGGGCACGGCCGACGATCCCCTCAACGACACCGCGATCTCCCGCCCGGAGAGCTTGGAGCTACCCGACCTGGTGTCCGCCGCGGCGGTGAGCAGACCCTCAACACAGTGGACATGCGCTGGTGAGGGGAACCCGGGCGGTACGGGCTGTGACACTCCCCCGGCTAGATCCGCCCGGCATGCTCATGCAACCCTGACGTGCCGGGGCCTGGTGGACACGGTCCGCGCAACCGCACGGACCCTGGTCGTGACGGAACACCAGACCCCGGCACCCCGGGCACGGGCCCCTACGTGGTGGAGCGGGCGGCGCTGCTGGCCGGTCAGGTGGCGAACTCGGGCCCCACTCCGTTCTGAGCGCGCAGGCACGCTGACGCGCCACCCGGCCGGTCTCCAAAACGCCGATTTGGGCTGCACCCAAGACGTCGGGCCTGCCCTGCCAGGTCCGGCAGCGCGCCCCTGACATGCCGGGGCACCGGCGGCCGAGGAATTGCCAAGATTTGCGGAGGGGATGCGGCTTGCCGATCCGCTGGTTCGCCCAGGCTCTGCGTGCACGACGACGGCCATGTGCTCGACCCTCCGCGTAAAGATGCCGTGGCGCGATCCACGCGTCACAGAGCGCACCCGGCGCGCCGACCGCCTCCAGGTCGTACGCCGGGTCCAGGTCGTACGCCGGGTCCAGCGCGCTCATGATCCCTGGGCCATACCTCGGCTCCGGTCCCGGCTTCGGTCGCGGGGGCATTCCCACCGGCGGCGCCCACATCAGCGCCACCCCCGCAGGGGGCCACGGGGGTGTTGAGGACGCGGGCCCGCACCAGCTCCTCCGGCGCGGGTGGCGCAGGGCATGCGTTGGGGAGGAAGGTCCCTGGCTGCAGCGGCCCGACCGTCCCGGCGCTGCGGTCATAGGGGCAGAGAGCCGGGCCGCCGATCAGCTGACAAGTGCAGCGATGGTCCGTGCGCACTCCATCGACTCGGCATGCGCGGTGTCCACCTCCAGGTCATAGACCACGCCCCGGTGGACCACATCCGCCTGGGACGCCGCCATTCCGATGACCCGATCACCCCGTGCGACCTCACGGCCTGCGGCAACCGCACTGTCACATCGGACGCCGACCCACAGCACCCGCAGTCCGCCCAACGCCTTCTGCCATCGCTTCTGTGAGTCCGCTCCACCGAGGAAGACCTCATCGACGATCACCCGGGCACCCGCGCGGGCCATCGCGGCGACCCCCTCGATCCACGCCGCTTCCAGCGTCCGGAACTCCGGGCCGACGATCACCTGTCCGTCCGGAGCGAACGCGATCCCCGCATCCGACACCTGCATGGACGCGGGCATCGCGTCGACTAGCGTGTCGGTCCCGACGGCCAGCCACGGATCCGGCAGGACCGCCTGCAGACACCGGGCGATCCCGGATTTCCCCGAGCTGGAACCACCGTTGAGAACGATCACGTCAGTCATCACCGCGCAACAGTAGAGGCAGCGCAGCAACACTCGAAAGGGATTTCCGGGAGCGCTGTCCGCCTGCCACAACCCGGTGAACCTTCACGGTCAGAGCACTAGCAAGGTGAACGAGCGGACTGCGGGTCGGGGACGCATGCTGCTTCCTGGGCGGCCATAACCTCATCACCGTGCTCGAAGGCCCATGCGCCGACGGCGTCGATGGGCGCCAACAGGGTCCGTCCCAGAGCGGTGAGCTGGTACTCGACCCGTGATGATGCGTCGGGGTGTGCCTGCCGATCGACCAGTCCGTTGAACTGCAGCCGCCGCAGAGTCTCGGTGAGGACCTTGGAGCTGATGCCCCCGATCCGCTCCCGCAGTTCGACCGGGCGGCTGGGGCCGTCGCGCAGCGCCCAGAGCACCACGGCGTTCCAGGTATTGGAGAGCAGGTCGAAGGCGAGTCGGGCGCGGCAGTCGGCGAGGAAGGCGTCGGTCGTCACGTACCAAATGGTGCCCGAAGAGCCTTCTAGCGTCGGTACGAACCGTCAAAGCAGGCACGGAGAGGGAACGCGTGATGAGAATCGGCGTACTGGGAACGGGCAACATGGCTGACGCGCTCGCCACCCACTGGGTGCGGGCCGGGCACGAGGTGATCATCGGGGGACGGGACGCACACAAGGCGGAGCGGCTCGCGAGGCGCATCGGAGGGAGCGTGAAGCCGGCCAGTCTGTGCGCGGCGGCGGAGTCCGGTCAGGTGGTACTGGCCGCGTTGCCCTTCGGGGCGGGAGTAGACGTGGCACGGGACCTGCACGCAGCCCTGGAGGGCAAGGTGCTGCTCGACTGCTCCAACCCGGTCGGGCCGGGCTTTCGGCTGCTGACGGAAGGAGGCCCCTCAGCCGCACAGCAACTTGCCGCGGCGGCACCGGGTGCCCACGTGGTCAAGGCTTTCAACCTCTGCCACGAGGACGTGTGGCGCATGCGGCCTCCCGTCTTCGACGGGCGACCGCTGGCCGTGCCGATCTGCGGGGACGACGAGACGGCCGTCGCGCGTGTACGCGAGTTGGTGCAGGACGTGGGCTGCGAACCTTTTGCTGGAGGCGGTCTCGAACGGGCAGGACTCCTGGAAGCAACCGCCGCGCTGTTCATCGCCCTGTGGGTACGCGAGGGGGCGGATGCGCAAGCAATCGCGCCTCCGCTGGCATACGCGGCCGGACCGAGCCAGCAGGAAACGGAAGGCGGCACGAGGGCTTTGCGTTAGGGGTTCTTAGTGGGTGATCTTGCTCGGGTCGCTGACGGAGCGGCGTGTGAGGACCCGATGTCCGAAGCCGTTCTCCTACGCGGGCTGGATTGCTACTTTTGAAGTGCTCGTTCTTCGTCGCGAACGGCACCTCGGCCCGTGGCCGGCGGTTCGGCAGAATTCCCGTTCATCGGTCCAGGACACGGGCACCAGCAGCCCGGCCAGGTAGTCCAGCGCCCGATCGTGGGGGCTCCGGCCTGCCACAACGATGCGCGATGCCGGCATGGGACCTTGGCTATCCCCTCGCACCACGGCTGGACCTGCTCAACCGTCAGCCCATCGGTACACAGATATACCTACGGGCCCTATACCACATCGGTCACGCAGATGCGGTTGGAGGGTTAGGCTGACCGGATGACAGCTGATCGCACGGCAGCCAGGCACCGCCGCATCCTCGCCCTGGCCGGCGCGGCCGGGATCGCCCTTACCGGGAGCGCCTGTTCCTCGTCCGGGAGTTCCGGCGAGGCGGCCTCGGGCGGTGAGAGGCTGTCGTACGACCGGGTCGCCTCGACGGCGAAGCAGCTGACGGGTACGTCGGGCTGCCCGTTCGGCCTCGACCCGGCGGCGGCGCTGAAGGCGGCCGGTGCCAAACGGACCGTCACCCCGGCGGCGTCCGGCGGCCACCCAGCGGCTCAGGGGACCGTCGACCCGGGCCGCCCGGCTGAGGCCTGGCCCACCGGGGAGCCCACGCCGCCGTTTGGGCTCCCCTCCAACCCCGCCGTCCCGCCGCACGCGTCCGTCGTCTGCAACTTCACGGCTTCGCAAGCCCCGCTGGAGATCGACCTCGTGGCCACGTCCATGGGCGGGGTGGCGGTGAACCTGGCGCTGCCGCAGATCGCCCGCCTGGGCGCCCTCCACTCCGACGAGGTGATGGCGTTCTCCAAGGACAGGCCCGGGATCGACCAGACCAGGGTCACCCCGGGCCGGGGCGCGGTCGCCGTCGCACGGGTGGCGATGGCGGGCAACGGCGACCTGGCGCTCGTGGTCTCCCAGGGATGGCCCGTAACCAAGGCGGACCCGGCCCTGGCCGGCGAGTCGCTCAGGAAGGTCGCTGAGACACTCGCGGCCCAGCTGCGACCGTAGGCGGCGCCGCCAGGCGACCCGCCACGCACTGCTCGCCGCCCGACCGGAGCGCGCCGACGCGGTACCCGGGAGGGCCGAACCGGAGGTCGCCAGGGCTCGGATGGTGACCTTGCCATCCGAGTTGATAGGGATCTCTGAAATTCCCCACCCCCTGCTCTAGCGCCGTCCAAACCTGCTCAGTCGATCTCCCCACCCTTCGCGTGATCAGACTTGGGCA
>NZ_JBVILC010000047.1:5279-7091 GCF_055580545.1 Streptomyces sp. NPDC031670 | reverse complement strand
TGGACCTCCTCCAACACCTCATCGCCACCTGGACCGGCACCTGCCCCACCTGCCGACAACCCACCTGGCAGCCCTACGACACCACCTAACAAAGCCCTACTAGAAGCCCTTCGGGCGCCGCTCCAGGGTGCGGCGCTCCTCGGCCTCGCGCTGGCGTACGGCGCTGATGGGCTCATCGAGGAGGCCGCCCACACGGCGCCCTATGCCCGCAGAGCCTCCAGTCGGGGCAGGTCCGGCGGGAGCAGGCCGGGGCAAGGCCGGGCTTGCTGCCATAATCCGGTGTGTAGTTGAGGCTGTTGGTGAAGTATGAGGGAATGACCAACTCCTTGTTCGCCGCCTCGGCGGCGGATCTGACGATCGAGCGCATCCGTGCTGTTGCCACGCGGCCGGACCAGGTGGAGAGCTGACGCTGGAGTTCAAGCGCGAGTACTCCTCCAGCCTGATGAAGACCATCGCGGCGATGGCCAACACCTACGGCGGCCTCATCATGGTGGGCATCGTGGACAAGGCCGAGTCGGGCTCGGATCGCGTGGTCGGCGTCGACGCGCAGCAGACGATCGACAAGATCGCCAGCGGCTGCCGTGAGAAGTTCGACCCGCCGTGCGAGCCGACCTTCATCCCCGTCCCGTTCGACGACGAGTCCGGGCGTAGCGTGGTGGTCATCCGGGTGAACGCCAAGGTCGCCCCCCGGCCCCTGCTGATTGACCTGAAGGCGCCCATCAGGCTGAGCGGGCAGAACTCCACCGCAGACCGTGACCGGCTCCTCCAGCTCGCCCGTGAAGAGCCGACATCAGGAGTGCTGCCCATGGGCCAGAACGTCATGGCCCCCACCTGGCCCAGGACAAGGAGGGCCGTCCCACCGAGGATTTCATCCTCCGCACCGGCGTCAACCTCCCGGTGGGGGAGGCGGGCACCTGGCGCCCGTTGTCGGAACGGTCCGTCGCCGCGCTCGCGCAAGCGCTCAACGCCTCCGCCTTCCCCGGTGCTCTGCACACCCTCGGACATGAGTCGTTCAACCAGTTCAGCGGCTTCCGGCCGCTCGGACACAACAGGTCCCGGACGGCCCGGCTGGTGTGGCAGGGCGTCAGCGGCGCCTCGGTGGAGTACCCGGTCGAGGCCGTCGTGACGGTCAAACTCCCCGAGGGCTACGGCTCCACCTCCACCGCTGCGGTGGCGAGTGTCACCATCGACGTCGTCTCCCGGGTTCGGCGGTACGCCGACAGCGTCGAAGCCATGCAGGAGTACCGGTACCCCGTGCCGAACCTGGCGGACCTGCTGGACGGCATTCTGACAACCGCCGTCGACCACGATGTCGTCACCGAACTGGCCCGCATCACGGATATCGACACCGTCCTGGTGGCACAGCCGCGTGAACTCCACCTCGTCGCGGACCGGCAGGTCGCTCATCTTCTGCAGCCAACCGGACTGCGGGAGATCCCGGAGGCCGGCGCATCGGCCGGGGGGATCTTCCGTGCCAACCCCGCCCTGGACCTGCGTGCCGCCGCCGAGTGCCAGGAGCAGGTGGACGACTGGCTCCGCCAGCTCGGTCTCGACGCCGGCCGGACCGGCATGGAAGCCCTGGTCGAGCGCTACCGAGCCGAGAGCGGCTGACGGCGAACAAACCCAGCGCACCCATCACCCCGGAAGCCGCGCAGGCCGCCGTCCATATCGCCGTGCTTCTCGTTCAGCTCCTCAGCACTTCTGCAGTGACTAGGAGCCTCCCACCCCAACCGTGACAGCCGCACGGTGGGGGGGGGGGGGGGGGGGAGGAGGGGGGGGGGGGGGGGGAGGGGGGAGAGGGGGGGGGGGGAA
>NZ_JBVILC010000047.1:0-5272 GCF_055580545.1 Streptomyces sp. NPDC031670 | reverse complement strand
ACCCCCCCCCCCCCCCCCCCCCCCCCCCCCCCCCCCCCCCCCCCCCCCCCCCCTTCCTCCCCCCCCCCCCCCCCCCCCGCGATTCCGGTCTCCCTCTCCTGGCCATGCACGGCAAGAAGTGAAGTCGCTTGCGGACCTCTATCTCCTGGCACTTCGGCTGCCCTGTTTGAGGTACCTGCGGACGATGGCCTCCTGACCGCTGCGGGGCCGGAGGTAGACGCGCTGCTCCGCTGCCTCGATCTGAAGCCGGTTGAGGAAGCCGACCGTCTCCTCGCTGGCAATACTCATACCGTTGCGGGGCGGCCTGCCGACCAACAGATGCTTGGGGCCGAAAGGCAACACGATCGCGGTGGAGTCGCCAATCGCAACATTGAAGGCAGTTCTGGTTCCCCTCTGCTGAATCGCCAAGGCCGGGGTGTCGCCCAGCAGGAACTCCCCGGCAGCGGGCACCAGAATCTCCAGGCCCGCACTGCTGATCATCTCCTTCGCCTTGTCGAAGGTCACCTCGATCCGCGCCCGGAAGTCCGCACCGTTCTCGAAGTTCGCCAGGTGTGGGCTCAAGATCTGGTCCGCCGCCGCGGCCAGGCCCTGCGGTCCGGGAAGGTGAAGTCCGCTGCGTTGCAGTACCGCGAGGCGCAGCAGGTCGGACTTCTCCGTAAGCAAGGCGGTGCGGTGCTCGGTGTAGACCTTGGCGAAGGTGCGCCCATGGACGGTGCGGTAGTTCAGCGAGCGGACCAGGTGCAGGGCGATCAGGTCCTTCAGGGTCTGCACATGGTGCTCATGCTGGAAGACATTGCCCCGCTCCACCGCGCGCGCGGCGTCGGGTATCCGTGTCTCGATCTTGCCCCACACCTGTTCCAGAGAGGCAGAAGCGAAGCGTGCGGAGTACTTGACCTTGCCGCACTCACGCGGGCTCGCCATCTTGTGCAAACGGTCGGGGTGGTCAAGGTTGAACGGCACGAGCTTGAGCCCGTTACTGCCGAATGGAGTGGCGAAGCGCTTGAGCAGCACTTGGGAGATCACGTGCTGACCGACCACGTGGCGATCGGCCTCGGGCCGGAGTTCCTCGATCCGGGCATCAATCTGCTGCGCCGCCACCAGCCACTGACTGGATGATCCCTCGTTCATCCGCCCAGTGTGGCAACCAGGTCCGACAAGCGAGATGCATTTTCGGTGGGCTGGCGCAGGTCAAGGTAGCAGTGCAGTCCGCCGCCCGTCTGGCCGACGATCGTGAGGTTGCGGCCGGCCGATGGCGTGGGTGGGCGGCGCGCCTGACGACGGGTGAGCAGCGGCGGTGAGACCGGCGACAGGACCCCAGGGCGCAGAGCGGCCCGGGGTCCTTCGCTGTCCAGAGCCAGCAGCACCGCTCCCAGGCCCTACACCCACTGAGGTGCGATGCCCGGGGGCTCTGAGCTGCGGCATCGCACTGGAGTGCGTGTATGCCCTGGGATCTTGGGACACTCCCCCGGCGAACTACGTGGCAGCGGGAGCGGGATCGGTGAACGAAATCGGCTTGCCGGTGGCGTGGGCATAGTCGATTTCCCTGCGCGTGGACTCGCCGATGTAGCCGCCAGGGAAAGCGCCTGAGTTCGAGATTTCTGAGGCGCTGGCACCACGAACTGGCCCTGCCGGCCGGGATCCTCGGCTGTGTACGGCCCGGTTCCGACTGATTCGGTGTCGAAGGGCATGACGTTTTCGGTGCTCGGTGAGCCGCCCCGTGGTCAGCCGACTTCAGGTACCGCGCCAGGCGGAGCAGGCTCCTCCGCGGTGACACGCCGGATGTGGCCTACCCACGAGTCCGGCGTCAGGGAGGACCACTCAACGTCGATCTCAACGCCATGGAACATGCGGGTAAGGTCCGCAAGGTGTGTGAAGATCGCCGTCTGTACCTCCTCGGGGGCCGCGTCGGCGGGCATCGGGACCTTGCCGCATCCGCCACCCGAGTCGTCGGCGATGAACGTGTAGGGCCACACGTCTTGCCCAGTCAGCAGGATGATCTCCTTCGGTATGCCGAAGGGGGGCCGCTTCTTCTTCGTCTTGGGTCGTCTCGCCACGGTGCCATCGAACCTGACGGACTGCGGGGTCAGGCACCCGCCATACACACCGCCTCGGTCTCCTGTCCCAGACCTGGGTGCAAAGCAGGCGTCTCAGCTCTCGGCGGGGGCGGCGGCCTGGTCTGCTTGCCGGGAATCGGATCGCCACCAACGGGGTTGGTGGGGGATGAACCGTTATTGGAGGGGTCATGCGAGCGATACAGGTGTACGAAGTGGGCGGTCCCGAGGTGCTGCAGGTGGCCAAGGTGGACCTGCCGCGGCCGGGTCCGGGCGAGGCGATCGTGGAGGTCGCCGCATCCGGGGTCAACTTCCTCGACGTCTACCACCGCGAAGGCCGTTACAGCCTCCCGCTGCCCTTCACCCCGGGCGCTGAGGGCGCCGGCACGGTCGTCGAAGTTGGACCCGGCGTCGCTGACGTCACAGTCGGGGACCGGGTCGGTTGGGTGGAGATTCCCGGCACGTATGCCGAACGGGCCGTCGTGGACTCCTCCCGGCTTGTGCCGCTGCCCGACGACATCGGCTTCGAGACAGCCGCCGCCATGCTCCTCCAAGGCATGACCGCGCACTATCTCGTCAAGGACGCCTACCCGGTTCAGGGGGGCGACACGGTGCTCGTGCATGCGGCTGCTGGTGGCATGGGGCTGCTTTTGACCCAGCTCATCACCCATCTCGACGGCAGGGTGATCGGCACGACGTCGACCACGGCGAAGGCCGACCTGGCGAAGCGTGCCGGGGCCGCTGAGGTGATCCTTTCCTCCGCAGTCGACGATCTCGCAGCCGAGGTGAGGCGGCTCAACGGCGGTCAGGGACTGCCGGTTGTCTTCGACGGCGTGGGCGCGCACACCTTCGATGCGAGCCTCGCCAGCCTGCGAACCCGCGGCCATCTCGTGCTCTTCGGCGCGGCAAGTGGTGCCGTGCCGCCGTTTGATCCGATTCGCCTCGCCCACGGCGGTTCGCTGACCCTGATCCGGCCCAGCCTCGGGGACTTCATAGCCGATCGGTCCGAACTGCTCCGACGGGCCGCCGATGTGTTCGAGTGGGTGCGCTCCAAGGCGCTTGAGGTCAACGTAACGGGCCGCTACGCATTGTCCGAGGCCGCCCAGGCCCACAGCGATCTGGAGGCTCGGCGTACCACCGGCAAGCTGCTCGTCATACCCGATGCGGCCGCTCTTGGACGCCGCGAGGAAACGCAGAGCTGATCGCGGGTGACGAGGTGGGGGATCTTGGAGGCTGAGATGTCGGGGGCATGGCCGACCGTCATCGCCAAGATCCCCGACAGCGTCAGGCACTCAGTAGACCAAGATCAAGTTCTGGCAGGTTTCTGGCGCATCTGGGTCACACCCTTTCAAGATCCCTCAGCCGAGGCCTGGCTCACCCGTCCACGACCTCCCGGGACAGAACACCTAGTTCACCACAAGACGGAGCCTACGATCGCCACGCAGGTGAAGTACCTGACCACGTTCGCCAAGAAGGTCGGCAAGGAGCGGTTCGACGCCGAGTTCGCCAAGGTGATCAAGGGCAGTGGCATCGCCCCGCGCGCTCCCCGGCAGCGGTGCGCGACGGCCGCGAAGCGGCTGACCAAGGCGAGGGCCCGCAAGCTCATCACCGCGCTGGTCGGCCACGACTAGTCCGGCCGGCCCCCGTCGTCGTCCTCGTCCAGCTCCGGCGCGTCAGTGTCGCGCAGTGGGCGCAGGGCGCCAGCGGCCGGACACTGGCGGTGAAGCTGTAGCGGCCGAGCAGGTTCAGGTTGCGGTGCTTGAGCGGGGAGAGGCGGGCGATGTCCTCGTCGCGGATGTCGTGGCCCTCGGCGCGGAGCTGGGCGACGGCGGCGGCGATGTACTTCGTGGTCCAGAGCACGATGGCGTTGAGGACCAGGCCGAGCGCGCCGAGCTGGTCCTCCATGCCGTCGCGGTACGCCTGGTGGATGGTGCCGCGCTCGCCCTGGCACACGTCCCTCGCCAGCTTGTGGCGGGATTCCTGCACGGTGAGCGTCCGCCTCCTGGGCCCTGCCGCCGAACCAGTCCTCCTCCAGGCCGCCGACGACCCCCACCCCGCCGTCCACGGCCCCGCACGAAACGCCCTGAACAGCGGGACATGAAACGACCGGCAAGTCACAGCCACTCGTTGATCGCGGCGACAAGGACAGTTGCCTCGAAGCGGACCGCGAGCTTGTCTCACCGGGGTGCCACCGCCCGGTTCCGAAGCAGCACCGAGCCGTGGCCACCCGCTACGACAAGCGCCGCTCCGTCTACCTCGGCACCGCCACCGCCGCAGCACCCGTCGTCTGGTTCCGCCCATGACCGGCCGAACAAGTCCTAGCCCAGGCGGAAGTGCTGGTTAGGCTTGTTCTCGTCAGCCCACTGAACGAGCTTGTCGCCGTTGGCCGTGCCGGCGTCGAGCACGGACAGCAGCTTGCCGCTGTGGCGTGCCTCCAACGAGAAGTAGTAGTCGTCCCGCTGGATGAGCTTCCACTCTTGGTTCTGCTTGCCCTGGACGTAGTCCCACTGGACCGCCTTGGCACCGTCCGTCGTGTCTTCAGCGAGCACGGACAGACATTCGTTGCTGTGGGTCGCGCGGACGAGGTAGTAGCCGCCCGTCGTTGCTTCGAGATTCCAGATCTGGTTCTTCTTTCCCGGGACGTAGTCCCATTGCACGACCTCGGCGCCGTTGGCGGTGCTCTCTTTGAGGACGGATGCGAGCCTGCCGCTGTGGCGAGCTACCAGGGTGGCGGTGAAGATGGCCATGGTTCTCCTCGAATCAACCGAAGTGGCAGTTACATCGCCTTTGGTAGCAGTGGCATTTGCCGTGCCCTACGAGGACCACCCTGAATGGCTGGTCAAACGCCCATAGATGGCCCAGAACCACCCCGGGACTGCAAGCGCTAGTGCGAGCCACGCCCTCAATCCGTACAGAATTCCGAATACAACAGCTCAATCGCTCTACCCCGTGGGACGAGCAGTGCAAGTAACGCAACACCGTCGAACCAGCGAACAACCGCTTGAACCAACACCGGGCGGGCGCCACTCACCACGACGAGCCCGGCAATATCCTCCTCGGCACCGCGACAGCGCCAGCCCTCGCCATCTGGCTACGAACGTGATCACCCGGACAAGTCCTAGTAGTGCTTTGTTAGGTGGTGTCGTAGGGCTGCCAGGTGGGTTGTCGGCAGGTGGGGCAGGTGCCGGTCCAGGTGGCGATGAGGTGTTGGAGGAGGTCCA
>NZ_JBVILC010000046.1:0-8637 GCF_055580545.1 Streptomyces sp. NPDC031670 | reverse complement strand
GCTGGATGCCGTCGCCTCCACCGTCGCTACGAGCGCAAAGCCGAGCACTTCCTCGCCTTCACGAGCCTCGCCTGCACCCTCATCTGCTACCGCCGACTCGCCAAATGAGATGACTTCTTAAGCGGCTCGCCCTGGCCGCCGAGGGGTACTGCGTGCAAGGTGGGTGTCGACACCGTGCCGCGTACGCGGACGGGGTGCTGCGCATCTTCGAGGTGCGAAACGGGAGCATCGCGCTCGCCGCGTTCGTGCGCGCCGCGCTTGCGGTCGAGCTGGGGGACTTCACGCCCTCGGACCGGCTCTTGCAGGAGACCGAAGCACTGGCCGGGCCTGTCCGCCGGGAGGACGAAGGGGACAAGTTCAGCGGCGGCTAGTCTGTATACGAGCGCGGATACCGACCTGGGGACTGATGGGCAGTACGAGTTGGCGGATCACGGAGGTCCTGCCGCGTTGTGTGGCGGGACGCCGATCTCCTGTAGGTGGGCTTGAAGGCTGACCGGAGCCATCGGCTGTCTGGAGAGTGATGACAGATGGGGGGGCGCCTCGTTCCAGGTTCTACTCTCCCGGTCTGCTCCAATGCTGAACAACGAGTGACTGTCCGAACAGCTCACCGACGTCCGGGAAAATCCGAGCGACCCTTGAATTTCTCGGCAGCCCGGATCAAAAAATCCAACTTCTCCCGAGCCGGTTCTTCGCGGTCAGCCAGGAGCATTGCCTCGGCGAACCCGTAGGCGTAGCCGATCATGATGTTGGCCGGGGCTGAGGATTCCTCCTTACGGGCGCACAGGAAGTCGAACCACTGGTCGAGTTCATCCTTCAAGGGGCCACTGTGCAGTTCGCTCGTTGAGGGCGTACGCAGCGGTGTCTGGCCGAGGGCGATCCGTTCGGCCGCGTCCTCCTCGTCCACGCGCACGGAACCGATCCCGCGGCAGTCGTCGCATCGATCCCAGTGGAGTTCGCCATCGGTTCCGGCGACTTGCACGGATCCGTCCCCCCGGCAGTCGCTGCACGTGAACTCGTACTCGCCCGCGACCAGTGGCATGTGAGTGCGCCTCCCCCAGAAACCGTGTTACAGCACCGGTGATCCTACGCGGATGCCGCTTCGCCGGAGTCGAGTACGGGAGACTCTGGCGACCACCAGCGATGAACCGGTCGGCACACCGCAAGCGACGCTGGTGGCCAGGTCGAGAGCCGGTAGGAGCTGCGGCATGCCGTCGAAGAGCCTGGCGGCATTCTCCGCATCTTCATGTGGCTTCTGCATGTTCTGGAGCAGGCCGGCCGCCTCGGCGTTCATTGCCGTGCCAGCATCAGTCGCCGCCGCAACGGTCTCGGAACTCGCCCACCTGCCCGCCAATTCCCCGGTGAGCAGCACGCCGTCACTCCTTGGACTCGACGTCGGCGATCAGGGCGAGGTCTGTGGGGAGCGGCGGCCCTCCTTCCCACGCTGGTCGGCCGGGTTAGGCAAGGCCATCACGGCGGCCCGCAGGAGCACGGCCGTCCGGGCCAACAAGGCACGCGAGACCCTTGTCTCCCGCGATCTGCCGAATTCCCCCAGGCGGCGACCCCGAAGAGCATAGGATCTCGAAATTATCGATCACGGGCCGCGCAGCCCGGGGGACTCCTTCCCGGAGAAGAGGGCGCCGCGGCCCCGTCTGCGGGGGAATCTGTGTACTTGGCGCATCTTCGGGTCGAGAACTTCCGGGTCTTCGGAGCTGCGGCCCAGAGCGAGGGCGAGACGGACGCGTCGTTGGACCTGTCGTTCACGGCCGGGACGAACGTGCTAGTCGGCGAGAACGACAGCGGGAAGACGGCGATCATTGACGCGATTCGGTTGTGCCTGCAGACCGCAGCGACGGACTACTACCGGGTCTCCCAGGACGACTTCCACCTCGGGAAGGACGGGCGGGCGGAGACCTTCACCATCGTGTGCGGGTTCACCGCCCTGTCGACCGAGGAGCAGGCGGTCTTCCTGGAGTTGCTCACCCACGACCGCGGCGGCGCTGCCTGGCTTTGCGTGACGTTCAAGGCCCAGCGGATGGATCCGGTACGAAACCGGGTCTCGGTCACCACCCGGACCGGACCGGACGGCAACGGCCCCGCCCTAGACGGCGCCGCACGCGAACTCCTGCGCGCCACCTACCTGCGCCCCCTTCGCGACGCGGAGGCGGAACTGCGCTCGGGCCGCGGATCACGGCTGTCCCAGATCCTCGCCGGCTACCCGGCGATGAAGGACCAGGGCATTGATGACTACGACCCCGAAGGCGACGACCCTCCGTCCACTCTGGTGGGGATCCTGCGCCGCGCCGAGCACGACATCCGATGCAACGATGCCGTCTCTGATGTGAGCCAGGACATCAACTCGGCTTACCTGCAGCGGTTCGCCATCGGCGACGACGTCCTGCGCGCCAAGATCAGCGTCGCCACCGACGCGACGCTCGCCCGCGCGCTGGAACGGCTCGAACTGAACCTCTTCGCCGAGTCCGACGAGTGGACACGCCGCGGGCTCGGCTACAACAATGCCTTGTTCATGGCAGCGGAGCTCCTCCTGCTGGGCAAGAGCGAACTGGCACCCCTGCTGCTGATCGAGGAACCCGAGGCGCACCTCCACCCCCAGCTCCAGACCCGGATCATGGACCTGCTCCGCGACAAGGCCCAGGGTCCGCAGGAAGGTGGCAGAGCCCCGGTCCAGGTCATCCTCACCACCCACAGCCCCAACCTCGCCTCGTCGACGTCCGTCGAGTGCCTGACCCTCGTCGTTGGGGGCCGCACCTTTCCGCTGCGGCGCGGTATCACGCGCCTGACGGGCGAGGACTACGCGTTCCTGACCCGGTTTCTGGACGTCACCAAGGCCAATATGTTCTTCGCTCGAGGCCTGGCGATGGTCGAGGGCGACGCCGAGGCGATCTTCCTGCCCGCTCTCGCCGCTGCCCTGGGCATGCCCTTCAACGAGCACGGCGTCAGCGTGGTCAACGTTGGCCACGTCGGCCTGTTCCGGTACAGCCGCGTCTTCCAGCGCTCCGGCGAGCAGATCCCCGTCCCCGTTGCCTGCATCCGCGACCGCGACCTCGTCCCCGCCGGCACCTCGGCGGAGATGCGCGGCGGCCTGAAGTGCTGGGACGAGATGACGGAGCCGGAGATCACCGCGCACGTCGCGGACCTCGCCAGCGACGACGACGGGCCAGTGAAGACCTTCGTGTCGAACTGGTGGACGCTGGAGTACGACCTCGCCGTCACCTCCTGGACCATGGCCAGGCTGGTGCACCGCGCGGTCAAGCTCGCATCCGTTGCAGAACGGTCCTGGCCGGACGCCGCCAAGACCGACCAGGTCATTGCACGGGCCGACAAGGACGTAGACGAGTGGGCAGACCAGCACCTCACTCTGAAACAGGCGGCCCTGCAGATCTACAGACCGCTCAAGCTCAACAGCGCCAGCAAGTCGATCACCGCGCAGTTCGCCGCGCAGCTCCTCGCCTCCACCTCGCTCACGGAGAGCGACGTGCCACCCTATCTAGTTGAAGCGTTCAAGCACCTGTGCGGCGAGGTGGCCGCGTGACCGGCACGTACCTGCCCGATGCCTTCGCCACCCACAAAGTGGAGGCCATGGTTAAGCTCCTCGGGCTCGACCCGCTCGACGCCGAGCAGTGGGACTTCCTGCAGAGCGAGACCACACAGGACCTCCAGGCCGCCCCGGGGTCGGGCAAGACCACCTTGATCGGGCTCAAGCTCGCGCTCATGGCCGACGCATGGACCTCCGCGACGTGCGGTGTGTGCGTGCTGTCCCACACCAACACAGCCAAGAACGAGATCGCTGACCGAGTGGCCTCCCTCGCCGCGGGGCGGAGCCTGCTGCGCTACCCGCACTTCATCGGCACCATCCAGTCCTTCGTGCACACCTTCCTAGCGCTGCCGGCCGTGCGGGCCAAGGGCGTCGAGGTCCGGTCCGTCGACGACGCGGCCTTCGAGACCGCAGCAATCCGGCTCCTGCAGCACCCCAACTACTCCACCTTGCGCAACTACGTGGAACGTCAGCGCGACGGCACCGGTATCGTCAGCGGGGCGACGTTCACCTACAAGGACGGCGAACTCGTGGTCACCGGCGCGACCAGGGAACCCCCCTTCCGCGCTGAGACAACCAGCGGCAAGCAGTTGTCCAGTCTCAAGTGGACGCTGGCCCGTCGAGGCGTCTTCCGCTACCAGGACATGTACGCCATCGCCAAGCAGTACCTCGCTGAGCACCCCGGCATCGTCCCGGCCGTCTCCGCGCGCTTCCCGTTCCTTCTCCTCGACGAGATGCAGGACACCAGCGCCACCCAGCACGAACTGCTAGACCTCGTCTTCGCCTCCTCGCCCACCGTGGTGCAGCGAGTAGGCGACACCAATCAGGGCATCTACAGCGACGCCGACGCCGTGAGTGGATCCGCCTTGTTCCCACTGTCCGGCGCCGCGGAGTTGCCAGTGAGCCGCCGCTTCGGACCGCAGATCGCGGCCGTGGCCAGCCGCCTGGCCGTCCGGCGTCCTCAGCAAATCCACGGAGCCGGTCCCCACGGCCAGGTGGCGGTATTGCTGTTCGACGAGACCACAGCGACCGACGTCGTGCCCACCTTCGAACGCATGGCCGCCGTGATCGTCCCCGAGGACATCCTCCTCAGGCGTCCCCCGCGTGTGCTGGGCGCGCGGCAGGGCCGGGGAGGCTCCCAGGCTTACCCGCAGTCGATCTCCTGCTACGTGCCCGGCTACACTCCGCCCGGCCGCCCGACGGCCCATCGTGCCCTGATCGACGCGGCCCGCACGGCAGGGACCCAGTGGAGGTCCGGCGCGGACAGCCACGAAGTGTCCACCGAGTTGTGGAACGCCTTGCGCGCGTCCTTCGCGCCCCTGACCGGCGAAGCGCTACCGGCGCTGGGCCGCCTTGAGAGGTCTGCGGTGACCCCCGGCGGCAGGGTGCGGATCCTGCTGCGCGAACTCCTCGTCCACGGAGCTGCATTCGACGAGGCGGGCTGGGGCATGATCACCGAGCAGCTGACCGTCCAGATGAAGCTGCTCGCCGACCGGCCGCTGAAGGCCGTCGGCCTGGAGTTCACCCCCGCAGCCGAGGCGGCCGCAGCAGCGGGCGGCTTCCCCAGGAGCTCCGCCGCAGTGCCGGCGATGCGGTCCGTACCCGGAACTATTCAGAGCGCGAAGGGCGAGACCCATGCGGCAACGCTGATTCTGGAGTGCCTTGAGAAGAACGGCAAAAAGTTCGACGTGACCGAGGCGCTCCGCATTGTCGCGGAGGAGAGCGACCCCCAGCGGGAGCTGAAGAGTGTCCAGGCCGCTGTGCAGCTCGTCTTCGTCGGGGCGACGCGCCCCACCCACCTGCTGGTGCTCGCCGCCCACCGCGACCGCGGCAAGCGGTACGCGGAGGTGATGATCGACGCGGGCTGGGACGTCCGGGACCTCACCGAGCACTGATCCCTGCATCCCTCCCGGTGGAACCATCCCGCCCGCTGGCTAGAGGGCGTCTCTGTCACCGCGCGTTTGGGCCCGGTGGCTGGCGGGCCCCCCGTACCCCGGCAGCGGTGTGAGGATGAAAACTCTGGCGCGCGCAGCACGCGCCTGCGATCTCAGCGCTGTGAGGGCGGTGGCGCCGAGAGCTGGGGCAGCACCCGGACTGTGCCGCCTCTCGCGCCGGAAGTGGTCTTGAGGTTGTCGTTCTCCACCTCCAGGACGTGGATGATGCGGACGAGTCGCTTGACCTCCTCGCGTAGTTCGTTGCGCTCTCGGCGGACCTTCTTCAGTGCTTCCGCGAGTTCGTCGCGCTCCTTCTGGAGCCGCGTGGTGTCCTCCGGGCGGATGTTCTGGGCCCGCACCAGGGCATAGAACAGATCCTTGAGGCCTATGTGCCTATCCGTGAGCTGTTGCGCCTCGAGCCCGCCTCCTCGGGGAGCGACTTGATCGTCAATTGGCCGTCGGACCGCAGGGGCACTCCGGTCAGCAGCCGGACCATCGCATCGGTGATCGCCTGGATCTCATCGGTGTCGTCCGGCCATTGGGCCCGTGCAGCTTCGGCAGCGGGGCCGAGCGCCGAGGCGATGATCTCCGTTAGCTGCCCACGACGGCAGTTACCGGGACCTCACACGAATGCGGGGCTGGGTAAGCGAGGTCACCAAAGTGCTTTGGAGCTGACGCTGGCTTGGTCCTTTGGACGTTATGCCAGAACTCGCTGCGGCGAGTACCGGGGGGTTCGGGTTCAGGCTGGGTTGTCGGGATGCTGGCTGATCCAGGCCAGGCCGATGGGGTCCAGGTGGTGGCGGGCCCGGGTAACGGCGACGTACGCAAGGCGGGCTTCTGCCTCATCGACGGGCTGGGGAACGGGGTGGCCCTGGGCGTCGACCTCATCGGTGTCGGCGGGCGGCGTGAAGTGGGGTGCGATACGTACCCGGGCCCATTCCCGGCCTTTGGCCTTGTGGGCGGTGGAGACGGTGACTTCGGCCGCGTCTTCGGGAACGAGTCGGTCGACGGCCTGCAGGATGGCCTCGGGCCCGTGCTCGTCGACGAGGTTGGCGAAGGGCTGCAGGTCGCGGCCGGCAGGGTCGTGCTCGGCGTAGTCGCGCAGCGCCGTCCAGGTGGTGAACAGCATGAGTTCGGGGTGGTGGGCGCGGTGTCCCTGGATGAGGTCGCGGGCGGCCCATGCCAGGGCGCGCAGGGAGTCACCGCCGCCGACCAGCGCCGTTGCGATGCCGGCGGCGATGAGTGTGAGGACCTCGGTCATCGCGCCGATGTTGGTACGGCACAGGATCGCATCCGGGCGCCCGGCACGGGATCCGATCGTGGTGGGAATGTCGGGTGTCCCGGTCAGCCGGATGGGAGCGTTGCTGAGGGTGAGCCAGCGGTTGGCCTCCGTGGCAAGCGTGGGGCCGAAGCGGAAGGATCGGGTGAGCGTGAGGTGCTGGCCGGTGAACCGCGTCATCACATCCCGGGCACCGCGCCAGCCGTAGATGGCCTGTGCCGAGTCGCCAACCATGACGATCTGAGTGTGGTCTTGCTGGGCCAGGACAATCTGCTCGAGAACGGGGTTGGTGTCCTGGGCCTCGTCCAGCAGGAGGAAGTCGCCGTGCAGGACGGGCTCGGTCAGGGCCCACATCTTCAGGTAATGGTCGTGCTCGAAGCGGACCGCGCCGCCGTAGGGGTCCTGCAGATCGGCCCACGCTTTCGCCGCGTACGGCAGGATCAGGTCGGCCAGTTTGGCATGGTCCTCGTCGTCCAGACCCCGCAGGCGCGGAACGTGGTGGTGGGCCGGTTGCATGTCGGCCGACTGGCAAAACCGGGCGACTGTCCGCAGCGTGGCGTTGGACAGCGTGGCCGGCATCAGTCCCGCCCGGCCGATGTCGGCCGGGGCGTTAAGAGGTCGTTTTCTCCCGTTGTTTCATCCCATAATGCGGACTTCATCACGTGATGCCGGGTCGCGCCAGGAGATGGTGGTCTCGCCGGTGAGGCGGCGGGCCATCAGGTCGGTCATGGCGAGGTGGACCATGGCTTCGGAGCGGGCGGGAAGGGTCTCGTAGTCGCGGGCGAGGCGCCGGTGGAGCATCAGCCAGCCGTACGTCCGCTCCACCGCCCACCGCTTCGGTATCGGGGTGAATCCCCTGGTCCCGGGTTTGCGGGCGGTGATTTCCATGTCGATGCCCAATGTGGCGGCATGCTCGACGAGGTGCTGGCGGTAACCGCCGTCGACCCACACCTTGCGGATGCCGGGATGGCCGACGGCAACCTGGTCGAGCAGCTGGGTGCCGGCCACGGAGTCCTGGACACTGGCAGCGGTGACCAGCACCGCGAGAAGCAGGCCGAGCGTGTCGGTGACGATGCTCCGCTTGCGGCCGACGATCTTCTTGCCTGCGTCCGTGCCCTGGCTCGCGGTGGGGACGCTGATGGAGGTCTTCACGCTCTGCGCGTCGATCACGCAGGCCGAGGGCTCGGCATTCCGACCCTCCTTTCGCCTCACCAACTCCCGCAGCACGCCGTTGAGCTGGGCAAACACCCCTTCCTTCTGCCACTTCGCGAAGTAGCCGTAGACCGTCTCCCAGGGCGGGAAGTCGTGCGGCAGGTAGCGCCACTGCACCCCCGTGCGGTCCACGTACAGGATCGCGTTCATGATCTCGCGCAGGTCGTGTTCGGGAGGCCGGCCGAAGTCCAGGGCCCGGCCGCGGCGCTCGAAGCGCCAGGCCGCGAGGACCGGCTCGATCAACTCCCAGCGGGCATCGGACAGATCACTCGGATACGGACGTCGCTCCCTCATGACCTGGGCGTACCGCTCCAAGCCGAGTGCGCCCAGGCGTGCGTCTTCGGTCGTGGAAGCACGGCATGGAACCGGGCGTCTTGGAATGAGACAGGCGCACGTCGCATCCCGCCCCAGACATCACCCCGTCCGGCTCTCAAGGCCCCACACGTGCCGACAACCTCACCAGCATCGAACCACCACGACTCGCGATCTCCGCGATACGCAAATAATTAAGGTGAAAACGACCTCTTAGACGCCGTTTCCTTTGGGGGCGCGGTTCGTTGTGCGGGGCATGGCGAGTCTTGCTGAGCGGTTGGTGCCGGATGAGTTGTGGGAGTTGTTCCGGCGGGTGGTGCCTGAGACGGTGGTGGTACGTCCGCAAG
>NZ_JBVILC010000045.1:0-13749 GCF_055580545.1 Streptomyces sp. NPDC031670 | reverse complement strand
CCAAACACCCTCGCCAGGACAAAACGCTCTTTCAGTACGCCGCCCGGGGCGTGCCCAGAGCCCCAGGGCTAAAGGGTTCCAGCGCGGTGGAGCAATCCTGAGCACCCCTGCGACGGAAAGGCTCAGTAGCGGAAACTGGCTGCGGTGTCACGGATTTGAATCATCACCGGAACGATGACGTCTCCACCCGCTTCTGGAATGAGCCTGAGATTCAATCTCCTGACTTCCTCGATCGGGGCCATCATTGCCATATGGTCTCCACTATCCACCGCCGTGGCTTGTTCCTCGAAGAGTGCTCGCACGTCTGCCCAACTCTCCGCAGCCACAAAACGGCATCTGAGCCAGGGCTGGTCGATCTCCATGAGGTCAAGTCGGCCGAGGACTGAGTTATCGCTCATTAGTTGCCACGAATCAGACATGGTGATGCGCCCTCGCTATTCCATCGAATCCGCATGGGGAGTGCCACCGAGGCCAGGTGGTGCGCTGGCGGATGCAGTTCTTGGCGGCCTCGGTGCGGTTGCCGTCGGCGTCGTAGCCGAGGCTCTGACTGTTGTTTCCGGTCGTGGTGGCGGTGAGCTGGTCGGCCGCGTCGTAGGTGTACGCGGTTGTTGCCCCCCTAGCCGTCTTGGGGAGCCGGTTGCCGACCTGGTCGTAGGAGTAGGCGGCGTCAGGCGTCGAATTGGGGCAGGTATCGCCGGCTGGTGAGGGAGCGGTGCATTCTGTATAGGTGGTCTTGGTGGTGGTGAGAGCGGCGGCGGTGGCGCGGCTGACGAGTCTGCCCTTGCCGTCGCCATCCCAGGTCAGGAGGTGGCCGGAGGTGTCCGGGGAGATCGCGTCCAGGGTGCTGTCGGCGTCGAACTTCCCGGCAAGGGGACGTGCGTAGGCCGTCCAGTCGTCGGCTTGGAGGACGTAGGTGCCGAATGATCCGGTGCCGGTAGCAGGGTAGAAGCGGACCTTGCGGTTGCTGGTGTCGTGTGCCAGGAAGTCGGTCTTGCCGTCACTGTTGAAGTCGCCGGGCGTCAGGTACATGGCCCCCCAGCCACCGCCGAGGTCAGTGCGCGCCGAGGGTGCCGTCCCCCTTGCCGGGATAGAAGTACAAGTGCCCGTCGGAGGAGTTGATGGCGAGGACGTCCGGCTTGCCGTCGGTGTTGTAGTCGATCGCGATGAGCCGGTAGGGGGCCCAGCTGGGTCCGTGTCGATACGGCTGTTGAAGGTGCCGTCGCCGCGGCCGGGGTACACCCGAGTCCCCGAGCCGCTGGTGTCCTCTCGTGGAACCAGCCTTCTGACTGCGAGCGTCTGTGGAACTGTCCACGTACTGCGTACTGTGAGGTGGAATGCCGACTCCGCCTCCCCGACGACCCCGGTTACGCGTTCGCCAACTCCCACCGAGGCCGCGCACGGGGGAAACGCGCCCCTCACCCCGACCGGCGCCACCGACCCAGCGGGGGTTGAGGCACTGGTATCGGAGCGTGGACTGGGGAAGGCACACGACAGTGTTGGCTGCCGCGGTCGCTGCTGCCAGTCTCGCAGTCACAGCCTGGGGCACGTGGAAGTCTGCACAGCTTGCTGACGATCAGCTCTCTCAGTCCGAGAGCGCCCGTGAGGACGACCAGCGGCGGCAGGTGTCGCGCATCACCTTCTATCACCAGGGCGCCAAGCTGGTCATAGTGAATCGTTCTTTTGACCCAGCGACCGCCTGGTTGACGTTCGGCGCTGAGGTGGTCTACAAGTCCGGGGCCGAAAATCCGGAGTACCGCAAACCCCGGGGCATGACCAGTATGGCGCTGCCTCCCTGTACGCAAGTCTCATTTCCGCTCTCCAAGATCGGACCTTCGGCATGGCAGGAGTTGCGCATCTGGGATGCGTCCGGCAAGCAGTGGCGACGAACCAGCGATGAAGCCCTCTTCCCATTTCAAACACCCGCGCGGACTGACACTGGCTGGCCATCCCTCCCCGCGATCATTGTCTTCGACATGGAACCGACGAAGGAGTGCGCGTGACCCCTCGGGGGTGACCGATGCCCAGCCCTCGGGGCTGCGTAACAGGAGCTGCTCGATGTAGGGGAACTGGTGTAGGACATGCCCGTTCCGGGTGAAAAGCACCATGTTCAGGCACGGCGCCGGGCCGAGGATCGGCAGCTCGTAGGCGGTGGCGACGTCGTGCGTCTCCCACGCGAGGACGACCTCATCCGCCCCGGCCGTCGCGGCGATGTTGGCGAGCTCCGCGATCCCGGCGAGCCCGTCCTGGCCGACCTTGAGCGGACGGACCCAGATCAGCCCGACCAACTCGCCGCGCACCAGCGGCATCATCAGCGGGCGCGGCACGGCCCCGTCACCCAGCGAGGCGGTGTACGTCTCCTTCGCGACGCCGACCAAACCGTTCCACATCCGTGCTTCCACGGGATCCCCCTGCCGTCCCGTGATACGACCACCGCACCCTGCCACGGTGGCTGAGGCTGTGTCAGCGGCGTGATCAGCCAGCGTCCGGCGGGGGGGGAGGATTCAGGCGGTGGCCAGCTGCGGGGCCGGGGCGCCGCTGTGCTGAGCGGCGACCTCGCTTAGGACCGCGTCCAGTTGGTCGGCGACCTCAGGCCGGGTGTATGCGCTCCCCCTGCAGGCGCTTCCGCAGAGCGCCGGGCTCCGCCTGGCTGGCCTCGACGCGCTCGGCGTCGGACCTTCTGCCCCGGCCTCCGGCGCGGGTTGCCCGGCGCCGGAGGCGGGCTGGGGGTGCCGCTGGGGTTCTCCGTCGGCTCCTCCACCCGGGTGGTGGTGAGTTTCAAGGCGTGGCACGCAGTTGTCGCACGTGAGACAGACGTGATCTGGCCATACCGGTGGGAATGGGCAGATCCGGTAGCTTTATCGAACTAGCGTTCCCTCGGTGCCCGGCTCGACCGACGGGGTAATGGCAACGGAAGGGAATGCAATGCGCACAGCAAAGACCCTGTCCGTCATGGCTGTTGGCTTCTGCGCGGCTGCACTGGCCGTGGGTACGCCCGCCACCGCAACGGCGCTTGCCTCTGCGGGCAGCAGCGCGCCTGGGGCCCGGTCCCGGTATGTGACGGTGGAGGGGCACCGTGTGGTGGCGGGGACCGCGATCGGTGAGTGGGGCAAGACGCGGGACGGCGAGCGGTACTCCTTCACCTACAAGGCCGGTGATGCCAGGCCGGCAGCTCCGGCCTGGCCGGCGGCGGCAAGGTGTTCGGTGTACATCTCGGATGTCTCCTTCCACGGGGCCGGCGCAGGTGCCTACTTCCAGTGGGAGACCTCGCAGGTCTGCAGCGGCTCCTACGGCTCACAGAAACTCCAGACCCAGATGTGGCGCAGCTCCTGGAGCGGCCCGCGCGGCTACAACAACTGGCACGGCACGTCAGCCACCTCCAACAGCTTCATCGACTATGGCTGGTCGACGGACTGCAACGACGGCGACGGAACCTACACCTACTACCCTGTGATGCAGGGCTACGCCAGCGGCATCGGCTGGGGCCCCAAGACCCGCTCCGACAACGACCTGCGCAAGGGGTGCGGAACCAGGGCTCCGAACCCCTGAGAGGAGACGGCATGGGCGAAGGCGAACAGGTCCCCAAGCGGTACTCGCCCGAAGGAACCCCCCTGGGCCGCAGCGCGGACAACATCTGGTTCGGCCCCAGCTACTCCACCGAGACCCCCCGCGCCGCCCGACTGCGGTGGCGGATCAGGGATCTGCTGCACTGGCCGGTCAAGAACAGCAGCCGGCGCTGACGCTCTAGCCAGAGCCGTTAACCCAGCTGACCCACCGGAGTCCCCTACGGGCCGGTGGATGGTGCTGAACATGATGGCTCAGACGCTTTGAACGGTGTGGCCCGTCTGCATCCGCAGGTGGGGCCACGCTTGCGGCGCGGTGAAGTGCGATAGTTGCCGGGCCACTTCCCCGCCCTATGTTCGCCCGAATCAACGTGGGCTGCGCGGACTTGGGCCTGATATGAGATCTTCGCGCATAGCCTGCAGCAGGCGCTGTTGGCACGCGTGGAACCGTTCTCGCCGCGCTTCGCACCGGGGATCGCTCCACCGCGTTCCGGAGGCGACTTCGTCCCGGTAGGCCAGCAAGGCCGTCAGGGTTGCCTGGGCGCATTCGCGTACCTGCTGGCCAGCCGTCAGCTCCATCCGGTACCGCCGGGCGTAGACATCGTGCGCGCGTACCGCTGCACGGGCCAGCTCTTTGCGTTCGGATGCGCGTCGTGGCCAGCGGCTGGCAGCGAATACCTGCTCCCGCGCCCCGAACAAAGCAGACAGGAACTCTGCGTAGAGCACGTGCTTCTGCTCCCGGGTGCGTACACGTTCGTCACGACGCCAGCGCGTGCGGTCTGCCAGGTAGGTTGCGATGACGGCGAGCAGGCCGCCGGTCGCTGCGCTCCCGGTGCTGTCCAGTCCATCCCACCAAGCTGTCACTCATGTGCGTGGGCGGGAAATTCCCGCCGCGGCTTCTCCGCAGTGGGGAGGGCGCAGTTCGGGCAGCTCGGACGGCCGGGTCCCGGCGAGTCGGCCGGGCGGACTTAGTCGATCATGCCGAGTGCGGTGTCCGGTCGGCAGAAGCCGGGTTCGACGCCGTCGGCGAGAACCTGGCGGGCGGTGGCGCGGTCCACGGGGGTCATGCGTCCGGAGTGGCGGCCAGCTCGGGGAAGGCGTTCTCCCAGGCGTCGCGGATGAAGCGGCTGATCAGGGTGCGCAGGATGGGCCACTGGCTGATCAGGAGGTCGCGGTTGAGGAAGGCCTGCAGGTCCTCGCGTTGTCCTTCGGCCAGGACAGTGCGGTGGAGGCTGATCCTCGACTTGAGGCCGGTCAGGTCGTAGGAGCGGCGCCCGGAGCAGGCGACGTGCAGCGGCAGGTCGACAGTGCCCTGGGCCGGGCAGGCCAGGTCCTCCAGGTGGGCGGGCAGCCGGCGGGTGTACCGGGCGCGCAGCACCTCGGCGGCGTCAGGGACCGGGGGGCGGGGAGACGTGACGGCCATGGGCCCAGTATCGCCCGCCGGGCCGGTGCCGGTCACTGGAGACTCCCGAACCGCAACGGCCCTGCCGGCCTGGTGCCTGTCCACGTCAGTGTCCGGCTGGCCGGTACGGAACGCTTCGGGGAGCTGGCCCTGGCGGAGGTGTCTGGGGAGCCGGGCCACTCGTGTCGGAGGTCCTGGCGTGCGGCCCCAGCGGTCGGGCAAAGGGCGGCGAGGCGGAATGCGTCGTTGCTGACGCCCCGGCCGCGTTTAGTGCCGACGCATGCCCCGGGGATCTTGACCTGGGCCTTTTCCCGAAGGGAGCCCTGATCCAGGAGGCGGTGCGGTGCTAGACCCGAGGTGGGCAAAGACCGAATCTGCCCCGTGTGACCACAGTCCTGCGGGGTAAAACCGACCGCTTGTGCGGTTTCCTGTGGCAGGTTGTGTGGCTCCGGTGGCCGCTGTGGCCCCGGGTTGACGTCTTCCTGGGGGGAAGTCGCATGTCCTTATGTGCCACAGGCACGCCGTTTTGGCGTGCCCGCATGAGAAAGACCCCGCTCGCTGTACTGGGCGCGGCCGTCGCGGGCGCCTTGACCCTGACCGCGTTACCGGCGGCCACCGCGTCAGCGGCGCCGGCGCCTGCATCGGCGTGGGGCAAGCAGAGTCCGCGTTTCGAGGTGCCGCCGGTGAAGACCGGCACCAATAAGCCGGTCGCGGCGCAGCCGGAGAAGGAACCGACGGCAGAGGCCGCCGCCTGGCGCCGCGCCCAGAAACAGCACGCAACCACCTCGCCGACCACGGCCCCGCGACAGAGTGCCGCAGCCGTCAACACTTACGTCCCCAAGGGCCAGGGCGCGGTGCCCTGGCACCGGATCTCCGACTTCCGTATCACCGATTCGCTGGTGGGACGGGTGGATTACTCCACGGGCAACCTGATGCTGGCGGCCACCGACTTCGAGGTCGCCGGGGTGGGGCAGAAGCTCCGTCTGGCCCGTACCTACAACTCCCTCGACGCCCCCTGGGGAAGAGTGACGCAGCGGTGGTGGCAGGAGTACGAGCGCTACCTCGACCTCGACTTCACCAACGAGATCGTCTTCTACGACGCCACCGGCGCCACCCTGAGTTTCACCAAGAACAGCGACGGCTCCTTCACCACGCCGACCGGCTACTCCAAGGACCTGAAGAAAAGCACCGACGGCACCTACACCCTCACCGACCGCAAGAGCGGCACCAAGGACACCTACAACACCTACGGCAGCCTGACGAAGGTCACCGACAAGAACAACGGCACCATCACCGTCACCCAGCACGACGAGGGCGGCGAGCAGAAGGGCTTCAAGCTCACCGAGACCCGCTCCGGACGCTGGATCGACCTCTACAAGACCGACGCCTCGCAGTGGCAGGCCAAGGACCACACCGGCCGCACCGCCGTCTTCGACCTCGACCCCGCCGGCAACCTGACCAAGACCGCGGACACCGAAGGCAAAACGACCACCTTCGGCTACGACTCCTCCGGCCGCATCACCAAAATCACCACCCCCGAGGGCCGCGTCACGGTCTTCACCTACGACTCGAGCAACCGCCTCACCTCAATGCTCCGCGCCACCGGCTTCAACGGCACCGGCGAATCCGGCCCCACCTACACCTACGCCTACACCGCCGACACCCCCACCGCGGCCGGTACGACCACTGTCACCGACCCCGAGCGCCACGCCACCAAGTACGAACACGACGGCGACGGCGCGGTCACCAAGGTCACCGACGCCCTCAACCGCTCCCGCTCGCGCACCTACGACGCCCGCCACAACCTGGCCACCGCCACCGACGCGATGGGCACAGGCGGCACCGGCGCCAACGTCACCACCTACGGCTGGGACAACCGCAACAACCCCACGTCCGCCAAGCTCCCCACCGGCGCCACCGCTTCGGTCGCCGGTTACCAGACCATCGCCGGCACCGACCTGCCCGGCACTGTGACTACCGCTGATGATGAGAAGACCGAGTACAAGTACGACGCTGCCGGCAACACCCTCTCGGTCGCGCAGACCGGCACGGGCGGCGGCAGCCGCACCTTCGACTACAACCCCTCCAGCCCCACCTGTGGCGGCTTCGAGGGCCAGACCTGCAAGGCGACGACGAAGATGACCGACAGCAAGGCGGTCGCGACCGCCTTCCACTACGACAGCAAGGGCAACCTCGACAAGGCCACCCCGCCCGCCCCGCTGGGCGCCACTACGTACACCTACGACGCGCTCGGCCGCCCCGAGACCGTCACCGACGGCCGCGGCATCAAGACGGTGTACGTCTACGACCACCGCGACCGCGTCACCAAGGTCTCCTCCACCCACGCCACCGTCACCTACGCCTACGACGGCGACGGCAACCTCACCCAGCGCTCGGACGGCACCGGCGTGATCAAGTACGCCTTCGACCCGCTCTCCCGCGAAACGGTCCGCACCCTCCAGGACGGCTCCCAGACCCGCCTGACCTACACCCCCGCCGGAAACGTCGACTCCTACAGCGACCCCGCGGGCGTCACCGCCTACACCTACAACGAGGTCAACAAACTCAAGGAACTGAAGGACTCCACCGGCAAGACCACCACGTACGCCTACGACAACAACGACTTCCGCACGAAGACGAACTACCCCGGCGGAACCGTGCAGTCCATCAACCCCGATAAATCCGGCCGCCCGCAGACCATCAAGGCAACATCCCCCAAGGGCACCCTGGTCGACCTCGCCTACTCCTACCAGAACGGCACCAAGGACAGCACCAAAATCCGCACCCTGACCGACGCCGCGGCCCAGAGGGAGACCGTCTACACCTACGACGGCGCGGGCCGCCTCACCCTCGCCCGCGACGCCGACATCAGCGGAGCACCGAACATCTACGTTGTCTGGGCGTACTGCTACGACCGCGCGGGCAACACCACCTCCGAGGGAGGGGTCTACAACCAGACCTGCCCCAGCCGCACCACCTACAGCTACAACGACGCCCAACAGCTCACCGCGAAGGACGGCTCGACCACCAACTGGTCCTACGACGCCACCGGCAACGAGACCGCCGGCGCCCCGACCCCCGAGACCACCCGCACCGGCGAGACCTGGACCGACTTCTCCCAGCTCACCTCACTCACCACGGGCAACAAGACCTACACCGGGCAGTACGCCTCCACTGACCAGAGCGAACGCATCCGCCTGGGCGACACCTACTTCCACAACGGCCCCCTGGGCCTGTCCGGCACCAGCACCGGAGGCGTGGACACGGGATTCAACCGCGAACCCCAGGGCACCCTCAACTCCATGACGACCGGGGCCAGTTCGCTGTACTACCTCACCGACGCGCTCGGCTCCGTCATCGCGCTCGTGGACGACACGGGCACAAAGGTCAACAGCTACACCTACACACCCCGCGGCGCCGACCGCACGGCCACAGAGAAGACCCCGCAGCCCTACCGCTTCGCCGCCGGCTACAAGGACCCCACCGGCCTGTACCACCTCGGCGCCCGCTACTACGACCCGAACCTGGGCCGCTTCACCCAGCCCGACCCCTCCGGCCAGGAAAAGAACCCCTACCTCTACGCCGAAGGCGACCCGGCCAACCGTATTGATTCCGATGGGCTCTTCTCCGTTGACGGAACGTTGCGGGGCTCCTTGAAATGGGCGGGGCGAGCCACGGGCGTGAAGGCGTTCAAGGACGCCGGAACAGCGCTGATAAACGGCAACTACCGAACATTCGCCGCTGTGCTAGCTGGTGAAAGCGTCTCAGGTGCGCTCGGTTCGGCTTGCGTCCCTGCGGCAGCAGCGGCTGGAGCTCCTACGGGAGGAGCAGGCGCCTTCGTTGTGGGAGCGGCGTGCTTCACCGTCTCGGAGTATGCAGGAAATATGGTTCAGAACGGTCTTTCTTGATCACATCAGTGCGGTGGGGTGTGGTGCGCAAACTGTCTGCGCACCACGCCCCACCCGACCAGAGGAGGAGAGATGCTCGTAGTAGGGGCGGGCCGCTGGTATCCCGACGGCCCGGCAGGACTGGTGATTGTGCTTGTCGCGCTCGCGGTGCTGGCGGCCATGGTCCTTTACGGCAGGGCGAAGCGAGGCCGCGGTAAGTGACTGGTGCAGGCCCAGGGTGACATCCTGAGCATTCTCTGAACGCGCAGGACGATTACGGTTACCCCGCCACCTATGCTGACGCCTAGTCAGGACTGTTCCGCATTCGGATCGCCATCGGCCTGTTCACGA
Source organism: Streptomyces sp. NPDC031670 (assembly GCF_055580545.1). NCBI lineage: Bacteria > Bacillati > Actinomycetota > Actinomycetes > Kitasatosporales > Streptomycetaceae > Streptomyces > Streptomyces sp. NPDC031670. The sequence continues at coordinate 4,549 of NZ_JBVILC010000045.1, read as the reverse complement.
CCTACCACCGCACAGGCACCCCGCCCGCCTCGATGCCACAGGCGGACCAGGAGCCGCGATGACCCCAGGGATGTCGACCTCAGTCGATCATGCCGAGAGCGGTGTCCGGGCGGCAGAAGCCGCACGGTTCGACGCCGTCGGCCAGGGCCTGGCGGGCGGCGGCGCGGTCGATGGAGGTCATGCGTCCGGAGTGGCGGAGCAACCAGCAGTCGCCGGTGTGGACGGCGGTGAGCAGGTGCGGTCCGCCGGGCGTGCTCGATGGTCCACTCCGGCGGTGGAGGCCGTCGGCGCTGGCCTTCTTCGCGTTCGGATTCCCGGCGTTTGATGTCGGTGATGGCCTGGTCGATGAGGGCGACCCACATGGCGTGCCAGGCTCGCAGCGCCTCCAGGCGGGGAAGGTCGGGCGGCAGCAGCCCCGGGGGCAGGGGCTGGGTCATCGGGTGAAGTCCCGTCGGGTCATGGTGGCGGCGTTCCACCAGTACCAGCCGGTGCGGGCGCCGTCGGGCAGGGCTGGCCACAGGCACAGGTGGTAGGCGCGACGCCCGTCGGGCTCGTCGTAGTGGGCCATGGCCACCGCCCGGTAGCGGCGCCCGTCGATCCACAGGTTGACGGCGAGGACCTCGTACGGGCTGTAGCTCCGTACGGCGGCCGACGCCTGCGGCGGCGGTGCAGGCTCTGCGGCACGAGGCGGCCGGGGCCCCAACGGAATCGTGCTCATCGAAGCCTCGCTTCCTCCCCAGCCGCCCTCACGGTCTCGCCGCGCGCCGTCCAGGTCCGGTCCACCCGCCGGTGCCCACGGCTGTCCTCGATCAGCTGGATCACCGCAGCCGGGTTGCCGCTGTGCCGGCCGACCCACTCGGTGTACCGGTCCTGCGCCGTACCGGGAACAGACCACTCGCCCTCGACCGCCGGGCCGCCCGCACCGAACTCGAGCCGGACGAGATAAGTGCGCTCCACGGCTGCCTCCTTCCTTTCCTCTGCCCGACTGGTGGGGGCTTCCCTCTACGCGGTAGCCGGCTCCTGGACGCTCTAGGCGGTAGGGGTGCGCTGGGCAGTGAGCGTCAGGGCTGTGTCTGTGTGCGCGTGCGGGCGAGCTCCTTGAGGGCGACCCGGGCGGCGGGGGTGCCCGCCGGGCTCTGCCAGAAGGGGTGCGCAGTGATCCGCCGGGACAGCTCCAGCAGTCGGCGGCGGTGCGCGGCGGCGCCGCCAGCCGTGGTGGCGAGCTGGTCGTAGACGGCGTATCAGGCGGTCTGAGCTGCCAGGAGATCGTGGGGGAAGTACGTTCGCGCCATGGCTTGAATTAGACCACTTGTTCGAGTTCCTTGTCATGTGAGACGCGCCGCGACACCTTGCGGTGAAGAGGCGGTCAAGACAGCCCGGCGTTCCCCTGGATCCGCTAGAAGTGGCGGCATGGCATCAGGCGACGATCCGCAGCTGGTCGAGGCGATGTGGCGGGCGGCCGATCTGGCGCGGTTCTACCTGACGCAGGACCGCGCCCGGATCGCGGCCTGTCTCACCGGTATGGATTCCGACCAGCTCGAGCGCGTGATGGCCTGGGCGGCCATCAGCCACGACGAGGTCTTCGACGAGCTGGGGGAGCCGTCCATGTCCTTGCCTCTGATCGACGCGGTGGCGGCGCTGGCCCCGACGGAGACCGAGTTCGCGGCAACCGCCGCGGTACGCCGCGTCGCAGCCGGCGAGGTGGGCCTCGCCCGGGCAGTGACAGATCTGGCGCTGGCGGACCAGGCCCATGCCATCACGATCTGCACAGCGGTGATGCGGCTGGAGGCACACGGCCACGCCGACGCCCTGGAGCAGGTCGATGCACAGACCCGGGAGTACGAGCAGAGGGGCTGTCCCAGGCCGTACACACTGTTCTGATCATCGAATGCCGGGAGAGCGGGGCGGTCGTAGGCTGAATGTCCTGTCCCAGGGGGGTCTGGGAGGACGTATGCCCCGCCCTGTCTGGTCCGGCGCGATCAGCTTTGGCCTGGTCACTTCTCTGAACCAGCGGCACGCCGGTGTTGAGGCGTCCCGCCGCTGCGATGCCGCGACCGTCCTCTTCGCGGCCCTCCAACTCGGCCGCAACCGCTCGTAGCTCACGCCTGCCCCACCCTGGAATGCCCAGGAGGGGTCAGCGCCGGGCCGGCCGCGGTGGCGCGGAGGGCGGCCCGGCATTGTTCCCTGACATCACCGGGATATCCACTGCGAGAGGGTAGTTGGACCTCCCGGCGGCTGTACGTCCCCACGTACCGCCGGGAGGGGCTCAATTTCGGGTGACAGCCACCAGCAGCCCGGTGACGGTGGCCATGAGCATCATCACAGTGAGGGCTCCGGTGACCGGGACGGACCAGGCGGGGTGGTGGCGGAGCAGTACCAGGGCGCCGACGCCGGAGAGCAGGGTGACGGCGAACAGCAGCAGGATAAGGAGCAGCGTGGTCAGGGTCATGCCTCCTCCCGCTCCCGGGTAGCAGCCGCGGCGGCGCGCTCGGTGTGCTGCTTGCCGAGCCGCTTGAGCTTTGTCCGCACTCGCTCGCCGAGGGCCTCCGCAGCGAATCCACGAAGGCCAGCTAGAGCCATGACATGGGCGGCCGCCTCGGTCCAGCTGGTGGTCTGAGAGTCGGCCCAGGCCATCGCGACGGCGCGCTCGGCCGGCTTGAGGCGGGCAAGGACCGCGGCCATCCGCGGGTCGTCAGGCAGGGCGCCGGCGAGCGTTTCGTACGGGTCCGGGCTGGCGGCGACGAGGTCGTAGACCGCCAGGCCGTTGCCGAGGCCGAAGTCCAGGCTCCACAGGCGGTTGCCGTTGTTCTTGCGCTGCCACAAGGGGGTCAGGTGCCGGTGCAGTTCCCGGGCCTCGGCCTTGAGTCGCTCCAGGCCGTCGGGGCCAACCCGACCGTCGGCGTGAAGGGACCCAACCCAGTCGCCCAGCAGCGCGGTGGAGACCGGCTCCTGCCAGCCAGCCAGCGCCGCGCCACAGCCCCAATACATCGGTCATGAACTCTTCGACCACGCGCTCGTTACCGACGACGGCGGCGTGCCGCGCGGCGAGACCACGGGCCGTGCGGAGCACGGGGCTGTCGGGCTGCAACGTTGCCTGTAGGACCGGGACGGGCGGAGCCTTGGTGGCGCGGCGGGGGGCACCAGTGCTCAGTTTGCTGAACGTGACGGGCGTGGTGTCTGCGATCTTGGGAACGACGGTCCCGTTGGGGTGGACCTCAATCAGCCCAATCGTGCCGGTACTCCCACTGTCAAAGGCCAACAGTGGGATGTCACCGGCTTTGCTGCGCATCACCGTCATGTACGCCACCAGGTGCCCTTCCAGAGGCGCCCCGACGAAGGGGTACGGCTCGGGGATCTTGCTTTTGATCTGCCGCTGGTACGGCACCCAGGTATTGGTCGTCATCCGTGATCTTCCCTCCGAGGTTCGAGCCTTCCCTTCTCGGTCCCGGCGCGGACCTGTTCCGGTAATAAATCTGCGAGCCACCGGTGTGACCCTGGTCACCTCGAAAGAGGGCGCCGCTGGTTGCCCAGGCGGCGGTGCTTGCGCATCACCCGCTGCCCGGCCATCCGTGGCTGACAGGCCTCGCTAGCGGCCTCCTCCCACGTTCCTCCGCCGAGCGCGTAGGCGCGAGCGACGTGCTGTTCGTCCGCCTTGAGTCGTCCGAATACCGAGAGGGCATCCTTTCGTTCCGGTTCCCAAGACAGCACCTCGTCCTCGATCCGGTACGAGTTGTCGATGACCTCATGGGCGGGGCCGCCGGAGGGCAGGAGGTAGTCGAGCGCCCACACGCGGCCTGGCCCGGTCTTCCGTTCCCATAGGGGCATGAGCTGTCGGTGTACGACTTGTGCCTCGCGACGCAGCTCGTCGAGAGTGCCGATCGCCTCGGGGGTGGTCATGCCTGGAGAGTTGAACCAGTTGCCAAGCAGGGCTGTCGACATAGCCTCCAGCCACTCGGCGTTCGGCCGGGAGAGACCGAGAAAGGTGCTGGCGAAGTCGGCCACCGCGGGCTTCCACCCGTCGACCGTCTCGCTCTCCAGAATGGCCTGCCGGGCTGCAAGAGCGGCAGCCACCATGATCTGAGCGTGTTCGCGCACCTCGCGATCCGAGGAGAAGCGGGAGAGGTGCCGGACGTACACAAGCACCTGGCCGACCGCGAACCCCAAGCTGTGTGCGGGGTACCCGTGGGCTTGCCGTTGCCTGACGCGGTGGATCAACTCCGCCTCATCCAGACAGCCGGTGAGCACTGTCTGTTCGGGAAGGTCTTGCGCCACCTGAGTGGGCCACTGGCGGCGGCTCATCGGATAGAACGCCGGTAGGTCCCAGTGGTAGCCGCGACGTACCCGGGGGTAGAGCCGCCCGTAGGTGATGGGGGTGCTTCTGATGTCCAGGACCAGGAACGCGCGATCGAACCGCGGGTTCTCGATGATGACGCGGGACCACGAGATCGGAAGGAAGGTTGGGGGCAAGTACAGGTTGGGATACACGGGGCTCCTTGGAGGACTAGAAGCGGGTGCTTCATCCTTCGGGCCCGGGTCGGCCCCGTTCTGT
>NZ_JBVILC010000044.1:0-15830 GCF_055580545.1 Streptomyces sp. NPDC031670 | reverse complement strand
ACGATCCACGGCTTCGACTGACGCTTCCCCATGACCACATCAACGAGCGATCAAGCCGACAGTCACATGATCAAACCACTTTTGTTAGAGCCAGTAAGACCGTGTCCTATGAGCTCGTAACACGATCATGGGTGAGCCTTCTTGAGGCGTCTCCAGCGGATGAGGCTGCAGGCCAACGAGACGAAGGCGTCGTGGAGTTCGGTTCGGCGTTCCCAGCGGAGGGCAAGGCGTTTGAACTGGTGGAGCAGGGCGAGGGTCTGCTCCACGACGTAACGGAGTTTGCCCAGGCCCTTGATGTTCGGGGCGCCCTTGCGGGAGATGACCGGCAGGATCCGCCGCTTGTGCAACTCCCGGCGGGCGGGGTTGGAGTGGTAGCTCTTGTCACCGAGGAGCGAGTCGGGGCGGCGGCGTGGCCGCCCGGGCCGTCCGGCCACGGGCGGGATCCCATCGACCAGGGCGAGGGTCTGGGTGACGTCGTTGACGTTGGCCGCGGTGGTGATGACCTTGAGCGGGGTGCCGCGTCCGTCGCAGATCAGGTGGTGTTTGCTGCCCGTCTTGCGGCGGTCGACCGGCGACGGACCGGTGTCGGCGCCCCCTTTTTCGCGCGGATGTGGGAGCCGTCCACGCACGCGCGGGACCAGTCGAGTTCGCCGGCCGCGTTCAGCTCGGCGAGCAGGATGCGGTGCAGTTGGTCGAAGACTCCGGCCTGCTGCCAGCGGTCCAGGCGCTGCCAGCAGGTCTGTCCCGAGCCGAATCCCAGCTCCAGCGGGAGGAGTTGCCAGGCTATGTCGTTGTAGAGGACGTACAGGATGCCCTGCAGACACAGCCGGTCCGGTACCGGCCGTGGGCCCGGCGACTTCTCTGGCCAGGGCGGCAGCAGCGGCTCGATCAGCGCCCACAAGTCGCCGTCCACGATCCATGGCCGGGTGCTCACATCCTCCCGAACGGCGGAATCGTCACATCGGTCACGCCGGACCAGGGCACCACAACAAGATCAAGTTACGAGCTCGTAGGACACGGTCTGATACCGCAACGGTCTTCGGCGTGACTGGTTGCCAGGCTGTTCGCCGGCCTGGGCATGGATGGGGGTCTTGGTGATGTCAGGGCGTAACGGGGAGGCTAGCGAGATGCCGCGAGTACGTCCCGGAGTACGTTCGCGAGCGTGACGCGGGCCAGCTCGTGTCTCAGGGTCTCCTCGATGCCCTCGTAGATGCTCTGCATCGCCGGCTGGATGCCGTGACCCACCACGCATCCCTGGTCCGGGGTGGTGCGGTGCATGGCGAACAGCGGGCCGGGTTCCACTGCCTCGTACACGTCGAGCAGGGTCATCGACTCCAGCTCGCGTGCCAGCGACCAGCCCGCGCCCACGCCCCGCCGGGACTCCACGAGCCCGGCCCTGCGTAGCTCGCCGAGCAGCCGTCTGATCACCACTGGGTTGGTGTTCGCGCTGGTCGCGATCTGCTCGGAGGTGGCGACCTCATGGCCCTGGCGCTGGTAGAGGCCGATCCAGGCCAGCGCGTGGGCGGCGATGGTCAGCCTGCTGTTGGCGCTCATGGACTCCTCCTCTCGGCCGCAACGCTTCATGTTACGGCAGTCGTAACAGTGAAGGTTGCAACAGCCTGTCGTAACAATTAACGTTGCGACTGCCGGGAAGGGTCAATCAACGAGGTGAGAAGATTGAGCAAGCCACTCACGGGCAAAGTCGCCCTGGTCACCGGGGGGTCGCGCGGACTGGGAGCCGCGACCGTACGACTGCTGGCCGAGCAGGGCGCCGACGTCGCCTTTACCTACGTCAGCTCCGAGAAACAGGCGCAGGCCGTCGTCGACGAGGTGCACAGCAAGGGAGCCAAGGCCGTCGCCTTCCAGTCCGACCAGGCGGACACGAGCCGGGCGCCGGCGCTGATCGACGACGTGGTCGCGCACTTCGGCGCCCTGGACATTCTCGTCAACAACGCGGCGATCTCCGTGGCTGGCACGGTGGACGACCCGGATGCCGACACCGCCGCACTGGACCGGATGCACGCCACCAACTACCTCGGCGTGATCGCCATCATCCGGGCCGCCTCCCGAGTGCTGCGCGCGGGTGGCCGCATCATCACAGTGAGTTCCGGACTGGGCTCCCGGGTCGGCGCCCCCGGCCTTGCCGACTACTCGGCGACCAAGTCCGGGATCGAGAGGTACACCATGGGCGTCGCACGCGACCTCGGGCCCCGGAACATCACGGCCAACGTCGTGGAGGCCGGACTGATGGAGGGCGGCATGCAACCGCCGGACCCCGAGACCCTCAAGGCCCTGGTCAGCTCGCTGTCCCTGCAACGCATGGGGCACCCCGACGAAATCGCCGCGGCGATCGCCTTCCTGGCGAGCCCCGCCGCGTCGTACATCACGGGCGCAGTGCTGGACGCCCACGGCGGCTACAACGCCTGAACCCGAACCCCTGCCGCGCGCTCCGAAGGACATCGCGCCTTCGGGGCGCGCACCGCCAACGACCCGCATGTGCGTGGACACGCCTCAAGAAGCCCGGATCGTGATCGTGTTACGAACTCTATGTCAAGACAATTGCAACCGCGGCGGCCACAGTGACCGTGGCGACAGCGACCAGGAGGGCCCGGCCGACGGGAAACGGCCGCAGCCCCATGCCGCCGCCTTCACACTCCTCCACGCGGCGCTGATCACCGGACTCAGATTCCAGTCCCAGCCAGTAGGCTCCAAGCAAGGCTGCAAAGGGCACAGCGTCGTCACCACGATCATCCACGACCGGGATAACGACTGATCAAGGAATCAGCAACAGCGCCACCCAGCCTGGCGGAGTGACCCCGATGAGACAGGGCACGATGGCGGTCACGGGTTTGCCCACCGTCTGGACGTTGGCCCGCGCGTGGGCCAAGCCCTCCCGCACCAGATGCCAGCCGAACCCGCCCGGCACGGTGGTGTCGGCGTACGAGTTGATGAGGCTCCGGCAAGACTTGCGCAGCCGGAGATCTTCGCGGTGACAAGGTCGACCGGTCCAGGGCGAACGGGGAGCCTGCCCAGTCGTACGTGGGGAATCTCGTGGCCGCGAGTGGGGCGGCAGAAGGCCGCCTAACCTCGATCTTTCGTGACGGTCCGCCGACGTAGTCGGTGGACCGTTTCCCTTTTTGTGGCTCGTTGTGGGCAGGCCGGAAGTACGCAGTCCACCCGTGCAGGAACGCATTAACGTCCTCCACGATGACCTTGCCCGGCCGCAACAGCCCGCGGCGGTCCGTTAGTTCACGGATCCGGTCGCGGGCATGCTGCATCGCCCTTGCCGAGGGCCAGCGGGCGAGGAAGGCAACTTGGCGCCGATTGCCACGCGGCCGGGACGTGACCCACCGATGGTGGAAGCCGAGGAAGTCGAACCCCTCGTGCGTCGGTGCTGCACGGCAGGCAACCGTCAGACCGGAGACTCGCGGCCGAGCAGGGCGGCGACGCGTCTCGCGAGGGACTTGCCGAGCGGCCCCTCCCGGAAGATCGCGCGTATCGAGTTGAAGAGGAATCGGGCGTTTAGGTCGTTGACCTTCCGGTCCGGCGACAGAGCCCGGCCGTGCCGGGCAAGCGTCGCGGCGAGTTCGCCGGGCGTGCAGTAAATGATTCCCCTGAGCAGATCAGCCTGAATCGTCATTTCCAAGGCGAACTCCAGCCATCTCACGTCCGCCGTCTCCTGCCGCGCTGGATGGACGGCGCCGTCCCGTCTGATCATGGGAGGCGCGATGGGATCGAACAGCTCGTGGAAGGAGGATCGGCCATACAGATAGGCAGAGGCCGGCAGGATGAACAGATCGGGACGGTCGGCCCGGAGGCGGGCCGCTTGCCCCCACAGGGAGGACAGCCACAGCAGGGCCGCGTTCTCCGGCGCGGTTGACGGTGCTGCGGAGCCCAACGATTCGAGGATCGAGTCGGCAATATCGGTGGGACTCAGGTGCCCGAAGGCCGCAGCCATGCATGAGGTGATCTTTGGAATGGAAAGACCAGTACGGACACCGAGATGGTCATACACCTCTCGTGCAAAGTCACACACTCCGGCCGGATCGGCGATATTGATAGGCCGGGAAAAATCAAAGTCCTTGAGTTCCATCGCAAAGGAGAACAGCCGTTGCGCTGGGGATGCTCCAATCGCGGGCCCCATCGGCGGATAGACGATGGACAGAGCGAGGTCACAGGTGACGGCGGCAGTGATAAGAGTTCCCGCGTTGGGGGTCTCCACCTCCGCGGCATACATGAAGATGTCGTAGGCCACTCTGTAGATGCCGGTAATGTGGTCCGAAATATTGATCGGACCGAGGCCGGCCCTGGCCCGGTCGGCGGCGATATTCACCATTTCCGACAGGCGTGCAGAAAATTCCATGAGATGGCGGGCGCCGACCGCCCATCCGCGGTGCTGCGGTACGGCATACGGGGGTAGATTCCGGAACATCTCGTCCGGCCAATCGGGTAGCGCGAGTTTTATACCACCCGGACCGGGGACGCTTTTAGTCACGTGACCGGCGAGCAACTCCGTCACCATGTGGGTACTGAGACCGAGCCCCCGGTCCAGTTCGAGATAATTGCCGACACGGCAGCCGAAAAAAGCCCTGCGTACGGCCTCGAACTGTTCCCAGGTTTCCAGCAGAGACTCGTTGCCGGCCGCTCCTGCTGTAAGCAACGGGAGATCGTCTTCCGTAAGCGCTTCTAGATCGCACTCTCCGACTACCAACCCGGCCTCATAATTCAGCAGGAGCGAATTGTACGCACCACCAGTCGTACCGACGTGCTGAAGCCAATGGTGCCGCTCGTGCAGGAGCAGCGACGTGAGACGAGACCAGTCCTCAAATGTGCCCTGCTCCAGGTCCGCAGGTAACGAACCTACGTCAACGAACGCCGCGGTCGGGCTGAAGCTTCCATGGCTTGAGCGAAGCAGAAGAGATTCCGCGTCATTCCGGTAGGCGGCCAGCCTGGACGTCCCTAATGATTTCCGCGGCATGATGGGCATCTTTCACCGGTCCGTCGTAGGTAACTGTGGTGGCCGTACCAGACCGCCGAACCGTGATTTTCGCCCGCCGACTCCTGATGAACTGGATGAGGACCGCACTAGCCGCCGACGTCAGGCTGGAGGACAGCGCCACAATGAGTGTGTGAGTGAGGTCGGACCGCAGTTCCGGAGCGTATACATCCGATTCTCGGAGGCTAACCCCGGGCTCCTCGCACAGCGCCTCTTCAAGATGACCGAGCGCCTCGTGGTCAGCGGACTGAATCTCTATCTCAAGGCGAATCTCCTTGCCCAGCCTCTTCTGCTCTTCCACGCCCACCCCGTATCCGACTCGCAAACGCCCAAAACCTTAAGCCGTCACAGACGGCCCGGCCACGATAGCGCGCGGACCGCGCTCCGGGCGGACGAATGCGGGAGATCGCCAACCTCGATCTTCCGTGACGGTCCGCCGACGTAGTCGGTGGACCGTTTCCCTTTCTGTGGCTCGTTGTGGGCAGGCCGAGGATCCGGGTGTCGTCTCGGGTGGACGCCGGGTTCCACTGCTTCGGTCTGGATTGGTTCCCTCGTAGGGGCGGAAGGTTGCTGGTCAGCCTTGCCCGCGGTGGCGAGGATGTCGACCAGACGGGAGACCGTCGGTTCGGAGGCGACCGGCCCGAAGACGGCCGGCCCGACGAAGGGCCGACACCCCCGTCCGTCAGGAACGCGGTGTGGGGCTGGTTACCCGCTGTCGAGCTCCGCTCGTCTGCCCGGCACCATGAGGAAGTGCCCCTGGACTGTGCTTTCTTGACCGGCAGCGGTGCGCCGCGCGGACCCCGCAGACCTTCCGGGCGCAGCGAGCCGTACAACACGCACGACGGCCACAGCGGCAGGGCCAAGCGGAAGGGTTACTTCTTCAAGAGCGGTCGCTGGACCAAGGACAGGCAATGAGGGATTACCGAACAGGCGTTGGACCTCAACGACCGGTGCCGGCTGCACCAGCATCGGTTCCTTTGCCAGCACCGGCGCGCTGCGTCCCCGCGTCGACGGGGACATGTGAGCGCTGACATCCTGGTGGAGTGCGGTCGGCATCCAGCCGGCCGCCCTAGTCCTCCGTGCGGCAGAACTCGGCGGTCTGTGCTGGTCACCGGTGCAGGTCCTCGTTGAGCCGGCGGTGCAGCAGCAGGAGGGCTTCGGTGCCGGCGGCATCGGCCAGCTGCTGGAGCAGGGCATTGATTGCCGGATCGTCACCCGCTCGGACGGCCTCGACGATCCGCTCGATCAGCTGGACCGCGCCTGCCGGGGCGGCTGGGGCCCAACCACGGCCGTCCGGTCCGGCAACGGGGGATGCAGCCTCAAGACGGCTGGTGGTGCTCACCGGTTCAACGCTCCTTCCGCTCGGGCCCGGTCACCCGGTCGCCGTCCGGCCTCTCCGCGGGCGGCATGCCGCCCGGTCCGCTTATAGGCGGGCGCGACTGCGCCTGCGATGTCCTCCTTCGCGTCCGGGCCTGCCAGGGTCCTGGAGTGCGGACAGCACGGTCCTCCACAGGGTGCTCAGTCCGTCCGCTCCGTCACCCGGGTCCGAGGATGCCTGGTCGTGCTCGTTGCAGGGGTCCTCGTTGCCGCCGTCGTTCGGCCGTGGGGCCCTACCTGGTGAAGGACACCGCCATGACCGGGATCTGTTCTTTCTGTTCCGTCTCGGTGCTGGTGCCTGCGGTTCAGGGAATCCTGAGGGTCTGGGGCTGCTCGGGGTGGTAGAGGGTTCGGTGGGGTGTGAGGGTGACGGTGGCTGCGGTGTGGCCGTTCCAGGTGTGTCCGGGGCCGTTGTAGCGGGGGGTGATGTAGGACCATTCCAGGTTGCCGGCGATCATCCAGGGCAGGGCTTCGACGTAGCGACACACCGCGGGGGCCTGGCCGTGGCGTGGGGCGAGGAGTTGTTCGGCGAGGGTGCAGAATTCGTCCTCGATGCGTTGGATGGTTGCTGCGATGTGGTCGACGGCGGCTTGGAGATCGTCGGCGCCTGCGGCGAGGGTGAGGGTGATTTCGTTGATGGTGTCGCCGCTGTAGAGCTCTTTGCGGTAGGAGAAGATGTCGTTGACGGCGATCCAGTGCCGGGTGACCAGAGAGGTGAGGCGGCCGAGTTCGGGGATCGTGGCCAGTTGACGGGTGAGGTCGATGCCGAGTCCGTACTCCAGGAGCGGGAAGCAGCACCCGCCGATGCTCTTGGCCCGGGACGCCTCGTAGGCGGCCAGGTCCACGGCCCGGCCGCTATCCAGTCCCGTTCGGTTTGGCACGCCGCGGAGAACTCTTTCATCTCCTGCGTGAACCGGTTCCACAGTCCGGGCGGCATGCCGGCGCGCAGGCTGCGCGCCAGCCCGGCCAGCACCTGTGGGTAGGGGGCCTGGGGTGTGGGCCGGCCGTGGTCGAGGGCCGTGTTGAGCTGGTGCAGGCCCAGGTGTTCCAGGCGCGGGGGAGTTGCGTGGACGAAGAGGTCGTCGATCCTGAACAGGATGTCGATCCAGTGGCAGATCGTCTTGGTGCGTTCGGGGTCGGTGGTGGGGTAGGTCAGCAGGGTCCACAGGGTGGTCTGGTGCTGGAGGAACTCCTCGAACGCCCACGGGTCGTCGGTGTGTGCTGGGCGCAGGGCGTCCTCCAGCCAGGTGCGGCAGGACGTTTCCAGCTCATCGAGGTCCCGGCGGCGCAGTGCGGGCTGGAAGCGGGGGAAGGAGGGCAGCCGGAACCTCGGATAAGGCTTACCCCCCGGGCCGCCGCCCAGCAGGCCGGGGGTGGGAACAGCGTTCACCGCCGGGGTCCTTGGGCGGTGCGCCGGTGCAAGGTGAGGGGTTGGTCGGCGGGGACGAGCAGGAAGCGCGGCACGGCGCGCAGGGGCTTGGACTGTGTGGCTGCCAGGTGCCAGGTCTGGGCGATGGTGGCCAGGGCGATGGTGGTTTCGGTCATGCCGTAGCACTCGCCCATGCACCGGCGCCGGCCGGCGCCGAAGGCGAGGAAGGACTGGCGCTGTGCGGAGGTGAGACGCTCAGCCAGCCATCGGTCCGGATCGAGTCGGCCGGGGTGGGGGAAGACGTCCGGGTTGCGTTGTAGGGCGTAGGGGCTGATGAGGACGTCCGCCCCCTTCGGCAGCAGGTGCCCGCACACTTCCGCGTCGTCGACAGCGACGCGGCTGAGCAGCCAGGTGGGCGGATACAGGCGCAGCACCTCGGTCAGCAGACGTTTGGTGAACGGCAGGGCGCCCAGATCGTCGAAGGTGACCGGTCGCTGGCCCAGGACATGGTCGATTTCTTCCCACAGTCTGTCCTGGATCTCGGGGTGGCGGGCCAGGAGCTGGAAGGTCCATGCCAGCAGCGAGGCGGAGGTCTCCACTCCGGCGGCCAGCACCGACATCACCTGATCACGCACCTCGGCATCATCCGGACGCCGCCCGCCCTCCTCGCCCCCGGCCATGATCTGGGACAACAGGTCCTGCCGGCCCTGCTCCTGTCGGCGGTACTGGGCGATGACCTGTGCGATGGCCGCATCCAAGCGGGCGCGGGCGGCGTCGAAGCGCCGGTTCGCCGGCGTCGGCAGCCGGTGCACCCAGGCCGCGGGAACCAGCATCCGGCGCAGCAGACCGCGCAGCAGCTCCGGCAACGCCTCCGCCATCACCTCCGCCGCCCGCCGCCCGGCCGGTGCGGACACCAGGCTCCGGGCGACCACCCACGCCGACAGCCGGTACATTGCCGCCCCGACGTCGAGCTCCTGCCCCGACCGCCAGGACGCCGTCACCTCTTGCGCACACTGGCGCATGACCTCGCTGTAGCGGGCGACTTGGCTGCGGTGGAAGGCGGTCCTCATTACCGGCCGCTGCACCTGGTGGTCCTCGGCGCTGCAGGTGATCACACCGTTCCCGACCAGCTGGCGGGCCGCCTCCATAAACGGGCCGCCCTTGTCGAAACGGTCCTGCTGCACCACCAGCACCTGCGCAGCGGCCTCGGCACTGTTGATCAGGAAGCACTCCCGGCCCACCAGAGGCAGCACGACGACTGCGCCGGAGGAACGCTGCTGTTCGACAAAGCCCAGCGGGTCCAGCGCCAGGCGCCCCGCCTGCCCGATCAGCGGAAGCCCGCCCTGAAACGTCCGCACTGCGATGCCCCCCGGAAGAACCCCGATTCGATCACCCTGGAGGATAGCGCCAGCGTAACCGTTTCGCCACCGTCCGTAATGGAGGGTGAACCGACGGGCAGTCGGTCCGGTGAGCACGGGGACGCAAACGCTCGTGCGGGGGCGGGTGTCGTGCTCCGATCAGGGGGTGAGGCGCGGCGGCCCCAGTAGGCAACTTGTGTCGTGAGTTGTCGCTGCTGGGCTGGGCCGTGGTCCTGCACGGCGCCCATGGCGGGGAGTGTGCACCGTGTGGGAAGCCTGGGGGATCGGCGCCCTGATCGGTGCGGTGCTCGGCGCGCGCCTGGGCGTCTCCGGCGCCGCGATGCGCCACCGTGCAAACCAGCGGCCGGGACGGTGCAGGCTCTGATGAAACGCGGCGCTGCCTGCCCCGAGGAATCTCCGGGGGCGGGGCGTGCCGATGACTGTTCGGGGGTGGGGTGCGGGGCTGGGGTGCGGGTCTGGACTGGAGGTATATCCCTGGTGAAGGGGGCCGAAATGCCAAATGCGCAAGCGCAGTTGGCGGTCGACGGGCGTTGTTGCAGGTTCTGCGGGAGCGGCGGGGCTTGTCGCGTGGCGCGTTGGGTGGTCTGGTAGCCCGCTCTGAGGACTGGGTGAAGAAGGTGGACCGGGGTCAGCGGACCGTTCGTACTCTCTCCATGATCATGCGTCTGGGCCGGGTGTTGGGCTGCACGGATGTCAACGATCTGACGGGCGTGGCTGAGATCTCGATTCCGATCGATGACGGCGGGCGCGTCTCGCACCCGGGTGTCGTGGGGCTGCGCGCGGCGGTGTATGCGCCGTTGTTCGCGGCGACGTCCGGCGCCCCAGAGGACGTCGGGGAGCTCGCCGGGCGGGTGCGGCAGTCGTGGGAGATCTGGCATACCGCACGCCATCAACGGACCGCGATCGCGGCGGTGCTGCCGGGCCTGATCGAGGCCCGACACGCCACCGTCCGGGCAGCTGCGGGTCCCGTCAGTATCTCCGCCGATCTGCACACCCCGGGTGTGGCGGTGCAGACCCTCGCAGACGCCCACCCGCAGACGATCCCGTCCCTGGAGCGGCGCAGCCGGTTGTTCCTGGACGCCGCCAAAGCCGAGCACCAGCGCCACGAAATCTCGGGGGCGCTCACCTACCTGCGCCTGGCCTTTGACACGTCGCCCGAGGCGGTGCGCTACGTCCCCTCCGGGCGGGCGGTGGCGGCCGACCTGGCGCGTACCGCGACCAGCGCTCTCTCCTGCACCGCGCACCGCCTGGCCGACGACATCGCGGGCGTCGCCGCCTGAGCGCGGCCGGGGACATGCATGTCCAGGGTCAGGGTGCCGGTGCGGACGACCCAGAAGCGGTCGGCCCGTTGGCCTCTTTGAACAGGCGGGAGCCCGAGGGGAATCTGACCTCACGTGCGATGTTCATCAGCCGATTCTGATAGGGACCCCGGGCAGAGCGGTCGTCCACCGGTCGGCCTGCTTGGTGATCATGGGGTTCCTCCTCGGCTCGTACGGCCCTGGTCGTTTCTCCAGCATTGGTGCGCCGGACGGTTGGGGGCAGGGGCCGACCGACCCTCGGGACGGGGCTGGTCAGCTCCGGGAGCCGTGCTGTTCGGGCGCGGAGCGCGCGGCAGGGGATTCGACGGCGATGCGCTCGGCCCAGGCGGTGATGGCCTCGAAGTCGCGGAAATCGCCGCCGCGGCCGGAGGCGACGGGTGAACGGGCGATCCGGCCCTTGGCATCGTCGCGGAGGCAGCCACCGAACGTTTGGTGTTCTACCGCGTCGAGGCGGACCATCGCGCGCCGCGCGCCGGCCACCGGTGGTATTGACCGCTGCGAGGCCGACGTGTCCAGCGGGCCGCTGCTGAACAGATATACCGCTGTCCCGGAGACCTGGGAGGCGTTGCGCCGGACGAACCGGCGCGCGTCGCGGTGCCAGCGCCCCGCGTATAGGGCGCCTCCGAGCACCACGACGTCATACGGTCTCACCTCACGTACCTCCGCGGCCGGCCGGACCTCGGTGTCCAGGCCGTGGCTGCGCAGCACCTCGCCGATCCGCTCGGCGATCTGTGCGGTGGAGCCGTTTTTGGAGCCGTAGGCGACAAGCGCTCTCGGGGGCATGGCGTGTACCTGCTTTCACCGCTTGCGCATCCAGGCGTCGGCGATGCCGCGCACGGCCGGTTCGTCGGGATGCAGATGGGAGTCGTCGGTGCGGTAGTCGAGCTTGTCGACCACCTCGACCACGCCGTCGACCATGTGCGTCATCCGCACGGCCAGCGGCACTTCACTGCGCCGCTCCAGCTGTCCCGTAAGGGTCACGACGCCCTCCTCGACCGTGATGTCGATCGCGCCGTGTTCCAGACACAGGCTTCTCACTAGGACGTCCTGGATGACCTCGGCGCGGATCTCGTCGTCGAGCGCAGGAAGACCCGGAGAAGGCCGCGGCGCGTCACGATACCGGTCAGTCGGCCGTCGGCGTCCAACACCGGCAGGCGCTCGACGCGGTGCTGCGCCATGACGCGGGGGGCCCGGGCGATGGTGTCGTTCGCCCGGACCGTGACGGCCGGGGAGGTCATCAGCTCGCCCGCGGTCCGGGCCCGCGCCTTGGTCCGCCGTGACCGCGCGGCGCGTCCCAGTACGGGGGCGTGGAGACGGCGGGGCGGCTCGTAGGGGTCCTCGGCCTGGTGGGCCATCAGGTCCGTCTCGGAGAGCACTCCGATGACCATCTCGTCGTCGCCCACGACGGGAACCCCGCTGATGCGGTGCTGTGTCAGAAGCGCCGCGACGTCCTTGAACGGGGTGCCGGGCCCGACGCGGACGACGTCACTGGCCATCACCGAGCCGACCTTGGCGTGTCTCATGGGCCGTGCCTCCTCAGACGTCCGGGAAGCGTGCGTACGAGCGGTCCTACGGTGAGCGTGGCTCTGTTCCGCCGGGGGTGCCAGGGGCCGAAGGACCCATCCCAGGGACCGTTGCGGCCCTGTGGCATGCCAGGGCTGCTGTGGTGCTCCCGGGCGCGCCGACTGGCGGCCGAGGGGGCTGGGGAGCGGTGTCCGAGGGGTCATCGCAGCCAGCCCCGATTGCCGACGAGCGGCAGGCGCTCCCATATCCAGCCGAGGCCCCAGGTGCGGCCGGCACCGGCGACGGCGAGGGTGATCAGGACGGCTGCGTACACGATGTGGTAGTCGATGAGCGGGTTGGTGGAGGCGCTGAGGGTGCCGTCGGACAGATGTTTGGCGGGCGGCCATTCGGCCGTCCACATCAGCGCCATCAGGGCCGTGCCCGCCACCGCGGTCATACGCAGGGCGACGCCGCCCGCCAGGGCGAGGCCGATGCCGAGCAGTCCGAGCATGAACAGCCAGTCGGCCCAGGTGTCCCCGGCCCAGTGGTGGAAGGTGGATTCCATGGGGCCCGCGGCGACGCTGCTGAGGAAGCCCTTGGTGGGTGAGCCGCCGTCGATCCATCCCTTGCCGGAATGCGTGGAGTACCCCCAGCCGAAGGTCTTGTCGAAGAACGCCCACAGGAACGTGAACGCCGTCACAAGGCGCAGTCCCGCCAGCGTGCGTGCGAGAGCCGGCGAGGAGGCCACCGCGTGGTCGGTGGAGGCGGTCTGCGCCGTACCCTCCGCCCTGCTCTTGAGGCGGAGCCTGTCCGCGCTGCCGCCGGTTGGCCTTCTGGTCGGCCCGTTCCGGAATCACCGCGCGGATGCCGCGCCTGCGCAGGTGGTCGCGGATCGCGCGGGAGGAGTACGCCTTGTCAGCCAGGACCAGGTCCGGCCTGGTGCGAGGCCGTCCCCAAGAGCGGGGAACGCGCAGACGTGCCATGACATCCGTGAAGGCGGGTGCGTCTGCGGCCTGACCGGCGGTGAGGACGAACACCAGCGGGCGGCACCGGCCGTCGGCCGCGAGGTGGATCTTCGTGGTCAGTCCGCCGCGGGACCGGCCGATGGCGTGATCGTCCGGCTCTCCGGCCGGGGCCCCTTTTGTGGGCGCCGGCAGCGTGCTGGTGAGCGCGCACGATGGTGGAGTCCACGGACACCGCCCAGCTGACGTCTTCGTCCGCGTCGGCCTGGGCCACCAGGGCGGTGAACACCCGCTCCCACGTGCCGTCCACGGCCCACATCCGCAGCCGATTGTAGACGCCCCGCCAGTTGCCGTACTTCTCCGGCAGGTGCACCCACTGGGTACCGGTCTGGAACTTGAAGGCGATCGCGTCGATCACCTCACGATGGTCCCGCCAGCGGCCACCCCGCTTCGGCGTCCGGTCCGGGAGCAACGGCTCGATCCGCGCCCACTGCGCGTCAGCCAAAGGCACACCCCGACCAACGACCGGCTGATCCAAACGAAATGGCCTAGCCCTCACACCCGCGAATAGCCGGGTGACAGCGGACCCCCGCCGCTGCTGGAACTAGCCGACCGACCAGGTACGCCGCGACAGCGGAGGATGTTCTGCGCGTGCGCGTACTGTGCACCGGGGATGGAGGGTGAAGTCGAGCGCGCACGTCAGCCCGCGGCGGACGGAATCGGTTGGTGCGCACCTACAGTCGGCCGCCGGTATCCCGCGCTGGCGGCCCGCTCCGACGGGCCATACGGCCCCGCCCGACCTTCACCGCTCCACGCCGACCCAGTGGGGATGAACCGGCTTCCCGTGGCGGACGAAAGAGTTCCTGCTTCCAGGGAACCGCTTCTGCCCTTCCGCGACACGTGCCGAGTGGGTGGGCGAACGGCCCTGGCGGCGGCCTGCCGGTGGACGAACGGATCCGCCGACCCGTCCGAGTGGCGGGACCGGCGCAGGCACGTGCACCTTTTACGCCATCGAGGCAGTCCCGTCTGGCGGAAGACGTCCACTGGCGCCGGGTAATGCGATTTTTGACAAAAGTAAGATGGTGTCATTGCTGGCGCGAAACCGGTAATTGAACGCGACATGATTGAGGGCTCATCGGCTGGGTGACCGCTTGGTTTTGCCGTCTGAGGGGGCGCCAGGAAAGGGATATTGGAGCCCGGAGCGGGTGTGTGGCGGCTCGCACACACCCCGGTCGATCCTCGAGTTTGTCGTCATCCGACAGGACCGTCTCCGGGTGCTCGTCCCGACTTGGCCGGTACTTCAGAAACGCACAAGGGGACCGTACAGGTCCTTGATGCAGCTGTTGGAGAACGTCCGTGCCTCGTTGACTCGTTGTCCTCGCCACACTCCTTGCAGCGTGACGGTGACCGGACGGTAGATGAAGGTACACACCTGGCCGGAAGCGGGCGTCAGCGCACTGAGTTCGCCCTGCGCGGATTGCAGCGCGTCGCACGCCGCCGCTGGGAGGGGATGCGTTCCAGCGGGGGCATAGGCACAGGTGAGGGTGACGGCACGCTCGGGCGTGGTCGTTGCCACCGATTCGCCCTGGCCGACGGTCAGCACCAGCGCCGAGGGTGCGTACGGCGAGGTGACGGTTTCGGGGGCGGCTGCTACGGGGGTCGGCCCCCACACAAGGGCGGTGGTGACGGCTGAAGCCGCCGCCAGGACTGCCACGGTTCCGCGCTTTCTGGTAAGCAAGGCTCCTCCTTGGGTATGCGGAATTCGGTAGACGGATGCTGGAAATCCCGTCTGGCGCACCGGGCGCTCGCCGAAGAGCGGGTCTTCGGCCGTGCGGGACAGTCCTTGCGGCACTCCCCCCTGAGCAGTGCCGCAAGGACTGTGAGAGACAGTTGGCGCTCCTCTCCTCTGAGGAGGAGCGGGATGTGCAGTCCTTCCGTGCGGGGAAAGTCCTCCTCCCTTCTTTCCGCGCTCAGCGTGCTGTGTCAAAGGTGCGTTGTTGCAGGGGCCGTTCGGCCCCGGGGAGGGGCCAAGGGGTGCGGCGTTGTCTCGGGGCATCCAGCGCGGCACGGACGGCCGAGTGGACTGGCGGCGTCCTGGAGCGTTCTATCAAGGGTGGAGTCTCCGAGCGCAGTATCATCAGCGACACCTCGGCCTGCAGTAGACACTGCTGGTCAACGTGCCCAGCGTCCAGGACTCCACGGCCGACCGTAACCGCCTGGAACAAGCTGCCCCCGACCACCCCAGCCTGCGAAAGGTCTGGGTTGACGGCGGTTACCGCAAGCACTGTGCCGCGTACGCAGCCACCCTCGGCATCTACCGCGAAACTATCCAAGTACTCCCCGGGACCAAGGGATCCACCTCCATCTCGAAACGGCAGGTAGTGGGAGGGAACCCACGGCCCAGTGATGCTCCACTGTCGCTTGGCCCGCGACAACGAGAAGTGAGCGGTCACGGGGGCGTGTCGCTGTGGGCCGCCCGTAGGTGCCCGCCCATCCCAACCAGCATCTGGGGCAGGACCGCGGGGGCCGCTCTTAACCGTCACCCGCAAGAGGGGTCGCTGACGGTATCTCAGGCGATCAAGAGCAGGTCGACAGCAACGGGACCGGCGGGGTCCGGATTGGCATGAACAACAACGGCCTCCGATACCGCGCGCAGCGCTGCCTTTCCTTTAAGAAGTCATCTCATTTGGCGAGCCGGCGGTAGCAGATGAGGGTGCAGGCGAGGCTCGTGAAGGCGAGGAAGTGCTCGGCTTTGCGCTCGTAGCGACGGTGGAGGCGACGGCATCCAGCGAGCCATGCCATGGTGCGTTCGATGGTCCACCGGTGCCGGCCGAGCCGCTGTGAGGTCTCGACTCCCTTTCGGGCGATGCGGTGCCGGATGCCCCGCTGGGATAACCATCGTCGTAGGTGGGAGTAGTCGTATCC
>NZ_JBVILC010000043.1:0-16961 GCF_055580545.1 Streptomyces sp. NPDC031670 | reverse complement strand
AGCAGCCCCCGCAGATACAAGGCACCCTTCTCGCGCTGATCCCGCCGCACCAAGGGCGCGAACACCTCGGACGCGAACTCCTCCAGACGAATCCGTACCGCCGCAAGCTCCCCAGCCCTCATACAGCCAGCGAACTACCAGAGCCCCGACACGACAAGACCACCTAACAAAGCACTACTAGCCATCGAGGTAATGCAGAAGCTGATCGAGTGGACGAAGGCGACAAGTGCATGAGCGGGCCCTCGTAACCCATCTAGGAGCCGAGACGCGCGGCGATGGCGTCGTGCAAGGTGGCAGGCTTGCGCTCTCACCGGTCGGAGAGCCGTGGAACTCGGCGCCGCCGCGCACAGGTCCGGCGGGGCGGCGCGGTAGAGGTCGGGGTCGCCGTCCACCGCGCTCTTGATCGCGGCGGTGAGCGCGTCGGCGAACCCCTTGTCGGCGGGGTCGAGGTCGCCGCGGCCTGAAGGAAGTTGCGGGAGTTGAGCAGCCGGTCGGCCCGCGCTCCCCCGCCCGGAGCGAGACGGGCGACGGCGAGTTCGACGCGCGCCGAACGCAGCGCCGAGGCGTTCTCGTCGAGCAGCCGGTCGCGGTCGGCGACGGCGGCGCCGAGCGTGACCAGGTCCTGCTCGCTCTCGGCGCCGTCGGGGCTGAGCGCCTTGGTCACCGCGTCCAGGGGGGCGCGCAGCTCGTCGCACTCGGCGGCGGCCTGCTCGGCGCGGGCGGTGGCGTCGGTGAGCTGCTGCCCAGCGGCCGGGTCGGGCGCCGGGGCGGTGTGGCCGGGGTGGTGTTCGCTGCGGGGCCGGGTCTCCGGCGGCCGGGGCGACCGGGTCGCCGCCCTCACCGGACCCGCCCTTGATGGGCCAGCTCGGGCGGCCGTCGCGACGGAGGCCGAGGGCTCGCTCGCCGTGGGCCGGGCGGATCGGGAGCGACTCATCGGGGCGGGGATTTGGCACGGCGTTGTGTCCCTCAATCTGAATAGTCGAGTAACGAGAAAGAGGCGAAAGGAGGGGATCGAGTGAAGCGAATCGACGAACGAGCGTTCCTACTTGAGTCCCTCTTCTGTGGAGCCAAATACTTGGTATGGTGCCCGCAAGTCACACAACCTAGACGCCTTTGCATCCTCATGACTTTCCGTGCGAGGTGACAGAGAATATGACGGAAGGCGTGTCACGCTCTCCCTCTTCTGGACCTCAACCCGATCCTGCTGGGCCACCCATGCCCGATCCAGCTCCTGTGGTGATCCATCAAGCGAAAATTTTTGAGCGGCGTAGATTCTTGTTAGAGATAGTGCTCGGCAACGGGCTTGGCAACCAACCGCAGCGACCCGATCGGCGGCCTCGCGGAGTCTCTTGCCGCTGCGGCGCTGTGGCCGGGGCACCTCGGTACAGGCCGCCTACGAGAGGGCGCGCGGTGTCCGCACGGGGATCGACCGCTCAGGCGAGTTCGGTCCAGCTTGGCTCCATGCTGATGGCAAGGTGCGGTCGTAGGAACTCACTGGCTTCGACCTTGCCGCCCTGGGAGCACTTGGTCGAGCGGCCCGCGTTGGCGGACTGAGTCTGCTCCGGTTTGATGTCACGTGTCGGCAGGGAGGACGGCGAACGCGTCGATCTCGACACGGAACGCCGGGTGGACGAGTCCGGCGACCTTCACCAGAAAGCAGGCTGGCGGGCGGCCTGGGTCCAGATGCTCGTCGCGGATCTGGCGGAAGGCGTCCACGTCGGCCAGGTCGGCCAGGTCGGTCAGGCAGACGGTCAGCTTGACCACGTCCTGGAGGCGGGATCCCGCAGCATGGAGTGCCGTGGCGAGGCTCAGGAAGACCTGCCGGATCTGAGCGGCGGGATCGGACTCACCTACGACTCCGCCTTCGGCGTCCAGGGGTACCTGGCCGGAGACCCCGACCATGGAGCCGGTGAACACCACAGCGTGGCTGTAGCCGTTGACGGTGGACTGCCGGGCGGACGGACGAAATGCTGCACGGCGACTCCAGCGTGGTGGTCGCGACGGGTGTGGTGAGTCAGCGGCCGGCACGACGCTTCGGGTGATCGGCGCCGCGGTCGGTCAGGGCACGGACGAGGGCACCGAGCATGGCCAGGGCGGTCAGCGCGAACGCCCACGAGTAGCCAGTTCCGGCAGCGAGCCAGCCGAAGGCGACGGCGCCGACGCCCATGCCGGCGTCGTAGGCGAAGTTCCACATCGCGCTGACCGTGCCGTAGCCGGCCGCGGAGACCCGCTCATACATCAGCGTGAGCGTGGCGTTCTGGGCAACGCCGAAGCCGATGCCGAACAGACCGACAGCAATGATCACAGCCACCGGATGGCCGGTCAGCGCCATGAGTCCGGTGCCGAGCGCGGACAGCAGCAGACCCGGCAATACGAGCCCGGCGGAGCCGTGCCGGTCTCCGTGACGCCCGGCGAGCCAGCGGGCCAGGGTGGCCGCCGCGGGCTGGACGAACAGTGCCGCCGCGACAAGGCCCGTGGCCGACGCAGGGACGGCGAGCGGCAGGAAAGTAACGACAATCCCTGCCGCGAGCGCCGTTACCGCGAAGACCACGGCGGGGCGCAACAGTTCGGCAGTGCGGAGCGCCTCGGTGATGCCGATCGGCCGCCCGGAGGCGCGGATCCGGTCGGGCAGGCCGGGCACTGCGGGAATCGCGGCGAGCGCGGTCACCGCGCCGGCCGTGAAGACGACGGCGTAGCCCGCGTGTGCGGCCAACCACACCCCGATCGGCAGGCCCAGCAGCGAAGGGAGTCCGCTGACGATGCCGACCAGCGCCAGCCCTTCGCCGCGCCGTTCGGCCGGGATGAGGGAGGCGGTCAGCGCGCCGCCCGCGACCACGGTGAACGCGAAGCCGAGTCCGCGCAGGAGGCACATCGCGACGATCCACCCGAGGTTCCGGGAGAGCCCGAGCGCCAGCGCGGGTGCGCCCATCAGGGCCAGGCCGACGGCCAATACGACGCGGTAGCCGCAGCGGCGGACCAGGACGGGGGTGGCGAGTTCACCCAGCACCGTCGCCAGCATCAGCGCTCCGGTGGCCAGTCCTGCCGCGCCGGCGCCTCCGCCCCGGTCTCCGGTCGAGGCGTAGCGCGGGACGACGGACAGCAGCAGGTAGAAGCTGGTCGAGGCGCCCAGGATGGACACGAAGCGCAGCAGCAGCGGCCGTGTCAGCAGAGCCGGGCGCGTGGTGGTCGTGGGGGAGGTGGTGTCGAGTGTTTCGGTCACAGCTGGACGCTAAGAGCACGACCGGATCGCCGGTAAGCTCCACTTCCATGCCGCCGGAGTGGTCCAGTTCCCCGCCCGAGCTGCTGCTGACCGTCGACCGGACCAGCGGCCGACCGCTGCACGCCCAACTACAGCACGGGCTGCGGGACGCGATCCGCACCGGCCGCCTGCAGGTCGGCGAACGCCTGCCGTCCTCCCGTGATCTCGCCCGGTCGCTCGGCGTCTCCCGCGGCCTGGTCCAGGAGTGCTACGCCCAGCTCCAGGCCGAGGGTTACTTGACCACCCGTCCCGGGTCCGCCACCCGGGTGGCGACCGGCGCCGCCGTACCGCCCGGCATCCCGCAACCGAGCACCGCCGCGTCGCGCCTGGTGGCCGACTTCCGCTGCGGCGTACCGGATCTCGGCTCCTTCCCGGTCCGTGACTGGCTGTGGGCCCTGCGCGAGGCGGCCCGCACCATGCCGACCGCCCAGTTCGACTACGGCGACCCGCGCGGCGACGCGGCCCTGCGCGAGGTCCTGATCGGGTACCTGCGCCGGGTGCGCGCCGCGGCGACCGACCCGCAGCACATCGTCGTCTGCAACGGCTACGCACAGGGCCTCGGCCTGACGCTCCGCTCCCTCGCGGACGCGGGTGCGCACACCGTGGCCTTCGAGGCCCCGGGCTCACCCGGCACCGTCACCGCCGCAGCCGCCACGGCGGGCATGCGTGCGATCCCCGTCCCGGTGGACGAGCAGGGCATCGACGTGCGGGCGCTGGCCGCGACCGCCGCCCGCGCCGTCGTCGTCACCCCCGCCCACCAGTGGCCGACCGGGGTCGCCCTCGCTCCCGAGCGCCGGCTGGCCCTCGTCGAGTGGGCCCGCGACCGTGACGCGGTCATCATCGAGGACGACTACGACGCCGAGTTCCGCTACGACCGCGAGCCCGTCGGCGCCCTCCAGGGACTGGCCGCGGACCGGGTGATCTCCATCGGCACCGTCAGCAAGTCCCTCGCCCCCGCCCTGCGCATCGGCTGGATCGTCTGCCCGCCCCAACTGGCCGGACCGATCGCCGAGCAAAAGCACCGCAGCGACCGCGGCACGCCCACACTCGACCAACTCGCCCTGGCCAGACTGATCGAGTCCGGCCGCTTCGACCGCCACCTGCGCCGCATGCGCGCCACCTACGCCGCCCGCCGCACGGTCCTGCTCGCCGCGCTCGCCGAACACGCCCCCGAACTGCCGGTCACCGGCCTCGCCGCCGGCTTCCACGCCGTCGCCCACCTGCCCGCGGGCGCCGACGAACACCACGTCGTCACCGCCGCCCGCGAACGGTCCGTCGGCCTCTACGGCATGAGCGCCCACCGGGCCTCACACGCCACCGCGCCGCCGCAACTCGTCCTCGGCTTCGGCAACGTAGGCGAACGAGCCATCGCCGAGGGCATCGCGACCATCGGCCACCTGCTGACCGGCCGGCCGTAACCTACCGACCCATGACCACCGGTACCGACCTCGATCCGGCCGACATCGCCGCTCTCCTCCACGACGTCCGCAGCTCGGCCGCACGCCTGGCTGCCGGCCTCGACGCCCTTACGGACGTGACTGCCCGCGAGCCATCCGTGCTTCCCAGATGGAGCCGTGGGCACGTCATCACGCACGTGGCGCGTAGCGCCGACGTCTACCGATGGCTGCTTGCCCTGGCTCGCACCGGCACCGACCCCGGAGCACGGGCCGACGCCGCCACCCTGGACCACGCGCTGCGGCACGGCGCCGGTCGCGGCGCCGCCGAGCTCATCGCCGACCTGCGCGGCAGCCTGGACCGCCTGCTCGACGAGGCCGCAGCGATGCCCGCCGACCGCTGGCCCACCCTCGTCCCCGCCCTCGCGGGATGGCGACACCCCGCCTGGTACACCCTCCACCGTGCCCGGCGCGAACTCGAAACCCACCACATCGACCTGAAGCTCGGATACACCACCGTCGACTGGCCCGCCAGCTACGTCACCTGGGCACTCGACGAGACCATCGCCACTCTGGCCGCGCGCAACTTCCCAGTGGCTCGCTTCGAAGCGACCGACCTCGACCGCTCCTGGACCCTCGCACCCATCGGCCCCACCGCGACCGGCCCCGGCCACACGCTCCTCGCCTGGCTCGCCGGCCGCGGCCCGGACGAAGACCTCCGGTCGGAACCGCACCTGCCGCCACCACCGACGTGGCCGCTCCCGCCGGAACCGGGCTGGGGGCGCGCGCATCCCTGACGAAAGGGACTGACGGCGCGTCGTGGCCGGCGGCTATTCCCGAACGGTCTGCTTGCCGCAGTGGTGCGCGACGGCCTCGGCGAACGCGCGGGCCAGCGGGGAGAGGGCGTCCCAGCGGCGTGCCGCCCAGCCCGCGGTGAGGGCGGGGAGCGCGGGGATGGGGATCAGTCGCAGGTCGGGGTGTCCGGGACCGCTCCAGGCGGCCAGGGCCGGGACGACGGCGAGGCCCAGTCCCAGTTCGGCCAGCAGGATTGCGGTGTCCCAGTCGGTGACGCTGGTGTCGAAGACCGGCCGGATCCCGGCTTCCGCGAGCCAGGCGCCGAGTTGTAGGCGGGAGGCGGAGTTCTGCGGAAGCCCGATGAGCCGGGCGTCCTGCAGGTCGGCCGGTTCGACGCGGGCCTTGGCCGCGAGCGGGTCGGACGCCGAGACGGCGAGCGCCCAGGGGATTTCGACGACGGGGCGTTGCTCTAGGGCGCGATCTGTGGGCCCCAGGGTGATCCAGGCGAGGTCGGCGCGGCCGGCGGCGAGCGCGTCGAAGCAGCGGCGGCTGGAGGTCTCGGTCTGGAATTCGAGGCTGGCGCGGGGAAATTGCCGCCGGAAGTCGACGACGGCCGCGGACATGAAGTGCCGGATGGTCGTGGCTCCCGTCGTGACCCGTACCGATCCGCCTTCCGCGCGCGCGGCCTCGTGGAGTCGGCGAAGTGCCTGGTCGATGCTGCCCAGGCCCTCGGTGACCGCCGCGTTCAGCGTGTGTCCGGCCGGCGTGGGCACCACGCCTCGCGTGTGCCGTTCCAGCAGGCTCAGGCCCAACTCCCGCTCCAGCCGGTTCACGTGCTGGCTGACCGCGGACTGCGTGCAGGAAAGGTCACGGGCCGCCGCGCTCAGAGAGCCAGCCCGGCAGACCGCGGCGAAGACGCGGAGATCGTCGAGAGTCACGATGACCCAAGGTATCGCTTGGAGTGATGCCAGTAAATCCGTTGATTGACTTGGGTCTCGGGGCGCCTGATCATTACTGCCCAGGGCGGCAACCCGCCCGTCGCTCCCCCGTTCCGGAAGCGGTGCGGTGCGCGGCCGGCGGGTGTCGACCCGTTTCGCGCCGAGGGGAGATGCCGTGGTCCACGCGCCACACCTCCCGTTGGCTCCCGTCGGCCTCAGCCCGGCTGAACGGGTCTCCCAAGGACGACAGGAGCTCAGATGAACACAACCTCCCTGACGGTGGCCGTCCTCGGACCGGGTGGTGTCGGAGGCCTGATCGGTGCGCTCCTCGCCCGTGACGGGCACCGCGTCATCTGCCTGGCCGGCGAGCCGACCGCCGCCGCACTGAGCCAGGGTGGCCTGCGCGTCAAGAGCGCCCAGTACGGGGACTTCACCGCAGCGGTCGAGGCGGACACACGGTTGCGAGAGGCGGTGGACGCCGTCTTCGTGACGGTCAAGCAGACCTCCCTGGACGAGGCACTCGACCGCGTCCCGGCCCCCGCCCTCGGCAACGCGGTTGTGATCCCGTTGCTCAACGGCCTCGACCACCTCGGCCTGCTGCGCGATCGCTACCCGGCGGCCGAGGTCGTCGCCGGCACGATAAGGGTCGAAGCCACAGGCACCGCACCGGGGCGCATCCACCACACCAGCCCCTTCGCCAACCTCGAACTTGCCTCTCCCCTCTGCGAGCTCGCGGACCGACTGCGGCACGCCGGTCTCGGCGTGACCCTGCGAAGCAACGAGACGGCGATGCTCTGGGACAAGCTCGCCTTCCTCGCCCCGCTCGCCCTGCTGACCACCCGACACCGCGCGGACGTCGGAACCGTCCGCGGCGACCTGCGACCGGAACTGCTCGCCGTGCTCGACGAGATCACCGCCGTGGCCCGGGCCGCGGGCGCACAGGTAACGACCGAGACCGTGCTCTCCTTCTTCGATCGCGTCCCGGACACCATGAAGTCCTCCATGCAGCGCGACGCCGAGGCCGGACGCCCCCTCGAAGTCGATGCCATCGGCGGAGCGGTCCTCCGCGCCAGCGCCGCGCACCACGTCGAGACCCCGGTCACGGCCCGACTGGTGGCAGAAGTCGCACGCCTGACGACCCAGGAGGCCTGAACCCGATGCGGCGATCCGTCCCATCCGACGGCGGCTCACCAGGAAGCGCCCGTGACCCTGCGGCGGCCTGGCCCGCTGTCCAGGCCCTCCTGCGCGCCCGAGGCGCCAGCGAGACAAAGCATCCCGGCGGTACGCTCCTCGACCACCTGAACCGCGTCACACGCCTGCTGGCGGAGTGGGGCGCCGGTCCGGACCTGCAGGCCGCCGGACTGTGTCACGCGATGTACGGAACCGACGGGTTCGACCACGCCCTGATGGGCACCGACGAGCGCGCGGTTCTCGCCGAGCTGATCGGAGAACGGGCCGAGGCACTGGTCTTCCTCTACGCCAGCTGTGACCGCGCGGTCGTGTATCCCCGGTTGGCGAGCGGGCGACCGGTGGTCTTCCGTGACCGCTTCACCGACCGCGAGCACACCCCATCGCCGCCGGACGTGCGCGCCTTCGTCGAGATCACCGCGGCCAACGAACTCGACGTGCTCGCGCACAATCCCGACCTCGCCGAGCGCCACGGCCCCACCCTGCACCGGCTGTTCACCCGCTCACGGGACCTGCTCTCCACCCCGGCACGGGATGCCTGCGAACGCCAGTTGGGCCGGGATTCCCTCGGACCGGGGCCGAGGATCCGGATCACCGGCCTGGACCACCTGGTGCTGACCGTCGCCGACATCGAACGCACCGTCGACTTCTACGAACGCGTACTGGGCATGCGCCCGGTCACCTTCGGGGAGGGACGCCACGCACTGACCTTCGGCGCCAGCAGGATCAACCTCCATCAGGCCGGCGGCGAACTCCTCCCGCACGCCACGCACCCCACCCCTGGCAGCGCAGACCTGTGCCTGGTCACCGACATCCCGCAGGAACAGGTCCTGGCCCATCTGACCGCCTGCGGAGTGCCCGTACTGGAAGGCCCCGTGCCGCGAACCGGCGCCCAAGGACCCACCACGAGTACCTACCTACGCGACCCGGACGGCAATCTCATCGAGATCAGCACCTACATCGCTCGTCCGGCGGCCGAATCGAACTCGTGAGCCTCCTGGTGGGTTGACACTGAGCCCGACGACCACGGCCTCGGACGCTCGCGCGGCGGACCGACCACCACGCCGCACCTCGCTGTCGAGCAGGGGCAGTAGCCTCTGTCCCTGCTCGACACCGGGGGCCAGAGGCGCGACAGCCCGCAGTTTCAGCCTGTGTTGAGGGCACCGGGTGCCCCGCATCGACCCGGGCCGGCCCCGCACCAAGCCCGACCGGGTCCGTGCCATAAGGCCTACGGCACGCGCGCGAACCGCGCCTCCCTGCGCAAACAAGCGCGTGCACCATTCCGGAGAAGTCCGACCAGGTTCCGCAACCGCAAGAAGCTCGGCTCACGAGGCGGCCGACCGCCCAAGTTCGACAAGGCCGGCCGCAAAGAGCGCCACACGGTGGAATGCGGGATCAACCGGCTTGAGCGCCACCGAGCCGTCGCCACGCGATATGACAAGCTCGCCGTCCGTTACGAGGCAACCGTGCTGGTCGCAGCCATCAACGAGTGGCTTTGACCAGCAGCCGTTCCCAGCACACACAGGGTCTGTCCGGTTGATCCCGAACTCTCATCGAGTCGGGCCCGGCTCACGGACTACCCGAGCCGTCGGGCTCGACCACTCGGAAGCGTTCCGCAACGACAAGAGTGTGGTCATCAATGACTGGGATGCGTCCCAGGTACTCGCTCACGCCATCGCTCCGGAAGAACTCTTCGTGGGCTGCCCGCCACTCGGCCACGTCGGAGTAGCCGCGTCCCTCGGCTCGCGCGAAGTCGTCGTCGATCTCCTTCATGGGAACGACGCGCACGTCGACGACCTCGATCGTGACGGCCGGGCGACTCTCGGAATCAAGCACCGAGAACCGCTGGCCGGTCATCGGCACTGCCTCCCCGGCGTGCTCGTAAATCTCCAGGAGACCCGTGAGCGCGGTCTTCTGACCGCTGAGGATCGCCGCCACACCACGGTCACGTTCCGGACCGGGGAAGGCGAGTTCAAGGACCGGAAGGTCGTCATGTCCCATCGAGCGATGGTACGAAGCCCTGCAGCGTTGATCAAGGGCCACCGCTCCGCTCGCTCCCACCCATAGCAAGCACTTTCATAACGCACCCTGATCTCGCCTCGCCGTCCCCGAAGGGTCGGTCCGGACCGGTAGCCGGGCCACACCGGCGGCGGCGCCGAGTTCCGTCTTGGCCTGCTCCAGTTCGAGCGACAGTTCGACGATGATCCGGCGCATGACCTTGGTCCTCGACCGCTCCTCGGCAAGTTCGGTCCTCAGCTCCGCTGCTTCGGCCTTGAGTGCGCGGTTTGCGTCGGCGAATTCCTGCATCGCCGTCGGGGTGGAGTCCTGGGCTTTCGCTCGGGCCTGGAAGTCCTGGACGAGGTCGGTGTGGCCATAGAGGAGGTCGCGCCGAAGACCGCTCTCGGTGATCAGCTCGGATGCCGTGAGCTTCCCGGACGATGAGCACAGGGGTATGCCAGCCAGGAGGCGGTCGGCAGCGGCGCGGATGGCGGCACGGTCTGCGTCCTGGTCGCGTGGTCGGCGTCCCATCAGTGCTCCCGCGTCTGGTTGTTGGAAACGATCATGTGCTCGTGCGCGTCGATGATGGCGCGGCTGCCGGCTGCCAGGGCAGCGGCACGGTCACGCAGAGGGCGCGGTGCCAGCCGGTCCGCGGCCGTGGCCTCCCACCGCTTGAGTCGCAGTCGCTGCTCGACGATGCTCCGGTCGGTGTAGGCGAGGTTGGTGCACGCTGAGCGGCATTCCGACTCGCCGGGGCCGCCCTCCGCGGGCAGTCCGGCCTCGAGCCGGGCCTGGCGGCAGGCTGCGGTCTCACGTCGCCACACGCAGGTCATGCCCTCGCCGTGGTGGATGTTCGGGTTCACCTGATCCAGGACCCGCTGCACGCTCTTTCCGGCGGTGACCACGCGTCCGGCGAAGCAGGCACGAGCCCGTACTCGGTGCCGGTACTCCTCGGCCGAGCGCCCGGACACGTGCTCGCCCTCATCGAGCAGGCGCGCGTCCTGCTCGTTCTGTTCCAGCACCATCTCCAGGGTCTCGATGTGGATGTCGTCCATCCACGTCGTGTCGGAGTGCCCTGCGTAGCTCAAGGTCACTTTCGTGTGCACATGGGCGTACTGCAGGGCGACCGCCACCAGTCCACGTGGCCGGCGGACGATGAAGTACGCCAGCGTGCGGCGGAACCGGCTGGCATGGAGGTGCTTGGTCAGATCCGGTGGGATCGGCAGGGTTTCGCCGGCGCGGTGGAAGGCCGCGTTCACCCAGGCCAGGAAGTCCTCCAGGTCGTTGTTGATCGACCAGGTCTGACGGGCGTTGAACTCGTTCGGGCGTGCGGCGTGCGCGTTGGTGAAGCTGGCGGGAAAGAGGAATGAGTAGTCGCCGAGGCTCTCCAGCAGGGCGATTGCGGCGTGGACGGGGGCGACGACCACCCACGGGCGCTGGTCTTCCGTCGCCTCCTCGGGCGGCAGTGAGGCTCGGTCGAAGCCCTTGCCCCGGCGGCCGACGATCAACAGCTCTCCGGTTTCTTCATCAGCTTCCCGGCAGCCGGGCAGCAGGTTGCGCACCTCGCCCGGCCAAGCGCCGCTGAGGTAGCAGATCATCAAGAAACAGGCCACCGCGACCATGCGGACCAGCGTCCGCAGCTCCCTGAGGGCGATGGGCGTCTCGCGCCAGGGCCGGCCGTCGATCAGACCGGCGATCTGCCCGACGTAGGTGTCCTGTGCGATCGGCAGTCCTGAGTCGATCAGCATCCGCTTCTGGTTCGGGGTGATGCCCACACGAACCTGAGTTCGGGCGTGCGCATCATGCGCTTGATGGCGCCGCAGTTAACTGTCACCGTGCCGTCCTTGTGTAGGAGGCCTGGAAGGGACTCGCCGGTGCGGCGGCACTGCTCGATGTACTGCAGCAAGCGGTCGGCGGTCGGCCCGCGGTACTCGGCCTGGGCCGCGTCAGACACAGGCTAGCGACCAGGACACGAAAGCCGCCCGCGCGTACTACCGCCCTCGTATGGTCGCCAGAAGGTGTGCGAGGAAGCTCTCCGGTGCGGTCGAAAATGTCGAGAAGCGAGCTGACCTCCGCCTGGTGCAGGCTCAGGGCCGGGTCGCCGGCGCGCCACCGGGCCACCGGGCAGCGCCCCGACTCGATTTTCTCCCGAGCAAGCCGGACATCGCGGCGGGCGGCCGTCGTGATCGCCTGCCAGTCCGTGTCCGGATACGCGCCGGGCCGTTCGATCTCGGGCCCCTTGACGCACACGTTCAGCAGCGCCTGCCGGGCGGCGTCAGGCAGCTCTGAGGCCTCTCGCAGCAGCGTACGCAGGCGCTTCACAGCGTCGTGCTGGCCGTACCGCCCTTCATGGTGGTCGACGAACGCCTGGACGTGTCGCCCCGTCAGTTGCTCAGGCGATGTGGGCTGCGGATCGCAACCTGCAAGCACGTCGGCGAAGCCGTTGGCGGTGTAGAAGTGTCCCCCTGGCGGTCCCGAGCCGCTTGCTTGCTGTTCGGGCTGTCCCGACCCTCCGGCTGAAGGACCGGGCCAGCCACTGCTGCATGGCGGGCGGGACCTTGAACGTCGAGAAGTCATACGTCCTGGACCGGCGGCCTGACTCCTCGAGGAAGCGCACAAGCACCCCGCCGTCCCCGGGCAGGAGTCCACGCTGCGGCGGCTGCCAGGACGGCTCCGGCAGGGAAGCCCGGCGCCCTCCCCGACTCACCGTGCTCCCTTCACACCGCGCATCACCAGCTGACTGTCCGCCGCAGCCGTACGGACCTGGCAGGCGAAGCGGCGGTCACCCTGGAACCATCGCCTCGGCCAGGCCCGTGCCACGGGCCATGGCGTTGAACAGGTCCGGGAACGGACGGAGTGCCTCCAGGTAGGTCCGCCACACCTTGTCTCTCGCCTCACCGAGGTGCGTGGTGGTGAGGTAGAGCGCAGCGAGATAGCCGGGTATGGCACGGCCCCAGGTCTGGCCGGTGACTTTTGAGCTTGTTCCACTGTGACGGACACCATCGGTGTGATGGTCAGGCCGCGAGGGTGGCCTTGTAGTCGGCAGGTGTGCGGTAGCCGAGGCTGCTGTGCAGCCTCCGCAAGTTGTACCAGCTGGCGAGCGAGGGGTTTCAGGCGGTGGTGCGGTTGCTTTGGCGTGCGGCGAGCGCGGCGTCGGCGCTGGCAAAGGTGGGCAGGAAAGTGTCCATCCCGGTGACGCTGAGCAGGCGGCTCAGCCGGTCGGGGATGGCCGCCAGGGTCAGCGAGCCGTCGGCGTCCTTGGCACAGCGCCAGATGCCGACGAGGGCGCCCAGTCCTGAGGAGTCGCAGAAGGTGACGCCTGAGAGGTCAGCGACCAGGTCAGGCTGGCCGTTCGTGATGAGTTCCAGGGCGCGGGCCCGTACGGCGGGTGCGGCGGCGATGTCGAACTCGCCGGACAGGGCGATCACGGCCAGGGCGCCGTCGGTGTGCGGGACGTCGATGTGGAATGCGTCGGTCATGGGCGTGGGTTCTCCTGCCCGACGGAGACGTCGGCGGTCGGGGCTGCGGCGCTGTGGGCGGTGGTGGTGATACCGGCGGGAGTGGCATCGGGGGTGGGGACGGACAGGGCCAGCAGGGCCACGTCGTCGCGTTCGGTGTCGGGGAGGGTGTCCAGGAGCGCGACGGTGTCGTCGATCAGGGCGCCGGCACTGATCGGCGCCGGCCGCCGGGCCAGGAAGTCGGTCAGGCCCGTGTCGGCGAGCATGCGGCCATCGGCGGTGCGGGCCTCGGTCAGCCCGTCGGTGTACAGCATCAGTCCCTCGCCGGGTGCCAGGTGCAGGGTGCGTGAGGCGAAGGCGGCTTCGGCGAACGCGCCGACCAGCATGCCGCCCGTGGCGCGGACCGCCTCCACCCGTACACCGCCTTCCTCGATGGGGCTCAGGTGGTAGGCGGGCGGATGGCCGCCGGTGGCCAGCGTGACCGTGAAACCGCCATCCCGGGCCGGGTCGAGCAGGCCGAAGACGGCGGTGCAAAAGCGCGTCCCTACCGCCGCGTCCAGCAGCAGCGCCGTGTTCAGGGCTTTGAGCGCAGCCGTGGGATCCGCGTCGACGAGGGCTGCGGCCCGCAGCGTGTAGCGGGTCAGTGAGGTGATCGAGGCGGCTTCGGCGCCCTTGCCGCACACATCGCCCAGGAAAAACGCCCACCGGCCCCCGCCCACGGGGAAGACGTCGTAGAAGTCACCGCCCACTTCCTGCGGGGAGGCGGTCTTGTAATGGCAGGCCAGCTCCAGCCCGGGTACCGCGGGCAACGCGGGAGGCACCAGGGTGCGCTGCAGGGTGGAGGCGAACGCGGCGATGGCCGCCTTGTCCCGCTCCGCGCGCCGGCGGGCCTCTTCCTCAGCCTGGCGCTTCTCCTGCTCGACCTTGCGGCGCTCCTGCTCGGCGCGCACCACGCGCAACGCCGACAGCCGCAGCTCCAGCTGGTCACGTACGACCGCTGCCAGGTCCGCGAGCGTGGCCGAATCCGCCTCGCTGACCTCGCGGGGGCGGGTATCGAGGACGTTGACCGTGCCCAGCCGATACCCGTCGGCGGTGATGATCGGAGCGGCGGCGTAGAACCGCACCCCCATCGGGCCGGCGACCAGCGGATTGGAACAGGCGACCGGGTCCAGCAGGGTGTCGGGGATAACAGTGGTGTCATCCGTCAGGACCGCCGAGGCGCACAGGCCCGGATCCCGGCCGATCTCGCTGACGCCCTCCAGTCCGTGCGCGGCCTTGAACCAGATCCGGTCCTCGTCCACGATCGTCACCGTCGCCACCGGCACCTCGAACAACCGTGCCGCCAGCGCCGCGACTCTGTCGTAGGCACCGTCCGGCGGGGTATCGAGAATGTCGTAACGGCGCACCGCCGCCAACCGTGCCGCCTCGGCCGACGCGGCCACAGGCCCACTCGGTGCTATCGCAGGCGGACTCGCTTGCTCCGGCATAACCCTCGTCTCGCTCATCCCCCCCAGGAAGGAACCGACCAGACAGTCAGCACCCCAGCACTGTACCGAAACACCTCAGCGCACCCGACCCGACGACGAGCTTCGCGGAAACAGCCACAACTCGGCGCAGTGATCACGGAAAGACGAAACGTGACGGCCTTCGTGGTCTGGCGTGCGTCGACCGCAGCCTGCTGGGCGGCCCGAGCGCGAACCCGGCCGCCGACGCTGCACCACCCCGGCCAGGTCGATCAGGTCTGCCGGCGCGAGGACCTGGCAGACCTGATCGCCGCCGGCACCCCGCTCGGACCCGAGCAGACTGCCGCCCGGCTCCGGGTGCGACGTGCCGCCTTCGACCACATGGTGCGGCTCGGATGGGTCCGCTCCCGCAGTCGATCCAGGTCCGCTTCGGCTCCAGCCAGGCCGGAGCCGTCGACATCGCGCTCTACACCACGACCTCCGTCGACGCGGTGCCCGCCGAACACCCCGAGGCCGACTGGGAGCAGCTGCCCACGGTGGAGAAGGCCCGGCGCTCACCGCTCGCCTCCCCGCGCCCGGATCCGGCGCCCGTACCGGCGTAAGCCTCCGATTTCCTTGCGCCCGCCCGCGCCCCGTGCCGCCCAGAAGGGCGTCCCCGGGGCGCGGGCGTTCTTCCTGCGTGCCGCTCCCTCGTGCCCCAGCAGCCGGCTCCCACAGGTGTTGGGCAAGCCCAGTCCCGTCGCAGTGGAAGCACCGGCAGCCTCCCGGCGTGCTGCGGGCGCCGATGGCGCCTGCTTCTCTGCGAGCCCCAAGGACTCCTGACCAAAGTGCTGGGCTTGGCCTGGTCAGCGGTCGGTGCCGTCCACGAGGCCGGCGGGCAGCGGGATGCAGTCAGCCGCGCAATCGCACGCGATAAACCCGGCGACGTCGACGGTCATCCGGGGTCTTGGTCGCCATGGAGGAGGTCAAGGTCGTAGGCGCCCACTCCGAGCGCGCGACCCTGCGCGCGTCGGCGACGTGTTCCTGAAAGTGGACGCCGATCAGGCGCGCATCGACGTCCAGGTCGAGGCGATGACTTTGGCGCCGGTCCCGACCCCCGGAAGTCCTGTGGCACAAGTCGCCCGTGCTCGCGATCGCCGCGGCCCCGGGGTGTGATTGAGCAAGGTGGTTGGCACTCGGGCGCGACATTTGCCACTCCTGCGGCGCGGGTAGGCGTCGCCGCCGAGATCCGACGTTCCTGTGATCTCGGCGGTGACCGCAGGGGTGTCGGCCCGGCCGAAGTCCGGGCGCAGGTCGCAGGCCCAGGTGGCGTGCCGGTCGCCGGTCGGCACGACGGGGCGGGTGAGGGCTGCGGTCCTCGTCTTCATCCTCTTGACGAACTCCGCTCTATGCTCGGGCGATGGCCTATGTCTCGAGGATGAAGACTTTTTTTGCCGACTGCATGGACAACGCGGCGAAGGTCGGCTTCAGCCTTGTCGACGGTCGCGAGTTTCTCGGCTGGATCGCTGAGGTCGCGGACGATCGGGTATCGGTCGCCTGGGCACCCAGCCCGGTCTTCATGCAAGCCACGGGTGGCGAGAAGTGGAATCCGGACGAGGAGTGGATACCGTTCAGCGCGATACTGGCCGGGACACTCGCGTGGTACGACACGTCTGCCAGGCGGTGGGTGACGTCCCCGCATTGACCTTTTGTATCGACCGAAGTCGACAAGATCGCCTGTCGTGCCTGGATGATCATGCAGCGAGAACTTCGCCCTCGCGTCCCCACGCAGACTGTCATGGAGGTCTTTCAGCGTTGCCGCTCCAGGGTGAGGGCGGCGGCGGCGATTGACGTCATTTGATTCGGGCTGCACCGGGCCTTGCGGAAGATCCGCCAAGACTTCAGTCGTGCGACGCCACGCTCGACCGGTGCCCGTGCTGCGGGCAGGGTGCGGTTGACGGTCTGTTGCGTGGGTGTGAGGTCACGGCCCGGCGGGCGTCTGAGGGCCGTCGTTACCGCGAAAAGCGAGCTGCCAAACTCGTGTGCGACCTCGCTCATCAGCTCCTCGCGTTCGACGAGTGGATCAAAGACATCGATCGGGAAATCCGCGAGTCCTTCTACCTCGATGAGCGCGCCGAAGTCATCGAATCCCTGCCGGGTATCGGCCCCATCCTCGGAGCGGAGTTCCTGGCCATCGTCGGAGACCTGTCCAGCTACGCAGACACCGGCCGCCTGGCCGCCCACGCGGGACTGGTCCCGGTGTCGCGCGACTCCGGTCGCCGGACCGGTAACCACCACCGGCGGAACCAACGCGGCTCCTGTGCCTGTGGGTTGAGGCTTCGAACACCTCCCCCAACGGCACGGGAGCCTCGTGCGTTGCGCACACGGTCGGCATCACCCGATCCATACCGTTCGTTGTGGGCCGTTTCGGTCATTCGTAGGATCGGGACACCCAGGGGTGCTGGGTATGGCTGTCACCCGATAGCCGA
>NZ_JBVILC010000042.1:0-23532 GCF_055580545.1 Streptomyces sp. NPDC031670 | reverse complement strand
GGCGCGGGCAACCGGTCGTACACGGCCACGTCCACACCGCCGAGCTTGAGTTCACCGGCCAGCATCAACCCGACCGGTCCGGCCCCAACGATGATCACGTCACTCATGTCGCTCGCTTCCTCCCCGTTCCCTATGCCGTCCACTGGCCGAGGAAGTCGATCAGTTCGCGGGACACGAGTTCCGGGTCGTCCTCGGCGAGCCAGTGCAGGGACTTGTCGACCCGCACCATGCGTACGTCGGTTGCGATGTGGGACAGCTGGTCCTGTACCTGGTCGTACTGCGTGGCAGCGGCCAGCGCGAGCAGCGGCAGGGTCACCTTGCCGTACGTCTTGATGTCCTCGATGTCCTGGTGGAATGCCTGGTACCAGCCGTTGGTCGCTCGGATGCCCTCCGGGGTGTCATACGCTCGCGCGTAGACGGCGCGGTCGAAGGCGGTGACCGACTCGGGGTCTTTGAGGGAGTTGCTGTACAGCCAGTCGATCAGGTACCAGCCACGGCCGGAGAAGACCTGCTCCGGCAGGCCGCGCACCTGGTTGAACGCGTTCCACCACATGTTGAAGCCGGTGTTGGGACGCCGCAGCATCGGCCTGTCGTAGTACGTCTCGTCGGGGTGGACGACATCGAGCAGGGCAAGACGCCGGGTGGCCTCGGGGTGGTTGGCCGCGAAGCTGTAGGCGACCATCGCTCCCAGGTCGTGCCCGACGATGTGGGCGCTGTCGTATCCCAGCAGGCGGATGAGCTCGTGGACGTCACGGGCCATGTTCTTCTTCGTGAATCCGTCCGAGGGCTTCAGCTCATCCGGGACGCCCACGCCGCGATGGTCCACTGCGATGACCCGGTAGTGCTGGGCGAGCTTCGGCATCAGCTTCCGGTAGGCCCACCACGTCTCCGGCCAGCCGTGCAGCAGGACGACCGGGTCGCCGGCGCCTCCCACGACGTAGTGCAGCCGCGTGTTGTTCACATCAGCGAACTCGCTACTGAAATCCCCGCCCAACGACCGTGCCAGCTCCGCATTGTCCGGCACCTCAGGAGCTTCTATAAGGGATTGAAGGGATTCATTCGACATGCTATTGCCCCTCCCTGGATAGCCATTTACTCGACTGTAGACCAAGGCCCCCATGTTCGACCACGGCGAAGTCACAGTTGAACAGAAACTGTTCAGGTGCTCGACTCGTAGGCATCGATTGGTCAGGCTAGGGAATTATGGAAGCGGCGGAAAATCGTCGCTCACTTCGGGAGGGATCCACTTTCATGGGCAGGCTCACCGACAAAACGGCTCTCGTCACCGGCTCCAGCCGGGGCATCGGACGAGGTATCGCCCGGCGACTGGCGCGTGACGGGGCCCTCGTGGCCGTGCACTACTCGACCGGTGAGACCGAGGCCAAGGAGACGGTCGCGCTGATCGAGGGGGAAGGGGGGCAGGCGTTCACCGTGCGCGCCGACATCGGCGACCCCGGCCAGGTGCCGGCGCTCTTCGGGGCGCTGGAACGGGAACTCACCGAGCGGACCGGTTCCGCGTCCCTGGACATCCTGGTCAACAACGCGGCCTACAGCGGGCACACCGCGCTGCCCGAAGACGTCACCCTTGAGCAGCTCGACCAGTACCTCGCAGTGAACGCGCGAGCGCCGTTCCTGGTCGCGCAGCGCGCGCTCCCGCTGATCCCCCAGGGCGGACGCATCGTCAACATCTCCTCGGGGATCACCCGGAGCGCTCAACCGGACATGATCGCGTACGCGATGTCCAAGGGCGTCCTGGAGCAGCTCACGCTTCACCTGGCGCGCCACGTCGCCGACCGGGGCATCACGGTCAACAGTGTCGCCCCGGGGCTCACCGACAACGGCAAGCCGATGTTCTCCAATCCGGCCGTGGTGGCACGCCTGGCGGAGCTCTCCGCGTTCA
This sequence comes from Streptomyces sp. NPDC031670, assembly GCF_055580545.1. Lineage (NCBI taxonomy): Bacteria > Bacillati > Actinomycetota > Actinomycetes > Kitasatosporales > Streptomycetaceae > Streptomyces > Streptomyces sp. NPDC031670. Next base: position 21,632 of record NZ_JBVILC010000042.1, on the reverse strand, counting down.
AGCGGGTGGGCCAGGTCGAAGACATCGCCGATGTCGTGGCGTTCGTGGTGTCCGACGACGGCCGCTGGATCACCGGGAGCTACATCGACGCGAGCGGAGGCACGCTGTTGGGTTGACCTGGGCCGGAGTTGGACAGGCATCCGGGGCCCGCGCGGTTGACCGCTGCGGGCCCCGGCACGTTCATCCGTCATCCACCGGCCGGTCCGCCGAACCACCGGGTGAGGGCGGCGCGCAGGCTACCGCCGTCCGGTGCGGTCCAGGCGATGTACCCGTCGGGGCGCACCAGCACGGCGTCCGGCGGCGTGCCGGGCATGCCCTCGTCCTCCTCCACCGCCCAGGTGCAGCGGACCGTGTCGACGCGGTCAGACCAGCCAGCCGCCTCGTACCTCCCGGCCACCGGCGTGGTGATGAGCACGCCGCGGGCGGAACACAGCAGTTCGCCGACGCGCCGGGGGGTGCCGTCCACGGTGACCCGCCAGTCCGGCGACAGACGCAGCCCCAGCAGGGGATGGGCCGTTGTGAGCTCCGCGCCCATGTCGTACCGGATGTCCACACCCGACACCCGTCCAGCCAGATGGCGTGCCGCCTCCGGGAGGTCGGCGAGTTCACGCAGGACGGCCCGCAGCGGCTCCGCCTCCTCACCGCCGAGGTACAGCAGCGACGCCGCGAGGGTGTCCTGCAGCAGCCGCCGGCCCACCGGGTGCCGTTCGTCGTGGTAGGTGTCGAGCAGTCCCTCGGGGGCGTTACCCCTGAGTGCGGTGGCCAGCTTCCAGCCGAGGTTGACCGCGTCCTGGAGCCCGGTGCTGACCCCCTGCGCCGCCAGCGGAGCGTGGTCGTGGGCGGCGTCGCCGGCCAGGAAGACCCGGCCGCTGCGATACCGCTCGGCCTGGCCCTGGGCGTTGGTCAGCGCGGCCATCCAGGTCGCGTCGCCGTGATGGATGGAATCGCCGGTCATGCGCTTCCAGGCGTCCGCGATCTCGTCGAACGTCGGTTCGCTCTCACCGTGGTGCGGCGGAACGTCGGGCTCGTGGATCACGATCCGGGTGACGCCGGGGCCGAGGGTGACCGAGAGGACCATGCCACCGCCCTCCACCCGCCGACCGATCGGGTTCATCGGCAGTTCGACCCCGACCACGTCCGCCATGTATATCCCGCGCGTGGCGGGCTGTCCGGGGAAGCCGATCCCGGCCAGTTCCCGGACGGCGCTGCGGCCTCCGTCGCAGCCGACCAGGTAGGAGGCGCTGTCTTCACCCCGTCCGTCGGGTCCCTCGAACTCAACGGTGACCTTTTCGTCGTCCTGCCGCAGGCCGACGACCCGGCACCCCCGGTGCACGGTCACCCCGAGCTCCGCCACCCACGCCGCGAGCATTTCCTCGGTGCGCCACTGAGCCAGGCCCATCACTCCGTAGTGCCGGTCGGCCACCCGCTCGAAATCGATGCGCACTCCGCCGAAGTGGCCCTGCCTGCCCCACCGGACACCGTCCAGGCGCTCCAGCAGCCCCCGCTGGTCCAGCACTTCGGCGGTCCGCCGCGTGAAGCCGAGACCGCGCGACTCACCGCTCGGCACGGGCAGCCGGTCATAGATGACGACGTCGGCGCCGCCGAGACGTAGCTCGCCCGCCAGCATCAACCCCACGGGGCCGGCACCCACCACGATCACACCATCACTCACGGTCCAACTCCTCGCACATCAGCGGCAGACAGGAACGGACAGTGAAGCCCTCACCGCGTGTGAGAGGCAACGATTCGGCGCGTCAACGAGGAGCGGACGCGCCGCACCCCTTTCAGTAAGCGGAGCGTTCGACTTCGGACACTCCGCTGTTGCACACGCGCCCCATGGGACGTGCACCACCACACCCGGCACAGGCTCGGGAAGAAAAGGGAAAAAGGCCCCGGAGAAATGAAGCTTCCGACGGAAAGGGGTAACCTGCTCTCCCGGGAACCTGCACAAAACAATTACACATATCCTTTGAAGGATGCGCGCCGCCGGGCTGTGCGATGTGTGCCCCCAGCGCCCCGCGCAGAGCCCGGACAGGAACCGCCGCATATTCTGTCCGGGCGCGGGTCGGTAAAACCGGCTCGCGGAACCGGTACGCCGGCCGACCCGCGCGCCTGGCACCCCGTCAGCCTGCTGGATGAATAGGCGAGCGCACCCTTACGAATTTCGCAGGAGCAAACAAAGTGGCACCGTGGACCAGTGTGCAGCGCCGGCGGAAGGCCGTGGCAGGGTGCTGCCCCCTCGGCCAGGCGTATCGCGCCGGGGGCGGGAGGGGCATGTGGGGAAGGCGACGCAGACGCCGGACGGGCCGCGCTGAACGGCAGGGGCCGGGCGGGAATGAGGTGGGGCGGACCGGTCCCCGGTCCGAGCCCTCACCCGGCTCTGCGACCGGATACGGGTCCCGGAAGGGGCGGGCACCCGCATACGGGTGCCCGCCCCTTCCGTACGGTCCTGGCGGACTGCACGGAATGGGCGGACCGGACTCGGACCGGTCCGGAAGTCAGACCGGTTCGGGCAGGTCCATGAGGGCCAGTTTGGCGGGGTCGACGAGGGCGCGGATGTGGGTGATGCGGCCGTCGGCGACAGTGAAGGCGAGGACGGAGAGCGGGGCCCCCTCCTGGTTCCAGGAGATGACGCCGGGCAGGCCGTTGACGAGGGCGGCGTGACCCTGGACTGCGGCGCTGGCGGAGAGTTTGGCGCCGGCGGCGACCTCGGTCGCGCCCAGCGTGACGAACACCCCTGCGGGGGTGTCGACAGTGAGTTTCACTTCGGGGTCGAGCACGCGCAGCAGCCCCTCGAAGTCGCCGCCACGGGAGGCGGCGAGGAAGGCCTGCACCACCGCGCGCTGCTCGGGCCCGGCGCCGGGCGGCCGTTCGTTGGCCTGAACCTTGCGGCGGGCGCGGCTGGCGAGCGTCTTGGCGGCGGCGGGGGACTTGCCGAGGATCTGGCCGATCTCGTCGAAGGGCACCGCGAACAGGTCGTGTAGCACGAACGCGAGACGCTCGCTGGGCCGCAGCGAGTCGAGCACGACCAGGAGGGCGACACCGACCGAGTCGGCCAGTTCCGCGTCCTCGTCGGGGGCGGGGGCGCTGTCCAAGGTGACCACCATTTCGGGCAGCCAGTCGTCCCAGGAGGTCTCGTGACGGGCCTGACGTGACCTCAGGACGTCGAGGCTGAGCCGGCCGACCACGGTCGTCAGCCAGCCACCGAGGTTGTGGACGGTGTCGGTGTCCTGCCGCGACAGACGCAGCCAGGCTTCCTGGACCACGTCCTCGGCGTCGGCGTGGGAGCCGAGAACGCGGTAGGCGACCGCACGCATCCGGTCGCGGTGGGACTCGAACGCCGCGACTATGTGATCCGCCGGGCGGGTGTGGGACATGTGGTTACCTTCCTCGGGCGTGCTCCCCGCCACGGGTGTTGACGTCATGCTGAACCCGATGTGAGGAGCGGGTCCCATGGAAGCACGTATGAAGGGCGCGGGGAACCCGGCCCGCCCCTCTGGTGATCATGGAAGCCGGCCATTTGGCCGCAGGCCCACGCAAGTTGACGGGTACTCAGTGGGTGTGCATGGGCGCCGTGCGGTCCGGTTCCGGGCGCGCTCGCGCCTAGCGCTGCCGACGACTGTATGGCGACACGCCGCGCGCGTGCACAGGGGCCGGAGTGCCTTGTCTCGGACGGCGGCCGGGGCTGCGGCAGAAGAGTTACCGGGTCCGCCGGACGAAGAGACCGGCATAACCTCAACGGACAAGCGGAGCGGGCAGATATAGGGCATTCCGCCTTCTTCGAATTACTTCCGAGGGAACCTCGATGGATGTGGGATCGGTATCCGTCAACGTTCGAGCGCGACCTTTCGCAGTTGAACACCGCGCCCACTGCTGTAAAGTTGGATCATTCCAACGATGAGCGGCGGCAACCGATTTGACGCCTCATCGGTCTGGCGTTACTGCGGACAGAGAAGTCCTGAAGGAGAGCGCAAAAAATGTCGACCAGCACGCGGCGCAAACCAATAGTCGGCCAAATGCCGGAGGGGCACAGGGACACGCAGTCGTGGCCCCTTTCTGCTGCAATCGAGGAATTTCTCGCCGAGCCGGGCCAGGCGATTCTCGTCACCCCGCGCCCCAATGGCACCCCCCACGCGGTCCCGGTGAGTTTCACCTGGGACAGCGAGGCGCGGGTGGCCCGGGTCCTGACGGGCGCCAAGTCGAAGAAGGCCCGCAATTTGATCGTGGCGCCGGGCAGCCGGGTCGCCCTGTGCCAGCGTGACGACAAGTCCTCCTGGGTCACCCTGGAAGGCACCGGCACGGTGTATGAGGATGCCGAGCGGATGGCGGACGGGGCGCGGCGGTACGCCGAGCGCTACGGCAAGGAATGGCTCAACCCGCCCGGCGGGGCGATCATCGAGATCGCAGTCGACCTCGTCATGGCCCGGAACGTCTGAGTCGGCTCCGTGACCGCAGCGATCAGTTGGATCCGCCCCGGCGGCGTGTGAACCTCTCGGCCCTCCTCGATTTCCAGGAGCACGATCATGCCCGTTTCTCCCGGCACACCCACCAGCAACCCGGTCGAGCACGAGGTCGTGGTCTCGGCCCCGGCGACCGCCGTCTACCGGCTGCTCTCCAAGACGGCGAACTGGCCGAGGATCTTCCCGTCGACCGTCTACGTCGACCAGGTCGAAACCAAGGGGCGCGAGGAGCACATCCGGATCTGGGAGTGCGCGGACGGTGCGGCGAAGACCTGGACGTCGCACCGGGTGTTCGACCCCTACGGGCTGCGCATCGATTTCCACCAGGACGGCGCCGGCCTGCCGGTGGAGTCGCTGGACGGCACCTGGCTCATCGAGCCCCGCTCCGGGACCGAGTGCAAGGTGCGCCTGCTCCAGAACCCCCGCGCCACCGACGGAGACACGGCGCGTGTCCTGGACGAGGTGGACCGCGCCTGCCGGGCAGAGCTGGCCGCCCTCAAGACCAACCTGGAGTCCGCCCACGCCGCGACGGATGTGACCTTCTCCTTCACCGACACGGTCCAGATCAACGGGTCGGCCAAGGACGTCTACGACTTCATCAACGACGCGCATCTGTGGCAGGAGCGGTTGCCGCACGTCGCACGGGTGCGCCTGAGCGAGGACATGCCCGGTCTGCAGAGGCTGGAGATGGACACGAGGACCAAGGACGGCTTGACGCACACGACCGCGTCGTACCGGGTGACGTTCCCGCACCACAGGATCGCCTACCGGCAGGTCACCCTGCCCGCCCTCATGGCGCTGCACACCGGCGTCTGGACGTTCAGGGAGAACGACGAGGGCGTGGCCGCGTCGTCACAGCACACCGTCGTGCTCAACACCGATGCCATCCCCGGGATCCTGGGGCCGGACGCCGATGCCGCACAGGCCCGCGCGTACGTACGCACCGCCCTGAGCACCAACAGCACGGCGACGTTGAACCACGCCAGGGATTACGCCGAGAACCGACGCTGACCACGGCCGCCCCAACGGCCACGGAGCCCGTCCCCTCAGGAGTCGAAAGCCTCGTCGCCCGGACCCGAGGGACGGGTTCCGCGCATGTTGTTACCTTCCGCGGAGCTGATCCGTCATAGGGGTGACGGGGAACTTGGCCCCGCAACGTAAACCGATGAGGGAGAGCGCACTCACATGGAAAACCGTCTCAAGAACAAGAGCGGCGCCAACAACGTGGATGTCTGGACCGGGATCCAGCACCTTCAGAAGGCGATCTCGGCGGGCGGTGTGGACCCGAAGCTGCTCGCGCTGGTCCACCTGCGCGCCAGCCAGATCAACAGCTGCTCGGCATGCATCTACGCGAGCATCGCCGGTGGCAAGAAGGCCGGTGACACCGACGAGCGCCTGCACAACGTCGCGGCGTGGCGCGAGGCCCCGTTCTACACCGACGCCGAGCGTGCGGCTCTCGCCCTGGCCGAGGCTGCCACCCGCCTGCAGGACGGGGCGGAGGGCGTCACCGACGAGATCTGGGACGAGGTCAACGCCCACTTCACGGAGGAGCAGATCGGCGCACTCAACCTGGAGATCGCGCTGACCAACTTCTTCAACCGGATCAACCGCACCATCAAGGAGCCGGCCGGCAAGACCTGGGGCTGAGCCCGGTCCGGGATCCTGCCCCATGGCCGCGCAGTGGTGACCGGGCTCGCCGGGGGACCCCGCTGTCTCCCGGCGAGCCCTTCGGTATTGCCGCCCCGCCCGTCCGGGCACCGACCACGGGACGGCAGCGTCACACAGCGGTCCGGCGGGTCATCAGCAAGGGGGCGGGACAGGCCCCCCGGCTGTGCCCGGCGGCGGGACCGGCGTGCATCCAGTCGGACGGACGCCGCCCGGCACCGTACCCCGGCCGCCTGGGCGCACAGAGGCGGATCGGCCGGTGCGCAAGCATCGTCCCGACAGCCGCCCGCCGCGGACACCGAGCAGCCGGGCACGGTCGTACGGATACCGGCGGAGCGGCACGGACCACGGGGATCGGCCTGCCGGGTCTCTGCCCATGAGCGCGGCGTGGACGACGCGGTCGCACCCCGCAGAGGCCTCGAACGCCGCCCGCACCCGGCCGCCACGGCCACTCGGTGCCCCGGCGCCCCACCAGTCGCCCGAGCCGGCACACGTCGGCCCGACCGCACGTCGTCGCGACGCCGAGGACCGCTGCTTGGCCGCCCGCGTCCCGGCCGGGCGCCCCGGGGCGGCGCCCGCGACACCGGCGGCTCCCACGGCCCCTGCCCCGGCCGACTCTTGTGCGATGCCCGCCGGATCGGCTGCTGGCGTCGGCCGACCACCCCCTCGACCGCTCAGAGAAGTTCCCCGGAGGAGACCGGTGTTGACGTCATCGAAAGAAGCAGAGACAGAGCCCGACGTCGTCGCGACGACGGAGGCGGCCATCCGGACGGTGGGACTGGAGAAGACCTATCCGGCCGCCGGGTCGCGTCCCGAGGTGTGCGCCGTGCGCGGCATCGACCTGGAGGTGGCCCGGGGAGAGTTCTTCGGCCTGCTCGGGCCCAACGGCGCGGGCAAGTCCACCACCATCGGCATGCTCACCACCCTGGTCGAGCCGACCGGCGGCAGCGCCACGGTATACGGGCTGGACGTGGTGCGCGACCCCATCGAGGTCAAGCGCCGCATCGGGGTGGTATCGCAGAACAACACCCTGGACAGCGAGCTCACGGCGGCCGAGAACCTGGAGTTCCGTGGCCGCTACTTCGGCCTCACCGCCAAGGAGGCGCGTCGGCGCGCGGACGAGCTGATCGAGCTGTTCGGTCTGTCCGAGCAGCGCGAGGGCAACCCGTTCGAGATGTCGGGCGGGCAGGCCAAGCGAGTCATGATCTGCCGCGCGCTGATGCACGGCCCCGAGGTGCTGTTCCTGGACGAGCCGACGGCTGGCCTCGACCCGCAGACCCGCACCAACTTGTGGAAGGTGCTGCGTGACTTGCAGGCGGGCGGCCAGACGATCCTGCTCACCACGCATTACATGGAGGAGGCCGAGGCCCTGTGCGACCGCATCGCGGTCGTCGACCACGGCGCGGTCCTCGCGCGCGGCACGGTGGACGAGCTGAAGAGCACCGCCGGGGCCGAGATCATCATCTCCGTCACCTACGACGGACCCGCCCCCGCCGAGGCCCACGCCCTCGTCAGCCGGGAGGGGATCAGCAAGGTCGAGGTGGTCGACGCAGTGGTCCGGGTGTTCGCCACCGACCCCGGCGGGCTGCTCGGCGAACTGGTGACGATCGGCTCGAACGCCGGTGTCGGCGTCACCGACGTCCACCAGCTGCGGCCCAGCCTCGAAACCGTCTTCCTCACCCTGACCGGAAGGGACTACCGCGAATGAGCGCGTCGACCCAGACCCCACTGCCCGCCGTGCGGGCGACCGTTGCACGTACGCTGTCGGCGATGATGGCGCGCGAGGTGCGGGTGCTGCGCAAAACCATGGTCTCGACCTTCGTCCGGGTGCTGGTGCAGCCGGTGATGTTCGTGTTCGTGTTCGCCTACGTGATGCCCAAGATCGGCAGCGGCGTCATGGCGGGCGACGGGACGGGTGCCACCTTCTCCACCGTCCTGCTGCCCGGTCTGGTCGGCTCCTCGGTGATCATGCAGGCGATGCAGGCGGTGACCTACCCGCTGATGATGGAGCTCAACTGGCAGAAGTCCATCACCGACCGGGCGTTGGCACCGATCCCGATCGGCCTGCTGGGCGTGCAGAAAATCCTGGCGGCGGCGCTGCAGGGGTTGATCGGCGGGCTGCTGGTGTTCCCGGCGGTGCTGTTCATCCACGCGCCCGGGCAGGCCCCCGAGGTGCATGTGGCCAACTGGCCGGTGCTGATCGTGGTGCTGCTGGCCGGCGCGGTACTGGCCGCGGCCGGCGGGTTGCTTCTGGGCACGCTGATGAACCCGCAGAAGGTCCAGGTGATGTTCGCGTTGGTGCTGCTGCCCATGACCATGCTGGGCTGTGTCTACTACCCCTGGTCGGCGCTGGAGGACATTCGCTGGCTCCAGATCGTCAGCCTGGCCAACCCGCTGGTGTACGTGAGTGAGGGCCTGCGCAGCGCACTGACCCCCGATCTGCCGCACATGCCCGTCTGGGCGTTCCTGCTGGTGATCCTCGGTGGTACGGCCGTGCTCACCTGGGCCTCCACCCGTACCTTCACCAAGCGCGTCCTCACCTGACCGACGCGGGGCGGCCCGGCAGGCCGGGCACGGGTGCGCCCGCCGGTGTCCGGCTTGCCGTCCGCCCGGCGCCACGTACAGCGGGCCGGCACCGGGCAGGGGCTCGGGCGATCCGCACTGCCGCGCGGGTGCGGCGATTCGGTAATGCGCGCGGCGGAGTTCGGTCGATATGCGCGGCATGGGGCGGTGGTGTCTCTCCCACGGGTATTCGAGACAGCCCGGTGAGGCGAGGCAACAGCCGGGGCGGGCAGGAAGACGATCTTCCGCGGTTGAACACCTGGGCCAATCGACGTTCGTCTGACATGCTTTTGCGAAGTTCCGAAAGTCGGCGCGTTGCCCCAGCCGCACAGCAGTTCAGCCATTCCCGCCTCCCAGTGGTCACCCTTTCACCCGTGACACGACATCGGAGCCGCCGGATTCACCGGCTCGCACTACGTGCGCACCGTGCTCGTCGCTGAGTCCCCAATGGACCGTTCCATTGACGACGCAGGCGATTACCTATGCCGAATTCTCATTCTGTCAGTTGGAGAACCAGATGACGATTGCTGAGTGCCGCGCGTGCGGTAACGGTTCCCTGCTCCCCGTACTCGACCTGGGCTCCCAGGCGTTGACCGGAATCTTCCCCCGCGAGCGGGGCGAAGAGGTGCCGGTGGCGCCGCTGGAGCTCGTCAGATGTTCACCGGAGGGCTGCGGTCTGGTCCAGCTGCGGCACACAGCCGACCCGTCCCTGATGTACGGCGAGAGCTACGGGTACCGCTCCGGCATCCGTCCGTTCATGATCAACCACCTGAAGAGCAAGGTCGAGGCGGTGCGGCGGCTTGTCGACCTCGACCCCGCCGACCTCGTGCTCGACATCGGCAGCAACGACTCGACGCTGCTGCGCCACTACCCGGACAACGGCCCCACCCTCGTCGGCATCGACCCGACCGGCGAGAAATGGCGCCCGTACTACCCCGAGCACGTCGACCTGATCGCCGACTTCTTCTCGCGCGAGGCGTTCGGCTCCCGGTACGGCGACCGCAAGGCGAAGATCGTCACGTCGATAGCCATGTTCTACGACCTCCCCGACCCGCTGAAGTTCATGCGGGACGTCCACGACGTCCTCGCCGACGACGGCGTGTGGATGCTGGAGCTGAGCTACCTGCCGTCGATGCTGGCTGCGACGGCCTACGACGTCATCTGCCACGAGCACCTCGAGTACTACGCGCTGCGCCCGATCGAGTGGATGGCCGAGCAGGCCGGCCTGCGCGTCATCCGCGCCGAGGTCACCGACGTCTACGGCGGCAGCCTGTGCCTGACGCTCGCCAAGCCGTCCGCCGGGCACAAGGCCGACGAAGCGGCGATCGAGCGGCTGCGCAAGGAGGAGGAGGCGCTCGGGCTGGACACGGCGGCGCCCTACGAGGCGTTCGCCACACGCGTGCAGGAGCACCGCGAGGAACTGTGCGGGTTCCTGGCCGACTCCAAGGCGGCGGGCAAGCTGACCCTCGGGTACGGCGCCTCCACCAAGGGCAACGTCGTCCTGCAGTACTGCGGCCTCACCGAGAACGACCTGCCGTGCATCGGTGAGGTCAGCCCCGAGAAGTCGGGACGCTTCACGCCGGGCACCCGCATCCCCATCGTCTCCGAGCAGGAGGCGCTGGCTCAGAAGCCCGACCAGCTGCTGGTTCTGCCGTGGGTCTACCGCGACGGGTACGTGGAGCGCGAGCAGGACTTCCTGGCCGGCGGCGGCAAGCTGGTGTTCCCGCTGCCCGCACCGCTCTCCCTCGTGTGACGGAACCGGTGCCGGGCGGCCGGGGCCGCCCGGCACCGGTGACCGCACGAGGTGGCACCAACGGCGAGAGGATCGACGCGGTTTCCATGAGACTCATAGTCATGAGCGGGCCATCGGCGACCGCTGGTAGGTGGGGGACATGAACCTCCTGGTCACCGGAGCCGCCGCAGCCATCGGCCCGCACCACACACGCACCGTGCTCGCGGGCGCCTGTTCCGGACGCAAGGACCGCCGGGTCACCGTTCTCGACAAGCCCGGCGGCGGCCACCGGGGGAACGTGCCGGACGCCCGCCCCGACGAGGCGCACGGCTGTGTCGAGCACGGCGCGGGCACGGAGCCGTCACCGTTGCTGCCCACCTCCCCCTGCACCACTGCCGACCCGATCGTCCGGTCCCACCCCCGTGGTGCGAACCCCTGGAACAGGATGTGATGCGGTGAGCGGGTACGCAGTGGTCCTCGGCGGCAGCGGCGTCCTGGGCAGCCGGGTGTGCCGGGAGTTCGCCGCGGCCGGCTGGAGAGTGCTCAGCGTGTCCCGGTCTGGCGCCCGCGTGCCGTGGTGGCCCGAGGACGTCGGGACGACAGCCCTCGACCTGTCCACCGTGGACACCTGCGAACTGCGCCGGACACTGGCGGGGGCGGACGTCGTCGTCAACGCGGCGGCCGTGGTGTGGCGGACCACAGAGGACGCCATGCGGGCCCTGCACGTCGAGTTCGTCGGCCGGCTCGTCGACGCGCTCGCCGTTCTCCGGCCTCGGCCCCGTTTGATCCAGCTCGGCAGCAGTTACGAGTACGGGGCGGCCGTGTTCGGTGCAGTCACCACCGAGGACGACCGGAATCCGCCCAGCTCCGGTTACGGCGTCACCAAGCGGCTCAGCACCCAGGCCGTTCAGCGTGCCGCCCGCGAGCACCGCGTGGACGGCGTGGTGCTGCGGGTGGCGAACGTGACCGGTCCCGGCGCGGGCGGCAACAGCCTGCCCGGCATGGTCGCCCGCCGGCTCGCAGCGAGGGAGACGCAACTGCCCCTGTCCCCGCTGACCTGCTGGCGCGACTATGTGGACATACGGGACGTGATCGACGCGGTCCTGGCCGCCGCAACCGTGCCCGTCGCGGACGTCAGCGGGCAGGTCATCAACATCGCCGGTGGCTGTGCCACCCCGGTCCGTGGCCTCGTCGACCATCTGATCGCGCTATCGGGTGTACCCGCCCGGGTCGTCGAGCTGAACGACCGGGCCGTCCTGGAGACGATGCCCTGGCAGCAGCTGGACATTTCCCGGGCCCGCCACCTGCTCGGCTGGAAGCCCACCCGAGACCTGCACGACTCACTCGTGGACCTGCTCACGGCCGAGCGCAGGTCCCTGGAAGGAGGACCGGCCGCATGACCCTCCCCACGATCACACCGGTCCGTATCGGCGTCCTGGGCTGCGCCGATATCGCGTGGCGACGCACCCTGCCCGCTTTCCACGCGCTGGAGGGCGCCGAACTGGTCGCGGTGGCGAGCCGGGACCCGGACAAGGCCCGGACGTTCGCCGCCCGGTTCGGCTGCGCCGCGGTGACCGGCTACGAAACGCTCCTGGCCAGGGACGACATCGACGCCGTGTACATTCCGCTGCCCGCGATGCTCCATGCGAGATGGGTCGAGCGCGCCTTGGAGGCGGGGAAGCACGTGCTGGCGGAGAAGCCGTTGAGTGCGGACCATGCCACCACCGCACGATTGCTGGAACTCGCGCGATCGGTGGACCGGGTGCTGGTGGAGAACTTCATGTTCCCCCACCACAGTCAGCAGGAGCGAATCAAGGAGCTACTGGGATCCATCGGTGAACTGCGTTACTTCTCCAGCGCGTTCACCATCCCGCCGAAGCCCGCGGACGACATCCGCTACCAGCCGGCTGTCGGGGGCGGTGCGCTGCTGGACGTCGGGGTGTACCCGCTGCGGGCCGCCCTGCACTTCCTCGGCACGGACCTCGACGTCACGGGTGCGGTGCTGCGCGTCGACAAGGCGCGCGGGGTGGTGCTGAGCGGCAACGTGCTGCTGCACACCGCGGACGGGACCGCTGCCCAGCTCGCGTTCGGCATGGAACATGCCTACCGGGCGACCTACGAGTTCACCGGCGCCCACGGGATTCTGGCAGCGGAACGGGTGTTCACCCCGCCGGCCTCCCACCAGCCCACCGTCACCCTCTCGGGCGACGGCCGCCGCGAGGACATCATCGCCCTGACCGCGGACGACCAGGTCGTGAACACGGTCCGCTGGTTCACCGACGCGGTCGCCGGCGAACCGGTGGACCACCACCACGCGGAAACCCTCCACCTCGCCAGGCTGGTCGGCCAGGTGGAACAGCAAGCGAAGACCACGTTTGTCGACTAGTCGAGAGAGTCCGGAGGAACCCCTATGCGCGTCCTGATGATGAGTACCGCGGTACCCACGCACTTCGCCCCCCTCGTGCCACTGGCCTGGGGCCTGCGTGCGGCCGGCGCAGAGGTGCTGGTCACCGCGCAACCCGATGTGATGCCCATGGTCCGCTCGGCGGGACTCGTCGGGGCCCCGGTGGGCGAGAAGTTCGACGGGGACACGCACCTGCGAGGCTTCCTGACCGAGGGCCGGCGTCCGCTGGAGAGCTTTACCCGCTTCTCCCCGGAGGAGATGGGCTTCTACGGCCGTGTGTGGATGGACCAGGCGCGGCGCAACCTTCACGCATACCTGGAGCTGGCCCGGGAGTGGAGGCCGCAGCTGATCGTGGCGGACCAGGTGGAGTACGCCTCGCTGCTCATCGCGGGCGTCCTCGGTATTCCCGTGGTTCACCACCGCTGGGGTGTCGACCCGATCTCCGACCTCGCGCTGCGGGACGCCCGCGACGAGCTCGCCGACCTGGCGGACGAGCTCGGTCTGGACGGGTTGCCGACGCCGACCGTGGTTCTCGACCCCTGCCCGCCTTCGCTGCAGCTGCCGTCGACGAGCAAGGGCACGCCGATCCGCCATGTGCCGTTCAACGGGTACGGCGAACCCCCGGCCTGGCGGCGGCGGACGCAGGCCCGCCGGGTCGTGGTGACCCTGGGCACCCGTACGCTCCAGCTCAACGGTGTACCGCATGTGCGCCGGGTGCTCCATGCTGCCGCGAGCGTGCCGGACGTCGAGATTATCGGCACCGTCAGCCCCGAGTACTGGGACGAGCTGGGTCCGATGCCGTCTGCGGTCCAGCTGGTGCCGCCCACCCCGCTGCACCTGTTCATGGACAGCTGTGACGCGATGGTGCACCACAGTGGCTCGGGCACCATGCTCGCCGCGGCCACGGTCGGGCTGCCGCAGCTGGCACTGCCGCAGTGGTCGGACCAGTTCGCGCTGGGCGACCAACTCGAGGCAGTCGGCGCGGGCATCGCCCTCAGCGACGTCGCCAGCCAGGACAATCACAAGCTGGTGCGCGATTCGGTGGCGCTCCTGCTCGACAAGCCGGACTACCGCACCGCGGCGGAGGGTCTGGGCCGTGAGATAGCTGCCATGCCGACCCCGGCCGAGGTGGCGCTGGACCTCCTGCGACAGTGCTGACGGGTGCGGTGGCGCCCGGACTCGGAGGCGTGCCAGGGGGCCGTCGCAGCGGTGCTCGTCGTTGAAGCGAACGCCCGGGGCAAGCACCGGCGCATTGCCCCCAACGGCGCGCAGGAGGGTGGGGAAAGCGCGTGGGGCAGGCTCGGCGCAGGGCCGACAGCGGCCGGCCCGAGCGCGGTGGGCGAGGCGGGCCAGCTCACAGGAAGACAGGCGCGGTCGGCACGCAGTTCGCACAAGCCATGGCTGGTTCACCGGGCGGTTCGTTCCTTGGCGCGCAGGTCCGCGCAGGCCAGGTCGGCTCCGCGGCGCGCGGCGATGTACCGCGACGGCGGTGCCGGCGCCGACGACGACCGGAGCAGCGGCCTCCCCGGCGAACACGGCGGTGTTGCCGTCGGTACCGGTATCGGCGAGCACGGCTTCCCCCTCGGCCGTGCCGGTGGCGGCGAGGCCGGGCTCCCTGCCGGCGGCCTACGGCGCGGAAGCGGGGGAGGGGACGCGGTTGGCCTTCATGGTCTTCTTGATCCAGCCCGCGTAGGCGGGCGCGCTGGTGTAGAGGCCGGGGCCCTCGGAGCACGGCACGTTCGGGGCGCCGGGCCCGGAGGTGACGCCGATCAGCTCCCAGCGGCCGTCCCGGCCCCTGCGGATCTGCGGGCCGCCGGAGTCCCCGAAGCACGCCATCGCCTTGGGCACGGTGGTGATGGTGCACAACCGGGTGCGGTCCGCGTACCCCGGCGCGCACTCGGACTCGGCGCCCCGACGGGTGTTGAGCTCCTGCAACCGCTCCGGGAACGCGAACGCGGTGTCGACGGTGGTGCCGAAGCCCAGCAGCCGGGTCGGTGTGCCGGGCCGCCCGGCCTGTTCGGCGATCCTGATGGGCTTCTGGGAGACCGGACGGTCCAGCCGTATCAGCGCGATGTCGTCCTTGTTGGCCGCCTTGTTGTCGCCGTTCACATAGCCCGGGTGGACGAAGAAACGGTCGATCTTGCGTACGGTCCCGCCGGACTTGCGGTGGTCGCTGCCGATACGCACGGTGCCGTCCAGCTCCAGGCCCTCCCCTTGGAGGCAGTGGGCCGCCGTCAGCAACCACTGCCGGTCGATGAGCGACGCCCCGCAGTTGCCGTCGTTCAGACCCTGCGACGGCGCCGACTCGGGGATGGACGCCATGAACGGGTACCGCTCGGTGGAGTCCGTACCGCCGACGATGGCTCCGGCGCTGCCGGCCAGGACGGTGGCACAGGCCGCGACGGCGAGAGCGCCGACGGCGGCGGTGCGGGCGGTACGGCGGCGCGGCGGCTTGAAGCTGAACACAGAGGGTTCTTCCTTCTGCTCGGTGGATCATCTGCGTTCAGCTTCGCCGTACGGGTCCGGCCCGGACCATCCCGCCAACTGGCCGGTCGGGGCGGGGGCTGGCCCCCGTACGGGCGTGGGGGCTGTCCCGGCCCCGGGGGTTCACCACCTCACCCCCGCCGCCACCGGCCGGTGGTCGCTGCCGGTGGCGGGCAGCACCCAAGCGCTCCGCGGCTGCACACCGCGTACGAGGATCTGATCGATCCGTACCATCGGGAACTTCGCAGGCCAGCTGAAGCCGAAGCCGTTCCCGGCAGCCTCCTGGGCCGAGCGCAGCCGCCCGGTGACACCGTCGAACGCGCGGTCGTCGGTGGTGCCGTTCAGGTCGCCGAGCAGCACCACCCGCTCGTTCCGCTCGGCGACGAGGGCCCCGGCGAGTGCCTTCGCACCACGGTCCCGGCTGCCCGTCCAGAAACCGCCGGGAAGCACACGTACGGAGCCGAGGTGGGCCACGTACACCGCCAGCGAACCGTGGTTCGTCGTTACGGTGGTGCGCAGCGCCCGGTTGTAGGCCAGTTTGACGGCGGCCGGCTTGGTGGCGGCCAGCGGCCCGTAGTCCATCGCGATGTCGACCGGCCGGGTGTCCGACAGCGGCAGCCTGCTCCACAGCCCGACCGTGCCCAGCACGGTGTGGTACGGATACGTCGTCGCCAGCTCCTTCTCGTACAAGGGCTTCGCCTGCGGGGTGATCTCCTCCAGAGCCAGTACGTCCGCCCCGCGGGCGGCCAGCTCCCGGGCGGTGCCGGCCGGGTCGGGGTTGCCGGCGTCGACGTTGTGGCTGACCAGGGTGAGGTCGCTGCCCGGCCGGGACTTGTCGCCGAGCAGCCCGCCGAAGAGGTTCAGCCACACCACCGAAGGCAGCACCAGCGCGACCACCGCGGAGGCGGAGCGGCGCCGGAGCGCGGCGAGAAGCAGCACCGGGATGAGCAGACCGAACCAGGGCAGGAACGTTTCCACCAGGCTGCCCAGACCCGCGCGGTCGGTGAGGCCCGCGTGCAGCAGCAGGAGCAGGCCGAGGAGCAGGGCGAGCGCGGCGAGGACCGGGCCGCGCTTCCAGGGACCGGGCCCGCAAACGATGAGCATCGCCCGGCGCAGGGCCGCGCGCCGGCCACCGGGGACGGCATCCTGGCCGTCGGTGCCGCCCTGCCCGGCCTGCGCCGTGTCCACCTGCGTCATCGCTTCTCCTTGCTCGGTGCCGGTCATCGCGGTCTCGTCGGGTCCTGGAACGGGAACGGTGTGCGGCCGATGCCGGTACTCAAGGCGATTCCGTGTTGCGGGGACGTATGCGGATTTCGATACGCGGACGATAGGCACCGCCTCGTAGCATCACCCTCATGCGCGTGCTGATCGTCGAGGACGAACCCTTCCTGGCGGAGGCGGTCCGCGATGGCCTGCGGCTGGAGGCGATCGCGGCCGACATCGCGGGTGACGGCGACACCGCTCTGGAACTGCTGAGCGTCAACGCGTACGACATCGCCGTCCTCGACCGCGACATCCCGGGCCCGTCCGGCGACGACGTCGCCAGACGTATCGTCGCCTCCGGCAGCGGCATGCCGATCCTCATGCTCACCGCGGCCGACCGCCTCGACGACAAGGCGTCCGGCTTCGAACTCGGCGCCGACGACTACCTGACGAAGCCCTTCGCACTGCGAGAACTCGTTCTCAGACTCAGAGCACTGGACCGCAGGCGCGCCCACAACAGACCGCCCGTACGGGAGATCGCGGGGCTACGGGTGGACCCGTTCCGCCGGGAGGTCTACCGGGACGGCCGTTTCGTCGCGCTGACGAGGAAGCAGTTCGCCGTACTCGACGTCCTGGTGGCGGCCGAGGGAGGTGTCGTCAGCGCCGAAGAACTGCTGGAACGGGCTTGGGACGAGAACGCCGACCCGTTCACCAACGCCGTACGCATCACCGTCTCGGCCCTGCGTAAGCGGCTGGGCGAACCCGGGATCATCGCGACCGTGCCGGGCACCGGCTACCGCATCGCGACCGAGCCGGAGGCGGGACGGGAGGGCCCGAGGAGAGACAAGGGCGACGCGGGCAACGCGGTCGACGCGGTCGACACGGGAGCCGGGAACGCAGACGGAGCCGGGGGCACTGACGGGGCCGGGCGTGGATAGGGCACCCGGCATGAGCGTCCGCCTCAAACTCACCCTCAGCTATGCCGGATTCCTGATGCTGGCCGGTGTCATGCTGCTGGCGGCGGTATGGGTGTTCCTCCTGAGATACGTCCCCAACCGGGCGATGCTCATCAACCCCGACGACAGGCCCACCAACGGTGTCTTCCCCATCCGGTCCGCGCTCCTGGAGGTCTTCGCGCCGAGGGCAGCCGCGGTACTGGCGTTCCTGCTGGTCTTCGGCCTCCTGGGAGGCTGGCTCCTCGCGGGCCGGATGCTCGCCCCGCTGACCCGCATCACGGAGGCCACACGCGCGGCCACCCACGGATCGCTCTCCCACCGGG
Organism: Streptomyces sp. NPDC031670; assembly: GCF_055580545.1. Classification (NCBI taxonomy): domain Bacteria; kingdom Bacillati; phylum Actinomycetota; class Actinomycetes; order Kitasatosporales; family Streptomycetaceae; genus Streptomyces; species Streptomyces sp. NPDC031670. The sequence goes on along the minus strand of NZ_JBVILC010000042.1, from coordinate 3,843 downwards.
TCCGCCTCCCGGGCCGCGAGGACGAGTTCCGCGAACTGGCCGACGCCTTCGACGCGATGCTCGAACGGCTCGAAACACACGTCGCCGCCCAGCAGAGATTCGCGGCCAACGCCTCCCACGAACTGCGCACCCCGCTGGCGATCTCCAAGGCACTCCTGGACGTGGCCCGCACGGATCCACCCCGTGACACCGGCGCGCTCATCGAACGCCTCCACACGGTCAACGCCCGGGCGATCGACCTCACCGAGGCACTGCTCCTGCTCAGCCGCGCCGACGAACGGTCATTCACCCGGCAGCCGGTAGACCTCTCCCTCCTGGCGGAGGAAGCGACGGAAACCCTGCTCCCCCTGGCGGAGCGGCGAGGCGTCACCCTCGAAACCACCGGCGACATCACCCCGACGACCGGCTCGCCCGCGCTCCTGCTGCAACTGACCACGAACCTGGTCCACAACGCGATCGTCCACAACCTGCCCGAGGGCGGCGCCGTGCGGGTCACCACCACCGCGCGCCCCGACAGCGTGGCGCTCACCGTGGAGAACACGGGCGAACAGGTCACGGAGGAACTGGCAGCGACACTGACGGAACCGTTCCAGCGGGGCACCGAACGCGTACACACCGACCACGCGGGCAACGGCCTGGGCCTGGCCATCGTCAAGACGATCACCGAAGCCCACGAGGGAACCCTCACCCTCACACCACGCCCGGGGGGCGGCCTCCGCGTCAGTGTGGAACTACCCACGACGGTGGCTTGATGATCAAACGGTGAGACGGTATCTCCACTGACCAGGAAATTCCTTGTGAGGTCGCGCCGACGGGCGTGACGATGGGGCTCATGAACTCTGACGAAGAGCAGTCGACTCCGCCGCTGGGCACCGAGAACAATCTCGTCGCCTGCCCGTGCTGCTTCCACCGGACGCTGGAGCAGCGGGCCGACTTCGAGATCTGCATGGAGTGCGGCTGGGAGGACGACGGACAGGACGACGCGGACGCCCACGTGGTCCGGGGCGGCCCCAACGGCAGCCTGAGTCTGACCCAGGCCCGACGCGACTACCTGGACGCGCTGGCGGAGAGCACGGATGAGTCGATGACGCACGGCGGCGAGGGCTTGTGGTGGTCGGAAGCGCAACGTCAGGTCCCGGATGTGACTCGATGGGTGGAGGGGAATGGAGATTGAAGGACAAGACCAAGCTGTGGCTCTTTGTCATCGTCATCTCTGGAGCCTCACTCTCTGCCGTAATCAGCGGTGGACGATCGAAGGAAGCGGTTCCGATGGTGCTCGGGATTGCGGGTCTCGTGTCGGCCGCGATATTGACGTTGCTGATGACTCGTAGCCACCGGTAACCGTACGAGCCGTGGCGAGTCGGGTCGGATGCCTGGATGCGCCGGTCGCCCAGCGGATGATCTACCTGCACCGTTCGCTGAACCGCACCCCAAACGTGCTCACAGCTCCGGATCGGTGGCAAGCGCTACGACGCCCAAACCGGCGTCCGATGTCACGCGAGCCCGTCGACCCGGCGCCCCACTAACCCCCTGTCCGTATGGGCGACATGGGCGGCGTGGGACGGCCCACCACCGCCCCCCAATCACCCCCCCGCCCCATGCGCAGCGATGCCCGGACACAGCCCTGTCCGGTGGCTCAATATTCCCTTTTGTGCAACCTCGGCACCGAGGTGAGCGGTGGCTGGGGCACCTACAACCTGGTCGTCGGTCCCGGCAACCTCAACAACGACGGTCAGGGCGACCTGCTGGCCCCCGACGGCTCCTGCCCCCTGTGGTTGCAGCGCGGCAACGGGAACGGCACCGGCTTCGCCTCCCGCCTGAAGGTCGGCGGTGGCTGGAACGCGTACGACAAGACGGCGCCGGCGACCTGACGGGGGATGGCCTCGCGGACATCGTCGCGCGCACCGGCGACGGCGGCTTCCAGCCCCAGGGCAAGCTCGGCGACGGCTGGAACACGTACCGCGACCCCGGCGGCGGCCGGTATCCGCCCCCGCCACCGCACTCTGTACCCCGCCTCCCGGCACCGGCGACTCGTCCCGGGGCGGGGTACGTGCGTCGTGCCCACTGTCCGGCTCGGGCTCGCGGTGCCGCGGTATCACAGGCGTGAGCTGCCGCTCGTCGAGCGACCGGGTTCCGGGTGACGGGCTTCCGAGTGCGCGGCTTCCCGCCCGGTACGGCTGACGGGCGGCAGGTGCCGGGCGAGGACGCGGCGCAGACGGTCAGCGCCGCCGGACTCGCCGACGCCGTGTACGGCGTGTTTGGGCAGGAACGTCATGCACTTCTTGTCCGCGCTGAGCACCACGAACAGACGGGGGGTTTCCACATAGCCGGAGAATGTCGGCCAGCCGGACCACTGGCGTTGGTGCCGGTGGCCACCGTCAGCCCGCTGAGGTCCACGGTGACGTATCGCGGCTCCTCCGCCTGCGCGCGCCGGTGCGCCTGCCTGGCCTGCAGGCGGGGCGCGAGCACCAGGGCGTAGGAGAGAACCAGCGCAGCGAACAGGAGAGGAAAGAGGTCGAAGGCCCCTCGGTCGACCCAGAGGTTGAGCGCCACGGGGAACAACCCAAAGGCAATGAGCAGCCTGCGGTTGTTTCGGCCGGCGGGGGAGGCCTGAAGCAGGACCTGCGTGGCTTCCCGGAACTCTTCGCCCGTCGCCTGGTACGCCAACTGCACCACGTCGTCCGCGTACGGCTCTCTGCCGGTCTCACTCATCCGCTCCACCCCTCTGGCTTGAATACACCGCCAGCGAAGTGCGCCCCCTGCTGACCCCTGGTGCCGCTTGCCGACCCCTGCTGACCTTTGCCGGGTCATTACGCGGCACTCTGGGGCGTTCGGTGAGAGAGGGCAGGGGTGCGTGGTGCGGGCACCGCGTCGGCGCGGCCGTGCGGGGGTGCCGGACGTCAGCCGGCGCTCGGATCGCCCTGGTCAGAAGCCGTGTGCGTTCCGAAGTTCGCGCAGAAGAGCAGCGAAGGACTTCGCGTCGTACAGAAGGCCATGGGACGCCTCGGGGACGGGGTAACCGTCGATTTCGAGGCTGGGGGTACCCGGTCCGACGCCTTCCTCGGTGCCCTTCGCCTCGTACGCCTCCTCGGATGCCCGAACGAAGGCCCGGTACTTCATCGTCTTCACGGCGCTGTCGAAGGCGGCACCGCGCAACCCCGGTACCCGTGACGCGAGTTCGAGCAGACGCGCGGTGGTGTAGCCGTCCGATTCCTCTGGGGGCTGGTTACCGTAGAGCACGGCGTGGTACTCGGCGAACTTCCCCGCCTCCAGCGCCGCCCGCAGAGCGTTGACCGCCCGCTTCGAGCCGCCGCCCCCGAGCCGGTCGTCCAGGAACGAGGCCATCGTGTACTGCGCCCGCACCTCCCGGCGTACGACTGCCGCCGCCAGCGCCGGACCACCGTCCGTGCGCTCGAACTTCTCACAGTGCGGGCAGCGCGGATCCTCCAGCAGATGAAGCGTCACCGCGGCCTTGGGATCCCCCACGCTGATGGTCGTACCGTCGAGGCCCAGCCGCTCAGGGACCGCCCCCACATTCGCGTACGCCGCAGGCGCGACCCGTTCACCCTCGGCGTGCGACGCATCCCCGCCACCGCACCCAGCGGCAAACACCATGCCCGCGCCCACCCACACCAGCCACGCCCTACGTCTGCCACCCACCACGCCCACACACCCCTACCATCACCCGCACCCATGCAGAGGCCGAACACCGACCCCCACTGCCGCCCCACGTGCTGCCGCCCCGCCACTAACTGGCCCTAACAAAGGCGTTGGACGTGGCGGTGGGTGATGAGGCAGACGGCGAGGCCGAGGAAGGCTTCGTGGATGTCGTCGCGTCGTTCC
>NZ_JBVILC010000041.1:18889-26504 GCF_055580545.1 Streptomyces sp. NPDC031670 | reverse complement strand
CGGTCCGGGAGCAACGGCTCAATCCGCGCCCACTGCGCGTCAGTCAAAGGCACACCCGAACCAACGATCAGATGATCCGAACGAAACGGCCTAGCGCCCTGGCCGCTCCTGGATCTGGGCCCGGACCCGGGTCTGTGCCCTGGGCCCGGTCTGGGCCCGGGTCTGGCGGGCTGCTACGACGGCTGGTCGTAGCAGCCCGTCCCTACCACTCAGCGCACCCTGCCTGGCTGTCCGACGGGGTCGGGGTCGGCCCAGTCAGCCCGAGACGCTCGGGCGGCCGTTCTCGATGTGGCCCATCAGGCGCCTGCGGAACGGGCTCCCGCCATCCACGGTCACTTCGAGGTCGTACCAGCCGTGCGCGTCGGCGGCCGAGTGGACCACGCTGCGGCTGCGGCCCGGCTTGACCGTCACGTAACGCCTCCAGTCCGGCAGGTCGGCCTCGTCGGCGTAGCCGAGCGTCCGCACGACGAAGGTGACGGACCGCTGTCCGGGGTTGCGTAGGGTGAGATGGACGTCGCGGTCGTGGTGGTCCAGGTGCGTGGTCACCTCGGCGATGTCCGCGCCGCCGACGCCCTCGAACTCGCGCCGGAAGCCGTTCGGCCCGGTCACGGTGAACCGGTAGGCGCCGGTCAGCGGCACCGTCCACTGGCCCGTGCCCCGCACGTCCTTGTGCTGCGGTGCGGCGAACTCCTTGGCGTACGGGTACAGCGCGAAGTGAGCGCTGGCCTGGCCTTTGTTGCTCAGCTGCACCTGGAGGGCGTCGCCCGCCACTTTCACGTACGCGTCCGGCTGGTACGGCAGCGGCCGGGCGGGCCGGGTGCCCTCCTCCTGGACGGGCATGTGCTGCCGCGCCGGTGGCTCGGGGCGCCAGCGGCCACTCAGCGGCGGAATGGGCGCCGGCCGGTGCACGGCGGGCTGCGGCCTGCCGCGCTTGAAGTCGAAGGCCGAGGTCAAGTCCCCCGCGACGGTACGCCGCCAGGCACCGATGTTGGGCTCGCGTACCCCGGTCCAGCGCTCCAGAAAACGGATGACGGAGGTGTGGTCGAAGACCTCGGAGCAGACGTAGCCACCGACACTCCAGGGCGAGACCACGAGCATCGGCACTCGCGCGCCGAGGCCGGTCGGCTTGCCCTGCCACTGCTCGTCCGTCACCTCGGGCGGGGCCACCGGCGGCGGAACGTGGTCGAAGAAGCCGTCGTTCTCGTCATAGTTGATGAGGACGACGGTGTGCCGCCACACATCGGGGTTCTTGCCGAGCGCGTCGAGCACCTTGTAGACGATCGTCGCGCTGTGCACGGGCGAGGAGACGCTCGGGTGCTCGGAATCCAGCGCGGAGGGCACCAGGTAGGAGACCTCCGGCAGGGCACCGGCGGCGACATCCTTGCCGAAAGCCTCGGCGAGCGTACCGGTCGGAACCCGCCTCAACCCCCGTTCGAACAGGCTGCGTTCGGTCCTGGTGAGGGTGGCGACACCCTGGTCGAGCAGCCCGAGGAGCCGCTGACGCTCGGCGTCGCTCGGGGCGTCGCGTACGACGGAGTAGAAGGACTCCATGAACGTGTGCCCACCAGTCTTGGCCAGCGCCTTGCGCGCGATCGCCTTGAACGTGGTGAAGAACTCGATCTGGTTGTCGGTGAAGTTCTCCCACTCGGTGTACGTCTTCCAGCTGCGCCCCGCCTTCTCCAACCGCTCGGCGTAGGTGCCCCAGTCGTACCCGGGGTGGGTGCCTTCGTCGTAGGCGTCGTTACCGACGGCCCGCTGGCCGTTCGGCTCGAACCCGGTCTTCCCGCTCCACAAGTGGTTGCGGTTGGGGCTGGTGGAGCTGTGGATGGAGGAGTGATAGGCGTCGCACACGGTGAAGGTGTCGGCGAGCTCGTAGTGCAGCGGTATGTCCTGGCGGTCGTAGTACGCCATGGTCGCAGAGGTCTTGGCGGACACCCAGTTGTCCATCCAGCCGCCGTTCCAGGCCTTGGCGCCGCCGCTCCAGGAGTGGTCGAGGGCGCCTATGTACTGGAGGTCCTTCTGCTGGGTGGCGGCGGCGCCACGCACGGGGAAGGGCAGGACGGCACTGCCGAGCGGCCCCGGCTGCTCGAACACGGGCTTGCCGCCCGGGAGTTGAATGGCGTTGCGATCACCGAATCCGCGGACTCCACGCAGAGTGCCGAAGTAGTGGTCGAAGGACCGGTTCTCCTGCATGAGGATGACGACGTGCTTGACCGCACTCAGCCCGCCGGCCGGGGGTCCCGCGGCCATCGCGGTCTGCAGCGAGGGCGGCAGCAGGGAGCCGGCCGTGGCCGCACCGAGGGCCCCGCCGCCCAGTGCGAACAGCCGTCGCCGTGAGATGCCGCCTGCGTTGTCCGTGGCCAACTGACCCTCCTGAGCCGTGATAGGTGTGTACGGAGGGAACGCTAGTGACCCGGGATGTCCACCAGAAGACCCCACCGCACCCCCCAGGTGAACGTCCAACAGCCCGTCCCCGAAAGTCCAACCACGCAAAATGGCGCCGTCGGCCGACGAGTTCGTCGGCGGCGCGAACCTTCGGACGGCGGGATCGGTCAGTGGGAGGTCGAGGCCGTGAATCTCCCCTGGAGCGTGTGGCACAAGGTGGTCAACTGGCACGCTGGATTGAATCGCTGGGCTTCGCCGTCCCCGGCCGGTCGTCAAGCGGTATGCGGTATGCGGTAGCCGAGCGGTAGTTCCGTCGGCTCGATGGTCGATGCCGCCGTCTACGGCACGCAGGCCAGGCCTTCCCGAGGAACAGCGTGACGACAGGCCATGACCCGGCCGCGCGGGTAGCGCCCCCCACCGCGGAGCTGAGCCACCGCGTCAAGTGCCAACAACAGTCCGCATCCACCGGCGCCCGGTAGCCGCCCACTGCTGCGGAGACCGAGAACCCGGTGCTGCTGGCCCCGAACGTCGGACCGAAGGCACGAGTGCGTCGGCGGGTGCGACGATTTCGGCGACCAGCGCGTCCGCGGCGGGCCGATAGATGCCGGAAGTCACGCCTGCCAGCAGGGGCCGGCTGTCAGCAGAGGCGGTAGCCCGCCGACCGCGCCCAGGTCCATGAGCGACCATGAGCGCCGCGGCGTGTGATCAGCCGCGCAGCAACCCCTACCTGCGGGGCTGCCGCCGCCTACCCGGGCTGCGATCGGTGCTTGAACGGGTGCAGTCCCCTCCGGTGCTCACCGGCAGGGTTGGCATGCTGGTCGTCGTCGGGTCCGGCGGTCCCGGCATCGCCCCTCTCGTACGGGCGGGCGGTCCCGCGTGGGTCTACGACATCGTCTCGGCTCCTGTCGCCGACGACCGTGTCCCGGCGGGACATCCTGCGTCCGGGCCGCCCGCCGGGGCCGCGGTGGGAGGCACGGCGGACGGCGGCCAGGAGGAGGCTCAGGCCGAGCAGGCCCACGGCCCCGACGACGATGCCGTAGAGGAACAGGGTGCCGGTGGAGCCGGAGAAGTGGTAGCCGAAGACGGAGAACCCGCTGGTGAGCTGGTGGGCGGTGCCCTCATTGGCGACAACGCCGGACACCCCGACAACGACGGCGGCGATCAGAAGGACGAGTCCAAGCAAGACAAACATGGCGCGCTCCAGAATTTGCGCTCTGTTCCCTCCACGGTAGAACCGCGAAGTCCACGAAGCCATCGCGCGGGTCCGGATCTAATCTGGGAACAGGGGCCACCTTCACTCCGTGAGATCGGCGTACATCATGATCATCCTCGGAATCATTCTGCTGATCATCGGCTTCGTGACCGGAGTCGCCATCCTGTGGACCATCGGCATCGTCCTGCTCGTCATCGGCATCATCCTGATGGTCCTGGGATCCGTCGGGCGCGCGGTGGGCGGTCGTCGGCACTACTGGTAGCCGTCCCTGAACCCGCGCGAAACGCCACCCGTTCTCGCACGCCTCGGCGCCCCCCGGCGCCGAGGGCAGGTACCCCACGGCCATCGCGAATCTCTTGGCGCAGGCTCGACCTCACCCTGACGTCGACAGTGGTACTGCGTCGCTCACCCCTGGCCCGCCGGCCGGCCGCAGCGGCCGGGCGTCGTACGTCACGGCGTACGCACCGGAGAACCGCACCGGAGAGCCGCACCTCCGCGCGATGACACATTTGCCCCAATATGTGAAATTCTGGAATGTGGCACCACCAAGGACCGCGGCCCTCGGCGGGCGACGTTGGTACGCCCCGGCCAAGCCACTGTGTGCGCTGCCATGGAGTGGAGGATGCGATGTGGATCATCGTCATCATTGTGGTCGCCGTGGTGGTACTGGCCGCCGTCGCGTTGACCCTGCGGACCATCACCCGGCGTCGGCACCTTCAGGAGCAGTTCGGTCCTGAATACGAGCGCGCCGTCGAGACGGAGCAGAGCCGTGGAGCGGCCGAGCGCGACCTCAAGGAGAGGGAGGCGCGGCATGAATCACTGGAGATCAGGCCGCTGCCCTCCACAGTCCGCGACCGGTACACCCGGGACTGGGCCAGCGTGCAGGAGCACTTCGTCGACAGCCCCGACCAGGCCGTGGGTGAGGCGGACCGGCTCGTGACCGCGCTCATGGGCGAGCGCGGCTACCCGACCGAGAATTTCGAACAGCAGGAGCGGGACCTTTCGGTCGAGCACTCCCGGACCCTGGACCACTACCGGGTCGCCCATGAGATCAACGGGCGGGCGGGCAGCAGGGACATCACCACGGAAGAACTGCGGAGCGCGATGGTCCACTACCGGGCGCTCTTCGAGGAACTGCTGCACGACGGCACCGATTCGGCCGATGAGGAACGCCAGTGAGGGCCCACCAACCGTAAGCGGGCCTCCGGTCCCGTAGAGAGGTCCCCGCAGAGAGGTATGAGGGACATGCAGACAGAAGGACCGTACGGGCGCGACGACGAGTACGCCGAGCCCGCCAGAGAAACATTGTCCACCGAGGACATCGCCCGGCCCCAGACAGATGAGGTCCTCACCCCAGCCCCCGACCACGAGGGGACAACGACAACAGACCGGACCACATCCACCGACGAGACCGGCACCGAACCGGACGCGGCACCTGGCGAAGGGCTCGCACCCGAGCAGAAGCCCGATACCGCCCCGGAGCAGGAGCCCGATACCGCCCCGCTCCTCGGGACCCAGGAGGCAGAGAGGCTCCGTAGCCGCTGGCAGGAGATCCAGCAGGGCTTCGTCGATGACCCGAAGCAGTCGGTCCTCGCGGCCGACGGGCTCGTCGCCGAGGTCATGCAACTCCTCGCCACCACGTTCGCGGACCACAAGCAGGGACTCGAAAGTCAGTGGCACCGAGGCGAAGAGGCACCCACCGAGGACCTGCGCCTGGCCCTTCGCCAATACCGGTCGTTCTTCGACCGCCTCCTCAGCACCTGACCACGGGTCCCCAACTCACTGGCCCAGTGGCGCCAGTGGACCGGCCTGCCGTTCGACACCGACGGTGACATCGACGTACCGGGCGCCTTGGTCCCGGTGTGCTGCGACACCACACGTGACCAGGCCGTCTATGTCGAGCCCAACGTCTGGGTCAAGCACACGGCGAAGCCGCCCACTGAGTCGCCCACCGAGTCGCCCACCGGCTGATCACACCGCTCAGCGAGGTGGATCGCGGGCTCGGCGTTTGGCTCCGTAACCCGTCAAGGCACCTGGCGCGTACAGGAGGTGGGAGGTGCGGGATCGATACGCGGGTCGGCACGGGCCAGTCAACGCTCCGGTCCGGGGGGCGGTCAGGGATCCTGCCGTGGGGAACGCCGTGCCACCATGATCGCTGCGACGCCACTGCAGAGTCCGCCGATCGCCGACCCGACCGCAGCTCCTACCAGGGCCAGATCCACGGCGCTGGAATTCGCCTGGCCAGCCTCTCCCCCGCTGGTGCCCGCCCCACCGCTGTCCGCTGCCCCACCACTGTCCGCTGCCCCACTGGTGCCCGTTCCACCGCTGTCCCCACCGCTGGTGTCCGTAGGAGCAACCGTGGCTGTGTCAGAGATGGAGTCCTCCGGCTCGGGGAGGCCAGACTGCTCCGGCCGGCCCCAGACGAAGAGCACCAGCACGAGGCTGGTAAGCAGACACAACCCCGCGAGGACCGCAAGCCACGCAATCAGACGCATCGGTGCTTTCGTTGCCATGGCATGCCCCTCGGGATCTCCGAATAACCAGCAAGATCCTTCCTACGCCACGATCCGTTCCGGTGCGGCTCGGCAAGCCGCGTGTCGTGTGAACACTGGCGCGCCCATGGTGTCCCACGGCTCAGGGTGATGGAACCCGCAACAAAAGCCGTGACATCCCAGGAACCACGTCTACCCGAAGGCCTTCAGGGTGTCCTCGTCCTCGGTCCACCAGACGCCGACGCGTTGGCGGACCAGGAGCCAGCCGTCCGGGCCCGACGGAATTCCCACTACGTCATGGCCGACGGCAGTGTTTGTCATGTCGCTTCCTTCCGGGAGGGTCATTGAGCGCTTGCGGCGGGACGGACGACGATTTCGTTGACGTCGACATGGGAGGGCTGGGAAACGGCGTAGGCAATGGCCTCCGCGATAGCGGAAGCGGGCAGTGCTACGGCGCGGTAGGTCTTCATGGCTTCCCTGGCAGCAGGGTCGGAAATGCTGTCGGCGAGTTCGGATTCGGTCACGCCCGGGGAGACGAGCGTGACCCGGATGTCGCCGGAGGACTCCTGGCGCAGTCCTTCGGAGATCGCCCGGACGCCGTATTTGGTTGCGCTGTAGACGGCTGCGGTGGGAGAGACCTCGTACGCCCCGACGGAGGCGATGTTCACGAAGTGCCCGCCCCTCTGAGCGTGCATCAGGGGCAGGGCCGCGGCGATACCGTGCAGGACTCCCCGCACGTTGACGTCGATCATCCGGTCCCACTCGTCGGTCTTCAGCGCTTCCAGGGGGGAGAGGGGCATCACTCCGGCGTTGTTGACCATCACGTCCACTCGGCCGTAGGACTCGCGGGCGGCGGATACGAAGGCGCGGACGTCGGCGGCATCGGTGACGTCCAGCCGTTGGAAGGCGGCGGTGCCACCCTCCCTGGTGATCTCATGAGTCAGCGCTTCGAGACGATCGGTGCGCCGCGCTCCCAGGAGCAGGCGGTGGCCGTCGGCGGCCAGTCGCCGGGCAGTCGCCATGCCGATCCCGCTGCTCGCCCCGGTGACCGCTACGACCTTGGTTGTGTCCGTCATGCCTGCTGTTCCTCTCGGTAGAGGACGAGGTGCTCGTGGTAGAGCACTTCGTCGCGAATGTCGCCCGTCGCGGTGAACCCGGAGTCGTCGACGTAGTCGATGTGGCTGCCGGTCACCGTGTAGAGCCCGGTGTAGGCGCTGCGCCGGCTGCCGCGGGTCTCGTCGTACCGGCCGTCCGCCCGCAACTCCTGGCGGATGTGACCGTCCGCGGTCACCCACATGCCGACCACGTCGGCACGGCCCTGCTCCGTCTTCCCGGTCATGACGGGCTCCCTTCGTCCATGGGCGCGGCTCCCCGCCGCCCGACCGAGTCTCGACGGACCGGAGACCGCCGACCAGGACGTGGGGGGGGGGGGGGGGGGGGGGGGGGGGGGGAAACACCCCCCCCCCCCCCCCCCCAAAAAAAAAAAAAAAAAAACCCAAAAAAAAAAACCCACCACCCAAAAAAG
>NZ_JBVILC010000041.1:0-18879 GCF_055580545.1 Streptomyces sp. NPDC031670 | reverse complement strand
GTTTTTTTTTTCGGGTTGTTTCTCTCTCCCTCTACGCAGAGTCGGGGGGCGGAGGATGGGGAGGGGGGGGGGGTGGTGGTGGGGGGGGTGGCCCCCCCCCCCCCCCCCCCCCCCCGCCCCCGCGGCCTAACCTGAGGACATGACCGACAACCACCTGGGAGAGTTCCTGCGCGCACGCAGGGCGGCCCTGTGTCCGCGGGACGTCGGTATGGCGAGCTACGGAGTGCGTAGAGTCGCCGGACTGCGCCGAGAAGAAGTCGCCGTCCTGGCCGGGGTGAACGCGGATTACTACACCCGTCTGGAACAGGGGCGCGAACGCCGCCCTTCGGCCCAGGTACTCGACGCGCTCGGCCGCGCCCTGCGACTGGACCCCGACGCCCACGCGCACCTGCACCAGTTGGCCGGGACAGCGCCGAGCAGCCAGTTCGTCCACACCACGGACCCTGTCAGTCCCGCCCTGCGCCAACTGATCGACGGCTATCCGGGCGCCCCGGCCTTCGTCATCGACCGGACCTTGGACGTCCTGGCGGTCAACACTCTGGCCAAGGCACTGCATTCACCCTTCGCGAAGGCGGACAACCTGGCTCGCATGGCCTTCCTCGACCCAGCAGGCCGACAGTTCTACATCCGGTGGAATCACACAGCGGAGGCCACCGTGAGCCACCTACGTCAGGCGGCAGGCCTCGACCCGGACAACCCCAGGCTGCGAGAACTCGTCCACACCCTCACCGAGTCCAGCGCGGACTTCACCCGCTTGTGGAACACCCACGTCGTGCGCGGCAAGACCCAGGACTCCAAGCACTTCCTCCACCCGGACGTCGGTCCTGTGACGGTCACCTATCAGACCTTCGACGTACGTGCCGCCCCCGGCCAGCAACTGGTCGTCTACCAGGCCGAACCCGGCAGCCCGAGCGCCCGCGCCCTGCGGCTGCTCGACTCCATCCACGTCACTTCGCATCCGAACGCCGACGGTGGCAACCTCTAGGTCGCCGCCCTCCAGACCGGCCCCCCGCCGCGCCGCGCTGTGCAGACGCTGCGCCTCGGCGAGTGCGGCTCGGGTGTGCGGCAGGACGGCGTGGCCCAGGAGACCGGCGGCTTCGACCACTTGGTCTCGACCGCCGCGATGCCGCGAACGCCCCGCTCGCCGAACTCGGCGCCAGGTCCGTGCGGGCCGGTGTGAGGGCCGGTGTGCGGGCCGGTGTAGGTGGATGTAAGTGGGTGTCGGTCGGTGTCACGAAAATGGTCTGGCCGAGCTGATGATCGATCTGCTAGCTTTCACCTGCCCGTGACACCGCCCGAGGAGGTGAGACCCATGAACGCTGTATCGACGTGGGTGCTCCCTCTTCCCGTCACGGCCGGCGACTGACGTAGGCGCCGCCGGGAGCGCCGCAGACCAAGGCACTCCCGAAAGGCAACACCTATGTACTCCTTCGATTTCACCGCCGAATCGTCGTCGAACGGCGTGGTCGAGCGCGACTTCACCATCGGGGGCGTCCCCGGCGTCCTCTGGTCCCCCGCCTCCGGCGCCACCGATCGCGCGCCCCTGATCCTCCTGGGCCACGGCGGTGGCAACCACAAGAAGCACCCGGCGATGTCCGGCCGGGCCCGGCTCCTGGTGACCGGTTGCGGTTTCCACGTCGCGGTCATCGACGCACCCGGTCACGGCGACCGGCCGCGCACGGCGCACGACGAGGCGGAGATCGCCGAGCTGTTCCGGGCGAGGGCGGCGGCCGAGCCCGAAGGCCCGATCGTCGTCCGCTACAACGAGCATCTGGCCGAACTCGCCGTACCCGAATACCAGATGACTCTGGACGCTCTTCAGCAGCTTCCGGAGATCGGCGCCGACGGGCCGGTCGGTTACTGGGGCCTCAACATGGGCACCGCGATCGGCATACCGCTGGTGGCGACCGAACCCCGGATCACGGCCGCGGTCTTCGGCCAGCACTGGCCCCACGTCCTGGCCGAGAGGGCGAAGCAGATCACCATCCCGATCGAGTTCGATCTGCAGTGGGATGACGAGCACATCTCTCGCGAGGAGGGCCTCGCACTGTTCGACGCCTTCGCCTCGAAGGAGAAGTCCTTGCACGTGAACTCCGGCAAGCACAAGGAGCTGCCGCGGTTCGAGGCCGACAGTGCGGTCCGGTTCTTCGCCCGGCACTTCGGCCCGGCGGTCAGCGCGTCGGCCTGATGCCCGCGGCGGCGTCCGGTGCGTCAGCCGGACGCCGCCACCGTGGCTCCCTGCGAGAGCGAGGGGTATCTACGTAGCCGGTCCGCCCGCTTGGAACCGCGCCGTATGGCCTATCGCACCTCGCCCTGGAGGCTGTCCCACACCGACGGGGACGCCGACCCCCAGCCTGGCTACCGGCCGGAGTCGGTGCTCTCGGGGGACTCGGCGGACTCGCCCGGTGAGACAAGTCCTGTCTCGTAGGCGAGGACGACGGCCTGGGCCCGGTCGCGCAGGGTCAGCTTGGCGAAGATCCGGGCCACGTGGGTCTTCACCGTCGCCTCACTGAGCGTCAGTTCCCGCGCCAGCTCGGCATTGGACAGGCCCCGCCCCATGAGCGTCAGTACCTCGCGCTCGCGCGGCGTCAGCGCCGCCAGGTCCCGGTGGACGGCCGGAGTTGCCAGGCCCGTACCGGCTGTGGGGGCGCTGGGGGCGAAGCGCTCCACCAGGCGGCGGGTGATCGAGGGCGCGAGCAGGGCGTCGCCGGTGTCGACCAGGCGTACGGCGGCGGCCAGATGCGCGGGGGTGACGTCCTTGAGCAGGAAACCGCTGGCTCCTGCGGCCAGGGCGGCGTAGACGTAGTGGTCGAGGTCGAAGGTGGTCAGCATGATCACCCGGCACTCCGGGACCTGCGCGAGGATACGGCGAGCGGCTTCCAGGCCGTCCATGACGGGCATCCGGATGTCCATCAGTACGACGTCGGGCCGCAGCCTGCGCACAGCGGCAACGGCCTCGGCTCCGTCGCCGGCCTCGCCCACCACGTCGATGCCGCGGGCGGTCAGGATCAGGCGGAAGCCGGTGCGGACCAGTTCCTGGTCGTCGGCGATCACGACGCGCGGGGCGGGCGCGGTGTGCGTCGTCATGGCCGGTCCAGCGGGATCCGGGCGCGGACGCGGTAGCCACCGCCGAGGCGGCGGCGGGCGTCCAGGTCGCCGCCGTAGACGGCGACCCGCTCGCGAAGGCCGAGCAGCCCACGTCCTGCTCCGTCCGCCCTGTTCGGGGACGGTTCCTTCCGCGCGGGCCCGCTGCCCGTCAGGACGCTCGGTCCGCTGTTCAGCACCTCGACCCGCACATAGTGGTCGGCGTATCGCACCGTCACCTCGGCTTTCGCTCCGTCGCCGTGTTTGAGGGCATTGGTCAGGGCCTCCTGGATGATCCGGTAGGCGGTGACATCGATCCCGGTCGGCAGCGGGCGCGGCTCACCCGAGACGCGCGTCTCCACGGGCAGGCCGGCAAAGGCGATCCGGTCGATCAGCGGGCCGAGCCGGCTCAGGCTCGGCTGCGGGGAGAGGTCCATACCGTAGGGCTCGTCGTCGCCGTTCTGCGCGGGTGCGAGCAGGCCGAGCAGGTGCCGCAGCTCGGTCATCGTGTTCCGTCCGGCGGTCTCCACGGCGCTCATCGCCGCCGCGGCCTCGTCCGGCATGGTGGCCAGCACTTCGCGGGCGGCCCCGGCCTGGACCACCATGAGGCTCACGTTGTGGCTGACGATGTCGTGGAGCTCGGTGGCGATCCTGGCCCGCTCGGCGTCGACCGCGATCCGCGCCGCGCTCTCACGTTCCCGCTCCAGCAGCCAGCCGCGCTCTTCGATGGCCGTCCGGTGCAGCCGCCGTGCCCGGACCACGGCCACGCTCAGACACCCGGCGGCGCCGACTGCCGCCGCCAGGGCGATGACCAGCCAGACCGTCCCGGATCCCCACACCGGATCATCTTCGCAGGTGTACGGGGCGTGCCCGCATCAACCCCCGTACGCATCCGCGTACATCCCCAGGATGACCTGCCCGGACGGATACATCCGGGGGGTGACGCCCCGTCATCGACACCGGCCTAAGTTCGAGCCATGACAACTGATCATGACAGTGCCCGGCACGTGGTGGTGCGGCTGGAGAGCGTGCACAAGGAGTACGGCGACGCGAAGGCCCTGGACGGCCTTTCGCTGGAGATCCGGGCGGGCGACGCGGTCGCCGTGATGGGCCCCTCGGGCTGCGGCAAGTCCACCCTGCTCAACATGGTGGCCGGCCTGGACCGGCCGACCTCGGGCACCGTCGAGGTGCACGGTCATGACCTCGGGAAACTGAACGAGACCGGGCTCGCGCTGTTCCGGCGGCGCAACGTCGGCATGATTTTCCAGTTCTTCAACCTCATCGACGACCTGCCCGTCCTGGACAACGTGGCGCTGGCCGCGCAACTGACCGGCACCCCGGCCCGGCAGGCGCGTCGCCGCGCCCTGGAGCTTCTGGACGAACTCGGTGTCGCCGAGCGCCGGAACAACTATCCGGCGACGCTCAGCGGAGGCGAGCGCCAACGCGTCGCCGTCGCACGGGCGTTGATGAACCGACCGGCGCTGCTGCTCGCCGACGAGCCCACCGGCGCCCTCGACAGCCGGTCGGGCGAGCAGGTGATGGACCTGCTGATCGACCTCAACCAGATAGGCCAGACCCTGCTGATCGTCACCCACGACCCCAAGCTCGCCACACGCTGCGCCAGTCGGCTGATCGAAGTCGCGGACGGCCGGGTCGCCCGCGAGAGCGCACTGGAGGCGACCGCGTGAGCGCCGTATGGAGAGCCTCGCGCGCGGCCGTGAAGCGCCGCCGGGTCCAGACCTTCGTCATCGGGCTCGTCGTGCTCTGCTCCACCACGACCGTCCTGCTCGCGCTCGCTCTGCTGAACGCCGCGTCGGGCCCCTTCGACAAGGCCTACGCCGCACAGCGCGGCGCCCATACGGTGGCGACCTTCGACACCACCAAGGTCTCTCGGGAACAGTTGGCGCGCACCGCCCGGCAGCCCGGGGTCGCGGCTGCGGCCGGACCGTTCGGGCAGGCCGTCGTCGACATCCCCAAGGACTGGCTCTGGATGGCGGGCGGCACCCTCACCGTGGTGGGCCGGGCCGACCCGGCGGGCCCCGTGGACCGGATCGAGCTCCTGGAGGGCCACTGGGCGACCGCGCCCGGTGAGATCGTCGTCAACTGGTCGGTCCAGGGCTCCCCCGGCACCGCGCTTCTCGGCACCAAGCTGGAGATCCCCGGCGGAGCGCCGCTGACCGTCGTCGGATTCGCCGCCAGTATGAGCAAGTCGGCGAGCGCCTGGGTCTCGCCCGAGCAGATGGCCGCACTGCACCCGGTCTCCGCCCAGATGCTGTACCGCTTCACGGACTCCTCCACGGAGGCCCAGCTGAGCACCGCCCTCGCACGGGCCACCACGGGACTGCCCAAGGAATCGCTGACCGGCGCGCAGACCTACCTCACGCTCAGACAGGCCTACTCCGCGCTGGCCGACTCCTACCTCCCGTTCATCACGCTCTTCGGCGTGCTCGGCCTGCTGGTCTCCACCCTGATCGTCGGCAACGTGGTCAGCGGGGCGGTCGTCTCCGGGTACCGGCACATCGGGGTGCTCAAGGCTCTGGGCTTCACCCCGAACCAGGTCGTCGCCGTCTACCTGACGATGCTCTCGGTGCCAGCGGTGGTGGGCTCTGTGCTGGGCACCCTGCTGGGCGACGCGCTGGTCGGACCGATCCTGAGGGTCGCGTTCACCGGCATCGACGTGGGCCGGGCCTCGGTCGGCGACATCAGCCCGTGGGTCTCCGTGGCCTGCCTCGTGGGCATGCCCGCCCTCGTCCTGCTGGCCGCGTTGGTCCCCGCCCTGCGGGCCCACCGGCTGCCCGCCGCACGGGCGATCAGCGCGGGCGGCGCGCCGAGGACCGGGCGCGGACTGCGCGTCCAGCGGATGCTCGGCGCCACCCGGCTGCCGCGCCCGGTCAGTCTTGGCCTGGGCCAGCCGTTCGCGCGCCCCGGCCGCACCCTGCTGACCATGGCGGCCATCGTCCTCGGGGTCACCACGGTGACCCTGTCGACCGGACTGACCAGCACCATGGTGGCGTACGGCAATGTCGGGCGGGAGGACGGAGGCGCCAGAATCCACGTGACGACCGGGGGGCCGGGCGACGGCCGGACCCCGCCCCGGCTCGATGACCCGCAGATCGAGGAACGGCTGCGGTCGCTGCCGGGCGCTGAGGGGGTACGGGCCCGCGCGCTGTCCCAGGTGAACATGGCCGGGCAGACCCAGCCCGTCTTCGCCGACTTCTACCGCGGGGACGCGTCCTCGTACGATCACACCATCGTCAAGGGGCGGGCGCCGTCCGCGGCGGGCGAGATCGTGGCCGGGCCGGCGTTCCTGACCCAGCGCGGGCTGAAGCTCGGTGACCGGGTCACGCTGGAACTGAACGGCAGGAAGATCACCGCGACCGTCGTGGGTCAGCTCACCGAGGGCAACGCCCGTGCCCTGGAAGCCACTTGGGAGAGCCTGGCGCAGCTCGCACCGGACGCCCACGCCACCGAGTACACGGTACGGCTCGCCCCCGGCGCCGACGCGCACGCGTACGCCGAGGCGGTCACAGCGCTCGACCCCGGCCTGCACGCGTCGGTGCTGGACTTCAGCAACGCCGGTACCGCCACCGTCATCACCTTCTCCACGGTCTTCACCGCGCTGCTGACCCTCGTCGCCTCGCTCGGTGTCTTCAACACCGTCCTGCTGAACACCCGTGAACGCCGCCGGGACCTCGGCATGCTCAAGTCGATCGGGATGACCCCCCGGCAGGTGGTGGTGATGACGGTGACGTCCGTCGCCGGTCTCGGCGCGGTCGGCGGACTGCTCGGCATCCCGCTCGGGATGGCGGCGCACCGCCTCGTCGTGGACAACGTCGGGGTGGTCGACTTCCCCGCGTACATGAAGGACGTGTGGCACGCGCCGCAGCTGGCCGCGGTGCTCCTGGCGGGA
Organism: Streptomyces sp. NPDC031670; assembly: GCF_055580545.1. Lineage (NCBI taxonomy): Bacteria > Bacillati > Actinomycetota > Actinomycetes > Kitasatosporales > Streptomycetaceae > Streptomyces > Streptomyces sp. NPDC031670. Next base: position 11,885 of record NZ_JBVILC010000041.1, on the reverse strand, counting down.
GTGGTGATCGCCGTCCTCGGTGCTCTGGTCCCGGCCAGGTCGGCCGCCCGGATGACCATCGCCTCGGCGCTGCACACCGAGTAGGTCACCGGTCGGCACCAGCCTCCGGAACCGGCCCACGGCAGCCACCGGCGTCAGCCACCGGCTGCCGTCGCGACGGATACGCCCGTGTCCCGCCGACCGTCGCGGGCGACGGCACCGCCGCCCCGGAAAAGGGAGACCGGAAGAAGCGCCGTCAGTGAGTGGCTGTGAAGGCGAGTACGGCGTTCTGGCCGCCGAACCCGAAGGAGTTGCTGACGGCGGCTCCCATCCGCTGCGGCCGGGGCACCTTGGCGACCACATCCAGGTCCAGGGCGGGATCGAGGGTGTCGAGGTTGGCGGTGGGCGGGATCAGCTGGTGCCGCAGGGTGAGCACGGTGCAGGCCGCTTCGATGGCTCCCGCGCCGCCGATGGCGTGTCCGATGGTGCCCTTGACGGCGGTGACGGGCGGAGGCCGCCGGAAGACCTGGTGCAGCGCGTTGTGCTCGGCCGCGTCTCCCTGCGGGGTGGCGGTGCCGTGCGCGTTGACGTGGTCGATGTCTTCCGGGGCGAGGCCCGCGTCCGAGAGGGCGGCGCGCAGAGCGCGCGCGGCGCCGTCGCCGTCGGGCTGCGGGGCGGTGAAGTGGTGGGCGTCGCAGGAGGCGCCGTAACCGGCGAGCAGGGCTTGGGGGTGCGCACGCCGTGCCCGGGCGTCCTCGACGCGTTCCAGGACGAGCACGGCCGCTCCCTCACCGAGGACGAACCCGTCGCGGTTCCGGTCGAACGGGCGGGAGGCGGTCGCGGGGCTGTCGGCGCGCCGCGACAGAGCGCGCATCTGGGCGAAGCAGGCGGCGGTCATACGCAGCCGGGCCGACTCGCTGCCGCCGGCCAGGACCACGTCGCAGCTGCCGGCCAGCAGCCAGTCGCGTGCCAGTCCGATCGCGCTGGTCCCGGAGGCGCAGGCGGCGCTGACGACCAGGTTGGGGCCCTGCGCCCCGAGATCGAGGGCGATCTCGGCGGCGGCCATGTTCGGCACGCTGCGCGTCAGCGCCAGGGGTGAGACACGTTCGGGCAGGTGAGCCGCGAGCCGGTCGAACTCGGCCTGCCAGCCCTGTATGGACCCGGTGCCGACCCCCATCACCACGCCGATACGGGCGCCCTCCCAGCCGTCGGGAGCAAGGCCCGCGTCGGAGACGGCCTCCCGGGCGGCGAGCAGCGCGAAGATCGTGAAGCGGTCGAGGCGCCGGGCGCGCCGGTGCCCGAGCAGACCGGCCACGTCGAGACCGGGCACCTGGCAGGAGAAGGCCACGGGCAACCCGCTCAGGGCGGGGTCGTCGGTGGCCGTGGACAGCCCGGCCGTGAGGCCCGCCCACGCCGCGTCCCGGCCGATGCCCGCCGGGGTGACCAGTCCCAGCCCGGTGACGGCCACGGGGGCGCGCCGCGCGGGACCTTGTGCTGTCACGAGATGCATAAGGGTGATTGTTCGGGCCGGGCGGGGGGTTCCAGGGACACCGCAACTCGTTCGGCCCAGGCGGAGGGAGCCGTACCACCCGTATGAGCGAACGGTGTTGCTCCGTCATCAGCGCTGGTCATCGGGGACCGGGTCCTCGCACGGCTGCCCGCCGCGGAGGCCGTGCACCGCGCGGGACCAGGTGACGCCCAGCGCAACCTCCAGGTCGTCCAACGGCCGGTCCGAGGCGTCGAGACGAAGCGCCGGCCCGATGTGTACGTGGACGCGCGGCCGGCGTACCGGCGCGGTGGCCCAGCCTGCCAGCTGCTTGGCCCGGCTTCCGGAGGCGACCCGGCGGGCACCCGCGTGCCCGATGGGGATCACGGGCGCGTCCATGGACAGTGCGAGCCGGACGACACCGGTCTTCAGACGGGCGGGCGGCCGGTCGTGGGAGGTGCGGTGCCGGGGCAGACCTCCTTCGGGGTAGATGAGCACGCTGCGTCCCCCGGCGAGCGCCTCGGCGGCGTGCCGCAGGGCGTCCCCGGCGCGGCGGCTCCCCCGGTACACCGGCACGTATCCCTCCCGGGTGAGGGCCCGGGACAGCAGAGGCACCCGCCACAATCCGGCAGTGGCCAGCACGGCGGGCCGCAGGCCGAGCCGGTGCAGGGTGCCGATCAGCAGCACCGGGTCGAAGAACGAGGTGTGGTTGGCGGCGAGGACACATCCGCTGCGGGCGGCCCGGCTCAGGTGCTCGGCACCGCTCACGGTCGTGTCGCTGAAGAGGGGCACCATGGATCCGGCCCATGCGGACAGCATCCGGGCCCTCCTTCCGGGACGACGCTCGGCCGCCCGCTGTACGGCACACGGCGGCACGGCGGACGGCAGACCGAACGCCGCGGTCGGCGGACGGCGGACCGCACGCGGCGGCACGATCGACGGCAGACCGAACGGGGCGGCACGGCAGGGCCGACGGCAGACCGGGACAGTGCCCGGCAGGCGGCCCGGACAGGCCCCGCCCGCCAGGACGCGCTCGTACCCCGGCGCCCACCAGGACGACCACATGCCCCGGCGGCTGCCGGGACCGGTCCGCGCGGACCGGTCCCGGTCCCGCCCACGATCCTCACCCCGGCTCCGCTCCCCCGCACCCCGGCGCTGCTCCGGATGCCCGCCCGACGTGCGACGGCCGCCGTGCGGTGGCTCAATGCCGTCATGGACTTCCTCACCGCGTACGACGCGCTCCCGGAGGACGACGTCCCGCGGCGGGTGGCCCTGCTGCGGCGGAGCATGGCAGCCGACAAGGCGGCCCTGTTCACCGAACTGCGCGCACACCGGCCGGTGTTCAGCACACCCGTCGGTGTGTTCGTCACCCGGCACCCGGACGTCCTGGAGGTGTTGTCTGCGCCCGAGACGTTCACCGTCGGCGTGTTCGGGCCGCTGTTGGAGGAGGTGCTCGGTGCTCCCTTCCTCCTCGCCCGGGACGGCGCCGACCTGCACTGGCGCGAGCGCGGTTACGGGCAGGTGTTCCTGGCGGCCGAGGACGCGCCCCGGGTGCGCGAGCTGACGGCGCGGATCGCCGACGCGGTCCTGGACGAGGCGCTCGCCCGGGGTGGTGACACCTTCGACCTGATCCAGGACTACGCCCGTCTGGCCGCCGCCCAGGTGGCCCGCGCCTACCTGGGTCTGGACGGCATCGACGAGGAGGTCCTGCACTCCTGCACCCGCCGTATGCAGTGGGCGTTCGCCATCAATCCCGACCGCGACCCGGAGATCCACGCGGCCGGGATGGCGGCCGGGCGCGAGCTGCGCGAGCGGGTGGCCGAGGTGATCACGCGACGCCGGTCCGCGTCCGAGGACGGCGGCGACGGGCCCGCAGACATCCTCGACCGGATGCTGCGCACCCGGCTCCCCGCCGAGTACGGCTTCGACGACAAGCGGATCAACGCCAACCTCGCCGGCTACCTGACGGGTTATCAGCAGAATGCCACGCAGTGCACGGCCACCGCGCTGAAGGAGCTCGCGCTGCGCCCCGAGGCACTGGCCGAGGCCGAGCGGGCGGCGGACGCGGGCGACCCGGAGCGATTCGACGCCTATGTGTGGGAGGCGCTGCGCTTCCACCCGTTCGTGCCCGTCACGCCCCGGCTGTGCCTGCGCGACCACGTGCTGGCCACCGGGACGCCGCGGCAGACGGTGATCCCCGCCAAGAGCGTGGTGCTTGCCTGCTTCGCGTCCGCCATGTTCGACGAAGAGGTGCTGGACGCGCCCGCCGAGTTCCGCCCCCGCCGCCCGGCCGCGCACAACCTCGTCCTCGGGTACGGCGCCCACGACTGCGTCGGGAAGTACGCCGCCCAGGTGATCGTGCCGGAGCTGGTGCGACGGGTGCTGCTGCGTCCCGGCGTCCGCCCGCTGCCCGGCGGTGAACGCGCCCTCGACTACGCGGGCACCCCGTTCCCGCAGCACTACCCGGTGAGTTCCGGCCGCCCGCCCGTACCCGCGGCCTGACCGCCGACGACCGCCGCCGACCGCGCATCCGGAGGACCCATGACCGTCACGTCTCGTGAGACCGAGGGCCGGACGGTGCCGCGCACGGAAGCCCGGGACAGGTCCCGCGACGGCCGGCGCAACCGGTTCGAGACCCATCTGCTGACCCACTACCGCCCCGCCTGGCAGGCCGCCCAGCGCAGCAGATGGCTGCACCGCAGGCTCAACTCGACCCTCACCGACCTGGCGGTCCTCAAAGCGCCCCCGCGCCCGGAGCCGCTGAGCACGAAGAGTCCGTACACCTCCTGGGACTCGCTCACCGACCGCTCCTGGGTGGGCCGCCACCTGCCGCCGACGGCCGGGCAGCCCGGGAACCTGCCGCCCCCGCAGGAGGTCGCCGAGCTGTTCCGCCGCGAGGGCGGGGGAAGGTACTGCGCGCGTTCCACAGCGCTGCTGCCCGCGTTCGCGCAGTGGTTCACCGACGGCTTCCTGCGCGGACACGCCGCCACCGGCGACCCGCGCCGCACGGACTCCCCGCACACCCTGGACATGTGCCAGCTCTACGGCGACCGCGAGGAGGTCACCGCGTGCCTGCGCACCTTCCAGGGCGGCCGGCTGAAGAGCCGGATGATCGACGGCGCCGAGTTCCCGCCCGCGCTGTGCCGGGACGGCAGCATCCTTGAGGAGTTCGGGGCGATCAGGCCGGTCCGCTTCGGCGAGGTGCCCAAGGACCGCGTCGACACGCTCTTCGCGTGCGGCGGCGAACGTGTGCACGCGCACATCGGTCCGATGGCGCTCAACGTCCTGTTCCTGCGCGAGCACAACCGGGTCGCCGGTCTCCTCGGCGCCGCCCACCCGGAGTGGGACGACGAGCGCGTCTTCCAGACCACCCGCAACACCCTGATCGTGATGATGATCCGGGTGATGCTGGAGGAGTACATCAACCACATCACGCCGTACCACTTCGACTTCGTCCTCGACCCGGTACGCACCGACCGGGGGGTGTGGCACCGGGAGAACTGGGCGACGATCGAGTTCAGCCTCGTCTACCGCTGGCACAGCCTGATCCCGTCCACCTACCGGATCGCGGACCAGGAGGTGCCGCTCGCCCGGACGATCGCCAACGGGCAGCTCGTCCTCGACCGCGGCCTCGGCCCGCTGTTCGAGGATCTGTCACGGCAACCAGCCGGTCTGTCGGGGCTGTTCAACACCGACGAGTTGCTGCTGCCCATCGAGGCGCGCTCCGTCGCGGTCGGCCGTGAGCTGCGGCTGGCGTCGTACAACGACTACCGCGTCCACTACGGTTTCCCGCCGGTCACCCATCCACGGCAGATCACCGGCGACTCCCGGGTCCAGGAGGCGCTGCTCGACCTGTACGGCGGTGTCGACGACATCGAGCTGTACGTCGGTCTGTTCGCGGAGGAGCCGGAGCCCGGCGCCATCTTCGGCCGGCTGCTCGAACGGATCATCTCCGTCGACGCGTTCTCCGAGGCGCTGAACAACCCGCTGCTCGCGCCCCGTCTGTTCGCCCCCTCGACGTTCTCGGAGGAGGGTATGCGGGTCGTCCGGGAGACCAGGAGCTTCTCCGACCTGGTGCACCGCAACCTGCCGGAGGACTCCGGACGTTATTTCGTGTCGCTGGGCAGCGCCGCGGGCGATACCCGGCCACCCGTCCGCTGAACGCGGTCTCCCCCGGCCGCTCGCCGCCAGGGCGCCCGGTGGCCGCGCCGCGCGGTCAGTCACGGACGTGCGCGACCAGGGCCTCCGCGGCGGTACGCAGTTGTTCCGCCGCCGTCGCACACGCGGCGGCCTGCTGCTCCAGGGTGGCCCGGCTCCACTCGGGTGCCGCCGGGCAGCCGTCGAGCGCGGCTGCGGTGGCGAGCAGTCGGCGCGCGTAGGCCGCCATGAGGTCGGCGTCCTGCCGCAGCGTACGCACCTGGCCGAGAAGGTCATCGACGGGTGAGGCGGCTGCTCGGGGGGACTCGGTCACCATGGCGGCTCCCACTCGGCTCGGTGCGGTACGGGGACTTCAGCGCGGCAGGACGGCGCCCGCGCTGCGGTGCAGCATCAGTTGCGGGCAGCTCAGGACGAACAGGGGCCGCGTCCCGTCGATGCCCAGTGCGCGCAGCCGACCGGCGAGCGGCCCGGCCGCCGCGCTGTCCAGCCGCAGCCGGACCCCGCCGCCGGGGTGCAGCCGCTGCCTGCCGTGGACCCGGACCAGGGTGCGTACGGTGCTGTCGCTCCGGCGGCCGTAGAGCACCCAGTCCGCCTCCGGACAGCGCACGCCGGGGCCGATCCGGCCCTCGACGGCGAGCCCGAGTCCCGGAGAGCGGCAGGCGATGTGCCGACTCATCAGGTCGGCCTCGGCCGGCGTCCGCACCGCGGGCTGGCCCCAGATCTCCTGGGCGACGATCCGGGCGTCCTCGCTCGTCACGGCGAGGGACAGGACGTACCGTCCGGTGCGGCGCAGGTCCACCCGGCGCAGCAGGTCCGCCGCGACGTCGTACGGACGGGGCCGCCACAGGTCGTCGACCAGGATGGACAGGGCGATCTCCGTGTACGGGCCGATCGTGGTGCAACGGTGCTCGTACAGCGACAGCACGGCGAGGGCCCGTCGCGCCAACCGGCTGGGGGTCACCCAGGTGACGTCGGGCAGCAGCGTGCGCGCGGCATCGGCGGAGACCGCGAAGCAGAGGTGGGCGGCGGAGGAGTCGTAGTAGCGCACGGGGACGTCGACCGGACCGGCCGTCGTGGGGAACGCGCTGGTGGGCAAGGTGAGGAAGGGATAGCCCTCGGGCGGGCGGGCGCGGTCCTTGAGCTGGTACACCTGGCTGCGTACGACAGCCCCGCGGTAGGGACTGAGCGCTTCGTCAACGGCGTCGCACGCCTCAGGGATGACGGTCGTGAGGTGCTTGATGTATTCGCGGAGCATGTGGCACAGCGGGAACTCGTGGGTGGGACCGGTGTAGTCGACCTCGTACCAGTTGGGGTGCGGGTCGAACGCGGAACCCGCGCCCCGGCCGTCGAGGACGGGGACGATGTCGTGCTGGTTGGTGATGCTGGCGACCCAGGTGCGCGGGTCGGCGGGCTTCTTGTTGTCGACCGGCGAGCCGACGGTCACGACGTGCGTGACCCGGTAGGCGCGGCAGAACTCCTCGTTCTGCGCGAGGTTCATCAGGGCGATACCGCCCTCGCTGTGGCCGATCAGCGCGACCTCGGCACCCTTCGGAATGCCGTAGTCCGCAAGCGCCAGCAGGATCGAGCGGGTGTAGGGCGAGTCGGCCATGAACAGGTTGCGCCAGGCCCCGATGAAGTCCTGCGGGGAGTCGTTGCGGGGGCGGCCCGGAGCCATGCCGGGTGCCTGCAGGACGTAGCGGACGACGCCGTCGGGACCCCGCACGTTCTGGACGAGGACGCGCCCGTCGGTGCGGAGCGCCTCGATGTTGCCCAGGAACCCTAGGAAGGACCCCTCTGCGGCGATGAGCTGCCGCTCCTGGTCGGAGAGGGCCACCGGCTCGGCGGCGCCCTCCCCCTTGTCCATGGCCGCCAGATGGGCGGCGCTGATGCCGTGCAGCGGGTCCGCGGACAGTTCCCGTCCGGCGGCGAGCGCCCAGCCGGTCTCGTCGTTCTGCGGATCCTCGTCCAGCAGGGCGCGAATGCCGAGAAGTTCCGCCATCAGGGGCGCGAGCCCGGACAGCGCGCGCTGGGCGCCCTTGTCCCGGAACAGGGCGCGCAGGGCCCGTACGGCCTCCAGGTCGCGGTCGGCGGTGATCGCGGCCATCAGCCGGCGCATGCCGGGGTCGCGTTCGAACTCGGGGTGGTCGACCAGTACGGCGGCGATCCTCAGCCGCAGTGAGGTGACGGCGACCAGCGCGGCCAGGCTCTCCCGGCCCAGCACCTCCCCTGCCGCGCCGAGCACCTTCCCCATCCCCTTGGGCGCGGTGATCGCCGAGCCACCCAGGCCCTGCTTGTTCGTCAGGGCCCGCAGCAGCGCCCACTGGGCGGCGAGACCGGTGCGGGGCCGACGGCGGGCGGAGGCGGTCAGCGACGGCGCGAACAGCGCGCCGCTGGTGCGCGCGGACACCGCGCGGATGCCTTCGGCGACCTCGACCACATCGCGCGCGCACCGGCGCAGCAGCTCCCGGTCATCCTCGCCGTCCGGCGTGGGCCGTCCGGGTGCGTGGCCGTCCGCTCGCATCCCTCGCTCCCTCCCTCGACACCTACGCCGGCGGCACGGCTCGCGCGTACGACGACGTCTGCCGACCGGGCCCGCGCCGCGGGACACGCCCCGGGCCTGGCCCCATCGTCGACCAGGGACTCCGAGCCCGCACCTCCATCCCTACCTCCATGCCTACGTTCCCCCATGCCTTCATCCATCCAGGTAGAGCATGTCGCCGGAGGCCGTCCCGCCCGCCGCGCCTGAGCTCGGGGGGCGTGTCTCTTGCGCATAATCGCCGCACATGACTCCCTGCACTCCCCCACTCGTGGCAGGACCGTCCCCCGGCCTTCCCGGAGGGTCTCCCTCCCCGCTCGTGGGAGGTACGCCGTGACCGCGTCCCTCGAACACGCGGAAGGCCCGCGGGCCCCGCTTCCCGACACCGTCCCGGTCGGCCTGCCGCTGCGCACCGGCTACCTGCTGACGCTGGTGGTGGGCCCGCTGGCGGTGCTGGCCGTGGCACTGCCCGCCGCACTGGTCGGCGGCTGGGGGCCGCACTGGTACGACGCGGTCCTCGGTGCCGGGATGTACGCCCTGTCCATCATGGGCATCACGGCGGGCTACCACCGGCACTTCACCCATCTGTCGTTCAAGGCGAAGCGCCCCCTGCGGATCGCCCTGGGGCTGGCGGGCGGGCTCGCCATGGAGGGCCCGGTGACGATGTGGGTGGCCGAGCACCGGCGCCACCACCAGCACGCGGACCGGGAGGGCGACCCGCACTCGCCATGGAAGTACGGCACCACCCGCCGGGCCCTGCTCAAAGGTCTCTGGCACGCCCAGGTCGGCTGGTTCGCCTCCTCACCGGTCCGCTCCCACTACCCGCGCTACGCACCCGATCTGCTCGCCGACCCCGACGTGCGCCGTCTGGACCGCTGCTACCCGCTCACCATGGCCGCCTCACTCGGGCTGCCGCCGACGCTCGTCCTGGTGGTGACCCACGACTGGAGGACGGCTACGGTCACCCTCCTCTGGGCGAGCCTGGTCCGCTACGCCGTCGTCCACCACGTCACCTGGTCCGTGAACTCCGTGGCACACGCCTTCGGTAGCCGCAACTACCGCACCCGCGACCAGTCCCGGGACGTCGCCTGGGTCGCCCTGCTGACCTTCGGCGAGGGCTGGCACAACCTCCACCACGCCGACCCCAACAGCGCCCGGCACGGCGGCCTGGAGGGCCAGCCCGACCTCACGGCATGGCTCATCGCCCGGTTCGAGCGGTGGGGCTGGGCCTACGACGTACGCTGGCCGGACGCACGGCGGATCGCCGCACGACTGCGCACGGAGACGACCGCGCAGCGCACACCGCACACCCGGGCGCTCGGGGAGTAGCCCGGAGGTGCCGGGCTGATCCGTAACCGGCCAACTGGCGGTCCATCGCGTTCTGGCTTCTGCGCCGCGCCGCGCTTGGAGAGGTTGCGGGGTGATCTCGATGCCACTCCGCGGTTCTCGCTCTGGACACCGTCGACTACGGGTCGCAGAAGGGCGGTCCCGTCAGAGGGGTCATACCTTCCTCAGCTTGTACAGGTCCCAGGAGTCGGGGTCGCCGATGTACCGGTAGAGGGTGGTCCTTCCCTGTGTGCCACCCACGTTCCAGGGCAGCCACTGGCATCCCTGGACGCTGACTTTGACCTCCTGGCTCCAGGCGTCCTTCCAGCATCGAACTCCCAAGTTCCCTCACCTGCGCACTCCTTCATCACAGAATTGAAGTTCTCCTCGAACCGCTCCTCTTTGACGCCGAAGGCAGCGACCCTGCCGTCCGCGGTGAAGGTCAGCGCTGCACCCCTCCCGTCGGTCCAGGTTCCGACAAGAGCCGGTACGGACACCATCGGCTAGCGGTACGCCTTGAGGAGGTTCGTTTGGAAAGCCATGCCACCGAGGATGCCGACGCTGATGAAGATCAACACGCCCCAGCCGGCCACCGCGCCAAGCAGCCTCCGCCCGCCGCGACCGGCTCGCCAGGGCCGGGACGGTGAGTACAGCAGCGGCCAGCCACCATCCACAAGGCCCCAGCAGACGCCCAGTCCCAGGAACCTGCCACAGCGGTTCCCATCGCTATGGGCGCGAGGGCTGCCGCCAGGACCAGGGGTATCCACCACCAGGCTTCCCGGCCGCCGAACCGCCGCCCCAGCGCTCCGGCCAACCCGATCGCCGGCAACACGCAGACTGCCGACATCGCGGCTCCGAGGATGGCGCCTGCTACGGCCAGGAGGGGCAGCACCAGCATGCCGAGTGCGTTGATGCCGCCGCCGACATTGGGCGACTCCTGCGTCTGGCCGTACACCACGGCCACCACGAGAGTGAGCGCCGACTCAAGGAACAGCACGACCATCGAGATCCACAGCATCCGCCCAGTAGACCGCTCGCGCCCCATAGCCAGGCCCTCTCATGGACGGCACATGAGCGCGGCTCGCCCATAGGCCGACCGCCACACTGCAACAAATTTGAACATGTTCAATTTGATCGATGGCGCACTCACCAAGGCCCCGAACCTGAGCACGCTGGGAACGGTGGCATCCCTCGCGGCGCCAGGTCACGGCCTATCGGCATCTGCACCTCGCGAGGAGGCCCGGGAGATGCTCGGACTGGAGGGCCGGGACAGTCGACGGCTCGTCCGGGCTCCGCATCCGGACTTCCGGCGAGTCTCCTTGAAGTCCATGTCCCCTCTCGCCCTTGACGGCTGCTGCCACCGTCCAACTACGTGAGAGAGCCTGGGCCGACCGACTTCAGAGGCCGGCCTCGGCCAGAATGTGGTCCATCCGGGCCCGTGGAAGCACAGGGTTTGCCGCTGCCTGTTCTGCGACCGCGGGGTCCGGGTCCGCCAGCAGTTGCTCCATCAGTTCCGCGGTGATGTTGGGGTGGCGGGCCACGCCTCGGCGCAGGAACGAATCCTCGCAACCCGCAAGCCGCCGCAGCTCCGGAACGGGCAGATCGGGGTCCTCCAGCGCGAGGACACGTACCCGTGGATCCACTTCTTCCACGAAACCGCGCAGTGCCTGGCGCGGGAAGTTGGGATGGTCTATCAGCAGCGGCCGGACGTGGAAGGTTTCGCCGTGGCTGCGGAGCAGCCGCAGCAGGACCTGTGGTGGCGTGTCGGGCCGACGGGCGGCGGCGCGACGGACGGACACGTCCGGGTCGTCGTCCAGCCTTTGCCAGGCCTCCTCCGGCAGGTCCCGGCCAGCCGCGAGTACCTTCCGCAACACCGCGTGCGGGCAGCCCACATAGCTCAATCGCTCGGCGAGCGGCGCGTCTCGCAGCCAGCTCGGCTCGTACGGTGACCAGTGGAGTGCGACATCCGCCTCGGTGCTTCCGGCTGCGTATTCTTCCTTCACCAGTGCGAGCAGGTGGTCCCGCACTTCGGGGTCGACGTGACGGCTGTAGGCGACCGCGACGCGTACAAACGGATCTGCGCTGGTCTGGAGACTGATCACCATGTCGGCGGTCAGGTGCGGGTTGCCGGCCACCGCGTGCAGCACCTTCTTGTCTCCGGTGGCCAGCAGTTGCTCGAACTGCTTGGACGTCAGAGGGAGATGGCGCGCCACGTTGGCCTGGACGGCTGAATCGGAGAGGCATCGCTCGTGATACTCCGCCGGTACGCCCGGGTGCTCTGTCCTCGTAGCGGAGGCGCGTACCCCTAGGGGCTTTCGTTTGGATCACTGTGCGGACCAGAGGAAGATGCCTGCGATGTGGAGTCCGGCCAGGTAGATTGCGGCCGTCTTCTCGTAGCGG
>NZ_JBVILC010000040.1:26070-28542 GCF_055580545.1 Streptomyces sp. NPDC031670 | reverse complement strand
CGTGAGGCCTACAAACAGCGCAACACTGTCGAGCGGTGCATCAACCGCCTCAAGCAGTGGCGCGGCATCGCCACCCGCTACGAGAAGACGGCCGCAATCTACCTGGCCGGACTCCACATCGCAGGCATCTTCCTCTGGTCCGCACAGTGATCCAAACGAAAGCCCCTAGTTCCCTCCTGTATTGCGTGGTGAGAACCACCTGATGCGGCTCAAAGGAGCATCAAGTCGGCCTCACGGGGCGGGAAGCGGGAGGCGAAAGACGGGGCTTCCGAGGCGCCGAGGGAGCCATCCGTGCGGGTCCGGATGGTGAAGAGCGGGTGCGCGGGGGCGACCAGCCGGACGGTCCGTGCCGGGCACTGTGCCGGGAGGTGGAGCCCACCGTCCCGGTACGAGCGCCAGCGACAGCAGGAGGCCGTGGGTGTCGGAACACCCACGGCCTCAGTATCTACTGGCATCTACTGGGTCGTCAGGACTGGGAACGGTGGCCTGCTCAGATGAGGGCGTTGTACGTGTTCCAGCCGTCGCCGATCTGAAGGCGTGGCCCGAACGGCGCGCCTGCGTTGCCGGTGGCGAAGTAGATCCAGAGCCTGCCCTCGTGGTCACGGGCCAGCAGGCTGCCTGCGTGGCCGTGCCCGGACAGGTCTCCGGGCGTGGAGAGGGCGGTGTAGGTGTTCCAGCCACCGCCGATGCGGGTGCGGTCGCTGAAGGGGGTGGCGGCCCGTCCGGTGCCCCGGTAGAGCCAGAGCACACCGTTGTGGTCGCGGGCGACCAGATCGGGGCGTCCGTCGCCCGTCAGGTCGGAGCCGCCCGCGATCATGGTGTAGGTGTTCCAGCCGCCACCGACGCGGGTGCGGGTGGCGAAGGGCGCGCCTGGGTTGCCGGTCCCCCTGTACAGCCAGAGCGTGCCGGCCCGGTCGCGCGCGAGGAGGTCCGGCCTGCCGTCCCCGGTCACATCGCCCGCGCCGAGAAGGGTGTCGTAGATCTGCCAGCCGCCCCCGACCCGGCTCCGGGACAGGAACGGGGCGCTGCCGTCGCCGCTGCCCGCGTAGTACCAGAGCACGCCGGAGCGGTCGCGGGCGACGAGGTCGCCGTTGCCCTGGACGCCGAAGGTGGAGACCTTGGTCAGCAGGTCGTACGCCTGCCAGCCGCCTCCGACGCGGGTGCGGGGGGTGTAGTACTGGCCGTGGTATTCGGGGTACTCGCCCTCCTTGTACTGCCACAGGACGCCGGCGGCGTCCCTGCCGTAGAAGGAGTGCCTGGCGGAGGCGGGGACGTAGTCGTGTTCGAAGTGGAACTCCTGGTCCTGTCTCAGTACCTCTCTTCCTTCGTCGGCGAACGTGCAGAAAGCGCCGTTGAGGAAGCTGGCCGGAAGCCCCCAGGAGGCAGACAGACGCAGGTCCTCGGTTGCCTCGACCGGCTTGTCGGCTCCCCACGAGCGCGCGGGGAAGTCGAGGACGGCGGCGCCACTGGCATCGGTCGTCCAGGGAACCCGGGCGTACTGCGAGCCGTCCGTCGAGTACTCGACCGTCACCCCCTCGGTCAGCTTCGTGGCGCTGTAGCCGGCGGCTGCCAGCTGCCGCGCGGTGAATCGCAGCTGGGTGTGTGTTTTCGTCGGGGGCGAAGGCATGGCCCCCATGTGCGTGGTGAGTCGCATGTGGGCGGGCTGGGGGTAACCCGCGCTGACGACGATGGTCGCGTTGGTACCGGTGCCGTGCCCCGGGGAAACCCAACTGCTCGTGAACGACGGCGACGACAGAGGCATCATTATCGGGCCCTGCTCCAGGGCGTTGTCGAGGAACTGTCCGCTGGCACCGTCCACGAGGCGGCCGTACAGGGAGACGTGGTTGCCCACGCCGTATTCAGCGGCCACGTGCAGATGGGTCGTGCCTTCGGCCAGAGGTGCTCCGGGTACACCGTTGTGATCGCTGTCGGCCGCGCCGATCTCGAAGATCCTCCTGGACCCATCCGACGGGTCGTAGTGCGACGGCACGTCGGTACCGGCATCGTCCATGATGCGTATGTGGTCCAGTCCGGCGCCGTGGAGGTCCAGCCGGATATAGGTATCGCCGGCGGGCGGGCGGGTGACCGTGAGGTCTACGTCCCCGGGGGTGCCGTTGACGTAGACGGTGCTGGGGGTGCTCAGATCCAGTCCGGCTTCGGAGGCGCCGGCGTCGGCAGCCATGGCCGTCTGTACGGGGGTAGCGCCGATTGCGGTACTCAGCGCGGCGATCGCCAGCGCGACGCGGTGACGATGACTGATACGCACGTGGGGAGGCCTTCCGGGGGGCTGGTCAGGTGGTGGAGCAGGTGTCCCGGCCCTCGGGGGCCGGGACACCCTGCGGCTGGGTCAGGCGAGGTCGCGGAAGGTGGCGAAGCCGCCTTCGTTGGGCCAGAGGCGTTGGGCGGTGCCGAGGTGGCCGTTGCCGTCGCCTGCCCACCAGTAGAGGTTGCCTGCGCCGGAGATCGCGGCGA
>NZ_JBVILC010000040.1:12129-25975 GCF_055580545.1 Streptomyces sp. NPDC031670 | reverse complement strand
CGTGTTGAAGTCGCCGGTGGTCAGGTCGCGGAAGGTGGTGAAATCGCCTTCGTTGGGCCAGAGGCGTTGGGCGGTGCCGAGGTGGCCGTTGCCGTCGCCTGCCCACCAGTAGAGGTTGCCTGCGCCGGAGATCGCGGCGATGTCGGTTTTGCCGTCTGCGTTGAAGTCGCCGGTGGTCAGGTCGCGGAAGGTGGTGAAATCGCCTTCGTTGGGCCAGAGGCGTTGGGCGGTGCCGAGGTGGCCGTTGCCGTCGCCCGCCCACCAGTAGAGGTTGCCGGAGCCGGAGATGACAGCGACATCCGACTTGCCGTCCCCGTTGAAGTCGCCGGAGGTCAGATCCCGGAAGGTCTTGAAGTCCTCCTCCGTGAGCCACAGCTTCTCCGAACCGCCGAGACCGCCGTTGCCGTCACCCGGCTTCCAGTAGAGCGTGCCCACCCCACTGATGTCCGCGAGGTCGGTCTTGCCGTCCCCGTTGAAGTCGCCAGGGGCCAGGTCGCGGAAGGTGAGGTAGTCGCCGTCGACCGGCCACAAGCGGGCGCCGTTGCGCAGGCTGCCGTTGCCGTTGCCGTGCCAGTAGTAGAGGGTGCCGGAGCCGGAGATGGCGGTGAGATCGCTCCTGCCGTCACCGTCGTAGTCGTTCTTGGCGTATGGCCGGTAGGCAGAGCCCTCGAGGGTCTGGATGGTCTTGCCCCAGACGCGCTGGCTGATGTCTGCGGCGGCGGTGAACGGGTACTGGCCCGCCGCGGGTGCCCGGCCGGGGAACTCGATCAGGCTTCCGCCCCAGGTGGTGGAGACGAGATCGGCGTAGCCGTCGCCGTCGAGGTCACCGTCGGAGGTGATCGACGGATGGGCCAGCACGGAGAAACCGGAGCCGATCTGCTGGCGGGTGGTGATGTCGCCCAGTCCCGTCGGGTCGCCCACGCGGTTGTAGTACGCGTACAGGGCGCCCGTGGTGGTGTCGCGCGCCCACAGATCCGGCAGGCCGTCACGGGCGGCGCCGCTGGCGGCGCTGATGTCGCCGGGGGCGAGGACGGTCATGCTCTGCCAGCCGCCGGCACCGATCTGGACCGGGTTGACGAAACGGCCGTTGCCGGCCCCGTGGAACAGCCAGAGCACACCGTTCTCCACGGTGACCAGGTCGTTGCCGCCGTCTCCGTCCACATCGCCGGGCGCGATGAGCTGGGTGACTTGTTGCCAGTTGTCACCATAGCTGCGGCACTTGGCTGCATCGAAGACGCAGTCGGGCCGGGTCACCGTCACCAGCTGGGCCTTGGTGAAGTCGCCGTTCGTCGGGTTGAGGTAGAGATACAGCTCCCCGCCCTTGTAGGCGAACAGGTCATCGACAGTCTGCCCGCCGTGCAGGGAACCTCGGTGGGCGAGGATGGCCCCGGCCCACGTGGCGGTGGACGGCAGCTTGCTGGGCGCCTGGTAGGCCGCGACAGTACCGCCGCGCGCCGGGTCGTCCGTCCCGACGGGGTACATGCGGATGTTCCCGCCCCCGTCCACGGTGGCGACGTCCGGCAGGCCGTCACCGGTCAGATCCCCTGCCACGGCCTTGGCGTTCGGATTGCCCGGCACGTAGAAGTCGTACTCGTACGTCCGCGAGCGGTTTCCGGCGTTGTCGACCGCGGCCACGTACAGCACGTTCGTGCCCCAGTGGCCGGGTGTCAGGTTCAGGGAAGCCGTGCCGTTCACGGCGTCGACGGTCGTGGCGCCGCCGACCGGGAGAGACCGGTTGAAGGAGTATTCGAAGTAGTCGACGCCGCTTCCGCCGTCCGAGGCGCTGAGCCGGAACGTGCCGCCGAACCGGTCGTCCGCGTGGTGCGTCGTGACCGTGGAGCCGGAGGCGGGGTAGTCGTCCGACGCGACCGCCGGCTCCGACGGCGGTGTCCCGTCCACGCGGAAGTGGCAGACGGGTGTGGTGGCGGAGTGGCTGATGCCGTCGTCGGATCGGGCGTACCAGCCGTACAGATGACCGTCGGTGAGGGTGCCGACCGCCTTGTCGACGGTGGTGCCGCTGGAGACCCAGGCGGTACTGGAGCCGTTGTCGCCCATGCCGATGACGCTTCTGCTGCTGTCCGAGTCGTCCCAGATCCCGAACTGTCCGCGGACCTGCTGGTCGGAGTCGGCGTCGGTGACCGTGGCCCGGAGGTGGATTCCGTCATCGGCCGCGTTGGTCGCGCCGATCCAGCCGATGGTGTTCACCCCGCAGTCGGGCGTGGTGGGAGAGACGGAGGCGGGGGTGGTCCCGGGTGACGTGGGCACCTTGGGGACGGTGTTGTACTGCACGACCAGGGACGCGCTGGTCGAGAACCGCTTGAAGGCGTCCCGGTTGCTCTCGTCGGCGGCGAAGACGCCGACCGACAGACTGGCGCCCGCGTTGTCGACGGCCGAGGTGACATCGGCCTCGGCGAGCTGGTCGCCTGGGCAGTCGTTGTTGCGGGTGCCGGTGACCGAGGCGCTGCCGATCTTCTCGCGGGCGCTGGGCGCGGTGTTCCAGGTGATGCCCGTGCTGAAGGGGTCGGTGCGGTAGACGTTGAGCCCGTACTTCTCGCAGCCGATCGAGGCGGAGTACGTCTCGGTCATGGTGAGGGTGGCCGAGTGGATGACCTTTCCGGCGTACGGGGACGTGTTGAACCTGTAGTAGACGCGCTCGATGCCGGTGTCGGTCTGGTAGCCCTGGTAGCCGACGCCGGGGTTGCCCCACTTGCCGGTGTCCCAGGCGCTGCTCTTGTACGCCTCCCAGACGGCACCCCAGGTATTGCTGTCGGTCCTGCTCGGTTCCCAGTTGGGGTCGATGTACACCGGGTAGTGCGTGTCGGTGGCGGTCAGCAGGTGCTGGTCGGGGGTGAGGGTGATGGCTCCTTCGGCGGTCCGGGCCTGCAGGTCGGTCTGCTTGGCCCCCGTCCCCGGTCCGTCGGGCGAGGAGCCGGTTTCTCCCGCGGCGACCGCGCGTTCCTGCACCAGGGCCCTGTTGCGCGTCACCGACAAGCCGGACGTGGCGGGGCCGGATGCGGCGCTGGAGTCCCACATCGTCGGGGTCGGCGCGGAGAAGACCGCGGCTCCCGTGCTGTCCTTGGCGCTCAGGCCGCCGTGTGCGTCACCCGACAACGTCAGTCCGCTCGTCGTCCAGGCGGCGAGCCGCACGGTGGCCAGCTTGGGGTTCGCGGCGGCTTCGCGGGTCTTGACGATCAGGACCTGGGTGAATCCGCCCTGATCCTGCGCGGTGACCCGGAGGTCGACGTCCGGAAGGACATTGGGATACAGGGCGGCTCTGCCGGACACGGTGGGCGCGGGCAGCGGGTCGGGCCAGGAGAGCGCGAGTTGCCTGCCCTCGGGAGTGGTCATCCTGGCAAGCGGGCCCGTGCCGCCCGGGGAGAACGCGAGAGCGGTGGGAGTCGCGGTGGTGGTGATCGCCCCGTCGTCGCCGCGCTGGAGGGTAGCGTCGAGCGGAGCCCACTGCCCGTCCTTCTTCACCCGTACGGGAGTGACGTTCTGCCTCTGGGTGAAGCTTCCGTCCGGGTTGGCGGTGAGCGTGCTGGTCGGGGTGGTGGCGCTCTGCACGGGCACGGCGGAACCGGTCGCCCTGGCCTGCGCCGCCGCCTCGGCTTCGGCAGCCTGCGGACCGGTGAGCGGAGTCGATGGTTCCGTAGCGGTGTGCTCGATGGGGTTCGGTTTCACAGGAGCGGGGGCGTCCCCCTCGCCGGCCGCTGCGGGCCCGGCACCGAGTGCCACGGATATCAGGGCGCCACTCACCGCCAGACTCCAGGCCGAGGCGATCGCTTTTCGCCGACGCCGTCTTTCGGTCCCCATGCTGCTCCTGTATGGCTGCGGAATCTGGAATTCAGCCCGCTAATTCAGCGAGCGCCCGGGGAGCATATACGGGGAGTCCGACATTCAGTGCGCGTTTTCATGACGGTCTGCATGCTCAATGGGTTCAATGGACGTATAGCAGGTAAGTCGGACTTGTGATCCATGGAGAGTGACACCGACGCTCAAGGCGGCGTCGTGCGGGTATAGAGATATACGGGACGAAATGCCCTGCTCAGTCCGTGGTGGGAGGGTGGACCTTCTGTGAAGTGTCCGATCTGGGTCATCTGGCGCCGCAGTAGGGGATTTGAGGTCCTTAATTTGCTCACTCTTTGCGCTGGCGTGGGGCGAGCAGCACCCTTCCGCTGCTAGTTTTCCGGTCTCTTTTGCTTGCTGGGGTGGGGACTGTAGTGAGAAGCAGGGGCGGGTATTTCTCGCAATTTTTTGGCCGGATTCGACGCGCGGGCAGAACCCGGGAAACGGTGGCATTGGCCGCCTGTTTCGCGTTGGTTCTGACGCTGCTGTCCGGGGCGCCGGTGCTCGCTCAGGGGCACCATCTGCCCAAGCAGTGGTCGCCGCGGCCACTGGACAAGGCGCACTCGGTGCCGGGGCACGACGTCGAGCCGCACCAGGCCGCCGCGCTGTCCGGTGCTCACGGCTCGTCACCTGCCAAGTACCACCCGCTGTCCGTGACATGGCCTTCTGCGACTCGTGTTCAAGTCAATCCGGCGGCCGACAACAGCGCGCCCCCGCAGGCGCCCTCGCGGCAGTCGGTCACGCGGCTGCCCTACGCCGAGCCGGGGCCGGCCCACGCGGCCGGAACCCCGGTATGGGTCGGCCGCCCGGGTGCACTGACCAAACAGCGTACGAACCAAGAGACCGGCAAGACACCCACAGCGGTCACCGTCGCCGTCGCGGGCCGCACCGCCGCCCAACGGGCCGGAATCAATGGCGCCCTGTTCTCCCTGACCGACACCGCACCGCACCAGGCCGGCGGCAAGACCTCGGTCGGTCTGGACTACACCGGCTTCGCCGACGCCTACGGCGGTGACTACGCGGCCCGCCTCCAACTGGTCCAACTGCCCGCCTGCGCCATGACGGCACCGGACGCCCCGGCGTGCCGCACGTCCAAACCCGTTCCTTTCCGCAACGACTTCGCGAACCACCGCCTCGTGGCCGACGTCGCGCTGCCCGGCGCCGCCACGACAGGCAGCGCCCAGCCGCTCGTGCTCGCCGCGACGGCCGCCCCCGGCGGGGCCGGCGGCACCTATGGCGCCACCGCGCTCTCGCCCTCCGGGAGCTGGAGCGCGGGCAACTCCTCCGGCGACTTCACCTGGACGTACCCGATCAGCGTGCCCCCGCCGCTGGGCGGCTCCGCGCCCTCGGTGGCGCTGTCGTACGACTCCTCCAGCATCGACGGCCGTACCGCAGCGACCAACAACCAGGCCTCATGGATCGGCGACGGCTGGGACTACCAGCCCGGCTACGTCGAGCGCTCGTACAAGCCGTGCTCCAAGGACGGCGAGCCCAACACGGTCGGCGACAACTGCTGGGCTACCGACAACGCGACGCTCTCGCTCGGCGGTCGCACCGTCAAACTGGTGAAGGACGACACGACCGGCATCTGGCGTGAGAGCGGCGACGACGGCTCGCGGGTGGAGCACCTCACCGGCGCGACGAACGGTGCCCAGAACGGTGAGTACTGGAAGGTCACCACGACCAACGGCACCCAGTACTACTTCGGCCTCAACCACGCGCCCGGCAGCACCACCACGCCCACCACCAACTCCACCTGGACCGCCCCGGTCTTCGGCAACAACACCGGGGAGCCGTGTCACGGGAGCACGTTCGACACATCCTGGTGCCAGCAGGCGTGGCACTGGTCGCTGGACTTCGTGGTGGACCCCAACCAGAACGTGACGACGTACACGTACAAGACCGAGTCGAACTACTACGCGCGCGGCACGTCCAACACCCTGACGCCCTACATCCGCGCCGGCTATCTGACCACCATCTCCTACGGTCAGCGCGTCCCGGACGCGGTCGCCGGGAGCAAGGCCGCCGCCCAGATCGTCTTCGCCACGTCCGAGCGCTGTGTCTCCGACTCGACGTTCACCTGCCCCGACACGCCGCCCACCACGACCACCGCCAGTCACTGGCCCGATGTGCCGTTCGACCAGAACTGCGCTTCGACCGGGACGTGTTCGAACCACGCGCCGTCGTTCTGGACCACCAGGCGGCTCACCACCATCACCACCCAGGTCCTGGTCGGGTCGGCGTACTCCTCGGCGGACACCTACGACCTCACCCACCAGTTCCCGGCCACGGGCGACACCAACAAACCGGGACTGTGGCTCGCGTCGATCACCCACGCGGGCAATGACGGCGGCACGCTCAGGCTGCCCGCCGTCACCTTCTACGGGACACGGCTCGCCAACCGGGTCGACACGACCACCGACAACATCCCGCCGATCAACCGGTACCGGGTCCGGGCGATCGTCACCGAGGCCGGCGCCCAGATCAACATCACGTACAAGTCACCGGAGTGCGTCAAGGGCACTCACATGCCCGCCGCGCCCGACAGCAACACGATGGCCTGCTACCCCGTGTACTGGGTACCGCAGGGTGCGAGCGATCCGACCCTGGACTGGTTCCACAAGTACCTGGTCGAACAGGTCACCGAGGTCGACAACTCGACGCTCGGCGCCGCCGCCAAATCCACTTCCTACGAGTATCTGGGCGGGGCGGCCTGGCACCACGACGACGAAGAGCTGATGGACCCCAAGAACCGCAGCTGGGGCCAGTTCCGCGGCTACGGCGAGGTCGTCACCCACACCGGCACCGCTCCCCAGGTACTGACCCAGAGTTCCGCCGTCTACCTGCGCGGCATGAACGGGGACCTGAAGGCCGACGGTTCCCACAAGTCGGTCACCGTCACGGACTCCGCGGGCGTCTCGCTGGCCGACGACGATCAGCTGGCCGGTGTCGTCCGTGAGAGCCGGGCCTACGACACGGCCGGCGGATCCGTCCAGGAAGCCACCTTCCGTACCCCCTGGGAAGGCCGCGTCACCGCCACCCACAAACGGGCCGGTCTGCCCGACCTGACCGCCCGGCTCGGGGGCACCGCCAAGGTCCAGACGAGTGCGCTGCGCGCCGCCAAGACCTGGCGCACCTCGGAGATCGACACCTCGTACGACACGGACGGACGCGTCGTCGCGGTCGACGACAAGGGCGACGGCACCTCGGCGACGCCGGAAGTCTGCACGAAGACCAGCTACGCGCAGAACGCGACGTCCTGGGCCAACATGATGGCCTTCCCGTCCGAGGTCATCAAGATCGCCGGAAGCTGTGACAGCACGCCGAACGCGGACAACACGCTCGCGGACAACCGCACCATGTACGACAACAAGCCGTTCGGCTACGTCCTGGGCACGGGCGACGCCACATCCACCCAGGTCCTCGACCACTACGACAGTTCCGGCACGGCCCAGTTCAAGACGATCGGCACGAGCACCTACGACGTCTACGGCCGTGTGACGAGCGTGACCGACGCGCTCGGCGCCACCACGTCCACCGCCTACAGCCCGGCGACCGGCGTGCTGCCGACCTCCGCCACGAGCACCCAGCCGGTCGTGGCGCCGGCCACCACGGGCTGGAAGAGCACCACCACCTATGACCCGCTGCGGGCCGCGCCGCTGACCACGACCGACGCCAACGGCCGCATCACCGACCTGGCGTACGACCCGCTCGGCAGACTCGCGGCCGTCTGGCTGCCCGGCCGGCCCAAGGCGAGCAAGAGCGCCAACAAGCGCTTCACCTACGCGCTCAACAAGGGCACCCCGAGCGTCGTCACCAGCGAGACGCTCCGCGAGGACAACTCCTACACGATCGACTACAAGCTCTACGACGGCCTGCTGCGGTTGCGCCAGGAGCAGCAGAGCAGCGCCGACGGCGGCACCGGCCGGCTGGTGTCGGACACCTTCTACGACACCCACGGCTGGACGGTGAAGACCAACGCCCCCTACTACAACACCACCAATCCCGCTCCCACGCTGTTCGTGGTCAGCGACGACCAGGTGCCGTCGCAGACCGGCACGTTCTACGACGGCATGGGCCGCCCCGTGGCGCAGACCCTCTCCAGTCTCGCCGTGGAGCAGTGGCGCAGCAGCACCGCGTACCCAGGCGTCGACCGGGTCGACGTCACTCCTCCGCCCGGCGCCTCGGCGACCAGCACCCTCACCGACGCGCGCGGCCGCACGGTCGAGCTCCGCCAGTACCACGGAGGCACGCCCACAGGCCCGTCCGACGTCACGCGCTACCACTACGACGCGTCCGGCAACCAGGACCAGGTGACCGACAGCGCCGGCAACAAGTGGAGCACCACCTTCGACCAGCACGGGCGCAGGGCCTCCTCCACGGACCCGGACACCGGCACGACCACCTACGGGTACGACGACCTCGACCGGCTCACCTCGGTCACCGACGCCCGCCACAAGACACTGGCGTTCACCTACGACGAACTGGGCCGCAAGACGGCCGAGTACGCCGGGTCGACGAGCGGTACGAAGCTGGCCTCGTGGACGTACGACACCCTGGCCAAGGGACAGCCGACGTCGTCGACGCGCTACAGCAACGGCAACGCGTACACCAACGCGGTCACCGGCTACGACGTGGCGTACCGGCCGACGGGCAGCACGGTCACGATCCCCGCGGCCGAGGGCAAACTGGCCGGCACCTACACGACCACTGCGGCGTACACACCGAACACCGGTCTGCTGGACACCGCCACCATGCCGGCGGCGGGGGGCCTGGCCGCCGAGCCGGTCTACTACTCGTACAACCTCGCCGGGAAGCCGATGCTGGTGGGCGGAGCGGCCGACTACATCAGCGGCATGTGGTACACGCCGTACGGCCAGGTCCAGCGCAGCCTCCTCGGCGACGTGCCCAAGCAGGTCTCGCAGACCAACAGCTACGACCCCGCCACCGGCCGGGTGCTCAAGTCGACGCTGGACAAGGAGAACGGCACCACACCGGTCGACGTCACCAGCTACACCTACACCCCGTCGGGCGCGGTCACCTCGGCCTCGGACGTCCAGGACACCGGCCAGATCGACACGCAGTGCTTCAGCTACGACTACCTGAACCGGCTCACCGAGGCGTGGACCGACAAGGGCGGCACCACCACGGAACCCGCCCCGAAGGTCTCGGGCATCGGCGGCTGCGCCAACACCACGCCGAGCGCGGCCAACCTGGGCGGCCCGAACCCGTACTGGCAGTCGTACGGGTACGACCTGACCGGCAACCGTACGAGCGAGGTCGACCACGACGTCACCGGTGACACGACGAAGGACGTCACCCACACGCAGGCCTACCCGGCGCCCGGCCAGCCGCACCCGCACGCCGTCCAGTCGATGACGGCCAGCAGCCCGGCCAAGGGCACCAGCACCGAGACCTTCGCCTACGACGAGTCCGGCAACACCACCGCCCACACCACGGTCGCGGGCACGCAGAACTTCACCTGGACCGACGAGGGCAAGCTCGACACGGTCACCAAGACCCAGACGGAGAAGGGCACGGACTTCGTCTACGACGCGGACGGCAACCAGCTGCTGCGCCACGACCCGACGACGTCGACGCTGTACCTGCCGGGCACCGAGGTGGTCCTGAACAAGGACACCAACGCGACGAGCGCCACCCGCTACTACGGCGTCCCGGGCTCCCTGACCCTGGCCCGCACGAGCGACGGCCGCCTCACCTACCTGGCCTCCGACCCGCACGGCACGGACAACGTCGCCGTGGACTCCGCGACGCTCACGGTCCAGCGCCGGCCGACGGCCCCCTTCGGCCAGAACCGGACCGGCCCGACTCCCGCCACCTGGCCCGGCGACAAGGGCTTCGTGGGCGGGACCGTGGACACGGACACGGGCCTGACCAACCTGGGCGCCCGCGAGTACGACCCGAACCTGGGCCGGTTCCTGTCGGTGGACCCGGTCTTCGACGCGGGCGACCCGCAGGCTCTCAACGGTTACGCGTACGCGGACAACTCCCCGCTGAACAACGCGGACCCCACCGGGCAGACGATCTGCGACTTCAACCCGGAGAAGTGCAACCGGGGCTCCTCACCGGAGACGAAGAGCGAGGACGCGTACGCCACGTACACGGCCACCACCGGCACCGTGTACGACTACCACCCCGCGCCGCCCAAGAAGCCCAAGCACCACCACTGGTGGCAGAAGGTCTGGGACAAGATCGAGACGGTCGCCGTGGTCGTCGTGATCACGGTGGTGGTCGTGGCGGTGGTCGCGGCCTGCGTCACCCCGGCAGGCGTCGCCTGCGCCGGAGTCATGATGGCGGCGGCCACCGGAGCCGCCGAAGGCGCCACATTCGGAGCGACAGCCGCGGCGGCCGGGGCCGTGATATCAGCGGGCGGCGAAGCCCTGGCGGCGGTGGGAGCCGGCGCGGCGATCGTCGGCGCGGCGGCGAAGGTCGCCAAGGGCATCTCCAAGGCGGTCTCGAAGTCGGGGGCCGAGGGGGAGGCGGGGGCGGTGGCCGCCAAGGGCGAGGCCGCTGCCGGAGGCGAACTCGCCTCCGCGGGGCCCGGATGCAAGACGAACAGCTTCCCGGCCTCGACGACAGTCCTGATGGCCGGCGGCGCCGCCGTCCCGATCGACCAGGTGAAGGTCGGCGACACCGTCGAGGCCACGGACCCGCTGACGAACACGACCAAGTCGCAGAAGGTCACCCATGTGGAGGTGACGCTGACGGACAAGGACTTCACGGACACAACGGTCCGCACGGCCGAGGGCGACAAGGTCGTCACCTCGACCCAGCACCATCCGTACTGGGACGCGACGCGCAGGCAGTGGGTCGATGCCACCAACCTCAAGCCGGGCGAACAGCTTCGTGAGCCCGATGGCAAGCTGCTCACGGTCGTCAAGAACCGCAATTACCGGCGGACGGTAACGACGTACAACCTTACTGTCGAGCACGTCCATACGTACTATGTGCTGGCGGGGGTCACGCCGGTCCTCGTCCACAATTGCAACCTAGCTGACTATGCGGAGAGTGTTCGCAACGAACCGGGGACGAAGTTTGCCTCTGAGTACACGTCTCCTTCGGGCGCGAAGTACTACGGCCGCAACAAGCATGGTCTGCAGGCAGAAGGGCCGTTGGCGGATGCTCTCGAACGGGCAGGTCATCATGGAGGGTGCGCGGAGGTGCACTGTCTAATTCAGGCGCAGGCGGCGGAGGGGCCTGAGGCCATCAGTGGTGGAACCATGCAGACGGTGCAGACACGAAATAACTCCATGCCGACATCTAATACGGCTGGTCATGGTGAACCGGGTCGCCCCTGTGGCCGTTGTGTCCGACTGCTAGAAGACCTGGAGATCAATTGATGTCCCTGATTCGATTTGACTTGCTCAGCGAGGGGTTGCTGGGAGCGCTTGTTGCGTCTGGATGGAGTGCAGGCAGAAAGATTGATGTGGCCCAATGGCTGGAACCGCTGGAGGGAGAAGGGTACCGGGTACATCCATTGGCTGAAGCAATCCTCTCTGCGGTGGGCGGACTCTCGGTTGAGCCGGTCAATCGAGTTGGCCCGAACTTTAATAATGACGAGCCTTATAACTTCGACCCCCTCGCCGCTGGATCCGGACAACGTGATCTAGCGGAAGAGGTAGAGAGTATTCTGGGCGGGAAATATTTTCCAATTGGTGAATGGCTCAGCTATTCAAGCGTTTTCGTTGAAGCTAGAGGAAGGGTGGTTGCTGCTGGTATGGGCTGGATCTGGGATCTCGGTTCCACCTTTGAGGATTCTCTTGAACTGGCAGTCTGCGCGAACCGCCCGCTGGTCTGCCTGCATGCCGATCCGGGACTCGATCCCTGGCCGAAGCCTGGTGCCCGTTGACGAGACTTGGCCCCGTCGGACTCGTCTGATGGGGTTGCAAGTCGGGCGGACGGTGTGTCATTCGCGGCGATCGAGCGCGTGGCCGAGGGGGTCGTGGTGTCGCGCTGGGTGCAGCTAGACGTATGTAGTGACGGAGCTCAGGCACGGTGACGTTAAGGTGAGGCGCCGTTCGGAGCTCTTGGTTTTGGTGGGCAGGGCGGCGAGGCTGCTGGAGTTAGTGTGCTGAGCCGTCGGATGCTGGCGGTTCCGCCGACGCGGTCGGAATCTCCTCAGCGCATTCAGAGTGCTTAGCCCTTGCGGGGACGGTGTGCAGGGCGAGTTCGAACAGCGTCCGCGGTGCATTCGTCGTCAGAGCAGCACGGTTAGACGGTAGGACGTTTGCTCTATGGAGACTCGTGGCTCCGTGAGGGCCAGCGGGGCTCCTTTTATCCCTGGCCACGCCCTGGGATAAACGAAGCTCTTCGAGTAGCACGACATTGCCACTGGAATTGCACCGACGAGCCGGACGGGGATGGAGTCATGCATCCCGCATATTTTTTCAGGCTGGGGGGCTATAGTTGCTTGGTGGCCCACCTTGGTGCGAGGCACCCAGTCAGTGGATTTGGTGTTGGTTTCAAGGGTATTGCCATAGGTAGCAACCGTTAGATTCCCTTGTGGGTGGCTTGTGTGATAGTCGATTAAATTCCCTCGTAGGGGCTTTGCGAGGTGAAGTCGTTCACGAAATGGGGTTCCGTTGAAGATTCGAATGTACACGGTGCGGCAAGCAAGAAACGTATCGCTCTTCTTGGGCGGCGCACTGATCGCCGTTGCCGTGAGCCTGTCGTCTGTCTGGGCGCAGGTGTTCCTTGGGCTCCTGGCCCTGCTCGTCGTCGCGCGGTTCTTGTCGCTGCCCTCTCAGATCTGGGTCCTCGTTGAACCCAGGGCCATAGCTTGGAAGACGCCGAGAGGTGGGGTGAAGAGCGGCCTCTCGCCCTCCGGATCCGTCCGTATGGAGGACGTCGCCTCGGCGGCTGTGGTCAAGGAGCAGGCGAGCGTCCGGGTGTTCGGGGCGCGGAAGCAGGTCGAGATGCGGGGAGTGCGGCTGGGGCTGCGGTCCGGGGAGAGCGTCATGCTGCCGCTTCGGGTCGTCGCCACCAACGTGAGCGCCACCTCGCCGCTCCGGGTGCTCGTCGACGAACTGAAGCGCCAGCACCCGGAGTTGGCCTCAGGCTTGGCCGTACCCACCATGTGAGCCAAGGGGAAGCACCCGGACCGGTGCCCCCGGTGAAATCACATTTCGTCGGGGTTCGCCCTTCCGGCGGGCGCTGCAAGACGACCCGCGACGGTACGGTGGCCACATGCGGACGCTGGTGAAGTGGGCCGTGGGGTTCTGCGCGTGGAACGTCTGCCGCACCCCGTTAGCCCGGCGAGCCGGCCCGTCAGGAGTAACGAATCCCATGATCGGATGCGGACAGAGCCTCCGCGGCGTTGTATGAACAGAGACCACCCTGAGGAACATTCGTGTTCGGCGGGACGCTCGATGAGGTGCGGCCCGCCGATGTCAGCGGTCCCTCGCTCTCTGGGTGTTACCAGCCGCCGGTGAGCCGCAGCCGGCTGGTGAGCTGGGCGGTCCCGTCGTTCACCCATTGGTCGAGCTCGCCGGTGGCGTCGCTGCGGGCGATGAGGTGGTCGCGGCCCGGCTCCCGGAAGGCGCCGGAGGTGGTCTGCGTGTAGTTCCAGTCGTGGCTCAGAAGCTCCTTGAAGCGGAAGGTGCCGTCGGCGTTCGCCCTCCACAGGTACAGATCGGCCCGGCTGTCTTTGGCGATGAGGTCGGGTTTGCCGTCGCCGGTGAGGTCCACGGCGGTGGTCTCGGTGAAGCTCCAGCCCCCGGTCAGCTGACGCGGGCCACCGAAGGTGCCGTCGCCTCGGCCGGTCCACAGGTGGAGGTTGTTGGCGGTGTCTTTGGCGATGAGGTCGGGTTTGCCGTCGCCGGTGAAGTCGGCGGCGGTGGTTTCGGTGAAGTTCCAGCCGGTGGTGAGCTGGCGGGGGCGGTCGAAGGTGCCGTCGCCTCGGCCGGTCCACAGGTGGAGGTTGTTGGCGGTGTCTTTGGCGATGAGGTCGGGTTTGCCGTCGCCGGTGAAGTCGGCGGCG
>NZ_JBVILC010000040.1:9733-12033 GCF_055580545.1 Streptomyces sp. NPDC031670 | reverse complement strand
GGCGGTGGTCTCGGTGAAGCTCCAGCCTCCGGTCAGCTGACGCGGACCACCGAAGGTACCGTCACCGTGGCCCGGGGCGTCGATGTCCTGATTGCCGGGCCACAGGTACAGCGCCCCCTGGCCGTCCCGGGCGATGAGATCCGCTGTGCCGTCCCGGTTGAAGTCGGCGGCCGTGGTCTGGGAGTAGCGCGGAGCAGGACGGGTGGCAGGGGCGGGGGCCAGTCCGTCGGCCATGGCCTGGTTGCCGTTGTCGTTGAGGTGCAGCCGGTCGTCGCCGCGGGTGTAGTAACCGGCGAACAGGCGCGTGGGGTTGAGCGGGTCACGCGTGGCCCGGTCGAAATCGACGTAACTGTCGATGTCCCGGGTCGTGCGGATGTAGCGGTTGTACTCCTGGCGCACCTGCTCCTTGGCCGCGCTGTAGTCCGGATTCCCCTCGAACGCGGGGAGGGTGGCGACGGTGAGAGTGCGGCCGGCGGCGTGCGCACGCTCGGCGAGGTCGCGGACCGCCGCCACGAGGGCTTCGCTGGTGGCCTCGTTGTACAGGACGTCGTTGACGCCGGAGTACAGGATCAGGTGCGTGGCGTTGGGCTGGTCCAGGGCGTCGCGGTCGAAGCGACGGACCAGCGCGGGCCCGTAGACGGCGCGGGTACCGGTGCTGTCGGTCAGCAGGCGGTTGCCGGAGATCCCGGCGTTGACGACGCCGCTGGGACGCCCTCCTTGTTGCAGCGCCCGGCTGTAGGCGTCGGTCCACCGCCGGTTCGTGTCGGGAGTGGTGTGGCCGCCGTCGGTCTGCGAATCGCCGATCGCCACGACGGTGCCACCGCCGGCACTGGCGGTGACGTCCAGCCCGCTGAGGTAGGCCCAGTGCGGGAAGCGCGCGGGGAAGCTCTTGGAGCCGCTCGCTGCGGCGAGGTCGGAGTCATCCCCCGGCGCCGACGCGTACGAAGTCGTCAGCGTGTACTGGTGGTACGGCGCGGTGGTCACCGGCTCGGGCAGGTACAGGCTGACGAGGAGGTTCTCGTCGGCCTTGACGGGAAAGTCCGCGGGGTCGCTGTCGATGCTCTGGCCAGGTGCGATCACCGTTTGTCGCGTACCGCCGAACGACAGGGATACGGGGGTGTCCTGGGCGGCGGCACCCTGGTCCTGGCGGGCGATCGTGGCGTGCCCGATCGTCACGGGTTCTGTGCTGAAGGTGTTGGCCAGATGGATGCGTGCGGAGCTGCCGGCGATGCTGGTGTGCACCACCATGCGAATCGTCTGCCGTCCGGTGACCTTGGACTCGGCGGTGGGGGCCGCCGTGCCGAGGGCCGTGCCCCAGGTACGGGTCCACTCGGCCGCCGCCGAGCGGGTGGCGGCGACGGGCGATGACGCCGGGGACCGCTGGACGGCCGCCGCGGCGGAGGCGTCGACGGCGAACAGGGCGGCCGACAGCCCTGTCGCCACCATCACCGTCCCGCGTATGCGTGTCATCCCCCGGTACCTGCGCGGGCGGGAGGGCGTCATCGGTGGTTCTCCTCGTACGGGTTGCTGTGTCAGGCAGTGGTGGAGACGACCTGACGGGGGTGGGCGCGGATGTACGCACACCCCTGCCGTCGGAACGGAAGTACGGCTGGCGTGCGGCAGCCTCGCCAGGGCTATCCGGTCATGAGCGCCCGTGCCGGGCAGCAGCGCTGCCCGGCACGGCTGTATCGCTCGGTAGAGCCCAAGAGTTCGGGCGACGCGGAAGGGTCTTTGAGGCAGGGGGAAGAACTTCGGCCCTGATATTGCCGTTACCAGTTGTCGGTGAGTCGGAGGGGGTTGGTGAGCTGCGGGTTTGCGGTAATCCACTGGTTGAGGTCGCCGGTGGTGTCACTGCGGGCGATGAGGAAGTCACGGCCCGGGCCGCGGAAGGGTCCTGCGGTGGTCTGGGTACTGGCCCAGTTGCGGCTGAGGAGTTCCTTGCCGCGGAAGGTGCCGTCTCCCTTGCCCTTCCAGATCCAGAGGTCGCTTCGGCTGTCCTGCGCGACGAGGTCGGTTCTGCCGTCGCCGTTGAAGTCACCCGCGGTGGTCTGGGTGAAGTCCCAGCCGCCGGTCAGGCGGCGGGCGCGGTCGAACGCACCGTTGCCCCGGCCTGTCCACAGCTGGAGGTTCTTGGCGGAGTCCTGGGCAATGAGGTCGATCTTGCCGTCGCCGTTGAAGTCGCCCGCGGTGGTCTGGGTGAACTTCCAGCCGCCGGTCAGGCGGCGGGCGCGGTCGAACGCACCGTTGCCCCGGCCTGTCCACAGCTGGAGGTTCTTGGCGGAGTCCTGGGCAATGAGGTC
>NZ_JBVILC010000040.1:0-9634 GCF_055580545.1 Streptomyces sp. NPDC031670 | reverse complement strand
CGATCTTGCCGTCGGCATTGAAGTCGCCGGTAGTGGTCTGAGTGAAGTTCCAGCCATCGGTCAGGCGGCGTACACGTCCGAAGGTTCCGTCGCCGCGCCTCGGGGCGTCGATGTCCTGGTTGCCGGGCCAGAGGTAGAGGGTGCCGCGGCTGTCGCGGGCGAGGAGGTCCGCGGTGCCGTCGCGGTCGAAGTCGGCCGCTCTCGTCTGGGTGAAGCGGGGGGCGGGGCGGGTGGCCGGGGCAGGCGCCAGGGTGTTGGCCATGGCCTGGTTGCCGTTGTCGTTCAGGTGGAGGCGGTCGTCGCCGCGGGTGTAGTAGCCGGCGAACAGGCGGGTGTGGTCCAAGGGATCACGGGTGGCCTGGTCGAAATCGGCATAGCTGTCGATTTCCCGGGTCGTGCGGATGTAGTCGTTGAACTCCTGACGGATCTGCTCCTTGGCCGCGGTGTAGTCGGGATCACCCCTGAAGGGGGGGATGGTGGCGACGGTCACCGTCAGGCCTGCGGCGTGTGCGCGCTGGGCGAGGTCCTGAATGGCCTGGATGAGAGCCTGGCTGGTGGCGTTGTTGTAGAGGATGTCGTTGACGCCGGCGTAGATGACGACCTTTCGGACGCCGGGCTGGGCCAGGGCGTCGCGGTCGAACCGGTTGAGTACCGAGGGGCCGTAGGAGGCACGGGATGCCGTGCTGTCGGTGAGGAGCCGGTTGCCGGAGATCCCGGCGTTGACGATGCCGCTGGGGTGCGCGGATCTCTGCAGGGCCCGGCTGTAATCGTTGGTCCAGCGCTGATTGGTGTCGGGCGTGGTGTGGCCGCCGTCGGTCTGCGAGTCACCGATCGCCACGACCGTGCCACCACCGGCGCTGGCGGTGACGTCCAGTCCACTGAGGTAGGCCCAATTGCCAAAGCGCGCGGGGAAGCTCGCACCGCTGCTGGCCGCGGCACGGTCAGCGGTGTCCCCCGGCGCCGACGCGTAGGACGTCGTCAGGGTGTACTCGTGGTACGGAGCCGTCGCGACCGGCTTGGGCAGGTAAAGAGTGACCAGGAGGTTCTCGTCGGCCTTGACCGGGAACGCCGCGGGATCGCTGTCGATGCCGACGCCCGGCGGGATCTCGATCTGGCGGGAACCGTTGAACGTCAGCGAGACAGGAGTGCCCAGGGCCGAGGCCCCCTTGTCCTGGCGGGCAATCGTGGCATGCCCTATTGTCACGGGTTCTGTGTTGAAGGTGTTGGCCAGGTGGATGCGGGCGGTCCTGCCGGCGATGCTGGTGTGCACCACCATGCGGATGGTCTGTCCTCCGGTGACCTTCGACTCGGCGGCGGGGCCCGCGGTGGCAAGGGCCGTACCCCAAGTCCGTGTCCACGCACCACTTGAGGACTGACCGGCAGCCGCAGACGACCTGACGGGTGAGTGAAGTCCGCCAGTTGTGGGCGGCTTCGTGGGAGAAGGCTGGCCGGCAGCCGCAGACGACCGTGCGGGCGAGGGCTGCCCGGCGGTCGCCGACGGTCCCGTGGGTGAGGGCTGTGCGTCGGGGGTGTTCGACTGCGTGGGGGAGGGCACGGCGTCGGGTGCGGACGGCCCCGCAGGTGACGGCTGTGCGGCTGCCTGGCTGGGCACGCCGAAGGCGAACAGGGCGGTGGACATACCAGCGGT
The DNA here is from genome assembly GCF_055580545.1 of Streptomyces sp. NPDC031670. Lineage (NCBI taxonomy): Bacteria > Bacillati > Actinomycetota > Actinomycetes > Kitasatosporales > Streptomycetaceae > Streptomyces > Streptomyces sp. NPDC031670. Next base: position 7,986 of record NZ_JBVILC010000040.1, on the reverse strand, counting down.
GTGCATGCCCACCATCGCCGCGCGCACGCGTGTGCTGCGCCGGTCCCGGGGTTTGCGATGGGTGCCCATGAACAGTTCTCCTTTTGCGGGTTGAGACAGGTAACAAGTACTCGCCTCTCCAAGGCAGGAATGGGATGGATGGCCTGCGGCTCGGTGCGGGAGCCGCTACGACGCGAAGGTGCGCCTGCTCGGTGAGGCTGCGACGATGCCAAGGGCACTCGCCGTAGAACGACTGCAGCGCCATAGCCGTGAGGGGTGTCCGTAAGGCACATGGACACCCCTCCTCCGCATCGGTCAGGGCATCTGATCCGTCGGTACGGGTGCTACTGCCCGGGCGCGGTGGCGCTCCCGAAGGTGCCGTTGCCGTTACCGGACCACAGGCGCAGCTCCCCGGCAGCGGTGCGAGCGACCAGGTCCGCCTTGCCGTCACCCGTGAAGTCACCGGCCACCGTCTGCGTGAAGTTCCATCCGCCGGTCAGCGCCCGCGCGCTGCCGAAGGTGCCGTTGCCGTTGCCGGGCCACAGGCGCAGCTCGCCGGTGGAGGTGCGGGCGACCAGATCGGCCTTGCCGTCACCGGTGAAGTCGCCAGCATTGGTCTGGGTGAACTCCCAGCCACTGGTCAGCTTGCGCGGAGCACCGAAGGCACCGCTGCCGTTGCCGGGCCACAGGCGCAGCTCGCCGGTGGAGGTGCGGGCGACCAGATCGGCCTTGCCGTCGCCGGTGAAGTCACCGGCGGTGGTCTGGGTGAACTCCCACCCGCTGGTCAGCTTCTGCGGCGAGCTGTATGTACCGCTGCTGCTGCCGGTCCACAGGAACAGGTCGCCGGCGGAGTTGGTGGCCACCAGGTCCGCCAGGCGGTCGCCGGTGAAGTCGTCGGCGGTGGTCTGGCCGAAGCCCCACCCGCCGGTCAGCTGCCTGACGGAGGCGAACAAGCCGTTGCGGGCGCCGCTGCGTACACTCAGCGTCTTGTCCGCGGCCACGGTGAACAGGTCGGTGACAGCGTCACCGTTGTCGTCACCGGCGACCGTAACGGCCGGGGCCGCGGCCGTGTCGCGGAACACCACGGTGCTCACCCACGCCGCAAGGTCGTCGAGGCGGGCGTCGAGTGCGCTGGTGCGCTTCTCGCTCTCGTCGGTTCCCAGGCAGCCGCCCTGCCAGGAGCGGATGTTGAGAGCGACGAGCTCCGCACCGGCGCCGGTTCCGCGCAAGGCGGGCGCGCCGGCGTCACCCTGGCAGATCACCGCGTTGTCGGAGCCGTTCAGCCCCACGGAGGCAGGGTCGGTGTAGGCGACGGTGAAGACGGAGGTGTGGAGCTTGTTGGGCACCCATTCGGTCTTGGTCCGCCCGAACCCGGCGACCTGCAACTGCTCACCTTCCGCCGCCGCCCTGGCGGCGACCTTGACCGGCTTGGCCGCGCTCTCCGGGACGCGCTGGGCGAGCTTGACCATCACCACATCACGGTCGGGGCGCGGGACCAGTTCGACGGCCTCCTGCACACTGCCGGTCGCCTGGGTCAGGTCGGTACGGCCCACGGTGACGGTGGTCTTGACCTCGGGCTTGCCGGCCAGGACCGGCTTACCGCCGTCGCTGAAACAGGCCGCGGCGGTGATGACCCACTGGGCATCGACCAGGGCGCCCGAACAGGCGGCGCGGTCGCCGATGTTCAGCTTCGCGGTGAAGGCATAGTCGTTCCCCCTGGTGTCGTCACCGGCGAGGGCGGTGGCGGGGGCAGCGGTCAGCAGTCCTGCTCCCACCGCGGTGGCGAGCAGACTGGTCGTCCACGCGGCGCGCGAACTGACTGTGAACATGGTGATCCTTGGAGCTTGCAGAGGAAGAAGGCGCCCGATCGGGCAGGGCGGCGTTCGACGGCCGGAGGGCCTCAGTAGCCGTAAGTCAAGACGCTGACGTGGTGGGCATGCTCCAGCGGTACAGAGACACGAGCCTCACGCAGTGCCTGGTGGCGGCGTCAGGGCCGAGGGCCGTCCGTCAGCCGGTCACGCGCAGCTCGACCAGGACGGAGCGCTTGCCGATGTCGCTGGTTTCACCGACGGGGGTGTATTCGTTCTGCTCGCCGGGCTGGGCGGCGGGGGCGTTGACGACTTCCTGCGTGCCGTCGGCCATGGCGGTGAGGGTGGCCTTCACCGGGTGGGCCTTGGTCCAGATGCCGTAGGCGTCGGGAAGTTCCAGCGTCACAAAGCCCTGCTTGCCGCTGACGGTGAAACAGAAGTAGTGACCGCCGATGTGCGACTCGACCTGGATGTCGTAGCCGCTGGCGCAGTTGGTCAACAGGATGTGACCGTCGCCCCGCTTCAGGGTGATCTTCTGGTTCTGGAGGATCTGCGCCGCGTTGGGGTAGGCGAAGCTCTCCGCGGTCGACGGCATGTCAGCGGCCTCCGCTGACACGGTCGCGCCGGGCGTGGCCTTGGGCGCTGCCTGTGCCGCAGCAAGCGCAGTGAAGCCGACTGATGCCGCAACCACCCCAACACCGGCTGATATGAGCGCCTTACGGGCACGGGACAACGTCACAGCATCCTCACAATCATGAAGCACAGGCACATGAGAAACCCATGAGATTCACGTAAGTAAAACATATGTAAGATGCACATTGAGCGCGCCCCCCACCCCATGACCAGGGGGAGTTGTGGTCTCCCGGGGGAGAGCCGCGCCTATCGAGACACGCCTTCGCAGCCGCATGCGCCTTCCCCCTTGCCCGATGAGTGCAGGGGGAACCTCGACGCACTTGCCGGGTGGGCAGCTACAACCGTTCGCGCTGGACGCGAAAGGAATAAAACGGGTGAAACGTCCACTGCTTCTTGTGAGGACTGCACACTCCCCAACAGGCAGACAGCGGCGGCAGGGTGGCCTGCGCGCCCTTTACGCCGCACTGCTCCCCTCAGTACTCGCCGCCGGGCTGCTGAGCACCACACCCGCCGCCGCAGGCTCCACCCCTGATCCTTCAGAGGACCGTGGGCTGACAGTCGAGTACTGGAGAACCGGCGGCCCGGGAGTGAAGGAGGCCGCCGAGCGCGCGCTTCTGGGAGGCCCAGAGGAGATCAAACAGTTCCTCGACACCAAAAACGACCTGCAGCGCACCGATGACCGAGTCGATGTCAGCCGGATCATCAACGCGGGCGGCACAGGGGTCCGCGAAGCAGCCAAGAAGGCCCTTGAGTCCAAGAACCCAGATGATGTGGCCGCCTTTCTTCGGGAAGGCTGGAAGGCCCCCTACGAGATCGATCAGCGCGCCGAGGTGTCGCGGATCATCAACTTCGGGGGGACCGGCGTCAAGGACGCGGGCAAGGCTGCCCTGGAGGGTAGCCAGGAGGACGTGACCAAGTTCCTGGCTGACGGTCAGTACGACGCCAGGAAGATCGACAACCGGGTCAAGGTCTCCAAGCTCATCAACTCCGGCGGCCCGGCGATGAAGGCTGCCGGGAAAGTCGCTCTGCAGGGCAGCCCGGAAGACATCGTCGAGTTCCTAGAGATCGGCCAGTTCACCGCTCGCAACCGCGATCAGGAACGTGCCTCGATCGCCCAGCTCAACGAGCAGGCAGTCCAGGCCGGGCAGCAGGCGGAGGAAGCAACGCAGGCGGCCGAGGAAGCCTCGGCCAAGGCGGTCGCCGCCTCGGACCTGGCCATGAAGGCAGCGAAGACTGCTGCGGACGAGACGAAGGACGCCAAGGCCGAGTCCGAGAAGGCCGCGGCCAAGGCCAAGCAGGCCGCGGCTGCTGCCAAGGCTGCGGCCGAGGCCGCGCAAACGGCGATCGGCGCGGCCAACGCGGCCAACCGTTCTGCCCGTGTTGCCGCCCTGGCAGCCGCACAGACCGCGAGCGCCGCAGCCGCAGCCGCCAGCGCCGCGGACGACGCCTACAACGCCTCGCTCGCCGCCCTCGGCAACAAGAACAAGGCCGAAGACGCCAAGAACTACGCTCAGAACGCCCGAAAGGCCGCCGGACTCGCCAAGACCTCGGCAGCCGCCGCCGAACAGGCCGGCAAGGCATCCGTCGCTGCCGGCGCGGCAGCGAAGGCGTCGGCCGATGCCGGGGCCAACGCCGATGCCGCCGCAGCCTCGGCTGACGACGCCAACGCCTCGGCCGAAGCGGCCGGTATCCATTCCGGCGAGGCCAAGGCCGCAGCCGCAGAGACCCGCCGCCACGCCCGGGAAGCCAACCGCGCCGCCGCCGCTGCCCAAGCCCTGGCCACGAAGTCCGCCGACGCGGCGTTCGAGGCTCGCGACCACGCGAACAAGGCTGCCGACCACGCTGAGAAGGCTGCGGATGCCGCAGAAGAGGCGGCCAAATATGCGGGCGACGCGACCAAGCTGTCCGCCGAGGCGGACAAGCAGGCGGCCAAGGCCAAGGAGGCAGCCGACGAGGCAAGCGCGGCCGTCACCTCCGCCAAGAAGCTCTTCGCGATCGCCCGGGAAACAGAGGCCGAAGAACTTACCGCCCGCAACCACGCAGCTGTCGAGCGCGCCAAGTCCAACCAAACCGCCAGCGAGGAGTTCACCAAACAGCTCGCCCAGGTCGCACTCGAAGACACCAACATCACCAACGATGCCGCCGCACTCGTCGCAGAGGCTGACAAGCCCGGAGCCGACACCAAGGACATTGCGGCCAAGGGCCGCGCAGTCGCGCTGCGCGCACTCAAGCACTACGGCTCCTGGCGCCAGGAAGCAGCCGCCCGGGCCCTGTCGGGTGAGGACGCCGACGTACTTGAGTACTTGCGTACAGGGATCAACAAGGCGGCGGCGGACGAGGTGCGCCAGCAGGTCGCGGACCTCGCCTCCGACAGCCCCTACGAAGCCGTACGCACCGGCGCGACCGAGGCATTGAAGGGTAACGACCAGCAGGTCCGCGACTTCTATGCAACCGGCCAGTACGAGGTGGCGGCCATCGACTACCGCGTACTGATCTCAAAGATCAACAACGCTGGCGGACCGAGTGTGAAGGAGGCCTCCAAGGCTGCCCTCGCCGACGGCAGCGCAAAGGCCATGTCCGCCTTCCTCAACAGCGGCCAGTACGAGGCCCGCAACATCGACGAGCGAGTCCTCGCGAGCAAGCTCGTCAACGACGGTGGCCCCGAGGTCAAGGGCGCGGCCCTGGCCGCGCTGCAGAGCTCGGCCGACCAGCTCCACACCTTCATCCAGGCCGGCCAGTACATGGCCGACCGCAAGGACCAGCTCACCAACAACCACGTCGCCCAGGTCCAGCGCCTGATCAACGAAGCCGACGGGATAGCCGCCACCGCCAAGAAGAACGCCTATCTCGCCGCCAAGGCGGCAGCCGACGCCGGCCACGCCAAGGACAAGGCTATCGAAGCCGCAGCCGAAGCCGATAAACAGGCCAAACTGGCGACCACCTACGCCAACGCGGCTAAGGACTCAGCCGACCAGGCACAAGTCAGCGCCAACCAGGCGGCCAAGTCCGCTACGAACGCCCGCAACGCCGCCGATGCCGCTGACCGCGACGCCGCAGCAGCCACCGAATCCGCAGCCCAAGCCCAATTCTCTGCCGCCTACGCTCGAGAATCATCGCAATTTGCCCATAATTCAGCTGAAGCTGCCCGGGATGCAGCAATCGCCGCTGGCAAGAGTTCCGCAGAAGCCAACACCTTGGCCTCGCAGGCATGGGCCGATGCTGCAGCGAAGCGCCAGGCCGAGGAAGCTGAAGCCCGACGCCAGGACGAAGAAGAGCGTAAGCAGCATGTACAGAGCGAGCGCAGAAAGCACAAGTGCATCCAGTTCATGAGCCGGGACAGCCTCGCTCCCTGCAGGTACGACGAAGACGCCGTCATTGTTGTGCCCGCTGTGGACATGGACCTGGCCAAGCTCCTCTTGAAGGGAGGCATGGAACTCTCAGGAGTGAGCGACCTTCTCGCGTGCGCGAAAGATCCCACACTTATCGGCTGTGCCCTCGCTGTTGGTGGCGTGCTGCCCATCGGTAAGCTGAAACTTCTCAAAAAGGCCACCGAAGGCGTCCAAGATATCGCTGAAGGGTCGAGAGCGGCCAAGGTGGGGGAAAAGTGCCTTGAGTGCTTCCTCGCAGGCACCAAGGTGCTGATGGGCGACCGCAGCACGAAGAGTATAGAATCGGTGAAAGTTGGGGACCCGGTCGTCGCAACGGAACCGGTCACGGGTCGGACCGAGGCGCGAGTAGTTACCGACCTGATTGTCACCGAGCACGACAAGCGGTTCAATGAAATATCCATTGCCAGTCATCTGGGGGTGGAGAAGATCACCGCGACCTATGAGCACCCTTTCTGGTCTCCGTCGCAAAGAACTTGGGTCAAAGCTGCTGAGCTTCATCGCGGGATGACCCTACGCACTGTGGATGGTAGTCCGGTAACCATCCTTAAGAATAATGCGTATAGCAAAAATGTGCGCACCTACAACCTGACCGTCGCTGATCTGCACACTTATTACGTCATGGCGGGAAGAACTCCAGTTCTCGTCCACAATGCGAAGAAGTGCCCGACGCGCCTCTCGTCACCTCTCCCGCAGGGGATGACGAAGGAGATCGTGAAGGCGTATGATGAGCTGAAGTTGGGCAAACTGGAATCACATGACACGTATAAGGGGAGAGAGCATCCTTGGTGGGCTGACGCCGAGGAGTACCGAGTCCCGAATGGCAGTGAGCTTGAACGGCTCTTGGTGAAGCGTTTCCCGAATGGGATAGTGGCGATTGGGTGGACTGCAAGCCACTACAAAAAGATCCAACGCTTTGAGTCCCCCCATTTCCCTGACTGGGGATGGAGTAAAAAGTAATACGCGGTAGAGTGGGCCGCCGGATAGAGTGTCGGCGGCCCACTTGGGCTGCTGTGAAGTAGGTAGGAGAAGTAAGGAATGTCGATATCCGTCGAGGAGAAAAGCCCTCTGTATCGGCTCGTGGATGCTGAGAGCCGGAGCGTTCTCCTCACGGCCCAGGACGTGACAGGTTTCTACACAGAATTTGAGTCTGTTACTCCCGGCAATATTTTTCTCACAGGGGTACGTAAAATCAATGATCACCGAGGAATAATTGAATGGGCAGATCTGGAAGTAGTGAACCAGCGTGGTAGTCGAATCGGCATCTACCACCTCAGTTCCGTGAGGCTCTCCAAGCTCCAGATTGCAGGTCTTGACGGGCAAAATTCAGACGCGTGTTCATTCTACGCATACGGATATCCCTACCCGTTTGCTGGGGAAATCTGGAAGAGGTGGGCATCATCGGAGCCTCGCGTCTGCGGTGAATGGGCATCTTTTCCCGTCGCGTATCACTCCAGCTGGTTGCATGTGGTCCAGACGGCGTGGTTTGCGAATCCTCGAGAACTTTCCGAGTCTGGCCGGGAAAAGATTGTGAAAATTGAAGGTAGTTCACTGCTGACTCTTGAGGGATTTTATTGCGCGCTGGGTGAGGCTGTTAATGGCCCAAGGGGGTACTTTGGGTCAAACCTGGACGGCGTTGCTGATCTCCTGTCCGCAAGCCTCAGGCATGGGCGAGGGTCTATGTTTCGTATTGAATGGAAAGATTTTATGGATTCACAATCTCGCTTGGGTCGTGAATTTACCAGCTCTGCATTGTCGGTCTTCGAGGAATTTCACATTCCGGTTATCTGTGCTTAATATATTTGATATGAGGGAACCGAGTTCGCCGTTGGGTTGAGGGTCGTGCCAACTCCTTGAAAATGAACGTGTCGACCATGTTCACGGAGCCGTTTGAACCTAGAAACATCACAGCTGCGCTGCTCGCCGTCGTCTTTACGTGTAAGTTCACAGCGATACAGTTCACAATGCGACCTTCGAGCCAGTCTCCGCCGCCTTACCTCGTTAAAGTTCTTCGGACGCAGCATCACCGCACTAAACGAGGGGGCGCGAGGTCAACCTGGCACTATTTTGTCGGTGTACACGCGTACGTCAAAACTGGGCGGCGTTGGGGCCGTGGCGGTCGAGGGCGTCAAAGAGTAACCGCGGGTTGGTGATGGTGCGGTCGGTCAGCGGCACGGGCG
>NZ_JBVILC010000039.1:0-31847 GCF_055580545.1 Streptomyces sp. NPDC031670 | reverse complement strand
GCTTCCTTCGTTTCCGACTCTATCAGACTCTTTCGTGTCCGATTCCCTGTCGGCGGGATTCGCTTTCCAGGTTTTCGCTTTCGCGTTTCCCTTTCGGCGTGATCACTACTTTAGCTGATTTCCCGGGTGGCTCATAATCGAGCCGCATCGAGCCGATGAATCCGAATTCCGGCATGCCGAAACAAGGCCCCGTCGGGGTCAGTCGTAGGTAGTGGGTGGCCGCTTCGGGTTGCTGAACAGCAGGACCCGTCTCAAGCGGCTCGGGCTACGTTAGGCGTCCGGTCGAGCCGAGTCAAGTTGCGCGGCGGCGTGGCTGATGCGCGCGGTACGGGCTGACTGTCGGGTCGTCAGCGATCCAGAACCGCCAGGGATGCGGGGCGCCTTCGCCGCCCACGCCGGTGCGGGGTCCGCTGCGTACCAGGTCGGCGGAGGGTGGGGTCCCCGTGAGTACGGAGAGAGGTGCGTCCGGGTCGGTGCAGACGTCGGCGCCGTCCAGGGCGCGGTCGACATCCAGGGCTGTGGCCAGGCGGGCCGGCCCTTTGGCCAGTTCCACGTCCTTTTTGGCTGAGATGCGACGTTTGCGCGCGAGCTCCCCGCCTACCTGGATCTCTCCCGCTCGCAGCAGCACCCCGCTCGCCATGCCCTCGGGTCCGCACACCAGGTTCAGGCAGTGCCACATCCCGTACGTGAAGTAGACGTACGCGTGGCCGGGCGGGCCGAACATCACGCTGTTGCGGGCCGTGCGCCCGCGGAAGGCGTGGGACCCCGGGTCGTTGGCGCCGTCGTACGCCTCCACCTCCGTCAGTCTCAGCTCGACCGGGCCCCCGGCCGTGTTGCGCACCAGGGTGCGGCCGAGGAGGTCGGGGGCGACTTCGAGGACGGGGCGGTCGAAGAAACCGCGCGGGAGTGGCGTACGTTCGGGGGCCGCGATCATGGCGTCCGAGGGTACCGGGTGGGCGAGCGGAACCGGAGGCCGTGGTTGTGCGTTCTGTGGGTGCAGGATCTATGGAGGGAACAGCATGGGGTTCAAGCGTCTGCTTGCGAGTCTGGGTGCCGGAGGCGCTTCGGTGGAGACCGAGCTGACCGAGGCGAACGTGGTGCCGGGCGGTGTCGTCCAGGGCGAGGTCCGGATCCAGGGCGGGTCCGTGGACCAGCGGATCGAGGGGCTCTCGGTCGGCCTCCAGGCGCGCGTCGAGATCGAGGGCGGTGACCACGAGACCAAGCAGGACATCGAGTTCACCAAGCTGCGTCTCGGCGGCGCGTTCGAGGTGAAGGCGGGCGCGGTGCACGTGGTGCCGTTCGGCCTGGAGATCCCGTGGGAGACGCCGGTCACGACGGTCGCCGGTCAGCCGCTGCGCGGGATGCACATCGGGGTGACGACGGAGCTGGAGATCGCGCGCGCCCTGGACTCGGGCGACCTGGACCCGATCAACGTGCACCCGCTGCCGGCGCAGCAGGCGATCCTCGACGCCTTCATCCAGCTGGGTTTCCGCTTCAAGAGCGCGGACATGGAGCGCGGCCACATCCGCGGCACGCGCCAGCGGCTGCCCTTCTACCAGGAGATCGAGTTCTACGCTCCGTCGGAGTACCGGGGCCTGAACCAGGTGGAGCTGACCTTCATCGCGGACGACCGCGCGATGGACGTGGTGCTGGAGATGGACAAGAAGCCGGGTCTGTTCACCGAGGGCAGCGACTCGTACCGCTCCTTCCAGGTGGGTCTGAACGACTACCAGGGGACGGACTGGGCGGCATATCTCCACCAGTGGCTGGCGGAGGTCGGCGGTCGGCGCAACTGGTTCTAGGCTCGGTCCCGTCACTGGATACCGATCAGGAGGTGCCCGCGTGAGCGAGCTCAAGAGGCCGCCGCTCCCCCATGACTTCCACCCCGAGGTGCCCTCGTTCACCGTGGTGAGCGAGGACGTCCAGGAGGGTGCGCCGCTGAAGGACGCCCAGGTGTACGCGGAAGGGAACACCTCTCCCCACCTCCGGTGGGAGGGGTTCCCGGCCGGGACCGAGAGCTTCGCGGTGACGTGCTTCGACCCGGACGCCCCGACGGGCAGCGGGTTCTGGCACTGGGTGGTCTTCGACATCCCGAAGTCGGTGACCGAGCTGCCCGCCGGCGCGGGCACCGGGAAGTTCGAGGGTCTGCCGGCCGGGGCGGTCCAGGTCCGCAACGACTACGGGTCGAAGGACTTCGGCGGGGCGGCCCCGCCGGCCGGTGAGTCGCACCGCTATGTCTTCACCGTCTACGCGGTGGATTCCGCGAAGCTGGGACCGGACGCTGACGCGTCGCCCGCGGTCGTCGGATTCAATCTGCGGTTCCACACCCTGGCACGCGCCCAGCTGATCGGTACGTACACGGGTCCCTCGAACAGCTGACTCCGGGTAGCTGATCGTTCCTTCATTGTTTGCCCTGCTCTGGTCTTGGAGAGATCAGAGCAGGGCATTTTTTAATGCGTTGTCCGTCGTGGCCGGCCCGGCCAGAGTTGATCCAAGCCCGCCAGGGGGTGGGCCGGCACTACGCGGAGGTGGGCATGATGCGGGACACGCTGGTACTGAACGCGAGCTTCGAGCCGCTGTCGACGGTCACTCTCAACCGTGCGGTCGTGCTGGTACTCCAGGACAAGGCCGTCGTCGAGCAGGAGCATCCCGAGCTGAGAATGCGTGCCGCCGCGGTCGAGATACCGGTGCCCCGGGTGATCAGGCTCTGCCGGTACGTACGGGTGCCGTTCCGAAGACAGGCTCCGTGGTCGAGACGGGGTGTGCTGATCCGGGACCAGCACCGCTGCGCGTACTGCGGCAGACGCGCGACGACGGTGGATCACGTGGTGCCGCGGGCCCAGGGCGGCCGGGACAGCTGGCTCAACACGGTGGCGTCCTGCGCCGAGGACAATCACCGCAAGGCGGACCGGACGCCGGAGGAGGCGGGGATGCCGTTGCTGCGTCAGCCGTTCGTGCCTTCGCCCGCCGACGCGATGCTGCTCGCGATGGCCGCCGGGGACCGGTCCGCCCTGCCGGAGTGGCTGGCCCGGGGAGCGGCGTAACAAACGCAACAAAGGGGACGGGAAGGACCGGGTCGGCCCGCCGCCTGCGGCTGCGGGCCGGCCCTTTGTGCGTCAGCGCAGTACCAGCTGCACGATCGCCACCACACCGACCGCGATGATCACCCCTCGGAGTACCGGGGGCTTGAGGCGGCGGCCCACCTTGGCGCCGAGCTGGCCGCCTATCGTCGACCCGACGGCGATCAGCAGCACCGCCGTCCAGTCGAAGTCGGCGACGAAGAGGAAGAAGACGGCGGCGACGCCGTTGACCAGCGCCGCGAGGATGTTCTTGACGGCGTTGATCCGCTGGAGGCTCTCGGGGAGCAGCAGCCCCATCAGGGAGAGGTAGAGGACGCCCTGGGCCGCGCCGAAGTACCCCCCGTACACGCTGGCGAGGAAGAGGCCGACGAGCAGGACGGGGCCGCCGTCGGGGTGGGCCCGGGTGCCGGTGGCCTCGCGGCGGCGCTTGACGGCGGCGGCGATGCGCGGCTGGAGGAGGACGAGCACCAGCGCGATACCGACGAGTACGGGGACGATCGCGTCGAAGGCGTCCGACGGCAGTGCGAGCAGCAGGACGGCCCCTAGCAGGCCGCCGAGCAGGCCCGTGGACGCAAGGCGCAGGATGCGGCGGGTCTGGCCGCGCAGTTCGCGGCGGTAGCCGATGGCTCCGCTGATGGAGCCGGAGACCAGGCCGAGGGTGTTGGACACGTTCGCCGTGATGGGCGGCAGACCGGTGGCCAGCAGCACGGGGAAGGTGATCAGGGTGCCGGAGCCGACGATCGTGTTGATGGTGCCGGCGCCGATGCCGGCCGCGAAGACCGCTAGTGCTTCCCAGATGGACAACGCCATCTCCTTACACAATCAGTGAGACGCCTCCCCGCCATGGAGGTCGGGGGGCCGCACCGATCATGCACGGACGTTGTACCGCACAGTCAACTGTTCTCAGTCGACGGGCGGTTCCTCGCGGCGCTCGGAGCCCGTGTTGAAGCCGGGCATCCCGCCGCCGAGGTTGCCGAACGCGCCGGAGAGTCCCTTGAGCGCGTCGCCGATCTCGCTGGGCACGATCCAGAGCTTGTTGGCGTCTCCCTCGGCGATCTTCGGGAGCATCTGGAGGTACTGGTACGAGAGGAGCTTCTGGTCGGGGTCGCCCGCGTGGATGGACTCGAAGACCGTACGGATCGCCTGGGCCTCGCCCTCGGCGCGCAGCGCGGCGGCCTTGGCCTCACCTTCGGCGCGCAGGATCGCGGACTGCTTCTCGCCCTCGGCGCGCAGGATCTCGGACTGCCGGACACCTTCGGCCTGGAGGATCGCGGCGCGCTTGTCACGGTCGGCGCGCATCTGCTTCTCCATCGAGTCCTGGATGGAGGTGGGCGGCTCGATCGCCTTGAGCTCGACGCGGTTGACGCGGATGCCCCACTTGCCGGTGGCCTCGTCGAGGACGCCGCGCAGGGCCGCGTTGATCTCCTCGCGGGAGGTGAGGGTGCGCTCCAGGTCCATGCCGCCGATGATGTTGCGCAGCGTGGTGACGGTGAGCTGTTCGATCGCCTGGATGTAGCTGGCGACCTCGTACGTGGCGGCGCGGGCGTCGGTCACCTGGTAGTAGATGACGGTGTCGATGTTGACGACCAGGTTGTCCTGGGTGATCACCGGCTGGGGCGGGAACGGCACGACCTGCTCACGCAGGTCGATGCGGTTGCGGATCGAGTCGATGAACGGGACGACGATGTTCAGGCCCGCGTTCAGCGTCCTCGTATAGCGGCCGAAGCGCTCCACGATGGCCGCGCTGGCCTGCGGGATCACCTGGATGGTCTTGATCAGGGCGATGAAGACCAGCACCACCAGAATGATCAGGACGATGATGATCGCTGACATCGCGTTCCCCGTGCCTTTCTTGCTCTAGGAAGTGCCCGGCAGCGGTGCGGCTGCCGGCCCGGATGATCCTGGCATGGTTCACATGACGATGGCAGTCGCTCCGTCGATCTCGACCACATCGACCTGCTGCCCGGGTTCGAACGACTGGCCGCCGTCGAGCGTGCGCGCCGACCACACCTCGCCCGCGAGCTTGATCCGGCCGCCGCTGCCGTCGACTCTCTCCAGGACGACGGCCTGACGGCCCCTCAACGCGTCGATGCCGGTGGCGAGGTGGGGCCGCTCGGCGCTGTGCCTGGCCGCGATGGGCCGGACCACGGCGATGAGGGCCACCGAGACCACGACGAAGACGAGGACCTGTGCGACGGTGCCGAGGCCCAGACCCGCGCCGACGGCCGCGGCGACCGCGCCGACCGCCAGCATGCCGAATTCCGGCATGGCGGTCAGCACCAGGGGAATGCCGAGACCTGCCGCCGCGATCAGCCACCCAACCCATGCGTTCACGAGGTCATGGTAGGTCCGCGCACCCCGTCACGGACAGTGCACCTCTCGGTCCGCCGGGTCAGGCGAGCGGGAGGCCGGTGGCGGAGTAGCGGTCGCCGCGGTGCTCGACGACGAGCGGAAGGCCGAAGCAGAGGGAGAGGTTGCGGGAGGTGAGCTCGGTCTCCATGGGGCCGGCGGCGAGCACCTTGCCCTGACGGATCATGAGGACGTGGGTGAAGCCGGGGGCGATCTCCTCGACGTGGTGCGTGACCATGACCATCGAGGGCGCGTACGGGTCGCGGGCGAGGCGGCCGAGGCGGCGGACCAGGTCCTCGCGGCCACCGAGGTCGAGACCGGCGGCCGGCTCGTCGAGGAGCAGCAGCTCGGGGTCGGTCATCATCGCGCGGGCGATCAGCGTGCGCTTGCGCTCGCCCTCGGAGAGCGTGCCGAACTTGCGGTCGAGGTAGTCGGTCATGCCGAGCCGGTCGAGGAAGGCGCGGGCGCGCTCCTCGTCGACGGCGTCGTACTGCTCCTGCCAGGTGGCGGTCATGCCGTACGCGGCGGTCAGGACCGTCTGGAGCACGGTCTGGCGCTTGGGCAGCTTGTCGGCCATGGCGACACCGGCCATGCCGATGCGCGGGCGCAGGTCGAAGACGTCGACCTTGCCGAGGCGGTCGCCGAGGATCTTCGCCGTGCCGGTGGACGGGAAGAGGTAGCTGGAGGCGATGTTGAGGAGGGTGGTCTTGCCTGCGCCGTTGGGGCCGAGGATCACCCAGCGCTCGCCCTCCTTGACCGACCAGGAGACATCGTCCACCAGAGCGCGTCCGTCGCGGACCACGGATACGTCCACCAGCTCCAGTACATCGCTCATGAGCGCGTTGTCTCCCCATGCAATCGTCTTGAGGTCCGGGCTGTGCCTGTGGGCAGGGTCCCGGGGAAATCTCCCAGACAAAACCTACGCCACTGAGGGAGTGGACCTGCCGTGAGGGCCAGTACCTAGGCTGGGTCCATGTTCTCGGAACCACGTTCAGGTCGGCTGGCCGCATGGGGAAATGCCCTGTTGGCCGGGAAAGTTTCGCCGGATGACGCCGCGTCGGCGATCGTCGGGGACGACGCGGTGCACCGGGTGTCGGGGCTGCCGGGTGAGGCGGCCCCGGTGGGGCTCACGCTGGCGCTCGGGCGGCTGCGGGGGCTCGGGGTGACGGGCTTCCGGGTCGCGCTGCCCGCGCCGGGGCATCCGCTGGGGCTCAGCGGGCCGCCGGAGTTCAACGCGCGGGCGCTGGAGGCGGAGGAGGCGGTGGTCGGGTTCGGGGCGCCGCACGGGCTGGTGCCCCACGTGAGCGAGGTGGGGCCCGCGGGTGATGTGCGGGTGGAGGTCCTGTGGCAGTGCCTGGCGGTACGGGAGGCTCCGCCGGCCGACGTGCCCTCGCTCGGGGAGGCGGAGCGGGAGCTGGCGGAGGGTTTGCGGGAGGCGACGGCGGTGCTGACCCGGCTCGATGTGGCGGGGTCGGGGCCGGCGGCCCGGGCGGCGATCGACGCGTACCGGGCGCGGGCGGAGGGGCCGGACGACTCGGTCCTGGCTCCCGGGTATCCGCCGCGGGCGGTACGGGTGCTGGAGCTGGCCCGGCGGGTGGGGCTGCTCGTGGAGGTGGCGCGCGGGGCGGAGGATGTCGGCGGGGCGGTGAGCGCGTCGGAGCTGTGGGCTCGGGCGGAGGCGTTGCGGCCGGTGGAGCGGGTGGCTCGGCGGGCTCGGGTGGCGGCGTACAACGCGTATGTGGAGGGGGTTGCTCGGGGGTGAGCCCCTCCCCGCCCCTTCCCTAAACCCTCCAGGGGTGGGGGGCTTTCCGGGGCTGCGCCCCGCCCCCGGTGGTGTGGGCCTGCGGCCCGCGGTTGGAGGCCCCGGCCCGGCCCCGGGGTCGACGGTGTCTGCGGGCCGGCTTGGGCTGCGCCCAGGTCCTTTTTCGGCTGCGGGACGTCTGTGGCTGGTCGCGCAGTTCCCCGCGCCCCTGGGTACTCAGGGGTGCGGGGAACCGCGGGCAAGCCGGCACGGTCCGCAGACAAACCCCGGGCCTACAGGCCCCAGCGCCCGCGCACAGGACCCGGCCGCACAGGGGCGCGGGAAACTGCGCGACCAGCCGACCACCGGCCCGCAGACAAACTCCCGGCCCACAAGGGGCGCGGGGAACTGCGCGAGCAACCCACCACCGGCCCGCAGACGCACCCCGGGCGCGAAAAGGGGCGCGGGGACGGTGTCGCCAAGCGGCGGCGGGCCCGCGCCCCTGGGGTTCACACGTTCGAGGACTCGTTGCCGAACGCCGGGTTCAGGAGGCCGATCACGTTGACCGAGTTGCCCGTGGCGTTGACCGGGACGTGGACCGGGACCTGGACCAGGTTGCCGGAGAGCACGCCCGGGGAGTTCGCGGCCTTGCCGTCCGCCGTCGCGCCGCTGTGCGCGGACGCGGCGCCCGCACCCGCCGCGACGATTCCTCCGGCGATCATGGCGACGGCGGCGGCCTTCTTCAGGTTCTTCACTTCAGGTTCCTCCTGGTCTCGCCGCGGCGGTCCGCCGCAGCACGCCCTGGAGAACGCCCGCCGGGCGCTGGGGATGCGCCGTGTGGGTGACATCCACCCGACGGTATGAATCTCGCACCGGACCGTGACGATCCGTATTTACCCATGGACGTCCATCAGCCTGTCGGATCAGTCCGTCAGGCCGTGGCGGACTGCCCACAGGGCCGCCTGGGTGCGGTCCGCCAGATCCAGCTTCATGAGGATGTTGGAGACGTGTGTCTTGACCGTCTTCTCGGAGAGGACCAGCGCCCGGGCGATCTCCCGGTTGGAGCGGCCGTCGGCGATGAGGCCGAGGACTTCCCGCTCGCGCTCGGTGAGGGAGGTGCTCCGGCCCTGGCCGCCGCCCGCGTCGTCCTGGGAGAGCAGCGCGCCCGCGACCTCCGGCTGGAGCAGCACATGCCCGGCGTGCACCGAGCGGATCGCGCCGGCCAGCGCCTCCGGGTCGACGTCCTTGTACACATAGCCCGCCGCCCCCGCCCGCAGCGCGGGCACCACCGTGCGCTGCTCGGTGAAGCTGGTGACGATCAGCACCTTCGCCGGGTTGGCCAGCGCGCGCAGCTTGCGCAGCGCCTCGATGCCGTCCATGCCGGGCATCTTCACGTCCATCAGGACGACGTCCGGCTTGAGCTCCTCGGCGCGGGCGACCCCCTCGGCGCCGTCGGCGGCCTCGCCGACGACCTCTATGTCGTCCTGGATCTCCAGGAACGTCCGCAGCCCGCGGCGGACCACCTGGTGGTCGTCGACCAGGAGGACTTTGATGCTGTCAGCCACCTGGCACCTCCATCTCGATCGTGGCGCCCTGACCGGGCGCCGATTTCACGAAGAGCCGGCCGCCGACGCCGCCGGCCCGGTGCCGCATCGACACCAGACCCAGGTGCCGTCCGGCGCGGCGGACCGCCCGGGGCTCGAATCCGCGGCCGTCGTCGACGACCCGCAGGGCGGCGCCCTGGCCGCGCCGTACGAGAACGACCGAGACGTGCTCGGCGCCCGAGTGGCGCAGGGCGTTGTGCAGGGCCTCCTGGGCGACGCGCAGCAGCGCCTCCTCCTGGGCGGGCGGCAGTGCCCGTACTCCGCAGTTCTCGAAGGTGACCTGGGCGCTGTGGGCGCGGTCGAGGACCTGGATCTGGGTGCGCAGGGTGTTGACCAGGCCGTCTTCCTCCAGGGCGGCCGGGCGCAGCTCGACGACGGCCGCGCGCAGTTCGTCGGCGGCCTCGGCGGCGAGCACGGCGACCTGCTGGAGCTCGTCCTTGGCGCGCGCGGGGTCGCGGTCGACCAGGGCGGTCGCGGCCTGGGCGGTCAGCCGCAGCGAGAAGAGCTTCTGGCTGACCGCGTCGTGCAGCTCGTGGGCGAGGCGGGTGCGCTCCTCGGTGATGGTGAGCTCGCGGCTGCGTTCGTAGAGCCGGGCGTTGGTCAGGGCGATCGCGGCGTGCTGGGCGAGGATGCCGAGCAGTTCGGCGTCGTCCTCGGTGAAGCCGCAGCCGCCCTCCGGCTTGGGGCAGCGCTTGTTGGCGAGGAAGAGCGTGCCCAGCGTCTCGTCGCCGTCGCGGATCGGCACGCCCAGGAAGTCGGACATGTCGGGGTGGGCGGCGGGCCAGCCGCCGAAGCGGGGGTCCTTGCGGACGTCGGCGATCCGCTCCGGCTTCTTGTCGTTGAGCATCGCCGCGAGGATGCCGTGCTGGCGCGGCAGGGGGCCGATCGCCTTCCACTGCTCGTCGCTGACGCCGTCGACGACGAACTGGGCGAAGCCTCCGTGGTCGTCGGGGACACCGAGAGCCGCGTACTCCGCGTCGAGCAGGTCGCGGGCCGAGGCGACGATCGTCTTGAGGACGTCGCGCACCTCCAGATGCCTGCTCATCGCGAGGAGTGCGGTGCTCACGGCGGCGAGGCCGGAGCTCGGTCGGTGGCTCATGGGATCACCGTACCCGCGGGGTGTGACGGTCCGTATCCGCCTGTGGACGGCGGTGGGCCGGGTCCTGGGGACTAGGTCGAAGTGCCTTGGGCGGCTGGTGCGTGGGGCTGAGGCGCCGGGGGCGTACGGGGAGTGACGCTGGGGCTGTCGGCGGACCCGGGCCCGTACGGCCGGCGCCGACCGCCGACGGTGGACAGCAGTGGACAGCGGGGCAGCGGACTGCGAGGGGATGGAAGATCATGCCGGTAGCGATCATCACGGGGGCTTCGAAGGGTCTCGGGCGGGCGCTGGCGCGGGCGCTGGCCGCACGCGGCTGGGACCTCGTCCTGGACGCGAGGACCGCGTCCGTACTGAAGGAGACGGCCGGGGAGCTGGCGGGCCCCGGGGCGCGGGTGGTGGCGCTCGCCGGGGACGTGCGGGACGCCGGGCACCGCCGGGCGCTGGTGGCGGCGGCCGGTGAGCTGGGCGGGCTCGACCTCCTGGTGCACAACGCGAGCGCGCTGGGCGCCGAGCCGCTGGTGCCGCTGGAACAGCAGAGTCTGGAGGGCTTCCGGGCGGCTCTGGAGACCAACGTGGTGGCGGCGCTCGGGCTGGTCCAGGAGTCGCTCGGCCCGCTGCGGCGCTCCTCGGCGGGGGCGGTGCTGGTGGTCAGTTCGGACGCGGCGGCCGAGGCGTACCCGACCTGGGGCGGGTACGGGGCGTCGAAGGCGGCGCTCGACCAGCTGGCGGCCGTGCTCGCGGTGGAGGAGCCGGGGCTGCGGGTGTGGGCGGTGGACCCGGGCGACATGCGCACCGATCTGTACCGGGCGGCCGTGCCGGGCGACGAGGAGGCGCGGCCGGAGCCGGAGACGGTGGTGCCCGGCTTCCTGAGCCTGATAGAGCGCCGCCCGGCGAGCGGGCGGTACGCGGCTCCCGCGCTGGTGGAGGTGGCCCGGTGAGGCGGGCCGTCCGGGGAACGCGCGCCCGGTGGGCGCGATGACGGCCGACCTCGCGCTCCGGGTGCCGCCGGAGCTGATGGCCTCGGTGCCCGCCGAGGTGCGCGGCGCGGGCCGGGACGACGTACGGCTGCTGGTGTCGCGCGGGACCGAGGTCTCCCATCACGCGTTCCGGGAGCTGCCCGGACAGCTGCGCGCCGGGGACGTCCTGGTCGTGAACACCTCGGCGACGATGGCGGCGGCCGTGGACGGCACGGTGGGCGGTGAGCGGGTGGTGGTGCACTTCTCGACGCTGGGTCCGGACGGGCGCTGGGCGGTCGAGCCGCGCACCCCGGAGCCCTCGGGCAGCACCCGGCGGCGGACCGCTACGCGCGCGGGGACGACGGTGGCGCTGCCGGACGGGTGGCGCCTGACCCTGGAGGAGCCGCTGAGCGGCGCCGGGGACCGGCTGTGGTGGGCCCGTACGGAGAGGGGGGACGTACCGGGGCTGCTGGCGCGGTACGGGCGGCCGATCCGGTACGCGTACACCGCGGGCGACCAGCCGCTCTCCGCCTATCAGACGGTCTTCGCGGTGGCCTCGCCGGACGGGGTGGGCTCGGCGGAGATGCCGAGCGCGGCGCGGCCCTTCACGGTGGACCTGGTCGCGGAGCTGGTGCGGCGGGGGGTGCAGTTCGCGCCGGTCACCCTGCATACGGGGGTGGCCTCGGCGGAGGCGCACGAGCCGCCGTACCCGGAGCGGTTCGAGGTGCCGGTGTCCACGGCCCGGCTGGTGAACGCCGCGCGCGCGGGAGGTGGTCGCGTCGTGGCGGTGGGGACGACGGCCGTACGGGCGCTGGAGTCGGCCGCGGGGGTGGACGGGATCGTCCGGGCCGCGTCGGGGTGGACGGATCTGGTGGTGACGCCCGCGCGCGGGGTACGTGTGGTGGACGGGCTGCTGACCGGGCTGCACGAGCCGCAGGCCTCGCATCTGCTGATGCTGGAGGCGGTGGCGGGACGGGCGGCGATCAGGGCCGCGTACGCCGAGGCGCTGAGCGGGCTCTACCTCTGGCACGAGTTCGGCGACGTCCACCTCATCCTTCCGGACGAGCACCATTACACGCTGAATTGCTCCTGCAACGCACGGTGAAAGCGTCACCGGGCCGATGTGAGCCCGCACATAGGACGCACATCACTTACGAAGCCGCTTAGTGGATAAATAAAGGCCCTGTGAGCGGGGCGAGCAGGGGCGGGATGCGCTTTTTCCCCGCCCCTGATCCACTATGCCGCTTCGTACGTCACACCTTTGCCACAGGATTTTGCTGCCGCTAAGAATGGCTCCCGTCGCACAGCGCTGCGGCTCACCGCCGCGGCGCTTTCGTGTGCCGTCCCCGTCGTTCGGAAGAGGTCCCACAACCATGCCCGAGTCCCGCAACCCTGGTCACAGTCGTCTGAACAAGACGCACAAGATCTCGATTGCCGGTGTCGCCGCCCTCGGCGCCGCCGCGCTCGCCCTCTCGGTCCTGCCGGGCAGCGGCGAGTCGGGTACCGCTGTGGCTGCCGAGCCCGTCGCCTTCTCCGTGACCGCCGCCGGTATCAACGCGAAGGCCGTCGAGGCGAGCATCGCCAAGCAGCACGTCACCGCCGTCAAGCAGGCCGAGGCGCAGGCCAAGGCCAAGGCCGAGGCCGACGCTAAGGCCAAGGCGGAAGCCGCCGCGAAGAAGCGCGCGGCCGAGGCCGCCGCGAGCCGCGCCGCCGCCCGCAAGCCGGTGTACACCAACAACCTGGACGGCTGGATCCGTCAGTCCCTGGACATCATGAAGGCCAAGGGCATACCGGGTTCGTACAACGGTCTGTACCGCAACATCATGCGCGAGTCGACCGGCAACCCGAACGCCATCAACGGCTGGGACATCAACGCGATCAACGGCGTCCCGTCGAAGGGTCTGCTCCAGGTCATCCAGCCGACCTTCAACGCGTACCACGTGGCCGGCACGTCGTGGAACATCTACGACCCGGTCGCCAACATCACGGCCGCCGCCAACTACGCGGCCGACAAGTACGGCTCCATGGACAACGTCAACGGCGCCTACTGACGGGCGCGCGCCGACCGGCGCCGACGGCACACGAAAGGGCGGCACCCCGTGCGGGGTGCCGCCCTTCGGTGCGTTCCGGGTCCGCTACTTCCGCATGACCTCCGGCTCGTGGCGGCGCAGCAGGCGCGCGACCGCGAGACCGCAGATGACGCCCAGGGCGATCAGCACGGTGATGTTGATGCCCCACTGGCTCGCCGAGTGCTCCCACAGCGGGTCCAGGTCGTTGGGCTTGTTCTGGTCCCACGGCGGCATCAGGTGCGCGAGGTCGAGCGTGGAGCCGGCGCCCGCGATGGCCCAGCGCGAGGGCATCAGCCAGGCGAACTGCTCCAGGCCGATGGAGCCGTAGACCTTGAAGAGGATGCCGGTGAAGACGACCTGCACGATCGCGAACATGACCAGCAGCGGCATGGTCTTCTCGGCGGTCTTCACCAGCGAGGAGATGACCAGGCCGAACATCATCGAGGTGAAGCCGAGGGCGATGACCACCAGGCAGATCTCGACGGCCGGCGGCATGATCAGGCCCTCCTTGGGGAGGTCCCGGGTGGAGAAACCGATGCCGCAGATGATGACGCCCTGGATCGCGGTGATCACACCGAGGACGATCACCTTGGACATCAGATAGGCCGAGCGGGAGAGGCCGGTGGCCCGTTCCCGTTCGTAGATGACCCGTTCCTTGATCAGTTCTCGTACGGAGTTGGCCGCGCCCGAGAAGCACATGCCGACGGCGAGGATCAGCATGATCGTGCCGGCGTCGCCGTTGAACTTGCTGGAGCCGGTGGGCGGGGCCAGACCGAACTTCGCCGGGATGACCACGCTGACCGCGCCGAGGACGGCGGGCAGGATCAGCATCAGGCCGATGAAGCCCTTGTCGGAGGCGATGACCGAGGTGTACCGCCGGATCAGCGTCCACAGCTGGGCGCCCCAGCTCTGCGGCTTGGGCGGGCGCATCTGGTTCGGCGCCGGCATCTGGACCGACTGGGCGGCCACGGCGTCGATGTCGGCGGCGTACATCTGGTAGTGCTGCGAGCCCTTCCAGCGGCCCGCCCAGTCGTAGTCGCGGTAGTTCTCGAAGGCGGAGAAGACATCGGCCCAGGTGCCGTAGCCGAAGAAGTTCAGGGCCTCCTCGGGCGGACCGAAGTACGCCACCGAGCCGCCCGGCGCCATCACCAGGAGCTTGTCGCAGATCGCCAGCTCGGCCACCGAGTGGGTGACGACGAGGACCGTGCGGCCGTCGTCGGCGAGCCCGCGCAGCAGCTGCATGACATCGCGGTCCATGCCCGGGTCGAGGCCGGAGGTCGGCTCGTCCAGGAAGATCAGCGACGGCTTGGTCAGCAGCTCCAGGGCGACCGAGACGCGCTTGCGCTGGCCACCGGAGAGGGAGGTGACCTTCTTCTCCTTGTGGATGTCCAGCTTGAGCTCGCGCAGCACCTCGTCGATGCGCTGCTCGCGCTCGGACTCGGTGGTGTCAGCGGGGAAGCGCAGCTTGGCCGCGTACTTCAGCGCCTTCTTGACGGTCAGCTCCTTGTGCAGGATGTCGTCCTGCGGGACCAGACCGATGCGCTGGCGCAGCTCGGCGAACTGCTTGTACAGGTTCCGGTTGTCGTAGAGGACATCGCCCTGGTTGGCGGGCCGGTAGCCGGTGAGCGCCTTCAGCAGGGTGGACTTGCCGGAGCCGGAGGGGCCGATGACGGCGATGAGCGACTTCTCGGGGACGCCGAAGGACACGTCCTTGAGGATCTGCTTGCCGCCGTCGACCGTCACCGTGAGGTGGCGGGCCGAGAAGGAGACGTCACCGGTGTCGACGAACTCCTCAAGACGGTCGCCGACGATCCGGAAGGTGGAGTGACCGACGCCCACGATGTCGTTCGGCCCGAGCAGCGCGGAGCCGCCCTTGGCGATCGGCTGTCCGTTGACGTACGTGCCGTTGTGCGAGCCGAGGTCGCGGATCTCCATGCGCCCGTCGGGCGTCGAGTGGAACTCGGCGTGGTGGCGCGAGACCTGGAGGTCGGAGACGACCAGCTCGTTCTCCAGCGCACGGCCGATGTGCATCACCCGGCCGAGGGAGAACTGGTGGAACGTGGTGGGGCTGCGGTCGCCGTAGGCCGCCGACGCGCCCGCCGCCTGACCGGGGCCCTGCGGCGGGACCTGGGCGTGCGGGTTCTGGGCGTGCGGGTTCTGGGCGTGCGGAGCCTGGGCGTGCGCCTGCTGCGGGACCGGCTGCTGCCAGCCCTGCTGGGGCGCCTGCTGCGGGACCGGCTGCTGGGGCTGCTGCTGCGGTGCCCAGCCGGCGCCGCCGTGCTGGGGCTGCTGCGGCGGAGCCTGCTGCGGGGCCTGCTGGGCGGCGGCCGGCGCGCTGTACGCGGCGGCCGGGGCCGCGGCGGCGGCCGGCGCGGCGGTGAGATTCAGCCGCGGGCCGTCCGTCGCGTTGCCCAGGTGCACCGAGGAGCCCGGACCTATTTCCATCTGGTGGATCCGCTGACCCTGCACATAGGTGCCGTTGGTGCTGCCGTGGTCCTCGATGACCCAACTCCGGCCGCCCCAGCTGATCGTGGCGTGCCGCCAGGAGACCCTGGCGTCGTCGATCACCATGTCTCCCTGCGGATCACGTCCGAGGGTGTACGACCGGGACGCGTCGAGCGTCCAGGTCCTGCCATTCAATTCCAGTACGAGTTCCGGCACTCCATGCCCCACTTGTTGTCCCCCGAGCAATCCCCCGATACAGGGAGTCTAGGGATGGCGAACATCGTGGGGAACTATTTCAGGCCCGGGCTCGTATCCGAAACCCGCCCCTTGTGAATAACGTGCACAGACCTGTCCCAGTCCGGCAACAGGCGTGTACGCGCGCGCCGTTGACTCAGGTGAAACGCGGCCGGAAAGTAGTAAGCGCCCATGACTGCGTACGGATCATGCGCGAATGGGACAACCCAGACAGGTTGGACGAATCCCGGGGGGCCTGGTGACCATGGGCGACAGGGGCGGGAAAGGGGCCTCCGGGGGACCCGGGGCGCCGGGTGCGATGGAGTCGCGAGGAACGCCCGGGGCCGTCCCGTGGGGCGATGTCCTGCTGGCCTCCGTCTCCTCGGTCAGCTGGGCGCTGGTCGCGATGGCGGGGGTCGCGGCGCTCGGGCTGCATCTGCTCGGCGCCGACGCGGCCGGGGCCCTGGGGCCGATGACGGCGGCCGTGGTGGTGCTCGGGGCGGGCGGTTCCGTGACGCCGTCGGGCGATGTCTCGGCGTTCGGACTGACGGGCGCGCAGGCGAGGACGGCCGTCGAGATCACGCCACTGGGGGTGTCGCTGGCGGGTGCGCTGCTCCTCGCCTTCTTCTTCCTGCGTTCGCTGCGGTCGGCGGGCGCGGTGCTGCCCGGGGCGGAGCTGGTGGCGCGGGCGGGCGGGGTCGTGGTGCTGTTCGTCGGGGTGGTGGCGGGGCTCGCCTGGGCCGGCCACGACCTGGTCACCATCGACGGGAGCTCGCTCGGCCTCGGCACGGGCGGGTCGCCGGGCGCCGGCAAGGTGTCGATCCCCGGGCTGGGCGACCTCGGGGACATCGGCGGCATCGGAGGCATCGGGGGGCTGCTGCCGGACCGGCTCGGCCGGCTCGCCGACGCCAAGGCGCGGGTCGGGTTCACCGTGAACACGGCGGACTCGCTGGTGGGCGCGGTGTTCTGGGTGCTCGGGGTGGTGCTGGTCGCCCTGCTCGCCTCGCGGCGCTCACCGTTACCGCGCGGCTGGGAGTGGGTGCACCGGGCGGTACGGCCCGCCGCGTCGGCGCTGGTCGCGGTGGCCCTGCTGGCGGTGGCGGCGGGGCTCGCGGCGGCGGCGTACGCGATGACGGACGACGGCCACCCCGGGCGCATCGCGGGCGCGGCGCTGCTGGGCGCGCCGAACGGGGTGTGGCTGGCGTTTCCGCTCGGCCTGCTCGTCCCGTGGAACGGGCATGCCACCGGGGCGCTGGCGCAGGTGCTGCCCGACCCGCTGGACAAGCTCCTCGCCTTCAAGAACGACCAACGTGTGAGCGTGGGGCGGCTGGCCGAACTGGACGGGCGCGTCTGGCTGTTGGCTGTCGCCATGGGAGTGGTGATGGTGTACGCGGGGGTGCTCGCCGCGGCGCGCACGCCGGTACGGGGGCGGTCGGCGGGGGCGTTCGCGGGGCGGTGCGCGGTGTCCCTGGGTGCGGTGACGGCGGCGGCGCTGCCGCTGATGGTGTGGCTCACCGGGGTGTCGGCAGACGCGTCGCTGTCCGTGCTGGGGTTCGACGCGTTCGGGGCGGGGGTGGAGCTGCACGGCAGCGCGGGGCTCGCGGTGGTTCTGGGGGCGGGGTGGGGGGCGCTGGCGGGGGGCGCGGGGGGACTTCTGGCGTACGGGGTGGGGGCGGCGGGGCGGCGGGTGTCGGGGATGGCGGGGTGGGGTGGTGCGGGGTCCGGTTCTGGCGGGCCGTCGGCGGAGGAGGTGTACGGGCGGGCGGGGCCTTATGCGCCTTCGCCGGTGTATCGGCAGGAGGGGAATCCTTATTTGCGGGATGAGTGAGGTGTGGGGGTGAGCGTGGGGTTTTGCCCCTCCCCGCCCCTTCCCTGAACCCTCCGGGGGTGGGTGGGGTGTGGAGGTGATTTCCGGGGCTGCGCCCCTGGGCCCCGGAGGCTGCGCCCCTGGGGGCGGGGTTCGTCCGCGCGTGGTCGGTGGCTGGTCGCGCAGTTCCCCGCGCCCCTGAAAGGCGGGCTTCGCCCAGCCCGCCCCCGGCTGCCGGGGGGTGGAGCTGCACGTCTCCGCCTCGCCGGGCGGGGCGCGGGGAACCGCGCGATCAGCCAGCCGGCATCCGCAGGCGCGGACGCGGCCCGAGAAGACCTTCGCCTTACCCCTGAGTGACCGGCACGTTTCGCTCCGCTGTCGATCCCGGAACCCGGCTGTCCGCTGGGCGGGACACGGCGTCGGGCGGCGCGTCGGGCCCTATACGGTGGAAGCACCATGAGCGCTTCTCAGCCCCCTCGCCCCGCTGGTCACCACCCGGACGCCGCCCTCCCGGGCGCGGACACGCCGACCCTGCTCGTCAAGATCTTCGGGAAGGACCGGCCGGGGATCACCGCCGGGCTCTTCGACACCCTGGCCGCCTACTCCGTCGACGTCGTCGACATCGAGCAGGTCGTCACCCGTGGCCGTATCGTCCTGTGCGCACTCGTCACCGAGCCGACCGTGAGTACGGAGGGCGAGCTGCGGGCCACCGTGCACAGCTGGGCGGAGTCGCTGGGGCTCCAGGCCGAGATCATCTCCGGTACCGGTGACAACCGGCCGCGTGGCAGCGGGCGTTCGCACGTCACCGTGCTCGGGCACCCGCTCACCGCCGAGTCCACGGCGGCCATAGCGGCCCGGATCACCGCGACCGGCGGCAACATCGACCGTATCTTCCGGCTCGCCAAGTACCCCGTCACCGCCGTCGAGTTCGCCGTCTCCGGCACCGCGACCGGGCCCCTGCGCACCGCGCTCGCCACCGAGGCCGCCGCGCTCGGCGTGGACGTCGCCGTCGTCTCGGCGGGCCTGCACCGGCGTGCCCGGCGGCTGGTCGTCATGGACGTGGACTCCACGCTCATCCAGGACGAGGTCATCGAACTCTTCGCCGCGCACGCCGGATGCGAGGACAAGGTCGCCGAGGTCACCGCGCAGGCGATGCGGGGCGAGCTCGACTTCGAGCAGTCGCTGCACGCGCGCGTGGCGCTGCTCGCGGGGCTGGACGCGTCCGTCGTGGACAAGGTCCGCGCCGAGGTGCGGCTCACCCCGGGCGCCCGCACCCTGATCCGTACGCTCAAGCGCCTCGGCTACCAGGTCGGCGTCGTCTCCGGCGGGTTCACCCAGGTCACCGACGATCTGCGGGAGCGGCTCGGGCTCGACTTCGCCTCCGCCAACACCCTGGAGATCGTCGACGGCAAGCTCACCGGACGTGTCACCGGGGCCGTGGTGGACCGGGCCGGCAAGGCGCGGCTGCTGCGCGAGTTCGCCGCGCAGGCGGGTGTCCCGCTCGACCAGACCGTGGCGGTCGGCGACGGCGCCAACGACCTGGACATGCTCAACGCGGCCGGTCTGGGTGTCGCCTTCAACGCCAAGCCGGTGGTCCGCCGGGCCGCCCACACCGCTGTGAACGTGCCGTTCCTGGACACCGTGCTCTACCTCCTCGGCATCACCCGCGAAGAGGTCGAGGCCGCCGACGGCCTCGTGGACGAGCCCCACTAGCGCATCCCGGGCCCCCGCGGGCCCGGACGAGGACGGGGAAGGGCCCCGGCGGCGGTACCGCTGCCGGGGCCCTTCCCGTACACCTCAGACGTGCGGCGCCCAGAAGTCCGTCAGCCTGCCCACGCCGTGCTCCACCGTCTTCCACGAGCCGGTGAACTCCACCACCGCGAACGAGGCCGTCGGGAAGCCACTGCGGTTCATCCGCACCAGGACGTCCCCCTCGGCCTCTCCCGCCAGCGCGTCGGCGAGCGCGTGCATCCCGGGGTTGTGGCCGACCAGGAGGAGGTTGCCGATGTCGTCCGAGGTCTCGTTGAGGAGGGCCAGCAGCTCGCCCGGCGACGCCTCGTACAGCCGCTCCTCGTACACGGTCCTGGGGCGGTGCGGCAGCTCCTGCACGGCCAGCTTCCAGGTCTCGCGGGTACGGACCGCGGTCGAGCAGAGAGTCAGGTCGAGGGCGATTCCGGTCTCGGCTAGCCTGCGCCCGGCCACCGGGGCGTCCGTGCGGCCCCGGTCGGCGAGCGGCCGGTCGTGGTCGGACACCTGGGGCCAGTCGGCTTTCGCGTGCCGGAGGAGGACGATCCTGCGGGGTGTGTCGACGCTCATGCCCACCAGCTTCGCACGGATCACGCCAGCGGGCGCTGGGTCCCGGTGAGCTCTCGCGCCAGGGTTGACAAGGGTGTTCAGCGGGACAGCGTGTGCTGTACGCGGTCCATGAGGTGGCTGATAGCGGGGTCTCCCGCAGCGGCCTGGGCGTCGTGCGAGCCCGTGATGAGCACCAGCAGCACGACGAAGGCGACGGTGGGCAGCGCGACGCCCCACCAGGGGAGCCGGAAGTCGGCTCGGTCGGTGGCCGGCTGGGTGGACCGGGTGTGCGTATGGGCCGACATGGCCGCCTCCGTAGCTCCGTAAAGGTGAAGTGCGTGGTCTCGCTGACGTACTTCGAACCTACGGAAGAAGGCGCCCGGGGCCCATCGGGTGACCCACCCACTCGCCCCGGGGCTTTGCCCCCTAGGGGTTAGGGGGGCCAGCACCACCATGGGGGCCGTCGGCGCAGGTCAGGGCGATGCGATGGTCGCGATGACGGCGATGACCGCCGTGATCGCCAGCATCGCTCCGAGCACGAGGAGGAGCTTCTTCTGACCGTTCTGGGGGTTCGGGTCGAGGACTGGCATGCGCTCAGTCTCGCATCCCCGCCTCGTCCTCCACCGTCCGGTCCCGCCCGGCGAGCGAACCCACCACGATCTGCGGCACCATCAGGCCCGCCATCAGCGCGATCGGCAGGCCCCAGCCGCCGCTGCTGTCGTAGAGGGCGCCGACCAGGGTGGGGCCGGGGATGGAGATCAGGTAGCCGGTGGACTGGGCGAAGGCGGAGAGGCGGACCACGCCGGTGCCGGTCCGGGTGCGCATGCCGATCATGGTGAGGGCGAGCGGGAAGGCGCAGTTGGAGATGCCGAGGAGCAGCGCCCAGGCCCAGGCCCCGGCGGCCGGGGCGAAGTAGAGGCCCGCGTAGCCGGCGAGTCCGCAGGCGCCGAGGAAGGCGACGATCGGGCCCTGGTTGCGCATCCGGGTGGCGACGCGCGGGATGACGAAGGCGAGGGGCACGCCCATCACCATCGTCACCGCGAGGAGCACGCCCGCGGTCCCGGCGGAGACCCCGGCGTCCCGGAAGATCTGCGGCATCCAGCCCATGGTGATGTAGGCGGCGGTGGCCTGGAGGCCGAAGAAGCAGGCGAGCGCCCACGCGGTACGGCTGCGGGTGATCCTGAAGGCGGGTGCCCCGTCGTCCTCGTGGGCGGCCGAGGACCGTCCGGCGGCCCGGTCGGAGCCGTGGCGCACGAGCAGCAGCCACGGCAGTACGGCGACGGCGGCGAGCACCGCCCAGATGCTCAGGCCGGTGCGCCAGCTGCCGCCAAGGCCGTCGGTGACCGGGACGGTGGCGGCGGCGGCCAGGGCGGTGCCGAGCGCGAGCGCCATCGAGTACAGGCCGGTCATGGAGCCGACGCGGTCCGGGAAGTACCGCTTGACGATCACCGGCATCAGGACGTTGCTGACGGCGATGCCCATCAGGGCAAGGGCGCTGGCCGCGAGGAAGCCCGGGGTGCCGCCCGCGAACGGGCGCAGCAGCAGACCGGCGGCGATCGCGACCATGCCCGCGCAGACGATCACGGCGGGGCCGAAGCGGCGGGCCAGGCGCGGCGCCATGATGCCGAAGACGGCGAAGCAGAGCGGCGGTACGGAGGTGAGGACACCGGCGACGCTGCCGCTCATGTGGAGTCCGTCGCGCACCTCCTCGAAGAGCGCGCCGAGGCTGGTGATCGCCGGGCGCAGGTTGAGCGCGGCGAGGACGAGGCCGACGAGTACGAGTTTGGTGGTCCAGGTGCGGCCGTCCGTGGGGATGGTGGCGGGGGTTTCGAGGGAGGCGGGGGGTGTGGTGCCCGGCGCGGGGCTGAGGGTGCGGGTCTCGTCGTCGGCCATGGCACCATCATAGAATCATGGGATGATTGGTTGTCCACTCGCCCGGACGGTCGCGAGATGATGGGCGCACGACGGTCCGCGCACGGGCCGGCCATGGCCACGGCCACGGCACCGAAACTAAGGAGCGGCATGGCGCTGAGCTCTCCCCGGCGGTCCGCCCTCGCCGACCAGGTGATCGCGCAACTGCGCAACCAGATCACCTCGGGCGAGTGGCCGGTGGGGTCGCGCATCCCCACCGAGCCCGAGCTGGTCGAGCAGTTGGGGGTGGCGCGCAACACGGTCCGCGAGGCGGTCCGGGCGCTGGCGCACAACGGACTGCTCGACATCCGCCAGGGCTCCGGCACGTACGTCGTCGCGACGAGCGAGCTGGCGGGTGTGATGCACCGGCGGTTCGCGGACGCCGACCCCCGCCATGTGGCCGAACTGCGCTCCACCCTGGAGTCGTCGGCGGCCCGGCTGGCGGCCGAACGGCGTACGTCACGTGATCTGGCCCAGCTGGACGCGCTCCTC
The DNA here is from genome assembly GCF_055580545.1 of Streptomyces sp. NPDC031670. Lineage (NCBI taxonomy): Bacteria > Bacillati > Actinomycetota > Actinomycetes > Kitasatosporales > Streptomycetaceae > Streptomyces > Streptomyces sp. NPDC031670. The sequence goes on along the minus strand of NZ_JBVILC010000039.1, from coordinate 9,765 downwards.
GCCCGGCGCGAGGAGGCGTGGGAGTCGGGTGACGCGGAGGCGTTCGTGGCCGCCGACTCCACGCTGCACCTGGCGATCGTCGCGGCCTCGCACAACGACGTCCTCACCGAGCTCTACGCCGACCTCGGCGACCTCCTGCGCGACTGGCTCCGCGACGACGTGGGCCGTGAGCTGCGCCCGGAGAACCATATGGACCACGCGCGCCTCGTCGAGGCGATCCGGTCCGGCGACGCGGAGACGGCGGCCACGGAGGCGGCGGGCCACGCCTTCTTCTGCCTGTCCGAACGGCTCTAGGGCAGGGCTCCGGCACCGCCGGGCCGGGCCTCGGGGGACGGGGACGACGCCTCGGGGGACGGGGACACGGATGGAGTGGAGGACGCCGACGAGGACCCCGCCGGGGACGGGGAGGCCCCGGGCTTCTCGTGGGTGACCCACACCGCCCGCACCTCCTTCCAGCACCGGTCGGTGAGCCGTACGGTCTGGGCCGGCCCCACCTCCACCGGGGCCGCGTCCGCGTCGATGTCCCACCAGCGCGCGCACTCGGTGTGCAGCCGCACCCGGTCGGTGTCGGGGTACGGGTTGTGGCAGTACGCGATCACGTGCGAGCCCCGTACCAGGGTGTAGCAGTCGGCCCCGAAGGGCTCGATGGGGGCGGGCGGGGCGGGCTCGTCCGAGGTGGCGGCCCGTACGACCGAGGGGGCCGCGACGGCGGCGAGGGCCGTGAGCAGCAGCGCCGCAAGGGCGACGGCTCGGCGCTGGGCCGTACGCAAGGGCCGCAACCGCCCCACCTCCTCCCCGGCCGCCTGCCCGACATGTCCGCTTCGATCAGTCTGCGGGGAGTTGGCCCGGCACGCACGACGGCCGCCCCCCGTCCGCGCGACGCGGACGGGGGACGGCCGTGGGGAGAGCGGGCTCAGGCGTTCGAGGCCCCCCGCCCCTGACGCCGTCAGACGTCCTACGCGCCCGTCATGTGCACGCCACCGTCGACGTGGACGATCTCGCCCGTCGACCTCTCTTCGACGCCCCGCTCGCACCGCTCGGCCCAGGGGGCCTCACAGGCTTCGTGGGGCTGCACCGGACTCCGTCCGGTGGACCGGGGCGGGGCCGTCGGGGCTCTCATCCAGAGCCAGACGCACCCCACCCCGCCCCTGACGCCGTCAGGCGTCCTACGCGCCCATCATGTGCACGCCACCGTCGACGTGGACGATCTCGCCCGTCGTCTTGGGGAACCAGTCCGAGAGCAGGGCCACGATGGCGCGGCCGGCCGGCTCGGGGTCGGACATGTTCCACTCCAGGGGGGAGCGGGTGTTCCACACGTCCGCCAGGTCCGAGAAGCCCGGGATGGACTTCGCGGCCATGGAGCCGATCGGGCCCGCCGAGACCAGGTTGCAGCGGATGCCCTCCTTGCCCAGGTCGCGGGCGAGGTAGCGGGAGGTCGCCTCCAGGGCGGCCTTCGCCGGGCCCATCCAGTCGTACTGCGGCCAGGCGAACTGCGCGTCGAAGGTGAGACCGACGACCGCGGCGCCGGAGCTCATCAGCGGGCGGCAGGCCATGGTCAGCGACTTCAGCGAGAACGCCGAGACGTGCATCGCCGTCGAGACCGACTCGAAGGGGGTGTTGAGGAAGTTGCCGCCGAGGGCGTCCTGCGGGGCGAAGCCGATGGAGTGGACGACGCCGTCCAGGCTGCCGAGCTCGTCCTTGACCAGGCCCGCGAGCCGGTCCAGGTGCTCCTGGTTGGTCACGTCGAGCTCGATGACCTTGGCGGGCTTCGGGAGCTTCCTGGCGATGCGCTCGGTCAGGGTGGGGCGCGGGAAGGCGGTCAGGATGACCTCGGCGCCCTGCTCCTGGGCCAGCTTGGCGGCGTGGAAGGCGATGGAGGACTCCATCAGCACACCCGTGATGAGGATGCGCTTGCCGTCGAGAATTCCGCTCATGTGATCAGTGACCCATGCCCAATCCGCCGTCAACCGGGATGACGGCACCAGTGATGTACGAGGCGTCGTCCGAGGCGAGGAAGCGGACCGCGGCGGCGATCTCCTCGGGCTGCGCGTAGCGGCCCAGCGGCACTCCCGAGAGGATCGAGGTGCGCTGCTCGTCGGTGAGCACCTTGGTCATGTCGGTGTCGACAAAACCGGGCGCGACGACGTTGAACGTGATGTTGCGGGAGCCCAGCTCGCGCGCGAGGGAGCGGGCGAACCCGACGAGACCGGCCTTGGAGGCCGCGTAGTTGGCCTGGCCGGGCGAACCCATCAGACCGACGACGGACGAGATCAGGACGACACGGCCCTTCTTGGCGCGCAGCATGCCGCGGTTGGCGCGCTTGACGACCCGGAAGGTGCCGGTGAGGTTGGTGTCCAGGACCGAGGTGAAGTCCTCCTCGGACATCCGCATCAGCAGCTGGTCCTTGGTGACCCCGGCGTTGGCGACGAGCACCTCGACGGGCCCGTGGGCCTCCTCGATCTGCTTGTAGGCCTGCTCCACCTGCTCGGCGTCGGTGATGTCGCACTTGACGGCGAGGAACCCCTCCTTCTGGAGGGCGTCCGGCTCCCCGGAGCGGTAGGTGATCGCGACCTTGTCGCCCGTGGAGGCGAAAGCGCGGGCGATGGCGAGGCCGATGCCCCGGTTTCCTCCGGTGACGAGAACCGAGCGGCTCAACGGATCACCCTTTCGATAGCGGTTTCGTACTTCCGCAAACTATCGGTACCGGCAGGTGTACGGGGAATCGACCTGTGACAGTGGCGTACGGAAAGCGCTGTGGGGTCCCTACAGAAAGGGATAGGCAGGCGGCCCCGAACCGCGACATGATCGGGGCGACCGGTCTCACACGACAGGAGACGACTGTGCCCTCAGGGACCCATTCCCTCGACGAAGCCTTCACGGCGCTGCCGCTGCGGGCCCTCGCCGACGCCGCGCTGGCGCGGGCCCGCGCGCTCGGCGCCGCCCATGCCGACTTCCGCCTGGAGCGGGTGCGCAGCGCGGCCTGGCGGCTGCGGGACGCCCGGCCCGCCGGGTCGTCCGACACCACGGACCTCGGTTACGCGGTCCGGGTGGTGCACGGCGGCGCCTGGGGCTTCGCCTCCGGGGTCGACCTCACCATGGACGCCGCCGCCAAGGTCGCCTCGCAGGCGGTCGCGATGGCGAAGCTGTCCGCACGGGTGATCGCCGCCGCGGGGTCCGACGAGCGCGTGGAGCTGGCGGACGAGCCGGTGCACTCCGAGAAGACCTGGATCTCGGCGTACGACATCGACCCCTTCTCCGTACCGGACGAGGAGAAGAGCGCCCTGCTCGCCGACTGGAGCGAGCGGCTGCTGCGGGCGGACGGGGTGGCGCACGTGGACGCCTCGCTGCTCACCGTCCACGAGAACAAGTTCTACGCGGACACCGCGGGCACGGTCACCACGCAGCAGCGGGTCCGGCTGCATCCGCAGCTCACCGCGGTCGCGGTGGACGACAAGAGCGGCGAGTTCGACTCCATGCGCACGCTCGCCCCGCCGGTGGGGCGCGGCTGGGAGTACCTGACGGGCACCGGCTGGGACTGGGACGCGGAGCTGGAGCAGATCCCCGCGCTGCTCGCCGAGAAGATGCGGGCGCCGAGCGTGCGGGCGGGCACCTACGACCTGGTGGTGGACCCGTCCAACCTGTGGCTGACCATCCACGAGTCGATCGGCCACGCCACCGAGCTGGACCGGGCGCTCGGCTACGAGGCGGCGTACGCGGGCACCTCCTTCGCCACCTTCGACCAGCTGGGCAAGCTGGCGTACGGCTCCTCGGTCATGAACGTCACCGGTGACCGCACCGCCGAGCACGGGCTCGCGACGATCGGGTACGACGACGAGGGCGTCCAGGCGCAGTCCTGGGACCTGGTGAAGGACGGCACGCTGGTCGGCTACCAACTGGACCGCCGTATCGCCAAGCTGACGGGGCTCGGCCGCTCCAACGGCTGCGCCTTCGCGGACTCCCCCGGCCATGTGCCGGTCCAGCGCATGGCCAACGTCTCGCTCCGGCCGGACCCGGGCGGGCTCTCCACGGAGGACCTGATCGGGGGCGTGGAGCGCGGTATCTACGTGGTCGGCGACCGCTCCTGGTCGATCGACATGCAGCGCTACAACTTCCAGTTCACCGGGCAGCGGTTCTTCCGTATCGAGAACGGCCGGCTGGCGGGCCAGCTGCGCGACGTCGCCTACCAGGCGACGACCACGGACTTCTGGGGCTCGATGGAGAAGGTGGGCGGTCCGCAGACGTACGTCCTGGGCGGCGCCTTCAACTGCGGCAAGGCCCAGCCGGGCCAGGTGGCGGCGGTCTCCCACGGCTGCCCCTCGGCCCTGTTCCGCGGCGTCAACATCCTCAATACGACTCAGGAGGCCGGGCGATGAGCTCCCGTACGACCGTCAAGCCGCACGAGATCGTCGAGCGGGCGCTCGCGCTGTCGACCGCCGACGGGTGCGTCGTCATCGCGGACGAGCACTCCTCCGCCAATCTGCGCTGGGCCGGCAACGCGCTCACCACCAACGGCGTGACCCGCGGGCGCACCCTCACCGTCATCGCGACCGTCGACGGGGCCGAGGGCACGGCGTCGGGCGTGGTGTCGCGGTCCGCCGTGACCGCCGACGACCTGGAGCCGCTGGTCCGGGCGGCGGAGGCGGCGGCGCGCGGCGCCGGGCCCGCCGAGGACGCCCGGCCGCTGGTCGAGGGCGTCCCGGTGGCCGCCGACTTCACCGACGCGCCCGCCGAGACCTCCTCCGCCGTCTTCACGGACTTCGCCCCCGCCCTCGGTGAGGCCTTCGCGCGGGCCCGCTCGGGCGGACGCGAGCTGTACGGCTTCGCCCACCACGAGATGACCTCCTCCTACCTGGGCACCTCCACGGGCCTGCGGCTCCGCCACGACCAGCCCACCGGCACCCTGGAGCTCAACGCCAAGTCGCCGGACCGGGCCCGTTCCGCCTGGGCCGGGCGGTCCACCCGGGACTTCAAGGACGTCGACCCGGGCGCCCTCGACGAGGAGCTCGCGGTCCGCCTCGGCTGGGCCGAGCGCCGGATCGACCTGCCGGCGGGCCGGTACGAGACGCTGCTGCCCCCCACCGCCGTGGCCGACCTGCTGATCTACCAGCTGTGGTCGTCGAACGCGCGGGACGCCACCGAGGGCCGGACCGTGTTCTCCAAGCCCGGCGGCGGCACCCGGCTCGGCGAGAAGCTGGCCCGGCTGCCGCTGACGCTGCGCAGCGACCCGAACGAGCCGGGTCTGGAGTCCGCCCCGTTCCAGCTGGCGCACTCCTCCGGCGACGACGCCTCCGTCTTCGACAACGGTCTGCCCCTGTCCCCCACCGACTGGATGCGGGACGGGAAGCTGGAGCGGCTGATCACCACCCGGCACAGCGCGGCGCTCACCGGGCTGCCCGTGACGCCCTCGATCGGGAACCTGGTCCTGGACGGCGGCGGCGAGCGCTCGCTGGAGGAGATGGTCGCCGCCACGGAGCGGGGCCTGCTGCTGACCTGCCTCTGGTACATCCGCGAGGTGGACCCGGCGACGCTGCTGCTCACCGGGCTGACCCGGGACGGCGTCTACCTCGTCGAGAACGGCGAGGTGGTGGGGGAGGTCAACAACTTCCGGTTCAACGAGTCGCCGGTGGACCTGCTGTCGCGCGCCACCGAGGCCGGCCGCACCGAGAAGACCCTGCCGAGGGAGTGGAGCGACTGGTTCACCCGGGCCGCGATGCCCGCCCTGCGGGTGCCGGACTTCAATATGAGCTCGGTCAGCCAGGGCGTCTGACCCCCATACACTGGCTGCTGCACATCCGTACACAGACCTAGGAGACGTACGACCGTGACGGACATCGTCGATGAGCTGCAGTGGCGTGGGCTGATCGCCCTCTCCACTGACGAGGACGCACTGCGCAAGGCGTTCGCGGACGGTCCTGTCACGTTCTATTGCGGCTTCGACCCGACCGCTCCCAGCCTGCACCTGGGCAACCTGGTGCAGATCCTGACCATGCGGCGCATCCAGCGGGCGGGCAACCGCCCGCTGGGTCTGGTCGGCGGGGCGACCGGTCTGATCGGAGACCCCAAGCCGAACTCGGAGCGCACGCTGAACGCGCCCGAGGTCGTCGCGGGCTGGGTCGAGCGGCTGCGCGGGCAGATCGAGCCGTTCCTCGACTTCGAGGGCCCGCACGCCGCGACCATGGTCAACAACCTGGACTGGACGTCGGGTCTTTCCGCCATCGAGTTCCTGCGCGATGTCGGCCAGCACTTCCGGGTCAACAAGATGATCGCGAAGGAGGCGGTCGCGCGGCGGCTCAACTCCGACGTGGGCATCAGCTACACCGAGTTCAGCTACCAGATCCTCCAGGGTATGGACTTCCTGGAGCTCTACCGGCGCCACGGCTGTGTGCTCCAGACCGGCGGCAGCGACCAGTGGGGCAACCTCACCGCGGGCACCGACCTGATCCACCGGGTCGCCCCGGAGGCCGAGGTGCACGCGCTGGCCACCCCGCTGATCACCAAGGCCGACGGCACCAAGTTCGGCAAGACGGAGTCCGGCACGGTCTGGCTGGACCCCGAGCGCACCACGCCGTACGCCTTCTACCAGTTCTGGCTGAACGCGGACGACCGCGATGTCTCCAAGTTCCTGCGGATCTTCAGCTTCAGGTCCCGCGAGGAGATCGAGGAGCTCGAGCGGCTCACCGAGGAGCGCCCGCAGGCGCGGGCCGCGCAGCGCGCGCTCGCCGAGGAGCTGACGACGCTGGTGCACGGCGCCGAGCAGTGCGCGGCGGTCGTCGCCGCGTCGAAGGCGCTGTTCGGCCAGGGCGAGCTGGCGGAGCTGGACGCCTCGACGCTCGCCGCCGCCCTGTCCGAGCTGCCGCACGCCGAGGTCGCCGAACTCGGCCCGGTGGTGGACCTGTTCGCCGAGGTGGAGCTGGTGGCGAGCAAGTCGGCGGCCCGGCGCACGGTGAAGGAGGGCGGCGCCTACGTGAACAACGCGAAGGTGACGTCCGAGGACGCGGTGGTCACCGTCGGCGATCTGCTGCACGGCCGCTGGCTGGTGCTGCGCCGGGGCAAGAAGAACCTGGCCGCGATCGAGGTCAAGGGCGCCTGACCCGCGCGTACGGTCCGAAGAGGCAGGGGGGCGGTTCCGTCATGGGACCGCCCCCCGCCGTACGCCTTCCGGACCGCCGTGCCGTCAGGCCCGCTGCCGGTTGCCGCGCATCGCCATGTAGAGCATGTCGCCCAGGGCGACGAGGACGACCGCCGCGGCGATCTGCAGGCCGTGCCGGCCCCAGTCGATGCCCTTGGTCTCCGCGATACCGATCGATCGCGCGATGGCGTTGCCGACCACACCGCCGATGATGCCGAAGATGGTGGTCAGCCAGAGGGGACTGTGCTGCTTGCCGGGGAGGATCGCCTTCGCGATCAGACCCAGCACGAACCCGACGATGATCGCCCACAACCAGCCCATCGCTGCCTCCTCTTTCCGCTCGGCGGAGTACTCAGCCGAGCACTCCGCCCTACATGAGCAGTCGCAGTCAGTGTTGACCCATCCGCCATACGGCGCATGTCGGACTCGTCCGTACGCAGTACGGATCGGATCATTCACGCACGCCGGACCGGCCCCGGTCTCGAACCCGGCGGATACCGGGCGTACCGTGTGAAGAGTCCGGACCGGGGAGAGTCCGGTGTGGAGTCGGGTGGTGGAGCAGATGCGGAAGCGGAACGGAGCCGAGGTCTTCCGGATCACCGGGGCCCGGCAGGGTCTGGCGGAGGACGTGCGAGGGCGGCAGCGCCGCTATGTGATCTCGATGTCCGTCCGTACGGTGTCGGTGGTGCTGACGGCGGTGCTGTGGAACATCGAACGCCCTGTCGCGATCGTGACCCTGGTACTGGGAGCCCTGCTCCCTTATGTGGCTGTGGTGATCGCCAACGCGGGGCGGGAGAACGCTCCTTCGCTGCCGTCGACGTTCGTGCCCGCGCCCTCGCGGCCCATGCTCGGAGCCGCCCCGGTGGGCGGTCCGGCGGAACCCGCGCAGGGTCCCGGAGCCCCTGACCACGAACCGTGGTCACGCGAGCAGACCTGATCCGTCACCGTCCGCAAAGCTCAAGAAAAGCTCAGATCAATCATGAAGTTACGGTGCACCGCAGAGGGTCCCCCGTGACATACTGCGTAGGCGCTCCGCATCCCCCGTCGGAGCGACGGACCGACGCCGGGCAGCTCCCCCCGTGGCTGCTCGGCGTCGCCATGTCACCCCCGGTTCATGGCGCAGAATGTATCCGTGAGTGACGAGATCTCCGACCAAGCGCCCGTGTGTTCCGCCAAGGGCTGCCGCACCGCGGCACTGTGGGTCCTGGCCTGGAACAACCCGAAGATCCACACGCCGGAGCGGCGCAAGACCTGGCTCGCGTGCGACGAACACCGCGAGCACCTCTCCCAGTTCCTGGGCGTACGGGGATTCCTGAAGGACGTGGTGGCCCTGAGCGAGTGGGAGTCAGCCGCCGATCGCTGACATCGGACGGTCGGGCTGGAGGAACGACGGGTCGTCCAGACCGGATCCGGCCTTCTTTCCCCACATCGCCAGCCGCCACAGCCGGGCGATCTCTTCGTCCGGCGCGCCCGAGCGCAGCGCGCCGCGCAGATCCGACTCCTCGCGCGCGAAGAGGCAGGTGCGGACCTGGCCGTCGGCGGTGAGCCGGGTCCGGTCGCAGGCCGCGCAGAACGGGCGGGTGACCGAGGCGATGACGCCGACCCGGTGCGGTCCGCCGTCCACCACCCAGCGCTCGGCGGGCGCGGAGCCGCGCTCGTCGTCGCCCTCGGGGGTGAGGGTGAACCGGGTACGCAGCGAGGTGAGGATGTCACCTGCCGTGATCATTCCGTCGCGCTTCCAGCCGTGCTGGGCGTCGAGCGGCATCTGCTCGATGAACCGCAGCTCGTAGTCGTGCGCCACGGCCCAGGCCAGCAGGTCGGGGGCCTCGTCGTCGTTGAGCCCCGGCATCAGGACCGCGTTGACCTTGACCGGGGTGAGCCCGGCGGCGCGGGCGGCCTCCATGCCCTCGATGACGTCCTTGTGCCGGTCGCGGCGGGTGAGGGTCTTGAAGACATCGGGGCGCAGGGTGTCGAGGGAGACGTTGACCCGGTCCAGGCCGGCCGCTTTCAGCGCGGCGGCGGTGCGCTTCAGACCGATGCCGTTGGTGGTGATCGACATCCGGGGGCGGGGCTCCAGGGCCGCGCAGCGCTCCACGATGCCGACCAGGCCCGGCCGCAGCAGCGGCTCCCCGCCGGTGAAACGGACCTCGGTGACGCCGAGGCCGGTCACGGCGATACGGATGAGGCGGACGATCTCGTCGTCGGTCAGCAGGTCCGGCTTGGCCAGCCACTGCAGACCCTCTTCCGGCATGCAGTACGTACACCGCAGATTGCAGCGGTCCGTGAGCGAGACACGCAGGTCAGTGGCCACACGGCCGTATGTGTCGATGAGCACTGTGGGCCCCCTCCCCCGATTTACCGGTTGGTGTATACAGCCGAGCCTACGTGAGAGGGCCGACAACGGCGGGGGCCGTTTGACACGAGGTGCGGCGGGGGGGGGGGGGGGGGGGCCCCCCCCCCCCCCCCACCCCCCCCCCCCCCCCCCCCCCCCCACCCCCCCCCCCCCCCCCCACTCCCCCCCCCCCCCCCCCCCCCCCCCCACCCCCCCCCCCCCTCCCCCCCCCCCCCCCCCCCCCCCCCCCCCCCCCCCCCCCCCCCCCCCCCCCCCCCCCCCCCCCCCCCCCCCCCCCCCCCCC
>NZ_JBVILC010000038.1:0-32525 GCF_055580545.1 Streptomyces sp. NPDC031670 | reverse complement strand
CGCAGCCCTGCTCTCCGCCCTCCCGAGGTCGGGTTAACCCGGCGCCAGAACACAGCAACGTGGCGCGCTGTAACGATCACGCTTCTGCCATGGCATGGACAGGGCCGTGCGGGTTGGGTGTTGCTGTGACGCAACACCTTGGCCGCACGGCCTTGTCCCATCATCCCTTCACCGGCCTCCAGCGCCGTCGACTCGGTTCGCTGGTCGCGGAGTTGGCCGAGGCGTGGATGGCCGCAGAGGAGGGCCGACTGCACGAGCGCCGAGGCCGCAGCCGGTTGCTCGCAGCCGGTGCGGGACCTGATCACCAGCTGGTGTTCACCGACCGGGTCATCGCGACGCCGGTCGTCCTGCGGTTCCAGCTCCCGCACGGGGCCCTGGCCCTGCTCCACGCAGTGGACCGCTCCACGATCACCCGGGCCGTCCACCAGGTCCGTCCCCTTCTGGCCGCTCGTGGCTTTGCTGTTCCCCGGCAGGGTGACCGGCGGCTTCGCACTCTCGCGGACATCTTCGCCCATGCGGCGGCCGAGGATGTCGAGCTGCGGTTGGACGGCACGGAGGTCCGGGTCCGACGACCCGGGCGAACAGGCCAGGCCGTCGCGCCTTCGTCTCGGGCAAGATGCGGCAGTACGCCAAGAAGGCCACCGTCGTCACTGACGGACAGGGCCGCACCCTGTGGGCCGGGGCTTTCCGGCCCGGCCGTATGCACGACCAGACAGCCGTGAAGACCGAGGGAATCTGCGACCTGTTCGATCAGTACCCCCAGGTCAGAGCCAAGGCCGACGCGGGCTGCCGGGGGACTTGCCAAGCAGTTTCCCGACCAGGTCCAAGCCCCGCCGCTCAAACCGAAGAAGGGCGCCCCGCCCGAAGGCATCGCCGACTGGGACGCGGCCCGCCACCAGCAGTCCTCGGGGCGTATCTGCGTCGAGCACGCCACCGCTGAACACAAGCAGTGGCGAACCCTCCAGCGCTACCTCGGGCGCCGCGAGTACCTCGACGAGACCTACGCGGCAGTCGCCGCCCTGGTCTCCGACCGCGCCGCCGAGAGATGAGCACCAGTCAGACAAGCCGCCAGGCCAACACACCCCGACCTCATTCGTGCAGAAGGCCGTTATTGCGTCTCCGGTCGGTCCGCCGTCCGCCGTCTGCGGCCGTGTCTGCAGGCGGCGCGCCGCGTCAGAGCGGCTCGAGGAGGGGGAGGTCCAGCTCCACGCTGGTGCCGGTGGGGCTGTTGGCGCTGAGCGTCAGCTGTCCGCCGTGGGAGCGGGCGCGTTCGCGCAGGTTGTTCAGGCCGCTGCGACGGGTGACGGCCCCATCGATGCCGCACCCGTTGTCGCTCACACGTACGGTCAGCCGGCCGCCGGAGGCGTCGGCCGTGAGGTCGACGGCGGTGGCCCGGGCGTGGCGGGCGGCATTGGACAGGGCTTCGCGGACGACCGCGATGGCATCGTCGGCCAGGGAGAAGGGGACGTCGGTGTCCAGCAGGCCGGTCATGCGCAGGGCGGGGGCGAAACCGAGGAGCGCGATGGCCTGGTCGGCCTCGGCGACCAGGCGGGCGCGCAGTCCCTGCGGGACCGTGCCGCGGGTGGGTGTGCGCAGTCCGAAGATCGTCGACCGGATGGTCTGGATCGTGTCATCCATGTCGTCGATGAGCCGGGTGACACGTTCGGCCAGCTCGGGCCGGTCGGAGAGGCGGGCTTGCAGGGACTGCAGCGTCATGCCGGAGGCGAACATCCGCTGGATGGCCAGGTCGTGCAGGTCGCGTGCGATGCGGTCGCGGTCGTCCTGGACCATGCGGTCCTCGGCCGCGCTGCGGTGCTCGGCGATCTCCAGGGCCAGGGCGGCGTGTGAGGCGAAGCCGGTGATCGTGTCGATGGTGGCGGCCGGGAACGGAGCATGCCCGGGGGGCGCGGTGACCTGGAGGATGCCCCGTATCTTCTCGGGGGTGCCGAGCGGAATGAGGAAGGCGGGGCCGAGCCCGTGCTCACTGTCGAGTGCGGCGGCGGTCATGGGCTGGCCGTCGGCGTACGTTTTGGCGGCCAGTGAGGTGGCGGGCAGCAGAAGACCGGTGAGGCGGTCGGCGTGCTGCCCGGCGGCGGCCTCGATCACGAGCTCATCGGTGTGCCCGACGGGCACGGCGAGCGCGGCGGTGTCGGCGCCGGCCATCTCCCGCACGGCGGCCGTGAAGGACTTCAGTACCTCCGACTGCCGGGTGCCGGAGAGCAGCGCGCGGGTCAGTTCACTGGATGCCTCCAGCCAGCGGTGACGGCGCTGGGCATCGTCGTACAGACGGGCGTTGTCGATGGCGACGCCCGCGGCGGCGGCCAGGGTGCGCAGCACCGCCTCGTCGTCGTCGTCGAACTGCGTGCCACCGCGCTTGTCGGTGAGGTACAGGTTGCCGTAGACGGCGTCGCGTACGCGCACCGGCGCACCCACGAAGGAGTGCATGGGCGGGTGCCCCTCGGGGAATCCCGCGGCGTCCGGGTGGGTGTTCAGGTCGGTCAGCCGCAGTGGCTCCGGCTCGCGGATGAGCAGGCCGAGGATGCCCCGGCCCTGGGGGTAGTGGCCGATCTTCCTGATCGTCTCGTCGTCCATGCCGACGGTGATGAACCGCTCGATGCCGCCTTCCTCACCGATCACACCGAGGGCGCCGTACTGGGCCTCGACGAGCTCGGTGGCGGACTGCACGATCTGCCGCAGCACCTGATCGAGTTCCAGACTGGATCCCACCGCCAGGACGGCGTCGAGGAGGGTGTGCATGCGGTCCCGGGCGCCGCGCATATGGGCCACCCGGTACTGCAGGTCTTCCAGCAGTTCGTCCAGTCGCAGCCGGGGCCGGTCCGGCCCTGCGGTGCCTCTCGGCTCCCCGCCGCCCATTCCCGCTCCCCCTGTTCGAGCCTGTGTTGCCCTTCCTCTGCATTATCGCCCATGCGCTCCGTCTGCCGTCGGGCAGTCGTGGGGTTTGCGTCATGTACGTGGAGGGTGCCCGGATTCGTGCGGCAGGGGGCGAGCGGCCGGCCGCCGCCCCGGGTTGCCGGTGCTCCGCCGGCGCGTGGGCGCCGGTCCACGCGGGGCTCAACCGCCCGGCGTGGCGTACGCGAACCGGGAGCGTCCGACGCCCCTACTGGAACCGGCTGCCGACCGCGCTCCGCGCGCTGCGGAAAGGGCGGAGAGGACCATCCGCTTCTCGCGGATCGTGATTGCGCGGTGCGCGGGGCGCGGCGTCGGCCGCTGCGCCCCCGCCTCTGTGGCTGGTCCTTTCCGCCGGTTCCATACAACCACCGCGGGCGGAGCGCCGGGAGTGCCGAGTGGGCCCCGTGCTCCCGGGCCCTTCGGCCCCTCTCGTCGCCTCCCCGGGAAAATCGGCTGGCCCACGGACATCCGGTTTTGGCCGTCCGGCCACGATGGCGCAAGATCTTCGATGGTGGGGTCCGGTCACGCGCAGCGGGTAAGCGCCCACGGTGCCCAGGGACAGGCAGTACAGGACGAGGAGCATGCGATGGCGGCCGATGAGCGGTCCGGTCCGGAGAACCCGATCAGGGTCTTCCTGCTGGACGACCACGAGGTGGTGCGGCGCGGCGTGCACGATCTGCTCCATGACCACCCTGACATCACTGTGGTCGGTGAGGCCGGCACGGTCGAGCAGGCGCTCATACGCGTGCCCGCGCTGCGGCCGCAGGTCGCGGTGCTGGACGTGCGCCTGCAGGACGGCGACGGGGTCACGCTCTGCCGGGAGTTGCGCTCACGCATGCCGGAGCTCGCCTGCCTCATGCTGACCTCCTTCGACGACGAGGAGGCTCTCCTCGATTCGATCATGGCAGGGGCGTCGGGATATGTGCTGAAGCAGATTCAGGGCGCCGACCTGGTCTCGGCCGTGCGTACGGTCGCTGCGGGCCAGTCGCTGCTCGACCCGAGTGCCACCGCCCGGCTGATGGCGCGGATGCGCAAGGGTCGGCAGAAGGAGGAGGAACCCGAAGCGCTGCCCGGTCTGACGGGCCGTGAGCGGGAGATCCTGGCCCTGATCGGTGAAGGCCTGACCAACCGTCAGATCGGTGAGCGTCTGTACCTGGCGGAGAAGACGGTGAAGAACCACATCTCCCGGCTGCTGGCCAAGCTCGGGGTGGAGCGGCGGGTCCAGGCCGCGGTGATCGCGACCCGGGCGCAGGACCGGCGGAGCCGGCCGGGGAGCTGAATCAGCACCGAGGCCCGCTGCGCGTTAGGCGTGTTCCCCGTCGACCCGCCCCGCCTCTCGCCGGCGTACGGGGAGGGGCCCCGACGGGTGCCCCCGGATGCCGGGTCAGTCGTGCGGGACCACCGCCACGGGCGCCGCGGCGTGGTGCAGCACCGCATGGGTGACGGGTCCGATGCGCGGGCCGAGCGGGGTACGCCGGATGCGCCGTCCGACCACGACCAGCGACGCGTCGGCCGCGGCGTCCACCAAATGGGCGCCGGCGTTGCCGACCACCGTCTGCTCGACGACGTCCACGTCGGGGAACTTCTGGCGCCAGGGGGCCAGTACTTCCCCGACGACGCCCGCCTCGTGCTGTTCCAGTCCGTCGTCCGGGCCGACCGTTGCGGAATCCGCCGGAAGGCCTTCAGTGTCGCGGGACGGCAGACTCCAGCCGTGCACGACCCGGAGCCGGGCCGAGCGCCGCGCCGCGGCCTCGAACGCGAACGCGATCACCGCGTCGTCGGGGTGCTCATGGTCCAGGCCCAGGACGACGTCCCGGTACGGCGTGGCGGTGGAGGGCCGGCCGTCCGCGTCCGGCTGGTGTTCGTCCTCGGCATGGTTGGCCGAGCGGACGAGGACGACAGGGCGGCTGGTCTGCGCCGTCACCGCGAGGCCGACCGAGCCGACCATGAACCCGGTGAGCCCGCTGAGCCCTCGGGACCCGATGACCAGCGGATCGGCCTCGGCAGCTGCCGCAAGCAGTGCCGCCACCGGGGGTCGTGCCACCTGCTCGGTGGTGATCTCCAGCTGAGGGTGGCGGTCGCGGAGTGTGCCGGTGGCCCGGTGCAGAACGCGCCCGCCCCGCTGCCGGTGCGGTGCGTCATCGGGCGGCGGCTGGGCGTAGGGCTGCCACTCCCAGGCGTGCACCAGGTGCAGGGGCAGGTCCCGGCGTTCCGCTTCGCGGGCGGCCCACTGTGCGGCGGCCAGGCTTGCGAGCGAGCCGTCCAGCGCGGCGGTGACGGTACGGGGCATGGTACGGACCTCCTTGGGAGCCGTGGGGCCCGAGTGGTGGCCCCGCTGTCACGGTGCCACCGGTGCGGATGCGGCAGCAGGGCCGAGTGGCCCGTGCTGGTGCAGGCATATGGCCCCGATGATCACGTGACCCGGCCCCGAACCGCGTGGCCGCGGTCCGGCGGTGCTCCTCGTCCTGCCGTCCGTGCTCTTCGTTCTGCCGTCCCGCCCGCCCGTCAGGCAAGGCCGTATACCGCGAAAGGGAGGGCCGGTCAGCCCTCTCTTCGGCGGAGTCCGCGCAGCAAGGTGGCTGCTACGGGGGAGCAATGCTGAGGAGCTCATGATGGACAAGACCCGGGATCTCGACGCGCCGTCCCTCCAGACGCTGATGGCCGCCGCGGTGGCGGCCCCCTCGATCCACAACACGCAGCCCTGGCGTTTCCGCCTCGATCCGCCGACCCGGACGATCGAGGTCCGTGCCGACACCAGGCGGGCCCTTCCCCAGACAGATCCGGATCTGCGCGCCCGGTACCTGTCGGTCGGAGCAGCGGTCTTCAACCTGCGCGTGACCGCCGCACATCTGGGCTGGGAACCCGTGGTCCGTGTGCTGCCGGTGCCGGAGGATCCCGACCTGCTCGCCACCGTTCAGCTCACCGCCCCCGTCGAGGAGAGTCCTTCGCCCCTGTGCGGCTTGTACGAGACGGTCGAGCGGCGGCACACCAGCCGGATGCCGTTCACCGGCCGCCCGGTGCCCGAGCCGGTCGTGGCGCGGATGATCGCCTCCGCATGGGCCGAGGGCGCGCACCTGGACGTGCCCGACATCATCGGAGTCCGCCGGCTGCTGCACCTGACCCGGACGGGCGAGGAGCGCAATGCCTCCCACCCGGGCCGTGTCGCCGAGGCGCGCACCTGGCTCACCCCGCCGGGCAGGCAGCATTCCTACGGCATTCCCGTGAACGCGCTGGGCGCCCTGGACGCGTCGGGACGGACACCCATGCGGGACTTCACGGGTCGGTTGCCCGTGCCGCCCCTGCCCGCCGTGCGGTTCGAGAGCCACGCCCAGGTGGCACTGCTGTGGACGGACCGGGACTGGCCGCAGGACTGGCTGCGAGCGGGGCAGGCGCTCCAGCACGTGCTGCTCACCGCGACCGAGCACGGGGTGCGGACCTCGATGCTGCACCAGGCGATGGAGTGGGGGGACCTGCGGACGGCGATGGGCGGATCGAGGGGCCGTTGCTGTCCGCAGCAACTGATCCGGTTCGGATACGGACCCGACGGCGGACGTACCCCGCGTGTGCCGGTCTCCTTCGCCGTGTGACCGCGAGGTGCCGGTCGGCGAGGGTGGCGGACGCATAGGGGAGCCGTCCCGCGGCTATGCGTGGTGGTGGCCCGAGTGAGTGTCCAGGTCGGCCCAGGCACGGTCCCACTGCGCTGCGCGGCGCCTGCCCAGACAGGCGGCGGCCCCCCAGCGCAGGCCCGCCGCCACTACCCCCGCGCCCAGCGCTGCGTCGGTGCCCAGGACGGCTCCTTGCGCCCTGGCCTGAGCCGTGGTGGGGGGCGTGGGGCGGATACCGCCTGTTCCGTCGAGCCACACGGGGGTGGCGGAACCCGCCTTGCTTCCTGCCGCCACGGAAGCTGTGCCGGTGCCGGCCGAGCCGCCGGGCGTGGTCCACCGAACAGCTGCCCGTACTTGGCTGTCGTCGGGTCGGCCGAAGTAGCGGGGCGAGGCCGCGGGAGCGTCCTCGGTGAGGTGTGCGGTGACCCGGTGCAGCCCCGTGGACTGATCCAGTGCTGAGCGTTCGGTGACGAGGGCCGTCGCGACGCCCACCGCCGGCGTGGCCAGCAGCAGCACCGCCGTGGCGGCGCCCACGCATGCTTCGGCGATGTCGGAGCGCCGCTTGAGCGGGTTGCGCCGCCAGCGCCATCCCCGCACTCGGCCGTCCCGTTTCACCATGTGCGCGGCCCTTCCTGAGCGTCCTGCGAGAAATGCATTCCTCCAAACTGCCGGGACTTCTGTCCATGGGTGCAGAGCCCAGAGGTCCGTCACCCCGGGGCCGTTCGGCCTCACTTCGAGGCCGGGCGGGCCGGGCCACCCGCCCCTGGCCCCCAGAACGCTCAAGCAGGAATGCCGGCCACCCGACACCGGCGCCCGGGACGTTCGGTCCCTGCACCCCGGTCCCGGAACTTCCTCCCGTCGAGCACAGCTGACGGGAAGGGGACGTCCGATGAGGCGCACACACCGGCCGCGCGGGCACCGCGCGGCGGCCTGCGCACCAGGCACCGCGGGACCCGGGGACGGGACGCTCGCCGGGGCGCTGCTCGCCCTGGCGGCCGGGCTCCTGCTGAACTCCCTGCTCGGCCCGCTCGGGGTCGGCGCGATCGACTGTCCCGTCCCCGCCCATGGCGCGATCATGAGCCAGCTGCTGGCCCTCGACGCCTTCGCGGGAGCCGTCGTGGTCCCGGTCGCCCTGGCGTCGGCACTCCTCGTCCTGCGCCGGCACCCGCTGGGACCGGTGGTGGCGATGGCGCTGGCCGTGTACACGGCGTACATGGCTCCTCAGTACGTGCTGGGCCCGTCGTATCTGCACCACGACGGCAACAGTGAGGCGTTCTTCCCGCTCCACCTCGTCCTGTTCGTGCTGGGATGGACGACGTCGGCGGTGGCCTGGCGGCGGATGGATCCCACCGACTGGCCGCCGCTCGGCCGGCTGGAGCGACGGGTCGGCGGCGCCCTGATCCCGGCTCTGGCCGTAGCGACGTTCGCACGGTACGTCCCGGCAGTCATCGCGGTGGCCGCAGGACATCCGTCAACCGCGGACTACCGGGAGGGCCCCGGATACTTCTGGTCCCTTGCCCTGCTCGACCTGGGTGTGGGGCTGCCCGCGGCGCTGGCGGCCGCGGTGGGCCTGCGCCGCGGCAGTCCGTGGGGCCGCAGGACGGCCCTCACTCTGGCCGGATGGCCGGCCCTGGTGGGGCCTGCCGTCGGTGCAATGGCCATCAGCTCCTGGATCCGTGACGCACCTGGCGCGTCCGCCGCGCAGGCCGCGGCGATGGCGGTGCTCGGCCTGCTCTACGCCGGCCTGGCGATCATCCTGCTCAGCCGCCTTCACCCAGCCCCCAGTCGGGCCGTAGCGACACCGTCACCCTGACCGGCCCGCGTACGCCCCGAGCCGGGGCCTCTCGGCAGCCCGGCAGGGACATCCGGCCCTGGCTGGCCGATCACCCCAGGAGTTGACTGTGGGCCACAGGCGCCACGCGGGTCCCGACCTCGTCGTCGCCGCCCACGGAGGCCCACCGCGTTGTCCGGTGGAAACCCGGCGCATCCCTGAGAAACACATCAGCGGCCCGCGAGACACGGGCTTCAGAATGGAGAGACGTCATGACAGACGCTCCGCAGCACTCCCACGCCTACCTGGTCGGCGGCGGCATAGCCTCCCTCGCGGCCGCCGCCTTCCTCGTACGCGATGCGGACTTCCCGGGCGAGCACATACACATCCTGGAGGAGCTCCCGGTCGTCGGCGGCTCCATGGACGGCAGTGGTGACCACCCCGTCGGGTACGTCACCCGGGGTGGGCGGATGCTGGAGGAGGAGGCCTACACCTGCCTGTGGAACCTCTTGGAGACGATCCCCACCCTCACCGACGAGACGGTGTCGGTGCGCGACGAGATCATCGAGTTCAACGCCAAGTGGCCCACCGAGGCCAAAGCGCGCCTCGTCGCCAGGGATGCCACCGTCGTGGACGCCGGCGACTACGGTCTCGACTCCCGCGACAGACTGGAGCTCACCCGCCTGCTGGTGCTTCCGGAGTCGGTGATCGGGGCCCGCCGGATCGAGGACTTCTTCTCCGCGCACTTCTTCACGACGAACTTCTGGACGATGTGGCGCACCACTTTCGCCTTCCAGAACTGGCACAGCGCCATCGAACTCAAGCGGTACTTCCTGCGCTTCATGCAGGAGTTCCCCCGGATGCACACCCTGTCGGGAGTGCGCCGTACCCGGCTCAACCAGTACGACTCGATCATCCGCCCGCTCCAGGCCTGGCTGGAGGCCCGCGGTGTGCGCTTCGAGCACGGCGTGCGTGTCACCGACGTCGACTTCACCACCGAGGACGACGGCACCCGCCGCGTCCGGCGCCTGCACCTCGATCGTGCCGGGCAGCCCGACACCCGCGAACTCTCCGACAGCGACTACGCGTTCCTCACCCTCGGCTCGATGACCGCCGACGCCGCTTACGGCAGCGACAGCGCCGCGCCGGAGCTGATCCGCGGGAAGCGGGACGGAGGCTGGCGGCTGTGGGAGACCATCGCGGCCAAGGCGGACGACTTCGGGCGCCCGACGGCCTTCAACGGCAACGTCGACGAGGCGAAGTGGGAGTCGTTCACCCTCACCCTGCGCAGCCCCGTCCTGCTGCACCGCATCGAGGAGCTGTCGGGCAACCTGCCCGGCACCGGCGCGCTGATGACGTTCAAGGACTCCAACTGGCTCATGTCGATCGTGGTGCCGCACGCTCCGCACTTCGAGGGACAGCCGGAGGGCGTCTACACCGTGTGGGGGTACGGGCTGTTCGTGGACAAGCAGGGCGACTTCGTCGGCAAGACCATGGCCGAGGCGACCGGCCGGGAGATCCTCTCCGAACTTCTCGGACACCTCGGCATGACGGACATCGAGGAGGAGGTCGCGGCGACGACGACCGTGGTCCCGGTGATGATGCCGTACATCACCAGCCAGTTCGCTCCCCGCACGGTTCACGACCGGCCCCTCGTGATTCCGCGGGGCGCGGCCAACTTCGCCTTCCTGGGGCAGTTCACCGAGCTCGCGGAGGATGTGGTGTTCACCGTCGAGTACTCGGTGCGCGGCGCGATGCACGCCGTCTACGGGCTGCTCGGCGTCCAGGACCACGACATCCCGGGCATCCACCACGCTCTCGCCGACCCGAAGAGCGCCTTCACGGTCCTGAAGGCGGCGATGGGCTGAGCACATGGGGCGCGGAGACGGGTGATCCGGCCCGTGCACCGGGGCCGTACGGCCTGAAACGGGGGTCCTGCGGCATCATGCCGCGCCCCCCGTAGAGGAGTTGGATGCAAGGCAAGGAGCGAGCAGGTCGTCCGAGCAGGTCGTCTGAAGGAGGCGAGCACGGTGGGCACAAGTTTGACCCCTGAGTTCTGGAGACTCTTCTGGGCGCTGCTCAGCGCCGGAGTGCTGATCGTCGTCCTCGCCACCCTCGTCGTGGACACGGCCATGACCCGTCTGTCGCGCCGCTGCGAGGCACGCCGACGGAGCACACATGCACCACACCCGACTCACCACGCGCGGCCGCACCGCGCCCTGCTGCACCACTGACATCCGGCCCGGCCGAGGGGCCAGGCGGCAGGACCCGCTTCCGGGCTACGGCGCGAGGTCCCGTCGGCGCAGCAGAGGCACGGCCAGGGCCAGGCCGACGACACCGATGCCGGTCAGGACGCCCAGCTCGGGCCACAGCACCTGCCCCTGGGCGAGGGCGTCGCCCGGTGCGTAGTAGTGGAACGGGCTGACGTAGCGCAGCGGAGCCGCCGCCGACCAGGCGAGCGCGATGAAGTTCAGTGCGAAACCCACCGCCCCGATCGCGATCGTCGTCCCGACGACCTGCGCCTTGCGCCGACCCCACGCGGAGACCGCCAGAGCGGGCCCCGCCAGGCACAGCGAGAAGGCGCACCCCATCACCCCGGCGGCGAGGACTCCGCTGACCGGCACGTCCCGGTGCAGGGACGGGCACAGCCACACGCCCACCGCGACCGTCACCGTGGCCGCGGCGTTCAGCGCCAGCGCGGCCAGGCCCAGCGCGAGCGCACGTTCCCCCAGGAGCCGGTCACGGCTCACCGGCCGGGTCATGACCAGCTCGATGGTGCCGCTCTCGACTTCCCCGGCGACCGCGGCGGAGGCCAGCGAGGCGATGGCGGTGAGCTGCATGGCGATCCAGAACGGATGGACCAGCCCCGCACCCAGCAGCCCCGGGTAGCTGGCGATCGACACGTCCCCGCCGGAGCCGCTGAAGGCCCGGAACGCCGACGGTGGGCTCTTTCCGGCCCCGGAGAAGAGCTGGTCCGGCGCGAAGGTGTTGGCGACCACCACGTTCAGGGCCTCGAACAGGGCCATGCCGACCACCAGCAGGACCAGCATGTGCCGACGGCGGTGCAGCGCCAGCCACAGCAGGGGCCGACGTCCGTGTCCGTTCACGAGGCCTCCTCCGTCCCGCTCTTCGCCGTCCGGTAGAGATCGAGGAAGGCCTCGTCGAGCCCGGCCTCCTCCACCTCCACGTCGGCTACTTCTCGGGCGAGCAGGTGCCGCAGCGTCCCGACCACCTCGCTGGGCGGCACCAGCAGTTCGGCCCGGTCGCCGTTCCATCGCGGTCCCCACTGGTCGGCGGCCCCAAGTGGCCGCGCCCCGCGGCCGTCGGCGAATGTGAGCCGGATGCGGCGGGCCCGTGCCTGGCGCAGGGCAGCCACGCTCTGGACGGTGACCAGGCGGCCTGCGCGGACGATCGCCACCCGGCCGCAGGTCCGCTGCACCTCCGGCAGCACGTGGCTGGACAGCAGTACGGTCCGTCCCGCCGCGGCGGTCTCCGCGAGGAGCTCGAAGAAGGTTTCCTGCACCAAGGGGTCGAGCCCCTCGGTCGGCTCGTCGAGTATCACCAGTCGCGGGTCGTGCTGGAACGCCTGGACCAGGCCCAGTTTCTGCTTCATCCCGCGCGAGTAACCGCCCACGGCCCTTCGCAGGATCCCGGCGGTGAGGCCGAGACGCTCGCACAGTTCCCCCTTCCTGGCCGTGGGGACGCCCTGGAGCGAGGCAAGGAAGTCCAGCGTCTCCTCGCCGGTGAGCTCGGGGTACAGCCGCAGCTCGCCCGGCAGGTACCCGATACGGGGCGCCACGCTGCGGTGCTCGGCCACGGGATCCGCTCCCATCACCCGCACCCGGCCGCGAGTGGGGCGCAGCAGCCCCACCAGGCAGCGCAGGGTGGTGGTCTTCCCCGCCCCGTTCGGCCCGAGAAATCCGAACACCTCCCCGGCCCGCACGCTCAGGGTCAGCCCGTCCACGCCGACGACCCGTCCGTAGAGTTTGGTCAGCCCGGCCAGCTCGATGTCCTTCGCCTCACCCATGTCTCCAGTGTGTTCCTCCACGGCACGACTGCCCAGGCACTGCACACACGCGGCGCCCGGCCATCGCCGGGCGCGTCTCGCCGCGCCGCCGGCCCGCCGTGGACACACGGGGGCCGAACGTCCCACCGGGCGCGCCCCCTACGGCCCAAGCCCGGCCGCCCCGCGGCGAGGAGGCTGGCGGTGCGACCCGGGACCCACCCGGGTTCTGAGTGAGGAGGGCGGACATGAGCGTACGTGTCGGCATCAACGGGTTCGGCCGTATCGGACGCAACTACCTGCGCTGCGTACTGGAGCGCGCGGACTCGGCGGAGGGTGCGGCCGTCGAGGTCGTGGCGGTCAACGACATCACCTCACCTGCCGTGCTGGCCCATCTGCTGGAATACGACTCCACGTACGGCCGGCTGCACCGAACCGTTGAGCACGACGACACCTCGATCACCGTCGACGGACACCGGATCGCGGTGACCGCCGAGCGCGACCCGGCCGCCCTGGACTGGGCCGGGCTCGGCGTCGACGTGGTCATCGAGTCGACCGGCCGCTTCCGCACCCGGGAGGACGCCGGACTGCATCTGAAGGGCGGCGCGCGCAAGGTGCTGCTGTCCGTCCCGGGCAAGGGCGTGGACGCCACCGTCGTGATGGGCGTCAACGAAGGCACCTACGCCCCGGAGCGCGACCACGTCGTCTCCAACGCCTCCTGCACCACCAACTGCGTGGCGCCCATGGTTAAGGTGCTGGACGAGCACTTCGGCCTGGTGAAAGGACTGATGACCACCATCCACGGCTACACCAACGACCAGGTCGTCCTGGACGGCCCGCACAAGGACCTCCGGCGGGGCCGCAGTGCTGCCGTCAACATCATCCCTACCAGCACGGGGGCCGCCCGCGCGGTCGGACTCGTCCTGCCGGAGCTCGTCGGAGCCCTGGACGGCATCGCCGTGCGGGTGCCCGTCGAGGACGGTTCGCTGACCGACCTGAGTGTCGTCCTGGCGCGGCCCGTGACCGCGGACGAGGTGAACGCGGCCTTCCGGGAAGCGGCCGACGGATCGCTCAAGGGCATTCTGCGGGTGTCCGACGCCCCGATCGTCTCTCGTGACGTGGTGGGGGACGCCGCTTCCTGTGTCCTGGACGCCCCGCTGACCCAGGCCCACGGAGAGCTGGTCAAGATCTTCGGCTGGTACGACAATGAGTGGGG
Source organism: Streptomyces sp. NPDC031670 (assembly GCF_055580545.1). NCBI lineage: Bacteria > Bacillati > Actinomycetota > Actinomycetes > Kitasatosporales > Streptomycetaceae > Streptomyces > Streptomyces sp. NPDC031670. Next base: position 19,020 of record NZ_JBVILC010000038.1, on the reverse strand, counting down.
TTACACCAACCGCCTGCTCGACCTCACGGAATACGTGGCCGCCCGGCTCCCGCGGCGCTGACACCACGACGGCCACGCACCGGAGCGCCCCGCCACATCGGCGGGGCGCTCCGGTGTTTTCGCACGTGTCGCCGGAAGCCGCCACCCGGGCCGCGCGTGGAAGCAGGGCCCGGCGCTCGCGATCGTGCCGGAGCCCCGCACCGAGCGGCCGTTCCGGATCGGGTACGCCCGCGCGTCGACCGCACGGCAGGAGTTGGCGAGCCAGCTCGAAGCCCTTCACCGGGCGGGGTGCCGCAAGGTCTTCAAGGAGCAGATCAGCACCCGCGTCAAGGTGCGGCCCGAGCTGGAGAAGGCGGTCGCCCTGACCCACCGGTTCAAGGAGGCCGCGCCCGAGACTCCGGTCATCCTTACGGTGCACGAGCTCAAGAGGCTCGCCAGGAACGCGGCCGACCTGATGAGCTTGTCCGCCGAGCTCCAGGCCGGCAGCATCCAGCTCGAACTCCTCGTCGGCCCGCTCACCGGGATCTACGACCCGAACGGCATGGGCGCTATGTTCTTCGCCGTGCTCGCCGTCGCCGGGCAGATCGAGCGCACCTACATCCGGGAGAAAACCCTCGAAGGCCAGGTCACTGTCGCCGCGAAGGGCAACCACGGGGGACGGCTCAAGGCCATCGACGACGACATGCTTACCTTCGCCATCGTCGGCGTCCCCGTCCCGGAGATCGCCAAGAAGCTCACCGTCAAGACCGGAAAGAACGTCGGCACCTCCACCTCCGTGGCCTCCCTCTACCGGGCCCTGGCCGAAGTAGAACAGCAGGAGCCGGGCCCGAACCGCGGGTGATCGAGCAGCGGCGCCCCGGGCCCGCCCGGATCCCAGGGCCGGGCAGCGAAACCGACCCGGAGCTGATGCCCCGCCTGGAGCAGCAGGTCCTCTGCCAGGGAGAGCCCAGTGACGCTGTGGCGCCAGGTGCTGACAGCGCTCAACGACCACAGCTCGACACCGCGGAACGCGAGGCGGTCCTCGCCCGCGGTGCCGCACAGCTTGCTGGCCGCCGCGCTCCCGAAGGACAGCGCACCACCGACAAGGAGGTCATGGCGGTCGTCTTCGAGGAGTTCGGGATCCTGCTGGGTGCCCACCAGGCCCGCATCTCCCTGCGCTCCCTCGATGCAGGCAGGACAGGGGGGTAGCCCGAACGGCCCCGGCACCGTTGAACCCGGTATGGCCACAACGATGCGGCTCACGCCCGTCACCGGGGTGGGCCACCCCAGGAGCGAAACGGTTCAGCGACCCGAGCTGGAGCCGATCTTCAGCGAGCTCGCCGAGCAATGGGAGAATGCCGGCCGTCTGGTGCCGGGCCGCGCGGATGAGGAGTGGACGATCCTCGCCCGCCGCTACCCCTGGCCCGGCCGCTGACCCCACCTCAGGACTTCCGCGGCGGCATCGCCACCGCGCTCCCCGGGCTGTCGGGCCGGCACCGTGGTTGGGCCCCGGTCCGACAGCCCCACCACTCCGGGTCCGCAGGGCGCAGCTCCGACACCACGAAGGCCCCGACCGCTCGGGAAGATCAGAGACCTTGGGCATTGGGGAAACTGACATGGCTCCGATGCCACGCAGGAATCGGAGCTGCGGACCGCAGGCCCGACGTGGGGGTCCGGCCCCGTGAGGCCGCGGTGCCTCGCTCCGGCGCCGACCGACCCGGACCTGCCGAGCGCGGACATCCGCCTTCGTCGTAGCTTCGGGAGAACAGGGCCAGAGCCAGGTTGTCGCCCGGTCGGGTCAGACTGCTGGACCAGGTTTCGTCTGGGCCGGAAGGCCAGGGGCCGGAGGGGTCCATGAAGGCAGTGGACCGTTCGGCCTCTGCCCAGCGCTGGGGGCCCGCGCGATGCTGGGGAGGTGGAGGGCTCGATGCTTGCGCCGTACCCGCGCAGCCCTCCGGGCGCAGCAGGAGACGCTTGTCCTTGCAGCCGCCGCCGACGGGCCTCGCGGACGTGACGTGGCCCTCATCCTGAGGAGCAGTACCGTGGGAGTCTGGATCTTCGTTCTGGTCGTAGTGGCCGTGGTGGCCCTGGTGGGGCTGGCGATGGCGATCAAGATCGTCAGGCAGTACGAGAAGGGTGTGCTGTTCCGGTTCGGCCGGCTGGTCGGCACCCGGGAGCCGGGTCTGCGACTGATCGTGCCGTTCGTGGATGTCCTGCACCGGGTGTCCTTGCGGATCGTTACCATGCCCATCCAGTCCCAGGGGATCATCACCCGGGACAACGTAAGCGTCGACGTCTCCGCCGTCGCCTACTTCCGCGTCGTCGACGCCGTGAAGTCGGTCATCGCCGTTGAGAACGTGGGCGCGGCCATCAACCAGATCGCTCAGACCACGCTCCGCAAGGTCGTCGGCCAGCACACCCTGGACGAAACCCTGTCGGAGACCGACCGCATCAACATCGACATCCGTGAGATCCTCGACATCACCACCACCGACTGGGGCGTGGAAGTCACGCTGGTCGAGCTGAAGGACATCCAGTTGCCCGACAGCATGAAGCGTGCCATGGCCCGCCAGGCAGAAGCCGAACGGGAGAAGAGGGCCAAGATCATCAGTGCCGAGGGTGAATCGATGGCCGCCGCCGCACTCGGCGACGCCTCCGACACCATGATGGCCCACCCGCTCGCCCTGCAACTGCGCAACCTGCAGAGTCTGGTGGAAATCGGAGTCGACAAGAACAGCACCGTCGTCTTCCCCGCACCCCTCATGAGCACCATCGGCGAACTCGGCACCTTCCTCGCCCGCGAGACAGCCGCCGCCGCACAGCAGGGCAACGACCCGGTGGACCTCGGCAAGGCCCCTGCGGTCCCGCTGCTTTCGAACGGATCCGCCAAGGCCCCCTAACCAGCCGGGCAGCCTGGCCGGACCGCACTGGACGGGGCTGGGTTGACCGCGCGGGGAGGCCACGGCGGTACCGCACCGAACCGACCGTTCGAAATTTGTCCGGTTTTCGTCGGATGCATGCGTTGCCTGGCGGAATCACGTTGCAGCCGTGCGATCGCAGGCCAGACGCGGCTACACCCGCCGGTCCTCCGGTTCCTGGAGGCGGACTGGGTCGTATGCCCAGGTTGCTGGGTGGTGGCCTGCGGCGGCAGATCGATGGAGGATGGAAGCAGCTTACAGCGGGCAGACAGGCGCGCTCCCTTGCCTCATCCCGCACCGGCCCCGTCGCGGCAAGCCTGCCGCTCGCGGATCGCACGCTTACCGGGCGCACGAGACCAGGCGATCCCATGGTCAGCATTTACGCGGTGATCCATTGCGACGGACATCTGGAGTTCCGCGACGACACCCTCGACCGGGTGGACGAGGGCGGTCGGCCTCTGCACGCCGACACCTTCGTCATCCAGCATGCCGGGTGGGGCGGTCCCGGCCTTCACGGCGACACAGGCCCTGCCCGCGACTTTGTCTCAGCAAGCCTGTTCAACGGCACCGCCACCTCTGTCGTATCCGCGCTGGGAGGCCCTGAGCAGAGCATCCTCGGCCGCCTGGTCATCGGCGGCGACCACGATCAGCCCGGTCATGGAGCAGCCGTGCCCTGCGGCCTTACCACCGCACAACAGCACCTCATCCGGGACGTGCACGGGGCCGTCCTCAGAAATGCCGACGCAGACTGCCACGGGGACGGGAGCTGACCTGCCCGCCCGGCCGCACTGCCGACGCAGAGCCCTCGCGCGAGAACGGCACCGGAGACCATGATCAACGGCTTAGCGTACCCCTGTACCGATGTTCCCCGAGGCCGAACTCGCGCAGGATCACGTGCCCCATGGCCGTCGCCAGCGCGCCGTCGGTGCCCGGGTGCGGGGCCAGCCACTCGTCGGCGTGCTTGACGTTGTCGGCGTAGTCGGGGCTGACCGCGACGACCTTGGCGCCGTTGTAGCAGGTCTCGGTGAGGAAGTGCGCGTCCGGGGTCCGGGTCACCGGGATGTTGGAGCCCCACATGATCAGGTAGCCGGCGTTCCACCAGTCGGCGGCCTCGGGAACGTCCGTCTGGTCGCCGAAGAACTGCGGAGAGGCGATCGGCAGGTCCGCGTACCAGTCGTAGAAGGACAGCAGCGTGCCGCCGATCGGCGAGGTGCAGCGGGCACCGGCCGCGAAGGAGGCCATCGACCACGCTGGGATCGGGGAGAAACCGGCGACACGGTTGGGGCCGTACCGCTTGACGGTGTGCACCTGGGCGGCGGCGATCAGCTCGCTCACCTCGTCCCAGTCGGCACGCACCAGGCCGTCCTTGACGTACACCATCCACGAGCAGGAACCGGTGCAGTTCACGCCATGGGTGGACCGCACCACCTTGTGGTGCGCCCAGCGGTCCCGGTAGAACCCTTCCCACTTGCCGTCGTTCTCGCCGAACACGGCGCGCCCGTCGGCCGACGCCTCGCTGCGGGTGAGCAGCCTGCGGGCGGCCAGCGGCCAGCCCTGTGCGGCACGGGGGCGCAGATCGGGAAAGGGCTGCTCGGTCCCTGCCGGGCAGGGTCGGTGAGCCCTGCGATCCGCGGGCGCGTGTCACCGCCCCGGCCGACGGCTCGTCCGGGCCGGTTAGCCCGGACGAAGGAGCGGCCGCTCGTACGGGCCGGACGCGAGGGGAGCCTGCCCTGCCGGCAGCGCCGGTGGGCCAGCGCGGCACCGGGACGTCGATGTGCAAGGTCACCCCGGCGGGACGGGGCGGAGGGGGTTTCGCACCTCACCTGAACCGGGCGCTGTGGAGCGCGATGACGCTCACCTGCGGAATTCCCGGTGGTCGTCGTACTTTCCGAAGTAGTGCCGCTCCTCGACGAACTCCCTTTCACCGGGCCGCAGGACCGCTCCGGGTGTCGACAGGAAGGCGATGAGTCCCAGCGTGCCGACCACGATCAAGGAGAACCCGACGACGAACGAGCTGTAGCCGAAGACCAGGCAGGCGCCCAGCACGGTGGCGACGATCAGAAGCAGAGGGATCATGGCCGGTGTCCTTTCCTACCGCTGCGAAACCCGAAGTGACCGGGTTGGCCTCGACCTCAGCCTCCTTCGCCGGGGCGGGAGCCGGCAGGTGCTGAGTGGGCAGGAAGCCGGGCCCGACTGGCCTCGGGAGGGGGCCTGCTGGTCTCTCGCCCACGGCGGAGCCGCTGTTCGAGGCTGGCATGGAAACGGAACGAGCAGGGGAGGTGCTGAGATGTTGTCACCGATCGTCGTCGGCGTCGACGGATCCGCCGAGTGCCTGGCGGCGGGCGCATGGGCGGCCCGCGAGGCCATACGGCAGGATCGGCCGCTGCGCCTGGTCAACGCCTGGGACCGCCGTCCCCGTCAGGGGCAGGCGATCGTGAACGCCGCGCAGCGGCAGATGGCCCTTCGCGCACTGCGACGGGCGGAGGACCGGGTCCGCGCCGAGTACCCGGACATCCGGATTCGCGACGAGCAGACGGAGGGGCTGGCCGTGCCCGCTCTGCTGGAGGCAGCCGACCGGGCCGCGTTGCTGGTCCTGGGTTCGCGCGGGCAGAGCGGCTTCACCGGCTTCCTCGTCGGGTCCGTCGCGCTCGGTGTGGTGGCCAGGGCCACCTGTCCGGTCGTCCTGGTCCGGGCGGACGAGGAGGCGATGGACGAACACCTGCCTGAGGCCGACGGTCGTGCCTCGACGCAAACCGCCTACCGGGACGTGGTGTTGGCCGTCGATGTCGGTGACAGTTGCGACGAGGTCATCGAGTTCGCCTTCGAGGCGGCTCGCCTGCGGCGCGCGAGGCTGCGCGTCGTCTACGCCTGGCAGGCCCCCAGCCCGTTCGGCCGCGGTTCCCGTGCGGCCGGTCTGGTGGAGAACCCCTGGCGGGGCGAGGAGTGGCTGTGTTTCCTCAAGGCCTCGCTCCAGTTGTGGCGCGACAAGTACCCCGAGGTGCACGTTCTGGAGACGGTGGTGGAGGAGAAGCCGTCGTCCGCCCTTGTCCGGGCCTCTACCGGCGCGAGCCTCCTCGTCGTCGGACGCCGCGTCACCGAGCGGCCCGTCGGTCCCCGAACGGGCCCTGTCACCCATGCGGCGATCCACCACGCCGGCTGCCCGGTGGCTGTGGTGCCCCATATGTAGGGCCTCGGGACGCCGTCCTTCCGGCACCTGCCGGAGGGGCGCTGGTTGTCCGGGCGGGGAGGCAGGGTGGCCTCTCCCGCGGTTCGGGCCGGGATGCGAGGCTGGTACCGGACGTGAAGGGCCGAAGGGGGAAAAGCCGGGTCAAAGGCCCGGCGGGCGACGAAGTCGCCTCGACCGAGGTCAAGAACGGGGCGCGGGGCCGGCCGTCGGCCTTGGGCGGCCGTCACCGCACTGCCGCAGGAACCCCGCACGGGCGCCGAGCGTCGGCCCGGTGCCCGTGCGGGGGAAGCGCGGACAAAGACAAGGAGGTGACCGTCATGATGCGGCCGGTGGTGGTGGGTCTCGACGGCTCGCAGGCAAGTCTTGCCGCAGCCGGACTGGGCGGATCTGCGCCGAGGGCTGCCCTTGCGTCTGGTACACGCCTGGGAGGGCCTGCCCGACGATGACATCAACGCGGCGCTGCCCGGGGGCCGGGCGGCGCGGCATCATGCGCGCCGGGTGCTGCGCCAGGCGCTCGAACTGCTCAACGAGCGGTACCGCAGCTCTACATCGCGGGCGAGCAGCTGCGCAGGCAGCCCGGTCCCGCACTCATCTCCGAGGCGAAGGACGCGGAACTGCTGGTCATCGGGAGCCAGCCGACGAGTGCCGTCGGAGGGTTGATGTCGGGGTCCGTCGTGCTGTCCGTCGTCGTCCGGGCGAGCCGCCCCGTCGTGCTTGTCCGGGCCGGCGAAACGGCGGCCGACGAGCACCTTCCCCGCCCGTACGAGGCCTCGGCGGACCGCCTTACCGCGACGCCGCCGTTGCCCTCGGCACCACGGACCGTGTGACGACGTCCTGGACTTTGCGTTCCGCACGGCGGAGATGCGCGGAGCGCGGTTGCGTGCGGTGCATGCCTGGCACGTGCCGCTAACCGGGCTTTCCCCGGGGTGGAGGAACGGGGACGGGCCCGGGGAGACGCGGGGCGTGAGCTGATGCGGCTGCTCGAACCATGGCGCGGGAAGTATCCCGGCGTGGTGGTCCTGGAGAACCTTCACGAAGGCCGCCCGGCTCACGTGCTCGTCCGTGCCGCCGGCGGGGCCGGCCTACTGGTGGTCGGCCGGCGTCGGCGGCGCGCCGCGGTCGGTTCCCACACCGGTCCGGTCGCTCATGCGGTGCTGCACCACGTGTCCCGGCCGGTCGTGGTGGTGCCGGTCGAGTGACGGCGAACCCGTGTCGCCGGTCGGGCCGAACGCAGGGTCCTGTCCCTCGTGCGGGGCTACTGCGGCCGCAGTACCGCCGTTGCCCGCGCGCGGGTGACCGCGCCTTCCCGCGTGTCGCGCCGAGCGGGAGCCGTCCCGTCGTTTCAGCGGACCAGGACGGCCTCGCCCGACTTGGGGACGACCGCGGTCCAGTCCAGCTCGTCCACGAGGCGGTCCCGCAGCGTCTGCGCGGCGTCTTCCTCGCCGTGGACCAGGTAGGTCGTGTGCGGTGGGGCGGGGGCGGCGCGCAGCCAGTCGATGATCTGGTCGGCGTCGGCGTGCGCGGAGAAGTGCGGGACGTCGGCGACCTCGGCCCGTACGGGGACGTACTCGCCGAACATCTTGAGGGTGCGGGCGCCGTCCACGAGATCGCGGGCGCGGGTCCCCGCGGCGGCGAAACCGACGATCACCACGGCATTGCGCGGATCGGGCAGGATTCTGTGCAGGTGGTGGAGGACGCGGCCGCCGGTGGCCATACCGGCCGAGGACACGATGACGGCGGGCCCGGTGGTGTCGTTGATGCTGATCGAATCCTGCACGGTACGGGCGGCCATGAACGGCTCCGGGCTCATCGCTGCCTCGCCGGCGGCGATGACCTCGGGCCGTAGCTCGGCGGAGCGGGCACGCACGGCGTCCCGGTAGACATCGAGGGCGGCCAGGGCCATGGGGCTGTCGACGTAGACCGGTACCTGGCGGGGCAGGGTGCCGTTGTCGCGCAGCGCGGCCAGCTCGTGCAGGACGACCTCGGTGCGGTCGATCGCGAAGGCTGGGATGACCACTGTTCCGCCGCGGGACAGCGTTCGGGTGATCACTGAGGCGAACTCGTGCCGCGCGCTCTCGTGGTCGTGTCGGCGGTTGCCGTAGGTGGACTCCATCAGCAGGACGTCGGCTCCGGAGAACGGCTCGGGGGGCAGCAGGAGCGGATGACCGTGGCGGCCGAGGTCTCCGCTGACTGCGAGGGTGTGGCCATCCTCCAGGGTCAGGTGGGCCCAGGCGGAGCCGAGGATGTGCCCGCCGTGGTGGAGCATGAGTTTTGTCCCGGTCATGACCTCAATCTCACTGCCCACCGGGACGGGGTCGAAGAACTGCACCGTGCGGACGACATCGTCATCGTCGTAGAGCGGTTTGGCGGGCCGGTGCTTGGACCAGCCGTGCTGGTTGGCGTGGTCGGCCGCCTCCATCTGCAGGCGCGCGCTGTCGCGAAGCACGATCTCGGCCAGCCGTGCGGTGGCGGCGCTCGTCAGGATGGGGCCGCGGAACCCCTGGCGGACCAGGCGCGGGAGGTAGCCGCAGTGATCGAGATGGGCGTGGGTGACGACGATGGCGTGGATGTCGCTCGCGTCGCAGGGCAGCTTGTTCCAGTTTCGGCGGCGCAGGTCCGCCACTCCCTGGAAGAGGCCGCAGTCCACGAGGATGCGGGAGTGGTCGCTCTCGACGAGGAACTTGCTGCCGGTGACCGTCCGGACGCCGCCGAGGAACGTCAGCAGGGCCGGGCGTGCGGCCGGGGAGGGGGATGGCTGGGGCATGCCACCCACCATCCGCCGGGACACACGGGAGATCGAGGGCCGAACGGCCCTGCTGCCGTGCTGGTCGGGCCATCCGGTCCGGGTTCGGCCCGGGCCGTGCGGCGGGTTCGTGGCCCCTGTGCGAGCGCCGCGTGGCCGGTGCACTGGGCATGGCGGCGCGGCGGGAGCGCGGTCAGGTACGCCGCACCGGATGGTCCTGGTGCTCGTCTTGGGCTGTTTCACCGGGACGGTGATGGTGAGCACCCCGTCCTTGTAGTCGGCTGTCACCTCGTCCGTCCGTGCTCCGGCCGGCAGCCGGACCGCGCGGGTGAAGGAGCCGTAACGGAACTCACTGTGGTGCTACTTGTCCGTCGTCTCGGTCCTGCGTTCCGCACGCAGCGTCAGGGCGCCCTCCGTGACGGTCAGTTCCAGGTCCTCAGCGGGGTCGATCCCAGGAAGCTCGGCACGGAGTGTGTAGGTGTCCTCCGTGTGGAACTCCTCGATGCGGACGGTGTGCAGGCCAGGTACGGTCGAGAGCCCCGTTTCGGCCCAGCTGCACAGGTCGGGCCATACCGAGGGCCAGCCCGGCAGTCGTTCGATCAGTGAACTCAACATGCCCTCCCTCATCTGACGGAGTTCCCTCCTCCGACTCCAGGAATACGCGGCCCGCAGCCGGGCCGGAAGTGGCGTACGGGTACCCTCCGGGTGCCGTTCGGCATCTGTTCCCGGGCCGGGCTACTGCTTCAGCTCCTTCATCGCGGTGGCGTGGTGGGCGCGTCGAGGTCCATGCGGACGTCCACGACACCCTCGACCGCCTGTGCCAGCCTCGCCGCCAGAGGGACCAGGGAGCGGTTGTGCATGCGGCCGACGAAGGTCACCACTCCGTCGTGGACGGCGGCGGTCACGTCCTCGTCGGGGAAGACCTCGGCAAGGACGGTGCGGGTGACCTCCGCGGCGATGTCGGCGTCGGGGCGCAGAAACACCTTGAGGAGGTCGCTGCGGCTGACGACGCCCTGGAGGATACCCACGCTGTCGATCACCGGCAGCCTCTTGACCTTGCGCAGCGCCATGATGCGGGCCGCGTGGGCGAGGGTGGCGTCGGCGTGCACACAGACGGCGGGGGTGCTCATCAGCTCACCGGCGAGTACGGCGTCGGCCTTGGCGGTGTCGCACAGGCCCCGCAGCTGTGCGGGCCGGTCGGGAGCGTCGTGGCGCAACTCCTCCTTGGGCAGCAGATCGGCCTCGGAGACGACGCCGATGACACGCCCCTCGCCCTCCACCACGGGCAGCGCACTGACCTTCCACTGATCCATCACCTCGACGACCTCCTTGAAGGGCGCGTCGCGGCCGATGGAGATGACGGTGTGCGTCATCACGTCGCTCACCGTGTACGGAGATTGTTTGCCGGCGTCCATCATCGTTCTCCTTCGGAGTGTTGGTGCGCTCGACGTGAGGTCGAGAAGGAGGGTGTGGCAGGAGACGCGGGGAGGTGAGCCGACGTGCGGGGCCCGCGAGCCCTGGTGTGTCATGCGGACGTCTCCCTGCGGACCGTGTCCCGGCCTGGCAAGGGCAGCGCGTCAGCGGCGTGTTCCCGCACCACTGCCGTAGGGGGCGTACAGGTCCAGCAGGCGGACGCGGGCGGCTTGCAGACGATGGGCGAGGACCCGCCCGACCCACCGGCCCACGGCCGAACCGAGTTCCGGGTCGTCCTCACACATCCGCCGGACCACGGTGGCGTCGAACTCGTGGGCCTGCACCGGGGTCATCGCCTCCGCCCCCATCTGCCACACATAGGGCGGGAACAGCCAGGACCAGCCCACCAGCTCCCCGTGCCCTAGTGTTTCGACGACGGGGGAGCGTCGGCCGGGAACATGGATGTCGAGGGTGATGGTGCCGGTCCTGATGATCCAGAACCGGTCGGCGTGCCCGCCTTCCTCGAAGATGCGAGTGCCCTGGGGGAAGGCCACCTCACGGGCGGTCTTCAGCAGTTGGTCGTGTTGGTCGGCGGTGAGGGCGCCGGCCATGGTCGCGGTGCTGATCACGGTTGGGCCTCCTAGTCGCGCATCTTGGATGCCTCGGGGCGTATCGGTGTGCCGTACTCCCACGTTCGCGGTGTCCGGGACGCGCGGGCAGGGGCCGAGCGGCCCCGACCGGCGCCGACCGGCCCGCTTCAGTGCCTTCCGCGGGTCCACTGCGGACCGGTCAGGATCCACTCCCGCTCCCACTCGGCCATACGGCGGCGCTGCGCCACGGCCCCGAAGGCCAGCCAGACGCCACTGACCACCACGCCCGCGACGGCCGTGGTGGCCGCGCCGGTGCCGATCGTGTCGAGCCAGATGGTGGCGGTGCTCTGGGGTGCGCTGGTGGGCGTGTCGTGCCTGTCCACCCAGACGCGGACGGTGCTGCCGGTTCGGCTGCCCGCCGCCACCTTGGTGAGTGCGGTGTGGGTCCGGCCGTCGGCACCGGTCCACCGCGCTAGGACGGGGTGCCCCGCCCGTCCGCTGAGGCCGCCGGTGGAGGCCGCCGGCGCGTCCTCGGTGAGTACGGCCAGGATGGTATGGGCGAGGGAGCGCTGCTGTGCGGAGGCAGCGGTCGCGATGCGGTGGGCGTGCGCCGCGACGAGCGCACCGGTCAGTGGGGAGGCGAGGAACAGGAGGGTGCCGAGGAAGAGAGCGGTCCACGCCTCGATCACGTCGCACCGGCGGCGCAGCGGATTGCGACGCCACCGCCACCAGACGTTCCGCGGGTGAGTCCTGGCCATGGTGTCCACGTCCTCTTACAGTTTGTGCAGCCAGTCCTCGGTCACCCCGTGCACGGTGTAACCGGCGGGCTGGGGGCGGCAGTCGTCAAACTGGTAATTCAGCTCCTGCACGACCCCGACGACCCCGTCGACCTGGCGCGTGAGGTGGACGGCGATCGAGATCTCGCTGCTCCGCTCCAGTGTTCCCCTGAGAGTCACCACTCCGTCCTCGACCTGGACCGAGACGCTTCGGGGGGTGAGCCACAGCGTGCGCACCAGCACTTCGTCGATCACCTCGCGGCGGATGTCCTCGTCGGAACGCAAGAAGATCTGGAGCAGGTCGCGGCGGGTGACGATGCCGACCGGCCGGCCCTCCTCGTCGACGACGGGCAGGCGCTCCACCTTGTGCTGGGCCATGGTGCGTGCGGCTTCGGCGATCGTGTCGCCCGCGCGGGCCGTCACGGGCGGGGTGGACATCAGCTGCCCGGCCGTACGGGCGTGGGCCTTGGCCCGGAGGGTGCGGGCTCGCCATCCCAGCAGGGGGTGGCGCAGACGGCGCGGGGGTGCGTAGGGGTCGGGCGCCTCGGCCTGGCGGACCAGCAGGTCGCTCTCGGAGAGCACACCGACCACTTTGCCGTCGTCGACCACGGGCACTCCGCTGATGCGGTGCGCGGACAGCAGGCGGGTCACTTCCTTGAAAGGGGTGTCGCGCGTGACGGTGACGACCTCGCCGGTCATCATCGAGCCGACCTTGCTGTGCTTCATCGCTGTCTCCTTGTCCGGCGGCTCAGCGTGTGGGCGTGGCCGCGGGTCGTGCGCGTCCGAGGGATGAGACGGTGCAGGACGGCTCTGCCGGTGCGGAAGTACGGGCCCACGGGGGGTGTTCACCCGGCCTGGGCGCCACATACAGCGTGCGACCGCCGAGGCGCCGTTCCTAGGGCCGCCCGGGCAGCCGCACGGAGCCGACCGGCCCTGACCCGGTAGCCGCCGGGCAGGGGAGGGCGGCCGGTGCGTGCCTCCGTGCGTCGGGCATGGCGGGCTGTCGGACCGTGCCCGTTCGCGCAACTTGGCCGGACTCACGGTTGGCTCGGGTCCGCATCGTGCCTAGCGTCGGGGTTGTCGCCGCGCCGCAGCGGCCCACCGATCGGGAGGCATGATCGTGCCCTCCGGGAGGCATGATCGTGCCCTCGACCATCCAGGCAGCTGTCAGCGTCGCCCTCGAAGACGCGGGGGAGGCCACCCGCTCACTGGTGCTGGCCCGGGCGCTGCGCGGGCGGTGCCCGGCCGACCGGGACATCAGGATCACTTTCCTGTCCTGTGGCAGCCGTTTCGAGCCCGTGGTGGAGAAGGCGGGCTTCCCCGTCCTGCCCTGCCAACCCCGGCTGGAGGGCCGCAGCGTCGCCGATGACCTGCGATGGGAACTGCCCGAGCTGATCGGATCCGCGCGCCTGGGCCGGGGTCTCGTCGAAGGGCAGGTGGCGGCCCTGACCGCGCTGCGTCCGGACATCGTCCTGCACGGCGCCTGCCACGGCCCGTGCGCCGGCAGCTGGCCAGGGGGGCAGCCGCCTGATGACGCGCGCTCCGATCTTCAACCAGAGAGGGTCGGGGGAAGCGGTTGCCGCCTGCGGCTGGCCAAACAGAGGGTCGCTGAGCCTGTTCGATGCGATCCACGCCGATCTCACCCTGGTCACCGACCTGCCTGACCTCCACACCGGATACCCGGTGCCGGAGAATTTCGCGATCGTCGGCCCGGTCTTTCCCGACGGCGAGGGACCCGGCGGCGCCGCCCAGGGGATCCGGAGGTCGGTGCCGCCCTGCGCCGCGAACTGGAGCAGCAGATCAACCTCGACCACGTCATGGACTTGGGCGCGGGGATCCGCATCCAGCGCAGGCGCTGGCAGGCTCCCGTGATCCGCGATGCCGTGCGTACCGTCCTGACGACTCCCACGTACCATGCCCGTGTCAAGGCGGTGAGTGAGACGATCCAGGCCATGGACGGCCCCGCCACGGCCGCCGACCGCATGTGGGATCTCCTCCGGCAGCTGCCCCCGCGGCCACGTGGCGAAGAGGTCGCCTGACGGAACGCCAGGGGACGGCGGAGCGCGCCTGTGACCGAGGTCGGGGCCGCGTTCGCGGGCACGTGCGGGGCCGGGGGCCGGCCGGCCCCCCGGCGACAGGGCCGTCCCGTCCCCCACTCCGGGCCCCATGAGCCCTGCGAAGTCACGTGCGCCGGGCGAATATTGGTGGTCGATGTGCATCATTTCGGTGTGACGCCAGTTCCCTGGGGTCCGCGTATGTGCAGCAACATCACCGTGGGTGTCGACGGCACGGCGGAAAGCCGTGCGGCGGCCCACTGGGCAACCCGCGAAGCCCTGCTCCGCGATGTTCCCCTACAGCTCGTGCACGCCTGGAAATGGCAACCCTATGCGTACTCCCCGCTGAGCGGTGTCTCCCTGCAGCCGGACTCCGAAGCCGTGGAGCGGAACTGGGTCGAGGAGATGCTGTGTGAGACCGAGACCCGGCTCACCGACGGCTGTCCGGGGCTGCGGATCAGTGCTCGCGACATCGCGGAGCATCCCGTGACGGCACTGCTCGGCGTGGAGGACGCCGAAGTGCTGGTGCTCGGGACTGAGGGACTGAGTGGCATCGCCGGCTTCCCGGTCGGCTCTGTGGCGCACGCCGTCGTGGCGCGCGCCGAGGTGCCTGTCGTTCTCGCACGAGCCGGCGAGCGGCCCCGAGGACGAGCATCTCCCGGACGCGCAAGGATCGCCGTCCGCGACCACCCCCTACCGTGCGGAGTTCCTGCTTCCAGGCGACTGCTTCCACCCTTCCGCGACCCGTGCCGAGTGGGGTCGGGGAACGGCCCTGCGGCTTGGGCCGCTGGACGAAGGACCCGCGCCCGCCCGAATGACGGGACCGGCGCAGGCCCCTTCCCCTCCCGACCGGGAAGACGCAGTGCCCGTCAGGTGCCGCCGCCGCGCTGTGCACTTCAGGATCGCTCGGGGACGACCGCCACCGGGCACCGGGAGTGGTGCAGAAGGGCGTGGGCGACCCTGCCGAGCTGGAGTCCGACGATGCCGTGTCGCCGCTGGGCGCCGACGACCACCAGGTCGGCACCGGCGGACGCGTCCACGAGGACTTTGTGAGCGGGCCCTTCGACGGACCGGTGATGTACACCGAGATCCGGGTGCTCTCGTACGGCCTCGCGCAGGGTGTCCGCCAGGAGAACCGAGGCCCGTTCCTGGTGCACCTGTGCCGCATCGTCCGTGACGAGCGGGTGGTCGACATGCTCATGGGCCGGACAGCGCCAGGCCCGCACGGCGTCCAGTCCGCAGCCACGCGCCTCGGCCTCGCGGAACGCGAACCGTACCGCCTCCTGGCGCGCTGCGTCGTCGCCCACCCCCATCACGACCCGCCGGAAGGCACCCTGCCGGTTCCCCTCGTCGCCACGGACAACGATGACCGGACACCCGGCGCCGGCCGCCACCGCCAGACTCACCGAACCCAGCAGCATCCCCGCGAGCTCGCCTCGGCCGCGCGAGCCCACCACCAGGGCAGAGGCCTCGTCCCCCTCCCGCAGCAGCGCGTACGCGGGGTCGTCGGGCAGAACCTCCGCCGACACCTTCACCTCGGGGTTGGCCGACCTGGCGCGTTCCGCGCAAGACACGGTGACGTGCTGGGCGATGACCTCTTCGGACGGACGCGCGGTGCCGAAGGACGGCACCGCGCCCTCGTAGCGCTCCCACAAGGACGCGTACACAAGACGTAGAGGCAGCCCGAGCCGGGCCGCCTCGTCCACCGCCCAGTCCAACGCTTGCAGACTGGAAGCCGATCCGTCGACACCTACCACCAGCGGGAGGTTCATCGTCCGCACCGCCTTTCGCTCCGTCCAGCTGTGATGACGCTTGTGACCACCGTCGCACCGCCCGGCTGCTGCCGCGAGAGGCCGATCGGCCCTGGGACCGATCTTCCGCTTTGGTTCACCGGGACGGATCGGGGCGATGGTGGAGTCATGGGGCGTGGACGATGTGATGGCCGTGCCGGTGATGGCCCTCGGGCGCGACGCGCCCTTCAAGGAGATCGTCCCGCTCGTCGTCGACCACCGGGCGGTCGCACGACTGGCGTCGATTGCGCATGATGGTGAGCAGGGCCGTGCCGGCACATGGGTGTGCCGTCGGTACGATCCCGGAAGGATGGGCGAGATGCAGCACCGAACAGTCGCGGAGCTCATGACGCGACAGGTCGTCCGCGCGCGACGTGACACGCCGTTCAAGGAGATCGTGAGACTGCTGGCGGATAACGATGTCACCGCTGTGCCCGTGGTGGATGACTTGGACCGTCCCATGGGGGTCGTCTCCGAAGCCGACCTGTTGCGCAAATCGGCGGACCGAGCCGATTCGTCCGGCCGGACGCCGATTCCCCACCTGGAGGCGTGGGAGCGGGCCAAGGCCGAGGGCGCCAGGGCCGAGGAACTGATGTCGGCTCCGGCGGTGTGCGCGGGGCCGGAATGGAACGTGGTCGAGGCCGCACGCCTGATGGAGGTCCACAACGTCAAGCGTCTGCCCGTGGTGGACGAGACGGACAAACTGCTGGGCATCGTCAGCCGCAGCGACTTGCTGCGCGTCTTCCTGCGCAAGGACGACGCCATTCGCGACGAGATCTCCGGCGATGTGCTGGAGCGAACGGTGGGGCTGGCGCCGTCGGAGGTGACGGCCGAGGTGCGTCAGGGGCAGGTGAGCCTCAGGGGGACCGTCGCCTACAGGAGTCTGATAGCCGTCATCGAGCGGTTGTGTCAGGGTGTCGACGGCGTGGTCTCCGTCTCGAACCATCTGACGTACCGGGCCGACGACACCTCGTGACCCGTCCGGGTACCTGGAGCCAGGTACCTGAGAGGCGGTCGGTGCGGTCCGCCACCTCGGCCCGGCTTCCCTCACATCTGGGAGACGACCGCGATGGGGCAGGGGGCGTGGTGCAGCAGGGCATGGCTGACCACGCCCAGGTGCAGACCCGGACGGCCACGGCGTCGCCGGGCGCCCACGACCAGCAGATCCGCCGTCGACGCGGCCTCCAGCAGCGCCTGACGCGCTGGCTTCTCGACCAATTGCCGCTCCACGACGGCGTCGCGGAATTGTTCGGGCGGGTCGCGCAGCGCGTCGTCCAGTACCTGTGCCGGGGGCCGACGGTGGGCCTCCAGGGGCAATGACGCGGCCTGGGCCACTGTGCACGTACCGGGCGGTGTGCTCCAGGGGGCCGCCTCGTCCGCGGCCCAGTCGACCGCCTCGAGGCTCGCCTCGGATCCGTCGACGCCGACCACCAGGGGAAGGGTCACGACCCCGCTCCTCTCATGTGGCCCTCGTCTCCGCCTGCACGCCCGTGCCTGTCCGTGGAGCATCCGGCACGTGCCGTGGACGCGGGTCCTCGGCGTATCAGGAAGCCCCCCCGTACCCGAAGACGCACAGCGTCCGGGAACGGCCACTGGTACCCAGTTTTGTTCACCGTCACGTCCAGCTTGCAAGGGGACGCAGGCCACTTGCCGGTATCACTGCGCGAGCCATGGACCTGCCGTGGCAAAGCGTCCTGTTCCTCGCCCTGCTCGCGGCCCAGCTGGGTGTGGCCCTGGGCCTGCGCACCAGGTTGTCGACGGGACTAAATCCTTTCCTACCCGCCTCCGTGATCGGCGCCGCGCTGCTGGCATTGGCCGCCCTGTACGTCCCCGTCCTCCAGTCGCTACTGGAGACGAGCCCGTGGGACGGAACGGCATCGGGCTCGCCGTAGTGGCAGCTCTGTTCGCATTCGTCGCGGCCCGGCACCTGTGGGGCGCATTTCGCAGAAAAACATGATCATGATCACCTCCCGGCCCAGACCCGGGATCCACGCAGAGGTCGGCGACCAGATCGTGGTGGGCGGCCCCAACGTCGAGACACCGGGACGCGACGGGGAAGTCGTCGCCCTGCACCACCCGGACGGGACCCCGCCCCTATGCTGGTCCGACACCGGAGGCACCACGCTCTTCTTCCTCGGACCGGACGCGCACGTCAAGCATCTCCACGACGCGCCGCACCCCTTGGCAGTACGTTGCGGTTGAGCTCCACGAGGAACAGGCTTCTGGGCACAACGTCCGGGGACGCGCCGCGGACACCGAGCATCGTGCCGACATGCTGAGCACCTTCGAGAGCCTGGGGACGGGAGGGCTCTTCAGTGGCTGGCGATCGCCTGGTTATCCATCGGCTGGAGTGATGCGGCGGCCGGTGAGGTGGGTGGGCCGGATCGATACCCACATGTCGCGTGCACCGCCCGCCCACGGCGTGGCGTGGGCGTGCTCGGTGAGCCTGCGCACGGTATCGGGCTCCGTCACGACGCTCGCGAGGCCCACAGCGAGGACGCTCCAGCCCTGGCTCAGGGCCTCGTCCATATGATCGACTTCGAAGGCGACCTCGGTTCCGATGGCTGCGGCGGGTGTGGAGTCCGGCGCGGTCCGGAAGACGATTGTGTCATCCATGACGTCGTAGTTGACCGGCACGACCGCCGGGTGGCCCTCGGCCGATACCGCGACGCGTCCCACGCCGTGGGTGGAGAGCAACGTGCGGCATTCCTCCGGCCCGATGTCCAGTAGCTGGGGATGCAACAGCGCCTGTCCTTGGCCGGGTGGCAGATCCATTCCTCCGCCGCGCAACGTGGCGACGGTGGTGCCCAGCGTGTCGGCCAGGCTGATGAGGGTCGCCACACTCGGGTCGGCAGGCTGTTCCTCCAGGTACCTCAGGTAACCGGGGGACATCCGGGCGCGCCGGGCCGTCTCCTCGCGGCTGAGCCGCTGCCTGTGGCGTTCGACGGCCACGCGTCGGCCGATGTCACCGGGGCCGGGTGCCCTGAGCGGCGCGGCCTCCGCCTCGGCCGTGTCGGGGCCCGAAGGGGCATCGTTGCTCGCGGGCCGGCCGTGTTCGAGATGGCGGATGTGCGCGTCGGGCCCGGGGAACACGAGCGTGACTTCGTCCGTGTCCGACCAGCGCACGTCGTAAGGAGGAGTTCCGTCCTCGTGATGGAGTCCGACGATCTCGCCGTCGCGCTTGGCGGCGCCGGTCGTCGTCCGTTCGACGATGAGTTGGTCGCCGAGGTGCGCTCGCATGACATCAGCCCTCTCGTCAAAATGGTGCTGCATCCAAGGTGCCACGCGCGTGCAGCGCCCGCTCGCGCTGGATCGGCCGGGAGGGCTGTCCCACCTCGGGGAGGCCAAAACCGGCCCCCGCTCCCGCACGGCGCCGACCGACTCCGCCGGTGATTTTGATGCGCTGAGCCCTGCCTTGCCGCATCGCCGTCGGTCACGCGGGCCACTCCGGGACCCCGAGCCGTGTGGCTACGGCGCGCCCGTGCCCTCGGTGTCGCGCTCGGCGGTCTTCAGCAGTTGCACGCCCGGGTCGTTCCTGGCCCGCCCGCTGCCGGTTCGTCACCGGTCTCC
>NZ_JBVILC010000037.1:0-35439 GCF_055580545.1 Streptomyces sp. NPDC031670 | reverse complement strand
CGGCTCGGGTATGACCTGCTGGCGGCGCCTTGCGGCCTGGAACGAAGCCGGCGTCTGGGACCAGCTGCACCAGCTGCTGCTGAACAGGCTGCGGTTGCCGCCGGTCAGCGATACCGCGAGCGGGATGCCCTGGCCGTCGGTGATGATGTGGTGTTTGCTGCCCGGCTAACTTTCCGCCTTTAGAAGTTATTACGGTGAATCCGAGAACTCGAACCCCGACAGGTCGATTTTCTCGAGGGGTGGAAGCAGTCTCTGCAGATACCATTCGCAGTTGACGTATCGCGGTACGTCGGATCGCATCACGGCGTTTACCGTAGGGCTGAAGCTCAGCTGGGTGTCACGCAAGAGAAATGCTCCTCCCTTTCCAGAATCCTGCCATGTCAGGAAGATGCCGCACGTGCCCGACGTGGTGCGGAAGTCTTCCAGTCGTTGGCAGACTCGCTGAAGATCTTCCAGTGGCGCTCTATCCCAGTCGAACATGTCGGAGTCGACCAAATAGGTGATCTGGCCGTCATCGTTGGCTGTCCACCCAGCTTCCTCGCACGATCGAACGAAATCTTCCACCGTTAGACCTCGTGCAAATTCGAACGAAAAATCTACGTTGCGACTCATGTGTCACCGTTCTGTCGTCCCGTCCCGGCAGGGTTTATCGGGGTATGACCTCCCAGTCGATACCCTTCTTGCTCAGGAATTTCGTGATGTTGTCCGGGATTTCGTTTTCCGATATTAGACGGTACTCCTTTCCGTTCTCGGTCGCTATTCTGCGAGCGTCCCCGAGGTTCGATTTGAACTTATCCATGGCCCTCTGATCGGAATCCACCCTGTCCCAGTATGCTCCGCCCTTCGCCTCATACCAGACCTCGTTCCCAGATTCCTTGTCTATGTAGGCTCAGTCGAAATCGCGACCGTCTTTCTGGAATCCCGGCTTGCCTTTCGGTCCAGGCTTTCCGCCAAATTTCTCCATGAGGAAGTTCTCGTATGCGTCGCCATTCTGCTGCGCTATCCGTCCCTTGCTCTCAGCCTCATTGAATGCCTTCTCCAGCTTGTCCGCGCCCTGCTGGGCCCACAGGTAGCCTCCCGCTGCGAGGCTGCCTCCGCCGACGGTTTGGGGGCCGCCTGCGATGCACAGTACGACGGTTCCGCATTCAATGACCCCGGATCCTGCGATAGCGAGTCCGCTGCCGCCCCCTAGCGAGCCAAGCGTCACTTGGGCAAGACCTGACCAGAAGTCGGAGTCTGTGAGGAGGTTCCCCAAGAAGTTGCCGGCGTTTCCGGGAGCGTGATCGCGGATCGGATCCTCGCCCATGGCGCACTGGGTGAGCAGACCCGTGCCCTTGCAGTGGAGACCGCCCTTACCCTTGTGGGTCTTCCCCGTGCCGCCGGAGGAGCCGCCGCTGCCGCTGCCGCTGCTGCTTCCGCCTCCGCTGGTGCCCATATTGTTGCCGCCGATGCCGTCACAACTGGGTTCTGGCGCAGATCTTGGGGAGCGGTCACGGAGGGTGTCCAGACCGCTTCACGCGCGCTGATTCGTCATCGAACGGGTGAGACTGGCCTCTGCATACTGGCTGGATGGTCGCACGTCGGCCGGCGCCTGAGCTGTGATCACCGCGCGTTCGCTCACCCGCCAGCATGCAGTGTGGAATGCAAGCGCCTGATCGTCCGCAAAACCTCGGTCCGGTTCTTCGCGACTTTCACCCAGGTGGGAAGCCGCTCAACCAGACTTGTCGGGGCCCAAGGCACCAGCTCTCCGCGCTCACGAAGCTTGGCTCCCACGTAGTCCTCCAGCAAATCGAGATGACGCACGTTATAGGCCCACAGGACGCGTCCACAGCAGCTCGTCTGCAACCACACCGGTTGTTTAACATGGACCGCGACTGGGAGGACCTCGCCCCCCACCGCGGAGCCCCGATCAAGCAGCCGTCCCTGTTCATCGGCGGCACCCGGGACGCCTCGACTACCTGGATGTCCGACGCCATCGACGCCTACCCCACCACCCTCCCCGGCCTGACCGCCTCCCACCTGCTGGAAGGCTGCGGCCACTGGACCCAGCAGGAGCGCCCCGACGAGGTCAACCGCCTGCTGACCGACTGGCTCGCCACCCTCCAGGGCTGAATGAGGCGGTGGACAGCGTGTGGACGGAAGGTAGGGGCAGCGCATCACTCGGCGGTCCCCAGGGCGTCGGGGCCCACCAACTCGCCCATACTCCGCCACCGGTATACCGCGCCGGTCACACCTCATCTGCCCCTGCTGACATCGTGCTTGAAGGGTCCGTACCTGCGCGAACCGGAAATGGATTTCCCGATGTCCGGCTCCGCCTTCGCCCAACGGCTCCGTACGCTCCTGGAGGCAACCGCCCACCGGCCCCCGTCCCAGGTCCCTGCCGGCCCGCCCTACTGCTTCAGCCCGCGCCTCCGCCGGCACCGGCCACGACGCCGCCGCCCCTCGGGGGACAGTGGAGCATTGCGGTGAAGCACGGGCGTTCCTAACGCCAGGGATCGAGGGCGAGCTTGCCCTCGGTCTGGCCCGCTTCGAGTTGCTTCAGCACCGCTCGCCCCTCGGCCAGGGAATGGATCTGGGGAGTGCCGGGCGGGTACACCCCGTGGGCGATGAGCGTCTCGATTTCGACGAGCAACGACTGGTAGATGGACGGGGCCGCGACGGCCAGCGCACCGATGTGCAGACCCTTGACCTGGACCTGGTGGGTGAAGACGAGGTCGTGTGTGGTCAATGTGGCGTCGCCGGAAGCGGCGCCGAACACGACGATGCGTCCGGTGAAGGGTTTGGTGACCGACAGGCTGGCCTCGAACGTGGCCTGTCCCACCGATTCCAGGACCAGATCGACTCCGCCGGTGAGGCGGGTGATCTCCGCGGCCAGATCGGGGTGCCGGCTGTCCAGGACCTCGTCGGCGCCGAGGGCTTTGACGGTGTCGTGTTTGGCTGGTGACGCCGTTGTGATGACGCGTGCACCGTAGTGGCGGGCGAGGCGGACAGCGGCTTGCCCCACTCCGCCGGCCGCGGCATGCACGAGCACTACCTCCCCCGTCTTGATCTCACCCAACGGCTTCAGTGCCGCCAGCGCGGTGGTCCAGTTCAGCACGAGACCGAGGGCTTGGGCGTCGCTCCAGCCGGAAGGCAGGGGAAGCACCCCTGCGGCTGGCATCGTCATGTACTGCGCGAAGGCACCCGGACCGGCTCCGACGACGTGGGCGCCGAGTGGCAGCGGGCTCTCGACGTCGGGGCCGACACCCACGATCTCGCCGGCGGCCTCGAAGCCCGCCACATAGGGTGCCTGCGGCACACCTCCGTACGTTCCATGGGTCTGCATGACGTCAGCGAAGTTGACACCGGCGGCGCCCACGCGGATCAGATACTCGCCGGGTCCCGGGGTGGGGCGGCGCTGATCGGTCGCGATGTCCAAACCCTTCGGGCCCCGGTGCGACCGCTGGACCAGCGCTCGCATCGTCTGCTCGGCGCTGTTCTGCTGCTCGTTGATCTCCATGCACTGAACGTAGGAGCCTGACACTTGTGTCAAGGTCAAGTGGTGTCAGGGATCAGCACGGCGGGCTTCGCGAAGGTAGGCGTCGAGTGCCGCCTGCTGATCGCTGAGAATCGCTATACGTGCAGCGAGCCGATCTCGGTGGCTCTGCACCTCGTGCAGGAACTCCGCGCACACCACATCCGTGCCGATATCAGACTCGTCAGTGAGGCTGGGCAAGAACTCCCTGATCAACCGCACGGGCAGCCCGGACTCCAGCAGCGAGCGGATGACGAGCACTCGGTCGATCGTGGATTGGCAGTAGTCGCGGAAGCCGTTGCTGAATCGGCCAGGGACGATCAAGCCCTCGTCCTCGTAGTGCCGTAACGACCGGGCACTCACACCGCTGACTCTGGAAGCTTCGCTGATCTTCATACCCGGAGACAACGCCTGAGAGCACCGCGATCTTCCGGACTCATCGCTACGACGAAGTGAAGACCTGCTCAGACGTCAACTACCTCATGTCCCGCAACAGTCAGGGCCCCGGCGACAGCGCGGCCCATGCCGGAACTGCCACCGGTCACCTCGGCGACCCGTCCGTCCAGCGAGAACAGTTCGGAGAGGTAGGTCTTCGACGTCATGGCCGAACCCTAGGCGGCGAGCCCTCAGCGATAGCGGTCGGGTAGCGCAGGTCAAGCAGTCACTTCCGCGACTGGGCTTGCTGGCCTCTCAGGGACTGGACGCCTGGGACCCCAGCCTGACGATGCTCAGTCTCCGTTCCTGCCTCCGACAGCGGTACATCTCACCCGATGACACGGGGTAGCTCTCGATCCTGTTGCCTGAGTTGCTCCGCGTCACCCTGCCGCAACAGGTCAGGGCTTCTTGCGGTGCTTCTCCTGGGTCTTCTGGAAGCGGAATGAGTCGGTGCCGGTCTCGACAATGTGCGCGTTGAAGGTGACCCGGTCAACGATCGCCGAGCAGAGCCGGGGGTCGGTGAACGTCTGGTTCCACTCCGAGAACGGGGCGTTCGAGGCGATGGCGACGTCTCGAAGCTGGCGGCCGAGCTGACCGAGCGCACCCGCGATCCGCGCGATCCGCGCGCCGTACACTCGCCCGCACCTGGCAGGGCCAGACCCCCGCCGAACCCGGATTCGTTCAGAACCCGTTCTCACTAAAAAGCAGGATGGGCCCCTTCTGAGAATTGGATTGAGCGAATATCCGGGCCCATGACGGGCCCTCAGCAGCCCTCCCTACTTGACCATTCGGACGCCGAAGACGTCGGACAGCACGCCTGTCCGAAGTGTGACGCGCGGCCCGGGTCGCCGTGCCGCGCGCGCGGCGGCGCGGTCGCCTCCGCCTACAACACCCGCCGCTTCACCTTGGTGCCCCGGCTGCGCACGCGGGGTCTGCCATTTTTCGCAGTGCCGGAAGCTGAGGTGGCTCGTCGAGCAGGAGAATCTTAGGCTGCACATCCAGCTCGTCGAGCCGCTCGAGACTGCTGGGCTCGAAGGACTGCACGAGGTTCGGCGCGTGCGCGCGGTGTGCCGACCGTAACGGCGCAGCAGCCTGGCGAACGGCTCCTCGATACCCAGGCTCAGTGGGGCGGGCCCGGAATGTTCCGGGCTTGCCCGGCGGTGCCGCCCCGAGTTGAGCCGGGAGCGGTTCACTGCCTTGAGGGGTGCTGGCGGTATCGGGCACGGCCAGGTCGCGGGACCTCGGCGGCTACCGCACGGACGACGGCAAGACCACCCGCTGGCGCGTGCTGTACCGCGCAGACCTGCCGAAGCAGTAGCACGGGCGGCGTGGGCGCGCTCGCCCGTCTGCGGCTGGGCAGCGTGATCGACCTGTGTAGCGGGCGTCCACGGCGAGTTCGGGGGTCGTCAGGGGCGCGTCGGTGAGAAACGGGCAAGCGCACGCGTGCGAGTGGCTGCCGACTATGGCCCCCGCGATCGTCCCCTGGTGCCTTATCGGTCTGCTCCGATGCGATCGCCGCGGCGTTCTTGGTGCGCAAGGCCGTGTGAAGGGAACGCGATCAGCGACGGGCGTATGCCCTCCTGATGCCTCTCGAACGTCCCCGGGCGCCTTTCGCCAGCTTCCCGCGCCCTCGCACCCGCAGGGGCACTTCTCCCTCGGTGGCCCAGGTGTTCCCTGCCGCTGGACCAGCGACGGCATCCACGAGCTTGACTGGCATGGAGCCGCGGTGTTCTGCGAGTGGCCGCCTTCGCCCCGCCCGGCCGAAGCCCTCAATGACGGCGACCGTTCCGTGACGGAGCCGACCGCCGGAGCCGCGAGGGGAGCGCAGACGGCAGCCCGGAGCGGCGCGTTCCCGCTGCTATCAGTTGAAGGCGCCCGTTGTGGAGAGCGCTCACGGTCAGGACTCCGCGTCCGGGTGTGCTAGACAGGTACTAATCAAAGGGGCACTTTGCAGCAGCTCAAGCTCGGAATCATGTCGCAGACCCGTAAAGAGAACGAGCACCGTCTGCCGATCCATCCAGCGCACTTCGAACGCATCGACGCCGACCTCCAGTCCAGCATCTATCTGCAGACCGGTTACGGAGAGCACTTCGGTGTTTCGGATCGTCAGCTCGCGCCCTGGGTCGGAGGTTTCCGCTCACGCGAGGAACTGATCGCGGAGTGTGACGTCATCCTGCTGGCCAAACCGTTGCACGAGGACGTGGCGGAGCTGCGGGACGGACAGGTGCTGTGGGGGTGGCCGCACTGCGTGCAGGACGAGAAGGTCACGCAGGCGGCTATCGACCGCAGGCTCACGGTGATCGCCTTCGAGGCGATGAACCACTGGACCGGGGAGGACACATTCAGCCTCCACGTCTTCCACAAGAACAATGAACTGGCCGGCTACTCGTCGGTGTTGCATGCCATGCAGCTGACCGGATCGACCGGTGACTACGGACGCCGACGGCGTGCCGTGGTGATTGGCTTCGGAGCCACCGCCCGCGGCGCGGTAACCGCGCTCAGCGCGCTGGGCGTTCACGACGTGGACGTGCTGACGGCCCGGGGCATCGCCGCCGTCAGCTCACCGATCCACTCGGCACGGATCGTGCACTTCGACCACGACGTGGCCGACGACACCCTCGACCCGCGGCGCAGCGTCGCGCTCACCGAGAACGGCCCGGAGCCGCTGGCCGACTTCCTCGCCGGGCACGACATCATCGTCAACTGTGTCCTCCAGGACACCGCGGCGCCGCTGATGTTCCTTATAGAGGAGGACCTGGCGAAGCTCGCGCCCGGCACCCTCGTCATCGACGTCTCCTGCGACGAGGGCATGGGCTTCGCCTGGGCTCGGCCGACAACCTTCAACAGCCCGATGTTCACTGTCGGCGACCACGTCCACTACTACGCCGTGGACCACAGCCCCTCCTACCTGTGGGATGCGGCCACCTGGGAGAACAGTGAGGCACTGATCCCCTTCCTGCGGCCGGTCCTCGAAGGACCGGCCGGCTGGGATGGTGACCGCACCATTCGCCGAGCCATCGAGATCCGCAACGGCACCGTCCAGAACCCTGCGGTTCTGGCCTTCCAGCACCGCGCCGAGCAGTACCCGCACACCCTGCTCTGACCCCACGTCGCCTGGCCTGCATCATACCCCCGCCGGGTATCCTGCGGGTCAGGCGCCGGATTTTTCGAACATCGACGTGGGCACGGAGCGATGTACGGCGGTCTGACCCACGGCCGGATCGATGCTGGTCGGTTGCGGACAGCGCTGGCCGGACGTCGCTGTACGGTTCGACGGCGGCCGACTGGCCCTCGCGGTCGATGTGTCGCCGTGGCTTCGTTCGGACGCACCGTGCTCGGCGGACCGGTTGTTCTGCCATGTCTATGGCCGGGCGAAGACGGCGTCGCAGTTCATCCCGGGCTGGCCCTACTCCTTCGTCGCCGTCCTGGAGCCGGGAGCCACCTCTCGGATCGCGATCCTGGACGCGGTCGGCTCGGACCGGCGGACGACGCCACCGCAGTCACCGGCGCCCAGTTGCAGGGAGTCGTTGAACGGCTCATCTCCGCGGGTCAGTGGCGGGCCGGGGACCCGGACATCGTGATCGTCAGCGATGCCGACTACGACGTGAGCCGCCTGGCCTGGGTCCTGCGCGATCTGCCGGTCGAGCTGGTCGGCAGGGTCCGCTCCAACCGCGTCATGCGACTGCCCAAGCCGCCTCGTGTCTACGACCCGAAGGGCGGTTGGCCGCCCAAGCACGGCCCGGAATTCCGCTTCGCCAAGCCGGAGACCTGGCCCGAGCCCGCGATCACCACGGTCACCGTAACTGCCAACTACGGCAAGGCCGAGACACAGGCATGGGACAGGGATCACCCCAGGCTCACCCACGGCTCCTCGTGGCCCGACCACGACGGTGAACTTCCCCTGGTTGAGGGCACGTTGATTCGGTTGAAGGTCGAGCATCTGTCGAAGGACCGCGGCCCCGCCGGTGTGGTTATGGTCCTCCAAGGCCAGCGTCACTCACGACGACGTGGACCGTTCCTGGCAGGCATTCCTCCGTCGCTTCGCCCTGGAGCACACCTTCCGCTTCGCGAAACAGACCCTCGGCTGGACCACCCCATAACTCCGTACTCCCGAGGCCGCGGATCGCTGGACCTGGCTCCTGATCGTCACTCACCTCAGCTCCGGCTCGCCCGGCCTCTCGCCGAAGAGCTCCGTCGGCCCTGGGAGAAGCCAACTGCCTCCGGCCGGCTCACCCCCGCCCGGGTCCGCCGAGGGCTCAGGAACATCCGGGCTAACCTCGCCTGCCCGACCCGTGCTCCCAAACCACGAGGCGCAGGCCCCGGGCGGCCACCTGGCGCCAAGAACAAACACCGGGCGCCCCGCTACGACGTCGGCACACGTCGCGATCTACCGGTTTCCGGATCCACGAGCTTCGACGCACCGGACCAGGCAGGCACACTCTCATGGTCCTCCACTCAGCCCCTTGGCCTCCTCGGGCACGTCGTCTTGGAAGCTGCTCAATCAGTGGTCCGGCTCCACGGAGAGGACGGCTACAGGGCGGAGTGGGTGCAGCACCCGTTCCCCGTTGCTGCGCTGCAAGACCTCCGTCGGCTGCACTTGCAGTACGACAGATGCGAACGCAAGCACGGCGGGTTGTCCGTGGAGTGCGTCGTCGGACGCAAGCGTGTTCTTCTCCCGGCCGACGACCTGTCATGGAGGTCGCGGGCATTGATCAGCGGCTCATCGGCTGGCAGTCCACCGGCCTCAGCAGATCGAGGACGCGTCGCCCGTTCTGGTGGCCGACTGCGAGGCGGAGCACGGGCACAGGCCGGGGGAGCGGGCCGCGTACGCGCTGGACGGACAGGCCGCCGACCGGACGCGCCCGCCGAAGCCCACGGCAGCCAGATCGCTGACCGCGCTGCGCGACGGCTGGCGGGAGTGGACGGTCCAGGGCGTACGGCATCGACGTCGTCTCCCGGCTCGCGGTGCGGGTGAGGGCGGCGGCTGCGGTGGTGTGGGCGCGGGTGAGGTCGGTGGTCGATGTCGGCCTGGCCGCAGTCGACACCGTCGCCGTGGTGTATGTGAAGCGTGGTGCGTTCAAGCGCTACCACCTGCTCGCCGAAGCACGCCACCACCTCGCCTACGTTCTGCGCGGCCGACCTCACCAGCCCGGCCTGGATGAACGAATCGTGCAGATGGTCGTCGACGACCACACCCGCCCCGTTGGGCCCGGCACGGTGTGATCGCACATCGAGGGCCTTCGCCACCCGGCGGAGGCCCTCAGACGTGTGCCGCCGCGCCCTCGTCCCACCCGTTGTCCCGGGACGGCATCAGGACAGCCACCCCTGGTGACCGGGACACACCGCGTCCGACGATGCTGCGAGTCCAGAACGACTGGGCACCCGACGCAGGAAACGCCGCGGAGGACGAACGCCGCGGAGAAGAGGAGTCCACCATGTCAGCGCAGGCCATCCGACTGCCCCTGTTTTCCATCCCGGCCCTCGGCGAGGACGAGACGCCGCGGGTGATGACCGACTCGGCGGCCGAGCGCGCCTGGGTCCCGGCGTACGGGGCGATGCCCACGTACGCGGGTGCCGAGCAGCTCGTGCCGACGGCGCTCACCACCGCGGTCTGACCCTGTCGCACAGCGCACAGCGCACTGAGCGCGGTACGGCGGTGAGGCACCGCGCCCTCGGGGGAGCGCACACCGCGCGCCTCGCCGCCGTACCGCGCGCCGGACCACGGCGTAACCGCACCATCGGAACGGAACAGGAAGGCACCATCGTGGCCATGGTCTCCCCTCACGTGGCGGAGGACATACTCGCGCGGGACACCCTCTTCGGAGACTCCACCGCCATCGAAGCGAGGAATCTCGCCCGGTACCGCCTGGGGCTGTCGCTCCTGGCCGCCCGCGACACCCGGCACGCCGAAGTCCTCAGCGCGCTCGCGCGCCAGCCCGACGAGCGGCTGCTGCCCGCCCTGGCCGACCCCGTGCTGCGCAACGCCTTCGAGGACGACACGGCCTGCATGGAGAACGGGGTCTTCGCCGCCAGTTCCCTGGGCGGGCGCCTCACGCACGGGGCGTGGCCGCTGCCCGCCGACGGCTCCGGCCTGTGCGAAAGCCTCATGGCGACCCGGGCCCGCCCCTGGCCGCAGATCGGACCGAGCTGGGTATGGACCGGGCTGCGGCCTCCCGCCCCACGGCAGGCCATCGCCGACCGGCTTCTGGAGCTGTGCCGCAACAGCTTCGAGCCTGAGGAGAACAATGAGCCGTTCGACGCGACGCCGGAGATGGTCGAGGCGCTGCGGCAAGGCGCCGGTCTGCTCACGGCGCTCCTGCCGCAGATCGGTCCCAGCGTGCTGCGGCACGTATCACTGGTCGGCTTCAGCGACGGGGAGTCGCCGGACGGCCCCTTGCAGTCGCTGTCGGGCGGCGACCCGCTGCCGTCCGCGATGCTGATGTCTCCCGGCCGCCTCCGCGACCCCTGGACGACGGCTGAGACGCTCCTGCACGAGGCCGCGCACCTGAAGCTGTTCGACGTGCTGCGCTCCTGCTCGCTGGTGGAGGACGGCGAGGCCAAGGTGCCCATCCCGTGGCGGCAGACCTCGTGGACGTTCATCAGGGTGCTGGTGGCGCTGCACTTCTACGCGCACATGATGGTCTTCCAGTCCGCGGCCCGCGACGCGTCTCCCGAACTCGTCGCCCAGTACGGGCCCCCGTCCGCCGACGAGGTCATCGACCGACCGACGCCGGGGAGCCCGGCTGCCGCCGCCGGCAGCCACGGCACCGTACGGGAACGTATGACCTACCTCGCGGAGCAGGCCCTCTCCGCCGACCACGGGCAGGTGACGCCAGAGGGCCGCCGGTTCGTCCACTGGCTGCTCGACGCCGTCGAGCACTGCGAGCCGGGGGTGCGCGCACAGGTCCAGATGCCCCGGCCGGTCCCCGCCGAGCCGTCCAGCGAACTGCCGCCCCTGGAGGGCATTTTCGCCCGTGACGAGCCCGTGCTGGCCGAGGAACTGCTCGGGCTGCGGCAGCTCCTGGTCCTGAAGCCGGACCAGGCGCGCTTCCACTGGCTCGACGCGCACACCTGGACCGTCTACGCCCTGTGCGAGGGGGAGTCGTTGGCCTCGCTGGCGGAGGGGTACCGCCGTGCGGTGCAGGGTCCGTTGGAGGAGGAAGCGGCCCGCAGGACGGTCCGCGGGTGCCTGGACCTGCTGCTGGCGGCGGGACTGGTGTCCCGCGTACAGAGCCCCGGAGCCGTCGGAGCCGTGGGAACCGCGAGGTGACGGACCTGGTCCTGGGGGCCCTGGCGGCCCCGGGAACGGTCCGGGGCGTCCCGGGGGCGGTTGCCCGGGGCCGAGGTCCTTCGGCCTGATCAGGCCGGTGGTCCGGGTGTTGGAACCGCGGGACCGGCCGGGCCGCCTGGCGGGTCACGCTTGCCGGCCCGCGTGGGACAGCAGGTCGTGCGCGTCGGCCAGGCCGCGCCGGTGACCGGTTGGAGCGAGCAACGCGGCGGCCCGGGCCGCCAGACCGGCCGCCTCGTCGGCGCGGCCGCGTGCGAGGACCGTGCGGCCGAGGACGGTCAGGGCCTGCCCCTCGACGATGCGGTAGCCCTCGGTCCGCGCCCGGGCCAAGGCGGACCGGGCGTGGGTCTCGGCCTCGTCGAGACGGCCGCTCAGGAGGCGGACCTCGGCCCGGCCGAGCAGAATGGTCGTCTGCGTGTGCCGGGCCGCGGCCAGTTCGGCCTGTGCCTGGGCCCGGTCGTAGGTCCTCTCGGCCTCGGCCGGCTCCCCGCGGCGCGTATGGACGCGGGCCAGACTCTGGAGTGCCGCCGAGGAAAGCCGGGTTCCGCCGATGTCCTCGGCCAGGGCGGCTGCGGCCGTGGCGAGGTCCAGGGCCATCGCGAGGTCGTCCTGGTCCAGGTGCCAGTCGGCCAGCGCCCGCAGCGCCTGTGCCTCGCCGCCCCGGTCACCGATCTCCCGGTGGACGGCCAGGGCGTCGGTGAGCCGGTCGAGTGCCTCGTCCGAGCACCCCATCAGGCTGAGGACCTGCCCCAGACACCTTTGGGAGACGCCCCAGGCGCCGCGCGAGTCGAGGCGTCGGCTCAACTCGACGGTGGTACGGATGTGCCGCTCCGCCACCGAGAGTTCCCCGAGTTCCTGGTGGAGCAGCCCCATGTCGGCTTCCGCGCTCAGCCGGAGCATGAGGCACCCGGGGCTGTCCGGCAGGACCTTCAGCGCCTCCTTGTGGCGCTCCACGGCGTCGCGCAGACCACCGGTCAGGACGTCGACCATCCCCAGGTCGATGAGTGCCTGGGCCTGTCCCTCCAGCCACCCGGCGGACTCCGCGTCCCGCAGTGCCGCGCCGTAGTACCGGGCCGCGTTCTCGTACCGGCCCAGGCCGCGTTGGGCGTCGCCGAGGCTCAACCCGGCGGACGCGCTGCCGAGCACCTCGCCGGCCACTTGCGAAGCCTCGTGCGCCGCCTGGGACACCGCGATCCAGTCCGGAGCGGTGCGGACCAGCCAGAAGTAGCCGCGCAGGCCGTCGCACAGCTCCCACGCGGCTGAGGGCAGACCCACGTCCGCTGCCTGCTGTACGGCGAGGACGAGGTTGGCGTGCTCGCGCTGGAACCACTCCCGCGCGGCGGTCTGGTCGGGTACGGCAACGGCGTCGCCCGCCATGTACCGGGGCGTGAACGCACGGATCTTCTCGGGGTAGAGCAGCCGGGCCCCCGTGTCGACGCCGGCCAGGTAGTAGCCGTAGAGGCGCCGCAGCGCAGCGGCCCGCTCCTCGGCGCTCTCGTCCTCGGCCATGCGCTCCCCGGCGTAGAGGCGGAGCAGATCGTGGAGGTGGAACGCGTCGTAATCGCATCGGCCGACCAGGTGCGCGGCGACCAGTCGCTTGAGCACCTGCGCGGTTCCCGCGCGGGGCAGGCCGAGCAGGGCCGACGCTGCCCCGGTGGTGGCCGCGGGTCCCGGCACCAGGCTCAGAAGCCGAAAAAGCCTGCGTGCGTCGGGCGCCAGGGACAGATAGGAGAGGGCGAAGACCGCCCGCAGATCGCTGGTCTCGTCCTCGGGCACGCTGAGCACGGACAGCCTTTGGTCCTGGTCCCGCAGCCGTTCGACGTACCGGGCCACGGGGCGGTCCCCGCCGGTTTCCCCCACGTTGACCACGTTGACCGCGGCGACCCCCAGCGCCAGGGGCAGGTGCCCGCAGAGCCGGGCCAGCTCGGCGGTCGCCTCCGGCTCGGCTTCTACGAGCGCCGTCCCCATCAGCCGCGCGAGCATCTTCTCGGCCTCGGCGGGGGAGAGGGCGCCGACGGTGAGGTGGCGGGCGTTGTCCCGGACGACAAGGCCCGCCAACGTGTCCCGGCTGGTCACCACTACATTCGAGCCGGGCGTCCCGGGCAGCAGGGGACGCACCTGGTCCACGCTTCGCGCGTTGTCGAGCACGATGAGGATGCGCTTCCCGGCCACCAGGGTGCGGTAGAGGCCCACCGCGCGGTCGAGCCGCCCCGGGATGCTGTCGCAGGGGACGCCCAAGGCGTGCAGGAAGGCCGTGAGGGCCTCAAGGGGGACAACGGGCCTGCGCGCCGAGTAGCCCCGCAGGTCGATGTAGAGCTGGCCGTCCGGAAACCTGGCCCTGGCCGCGTGTCCCCACCGTATCGCCAGCGCGGTCTTGCCCACACCGCCGCGTCCGTCGATCGCCGTGATGACCATCGGCGTACCGGCGCCCTGGCCGTCGGCCCACTCGTCCAGCACCCGCAGGTGGTCGTGCCGCCCGGTGAAGTGCAGGGGCGGGGCGGGGAGTTGGCGCGGGGCGGGAGGGGGGTCGGCGCGTTCCTCGGCCGCCCTGGCGCCCGAGACGTTCACCGCGGGCGGTCTGAGGCCGGGGCTGTCCGTGAGGACGGCCTGTTCCATCTCCCGCAGCTCCGGCCCGGGCTCCAGACCGAGTTCCTGGATCAGGACGCGGCGCCCTTCCCGGTAGACATCGAGGGCGTCGGCACGTCGGTTGGCGCGATAGAGCGCCAGCATGTACTGCGCTCGCAGCCGCTCCCTGAGCGGCTCGCGTTCCAGCTCTCGCCGCAGATCGCCCAACACGGCGGTGTGGCGCCCCAGTCGGAGGTCCAGGTCCATCAGTTCCTCGAACGCGGAACGCCGGGCCTCGTCGAGGCGCGGCGCTTCGACCTCCGCGAGGTAGCGGGAGGCGGTCCCCTCCAGTGCTCTGCCGCGCCAGAGCCGCAGGGCCCGGCGCAGCAGGCCGGAGGCGGCGTCCAGGTCGCCCGCCGCCCGTGCGCCCTCGGCCCGCTCCACCAGCGCCTCGAAGTCGTGGACGTCGAGGCGGTGTGAGGCGAGGTCCAGTGAGTACCCGCCGGGCTCGGTGCGCAGGATGTCCGCTCCCCGGTCCCTCAGCACGCCGCGGAGCCGGCGGATGTAGTTGTGCAGGGTGGTTCTGGCGGTCTTGGGAGGGTCGGCCCCCCACAGCCCGTCGATGAGGTCCTCGGTCGAGACGACCCGGCCGGACCGCAGGAGGAGCATGCTCAGTACGGCCCGGTGCTTGGCCGCCGATATGGGTACGGCCTGCTCCCCGCACCGTACTTCCTCCGGTCCGAGCAGCCGGAACTCCAACGGTCCTCCCCCTGCGGCCACCAGCCGGTCCCCTGCCGCTGCCCGCGCTAGCCGCGCGATAGTGCCTCGCGATCATGCTAGGTCACGACAGCGCCCGAACGAAGGGGATAACCCAGTGACGCCGACGCCGACCGAGCCGCTCCGGGTGTTTCTCGTCGAGGGAAACCCGCTGATCAGGATCGGTCTCGGTGCGGTGCTGACGAACGGCACGGACGGCACGGTCCGTCTGGTGGGGCAGGCCGCGGATACCGGCACTTGTCTGGAGCGGGTCGGCGGCACGGACCCCCACGTGGTGCTCCTTGACCTCGACGGCCCCAGGAGGCCGGGGCTCGCCGCCGTCCGGTCCCTGGTGGACGACTTCCCCGAGGTCGGGGTGGTGGCGACCGGTTCGGCCGGCGGCGAGGGGAGTGAGCTCGCCCTGGCGGCCCTGTCGGCCGGAGCCCGGGGATTCCTGCTCAAGGACTCCCAGCCGGCCATGATCCTCGACGCGATCAGGCTCGTACGGGGTGGCGGGGTGGTGCTCAGCCCCGGCGTCGGTGACGTCCTGCCGACACTGCTCGCGGCAGCGGCCGATGTGCCGGGCCGATGCGCCCTGGTCGCCTTGACGGCCCGCGAGCACGATGTCCTGTGCCTCGTCGCCCACGGCTACGACAACCGGCGCATCGCCAGAGAGCTGACGCTCTCCGACAAGACGGTACGCAACTACGTCTCGGCGGTGCTGAGCAAAATGGGGGCGGGCAGCCGTGGCGAGGCGATCGTGGCGGCGCGGATGGCGGGGCTCGGGGGAGCGCCGCGTCGTGGGAAGCCGGGTGGGCCGCCTTCCCACTGAGGGGGCCGCGGTGCCGCTACGGCGGGGCCCGTCCTCGCCCGGTCCTGCGCCCGCAGCCACCCGCAGAACTGTTACGGGCAAAGTCAACGGCACCGCGACACGACACGAGCGGGATGTGCCGGGCGCAGGGCCGAAAGGCACTCCTGCTGCGGTGTAACGCAGCTGCCCCCGGCGGGTTGAAGGGTTTGGGGACATACGATCGACCCGTCGGCGCGCCGGCCACCCCGACCCTGACGCGTACCAGGGCCACCGAAGGTGTGACGGGGGTTTCGCCGGCCGTCCGACGACTTGCGCGGTCACAGGAATGTTCCCCGCTCCGGTGCGGACCGTTCACCCGAGCGGGTGGGAATCCGGCCTTCGCCGATCGGCTGGACTCCGCCTGCCCCGCCACCGCTCCCGCCCGCCATTCTGTGTCCCGGTGCACAACGGGATCCCGAGCGAAGGGAAAACTGGATCATGAAGAAGCCCTGGCGGCTGACGACGATCCTGGGCATCGGCGGTCTTGTGGCCGGCAGTCTCCTCACGGCATCGGCCGCGTCGGCCGGTACGGGGAGCGCGTCCGCCGTGGCCCAACCGCATCTGACAACCTCTCAGGACGTGGTGAGACAGACCTCGTCCAGCGTGCTGCTCAGTGCCGCAGGCGGAGTGCCCACGAGCGTGATCTCCGAAACCGTCTCCGCGGGTTCCTGGGTGCTGTCGGCCAGCGCGACCCTGGTCAGCTGGGAACCGAGCGATTACACCCGTTGCTCGCTGTACGCGGGTGAAACGGTCGTGGGCGGAGCGACCACGATGATCGGGAACAACACCACGGGTGCCGGCTCCGGAGTCTACGCGGCAACCATCAGCGTTCAGGGCGCCTTCACGGGAACGGGCTCCACTACCGTGAGTCTGCGCTGCGCACACGACTCCACCCGCGGCCGGGCTCCCTTCGTGGAACCGCAGGCGACCTTGTGGATGCACCGGAGTGACGGCTTGGGCCTGACAGCCAAACGGTAGGGGGCACCGCCCAGAAGCCGGCTTGCGGTGGACGCCCTCCGTGTGACCGTCGCCCTCCGCCGCGGCGGGAGCGCAAACCCGTCGGTGGACCGCGGCGGCCTCTGCTACGTTTCCGGAGGCCGTGCGAGAGAACGAGGAGGTGGTACCCGTGAACGCAGTAACGACGTGGGTGCTCTCGTCCGGGGTCACGGTCGGGCGATAGGTCGTCCTGGAGCGCCGTCCTGTGCACTCCCGAAAGGCACCACCAGCACCACCATGCCCCTGCACTTCACTTCCGAACAGCGTTTCGACGACGGTGTCCTCGAGCGCACCTTCACCCTCGGCGAGATCCCCGGCATCCTGTGGATGCCCGCGTCCGCCCCCGGATCCGCACCACTGCCGTTGATCCTGCTCGGCCACCCTCCGCTGGGACTGGACAAGATGTACCCCCGGCTGCTGGCCCGGGCCCGGCACGCCGTGGCGGACGGTTTCGCCGCTGCCACCGTCGAACTGCCCGGCAGCGGTGACCGGCCCCGCCGGCCCGCTCTCGATCAGGCTCGCGCGGATCTGCGCCGGGCCATGCGGGCCGGGGAGCCGGTGGGCGAGGAGATCGTGGACCGGCTCGTCCTCCCGCTGGTCGAACTGGGCCGCCCCGAGTCGAGCCGCCACACCATCGAGGCCATCGCGGCCCGCTGGGGGTTCGCCAGCCCCACCGTCTTCGGCCGCGCGTTCCGAAACGCGTACGGCATCACCCCCGGCGAACACCGCGCAGCCGCCCGGGCCGCGAGTACGGCCTCAAGTGTGAGGTCAACCTGCACACTTGACGGCGACCACGGCCGACCGAGGGGTCGTGAACGGTGAGGCGGCCCGAAGCGGTACCCATACCACCGTGGTCCGCGACGAGGGCTGAATGCGGTGCCGCCAGGGTGGCGGGGGAGTGGGGACGGCGGGGACGCGCTGGGGGGACCGTCTGATTGCCGGTTCCTTGCAGGAAGTGTCGAGAAGCGCTGCACCCAGCGCACATACCAACCGGCTCGGCGTGCCTATATTCACTGGTGTGGCCCATGGTGGCCATGGCGTCGTGCTCACCCCCGTGGACTTTGTCCTTTG
Organism: Streptomyces sp. NPDC031670; assembly: GCF_055580545.1. Classification (NCBI taxonomy): domain Bacteria; kingdom Bacillati; phylum Actinomycetota; class Actinomycetes; order Kitasatosporales; family Streptomycetaceae; genus Streptomyces; species Streptomyces sp. NPDC031670. The sequence goes on along the minus strand of NZ_JBVILC010000037.1, from coordinate 17,964 downwards.
GTAAAGGAAAGAACCCGTATGCGCATTCGTACCGTCACCCGTATCGCGGCCACCGCCGCCGCCCTTCTTGGCTTCGTCGCTCCCAGCATCGCGACAGTGCAGGCCTCCCAGATGCCCGGCGCGCCGCTGCGGAACTACATACCCGGGGGCGCCGCCAAGTGCGCGACGCCGCAGGGGAACAGCACTGCCAACGGAACAGCCATCACGCTGTGGGACTGCACCGGCAGCGACCTGCAGAACTGGATATGGCGTGGTGACAGGATCGTGCACGAGGTCAGCGGGAAGTGCCTGACTCCGAGGGGTGACCGTATTTACTCCGACGGCGCCGTACTGACCCTGTGGCCGTGTACGGGCGCCGAGAGCCAGGACTTCGATCAATCCGCCGTGGACTCCTTCAGGAACATCAAGACCTCCCACTCCAACAAGTGCCTGACCAACTACGGCGGCAACTTCGGCAACGGCACCTGGGTGACGTTGTGGACGTGCGCGGGCGGAGAGCCGGCCGAGCAGGACTGGCACCTGGAGCAGGGATGAGCCGTGGGCGCCGGGGGCTGACAGATAGCCTGCGACGCATCGGCAACTGTCTTGGGGCGGTCTCATGGAGTTCACATGGCGTCGGGTCGGGGAGGAGGACTTCCCTCTGTTGCGCAGGTGGCTTGGGCAACCCCATGTGAAGCGTTGGTGGAATCACGAGACCACGGCGGAAGCGGTCGCGCGCGACTTCGGTCCCGCCGCGCGAGGCGAGGAGCCTTCGGAGGACCTCCTCGCCTTCCTCGAAGGGCGACCAGTCGGTCTCGTCCAGTGTTCACGCCTGTCCGACTACCCGGAGTATCTGGCAGAGGTGGCGGCCATCGTTCCTGTGCCTGAGGGAGCGATGACCATCGACTACCTGATCGGTGAACCCCGCCAGACCGGCCAGGGCATGGGGACGGCGCTGATTCATTCCGTCATCATGCGCATATGGGCCGAACAGCCGCTTGCCCCATGCGTTCTCGTCCCCGTGGCGGCGGCCGATCGCCGGTCGTGGCGGGCGCTGGAGCGAGCAGGTCTGCGCCGGGTCGGAGTCGGGGACCTGGTGCCTGACAACCCGGTCGATGACCACACCCACTACCTCTACCGCATCGATCGGCCAGGGCTGGGCGACTGACGTTCTCACCCTCCACTGAGGGTCTCCTGTGACGGGGCCCTTCAGGGCCCACGTTTCCGGCCCTCTCCGAACCGCGGGTTCCCCCTGGTTCGATCTTCGGATGCGATGCGCCACTGCTCCGTGGTGGGATGCGCCGCACGAGCGACTCGCTGCCTGCTCGAATCGACGGCGGCCCTGGCCACCCACGCTCGAGATCAAGGAGTGCAAACAGTCTTTCTCGCCTATGCGGAGGAGAACGTGGCTCGTATCTACTACCGTCTGGGATTCCGCCCCGCCGACGTCACCCTACTGTTCGCCGACCAACCCCCCCAGGTCGTAGATGCAGACGTAGATGTGGAGGTACGTTCACCGCTGTTGTCGTGTGCTGCGGGGGATAATCAACTTGCCGATCGCCTCGGCGGCCGGGCAGAGTCTGGATCATGCTTGAACTGCGCACTCTGACATCGGACGACTGGCCCCTCTGGCGAGAAGTGCGACTCGCCGCGCTTGCCGAGGCGCCCTACGCGTTCGGATCGACGCTGGCCCAGTGGCAGGGCCCTGGCGACCGAGAGGAACGCTGGCGTGCCCGTCTGTCGATTCCCGGCGCGTACGATCTCGTCGCGCACCTCGACGGCCTTCCGGCGGGCATGGCCAGCGGAGTGCCGGGCGAACAAGCACAGACCGTGGAGTTGATCTCGATGTGGGTCAGCCCCATGGCTCGGGGCAAGGGCGTGGGTGACTACCTGATCCAAGAGGTCGGACGGTGGGCGGTGGAACGCGGTGCCACCAAGCTCCGGCTGTCCGTCATGCCGGAAAACCGCAGGGCGACCGCGCTCTATGAGCGGCACGGCTTCACAGACACGGGCGAGCCCGGCGATCCTCTGCCCGATGGCATGGGCAGGGAGCGGGTCATGGCGAAGAGCCTGGCTGCTGTCTGAGGCGGTGGCCGGGCCGGTCTCCGCCGACATCCCAACGGCGTGGACGGCGCCACCGTTGTGGGGGAAGCCGGGCGGCGCCGGTGACGGACAGGGGGAATCGGCGCCTTCCTCCTGGTGTTGGGGCAACTATGGGTGACCCTTCCCGTTACCGTCCTGCCGAGCCCGAGCCCGAGACTACGACGGAATCGTCGCGGCGAACGCCCTGGTCGCGGTCGACGACGAGCACGACCCCGAAGGGGGCACCACAGCCTTCGAGCGGGCTCACGTGGCTTCCCTGATGGCGGCGGCACGCGAGCACCTGGCAGAGCTGGACCGGGCCCTGGAACGGCTGGAACGCGGACAGTACGGGCGGTGCGAAGCCTGCGGCGGGACGATTCCGCCCGAACGTCTGGAGATCCGTCCGGCCGCGACCCACTGCGTCGGCTGCGCGCGGACCGGCCCATGATCGCTGCCACGCCCCGCCTGACGCTGGCGGACGCCCAACTGTCCCGCTGGTCCCCTCCGGAAGAGCCTGCCCCGTAGCCCGCCCCGACCCCGAGCGTGGCCCGCTCCTCCGCCGGCCGCGTATACAACAGCCTCGCCATGAGTCGCCCGTGAGGGCTTGTCGCGTGCCTATCAAGTCATTGGGTCCACGGGACGGCCCTGGGAAGGACCGTTGTCCGGTCAGCACGACCGTCCCAGCCGTCCTGGTCGTCTGCGCATGCCAGCGCCGGGCTGTCTGCTCACGCGGGGTGCCTTTAACGAGCGGCTAACCAGGTGACAAGTAACTGGTGTCCACGAGGCAGCCGTACCTGACCGGGGTGGACATGTGGGTGTCGCCGTCGAAGGACGGATACCACCCGGTTCAGGCCCAGGGCCTCGGCGAACGGGGCTCCGAGGACCTCGGCAGCGTGCTCCGTCGGCCAGGGCTCGGCCCGGCCAGCGCCCGCGACGCCGCAGTCGCCGCCCGGGCCGAACCGGACCTGGCGGGCGGTGTCGGAGGGGGTGTGCATGCGGGGTCCTCCTGTATCGGATGACGGTGGTGTCGTGGCGCCGATGGTCCGCGACCGATCATCCGGTTCCCCGCTCGGCCCATCAACGCCAAGATCTGCAATCTCCGATAACCAGGGCTTATGGAAAGCCCTGACTGCCGTCGCGAGCGCGTGATTTCGCAGCAGATCCGGGGGTGCTGCGGCTCGCGGCCCGATCAGACCGGATGGACGCCAACCGCCGGAGAGTCTGTAAATACTGCGGCGTAACTGGGTGTGGCGCGGCTGGAGTTGCCCTGGGGGATGAGGCGCCGTCGAAGGCCAGGGCGAAGGCGGTCATGGCGCTTGCCAGTGTGCATGGCCCAACGCTTACGGCTGGCGCATGTGCTTCGTGTGATGCGGCCTGGGTGCGCGCCCCGCGCACGCGGCGGCCGGGCTGCCCTGGGTACTGCGGCGGCGCTTCCCCGTGCCGCCGGAGATCGAGCGTCGGCCGGCCGTACTCGAAGAGGGGCCCGGAGCCCTCATGGGCGCGCCGGTACGTCGGGATAGCACATGGCTCCGGTTTTCCGGAGCGGAACGGGCGTGCCGTCAGGCCACCGACGGCACGCCGTCCACCCCCTACCGGTGCTGTGGCTCTGTCGGTGGCCAGTGGCAGGGGAACCTTTCAGGTGGCTTTCTGGGAGGCGGCTGCGTCGGGGTGCAGGTCGTCGAGGGTGAGTTGGTGCGCGGGAGAATCGGGAAGGGCGATCTGGCGGCTGAGGCGGAGGTCGGGGCCGACGTGGAGGAGCCAGTGGGGGTTGTCGTGGCGCATCGCCGTCGTCGACCGGAACACTCACGTCGTGCAGGGCACCGGCGCGAAATCATCACGTACGCCCCCCCCGCACGGCCACGTACGCCACCCCGTACCCGGCGCACGCCGACATCCGGCGGTGTGTGATCGAACTCGTCCAGCTGGGCGGGTCGTCCGGCGACTGCCCCGGCGGCCGGTCGGGGATGCTCGGCGAGCGGCGGTCGGCCCTCTCGGCCGACGGACGCCAGGGTGTGGCACTTGTCCACGCCCCGCCCGCCCCTCCTCGCTCCTGCTGGACGAGCCGAGCTCCCACCTGGACGCCATCAACGAAGCGGCGCTCACCACCGTCCTGCGGGAGGCCGCCGGGGAGTGCGCCCTGCTGGTCATCGTGCACCGGCGGTCGACCGTGCGCCACGCCGACCGGATCGTCGTCCTGAAGGGCGGCCGGGCCATCGCGCGTGGCTGCCACGAGGAACTGCTGTCCACCTGCCTCGCCTACCAGCCTGGTTGCCGCCAAGACCCTCGCCCTCGGCCCCGCGCTTCTGCCCCGAGGGCTGCGCCCGGGGCCGGTGGGTGACCGCCGGTCGTTTCGGCCCGCGCCGCGCCCGCCGGGCGCGGGAGCCGATCTTGTCCTGGGACGCCCTCGGGACAGCCGCCCCTGGCGAGCGGGACATACCGCACCGGAGGATGCGACGAGTCCGCGACAACCGAGCCGGGCCAACTGGCCGTCGGCGTGGCGAGATGCACCGGCGCGGGCGGTGTCCCTCTCTGATGAAAGGCGTGTCATGCGCAAGCCAATGGCGATCCTGTCGGCGGTCCTCCTGGCGCTGGGCTTCCACACGGCCATGGCCCCGGCGGCCTCGGCGGCCGGCCCCAACTGGGGAGAGCTCCTCACTCCGGTCGGCCCCGGCACCTGGTACCCCGGGAAGTGCGCCACCCCCCAGGGCAACAGCACGGCCAACGGGACCGTCATCACGCTGTGGTCCTGCACCGGGGACGAACTGCAGAAGTGGGACCACGACGGCTACCAGATCGTCCACAAGGCGAGCGGGAAGTGCCTGACCCCGCGGGGCGACGCCTACGGCACCAACGGCGCGGTGCTCACCCTGTGGCCGTGCGACAACAGCGGCGGCAACCGCAGTCAGCAGTTCTGGTCGGACGACTGGTCCATCAAGACCAAGTACTCGGACAAGTGCCTTACCAACAAGGGCGGTTCGGCCGGCAACGGCACCTACCTCACCCTGTGGACCTGCGCCTCGGACTACCCGCCGGAGCAGCACTGGCTGATGCGGTACTGACAGCGGGGCGGGGCGGCGGCGGGGACGGCACCCCGGCCGGCCGCTCCGCCGGGGCAGCGCACCCCGTGACCGCCCCTGGGTGAGCGGTGGGTGCGTTCATCGAAGATCTGCCGGCCGCACCGGATGTGCGCCCGGCACAGTGCCCACCCGCCCGGCGGACAGCCCCGTGCAGGCATGGTCCCGCCGGGCGGGTGAGCACGGCTGTGTCCGAGCGGGCACAGCCCCCGACCGACGAGACACGGGGGAGTCCTCTTGTGAGATCCATTCGACGGGCCTGCATACCGGCCGCCGCGGCGGCAGTCTGCGCGGCTTTGACCGGGGGCCTGCTCCAGGCCGCTCCCGCGGCCGCCGCGCCGGCCCGCTCCGCCGGGGACCCCCCGCCACCCGGCCCTTCCCTACGCGTGGAGAGTCCGGGCGAGACGCTGGGCGAAGGCTGGAAGACCTCCGAGGACCGCGCCGTGACCGGTGCGGCCGACGCCAAAGCCTTCAAGATACTCGTCGCCGACGAGGCACGGGCGTACGAGTGGAAGACGGTCGCCGCGCTGGCCGAGCCCGGGGTGCCGGCCGACTCCTGGATCGGCAACCAGTGCGTCATGGACGACTCCCATGTGGCCGCCGTCTACGCCCCGCGCGCTTTCACCAACAAGCCCGACCTGATGCAGGGCGGTGCGTTCACGGCGATCGTGAACACCCGGACGGGCGAGGTGACGAAGCTGCCGTTCACCGCCACGCTCGCCTACTTCGACCCCTCCTGCAACACCGTCACACACACGGCTGCCTTCACCCAGTACCGCGACATGAACGACCAGGCGCAGGTGAAGACGCGGGTGATCACCGTGGACACGGCCGGAAAAACGGTCACGAAGACGGGTGAGCTGCGGGGGCAGGTGTCGTCGGCGGTCCCGGTGAAGGACGGTGTGGTCGCCGGGCTCGGCCGTGATCTCGTCCAGGTCGACGGCAAGGGGAAGATCCGCCGTCTCGCCCGGGGCGACAGCATCCCCTTCGACATCCGCCCCCTGGCGGACGGCCGGATCGGCTTCGTGGACCGCAAGGACCTGACGACCGCGCGGGCGAAGGTGTACGGCGGCCGCGGCGAGCCGCTCACGCTCGCCACCGGGCGCCTGGGCGACCTGGATCTGGCACCCGGCGCGCAGGGCCGCGCCTTCCTCACCGGCCGCCCCCGCGACGTCAAGCTCGCCGGGAGCGGGGTGACCCGGCTCGACGCGCCGGCCGACACCGACGTCTCCTCCCGCGGCCACCTCGCCGTCGCCCCCGTCCTCACCCCCGGAATCCGCGCGGGGCTGACCCGGATCAAGGCGGCCGGGAAGGACACCGGCCGGCCGGCCGAGCCGGAGGCGGGGGTGCGCTCGCGTTCCGGGACGGCGCCCGCGACGTCGGACGACGACACCGCGGTGACCATCACCTCGACCGCCACCGTGACGGGCAAAGAGGTCCGCCAGCAGGTCGCCCCGACGGAGCAGCCACCCGCCCAGGGGCTTTCCCCGGCCCTGACCGGCGACGCCCGGCCGCGTACGCTGCCGCGCGCGACCGCGGACGCGACCGTCTCCCACGATCCGCGTGACACCGACCGCTGGTGCTCGGTCTCCCGCAACGACCTGGACGTGCAGGCACTCCAGCCGACGGCCAACCAGGTTGAGTGGGCGGTGGACATGGCCGTACGCGGCGAGCTGCGCGGCAACTGGATCCGCCAGGGCGACTACCGCGGCCAGACGGGGCTGCTGTCGATCGACCCGCAGGGCCTGTTCCCCCGCCCCGAGCTGAAGGGGGGCGGCAAGATCCCCGTCAATGTGCTGCTGGGCATCCTGGCGCAGGAGTCCAACCTGTGGCAGGCCGAGTCCGGCGCGGTCCCCGGCCAGATGGGCAGCCCGCTGGCCGCCGTGGACGGCTACTACGGCCACAGCACCAAGGACACCTACCTCGGCTACTGGCGTATCAACTGGGACAAGTCCGACTGCGGTTACGGCGTCGGACAGGTCACCGACGGCATGCGCCTGAAGGGGCACGAGAAGGCCGGTGAAACGAGCCTGGAACCGGCGCTGCAAAAGGCGATCGCCGTCGACTACGCCACCAACATCGCCGCCTCCATGAAGATCCTCGCCGACAAGTGGAACGAGGTGCACGCCGACGGGCAGCGGATCACGGTCAACAACGACGACCCCGCCCGTATGGAGAACTGGTTCACGGCGGCCTGGAACTACAACCTCGGTTTCAACCCCCGGTCGTCGGCCGCGCAGCACGGCGGCAGCTGGGGTCTGGGCTGGTACAACAACCCCGCCAACCCCATGTACAAGAAGGGCGCCTGGGACCACCCGTTCATGGATGTCAGCATCGACTCGAAGAACATCCGTGACGCGGCGACCCCGCAGTACTGGCCGTACGAGATGAAGGTGATGGGCTGGTCCGCCTGGTCCATCGATACCGGGTTCTCCTACGCCACGGACGGCCGCCAGGACTGGAAGGGGGAATCGGGGTTCTCCTCCGCCGGCTTCAACCCCGCCTGGTGGGCCACCTTCGAGGACCGCTCCCGGGTCAGCCCGCCGATCGGCACCTTCTGCAACACCAAGAACAACTGCAATCCCGCAAGCCCGATCGACTGCCCGGACGAGGCCTGCTACGAGCAGTTCTGGTGGAACCAGGAGAACGCGACCTGGAAGCCCGACTGCCAACAGACGTGCGGCCACGAGAACATCAAGTACCAGACCCTGCGTGCCGAGCCCGGCCGCGGCTACCGACTGAAGAACGGCGCCCCGGTGTGCACCGCCCCGGCGGGTTCCGACGTCGTCACCTCCGTCCCCACCGGCACCCAGACATGGTCGGCCTGCGGCAAGGCCGCATCGACGGGCACGTTCCAGTTCACCTTCAACGCCGACCGGGACCAGCACTACGAGGCCAAGGCCGATCTGCACTCGATCGGCGGCGGCCACGGCGGCCACTTCTGGTACACGCACACCCGTGACGAGTCCCACTACGGCGGCGACGGCAACCGGATGACGATCGAGGGGGAGTGGACAGCCGGTAAGAGCTATGACCTCGCCGCCGTCTATGCCTACGTCCCGGACACCGGAGCGCAGACCAGGGACGCGAAGTACGTCATCAGCGGCGCTGTCGGCGGCCCGTACGAGCGGTACGTCGACCAGGACGCCAGCAACGGCCAGTGGGTGCCGCTGGGAGCGTACAAGTTCACCTCCCCACCGAAGGTGACCCTGACGAACTACTCGAAGATGGGCACCGGCGACCGCGACATCGCCTGGAACTCCGTCGCCTTCAAGCCGATCAGGGGCACGTTCGTCCACCGCTCCCTGACCGCGGCCGCGGTCTTCGACCCGAACCAGGAACTGAACTCCAACTGGCCGGTCACGGACCTGAACACGCCCGTGCGGTCCATGAAGTCCCTCTATGACTGGGGGCTGGGCCTGGCCGACAGTGGTCCGCTGTGGGACAACCCGGACGGGGCCGACGCCATCGGGCTGTCCTGGCACAAGCGCTGCCCGACGGCCACCGCGGTCGGTGAGTGCACCGGGCAGCAGACGTGGGACGCGGCCGCCCAGTGGGCCAGAGACATCCGGGCCGGCGGGTGGGCTCCGCGCGCCGACGGCTCCGCCCCCGAGATGTCGATCCCGGTGTGGATGGCCATGGCCAACCCGCGCCCGGACGTGTCCAGGCCCGCCTCCCAGGCGTACCAGGACCCGAACAGCTACAAGATCAAGTCCGAGGTGAACGTGACGTTCGTGGTCGGCGAGGACGGCAAGATCGTCGACGGCAGCGCCGGGTCGAACTACCGGGCCCGCGTCGGCAACGCCCACCTGCCCCATTTCGTCACCAGGATCATGAAGGCGATCGAGGCGGACTACGGCATCCTCGCCCCGGACATCGACTACACCACCCAGGACGCGCTGGAGTACGGCAACGTCCAGACCTCCCACCCCTACACGGACGGGGACACCCCCGGGCAGGCGTACTTCCCGCACTTCCGCGGGGTACGCATCGACGATGCCAAGCAGTGCGTTGACGTCCGCGCCATCGGCGGTGGGGTGCACGGCTACCGCGCGATGATCGGCCACAAGTCGATCAACGACAACGTCCAGGCCTGGGTGGACAAGGTCAACGCGAGCCTGACGGCCAACCACGCGGTGAAGACGTTCGCCGGAGACGTCTACGCGCTGTTCTTCAAGAACACCGGAACATGGAACAACAACATGTGGGGCTCCATGATCGGCAACGCGCCCCCGATCTGGCAGGACATCGCCGCGGCCTTCTGCGCCGACGGGTCAGTGAAGCCGATGCACCTGATGAAGGACGACGACGCGACGCCGTCCAACGGCATCGTCTTCCAGTCCTACATGCCCGACCTGTACGTGTACGTCGACGACCGGATGACCGACAACCTCGGTCGCCCGTCGAACCACCGGATCAACAGCGGGGACTGGAGGAACTTCTCCAACGTCCCCGTGACCGCCCCCAACGGCAACGCCTACGGGCTCTGCTCGGCGGGCGGCCGGGGCAGCGGCGGCAATCCGTGGGTGGTCAACCTGCCGGCCCCGATCATCGGCGACGGCCCGGGGAACCGGCCGGGCAAGGTGGTGCACTGCGACGAACCGACCAACGAGTTCACCGTCAATCTCACGCGGTGACGGGGTGAGGCTGGGGTAGGGCGAGGAGAGACGGGGGGCGGCCGGTCGCGACGGGCCGCCCCCCCCTGTACTCGGCCGAGCCCTGGGCCGAGTGAGGCCTCTTTGGCCGTCGGGCCGGGACGCTGCGGTGAGCGCGTCGGCCCGTCCATCGGACAGCATCGTCGGGCAGTTGCGATCTGCACTCGGATCGAGGGTGCGCGCGCCTGGAACCGCCGGGTACGAAGACGCTCTGGCGAAGGTCTTCTTCCCCGAAGCCGCCCGTCGACGACCTGTATGCGTCGTGGCGCCTCGCACGGCCGACGACGTCTCGACCGTTCTCAGGGCAGCGACGGCGGCGGGAGCCCGGGTGACGGTGCGTGGTGGTGGTTTGAGCTCGAACTGTGTGGCCGACGGGGCTGTCATGCTGGACCTCTCGGAACACCTGGACGCCGCCCGTCCGGACGGAGATTGCGTGGTCGCCGACGGTGGGGCGACCGTGGCCGCCATCCTCGGGGTCCTCGCCTTGGCAGGGCGTGGGGTGCCGGTCGGCGTCGTCGGGCACGCCGGTCTGGGGATGGCCACCCGAGGGGGCGTCGGATATCTGACGAGGTCCCTGGGGCTCACCCTCGATCACCTTGTCGGGGTCGAGCTCGTGCTCCCGTCCGGCGACGTCGTCCACCTCTCGGAGCGGAGCTCGGGAGAGGAGGCCGACCTGTGGTGGGCGGTCCGGGGCTGCGCGCCCTGCGTCGGGGTGGTCACCTCCGCGGTGTTCCGGACCCACGAGATCGGCCCGGTCTGGGTCGACCGGGCGGTGGTGGGTCTGGATGCGCTCGCCACCTATTTCCGGGTCGCTCCCGGACTCCCGCGAGACACCACCATGAGTGCGGTCCTCGGCTACACCTCTCTGTCGCCGGACGAGCCGGTCCTTTTCGTCTACACCGCCTGCGCGAGCCGGCAGGACAGCGCTGTGGGGCGGGCCAGGTCTGCGACCTCAGCCGTCGTCGCCGGCGCGGGCTCGTCGCTGCTCTACCGCTCAGAGACGTCCGGGCGTTACCTGGCCGGGCTGCCCGAATTCGCCATCCCCGGTGTCAATGGCGCTGAGCCCGAACCGATCCGGCTGCCCCGGCCGGGGGACGGTCCGCGTGGTTCGTTCTTCGGCAAAGCGGTCTTCACCGGTCCGACGCTGGACGCCGTTCACCGACCCCGTCGCCGCGTTCGCCAACCTCCACGCCGCGCTGCGCCCCGGGGGCCGGCTGGCCTTCATCTGCGCGGCCGGGGCCGAGGCCAACGAGTGGCTCGCGGCCCTTGCCTCGCTGGAGGGCATCCTGCCGCTCGGCGGCTTCGGGGAGTCCGGCGGCCCCGGTATGTTCTCGCTCACTGATCCCGACCGCATCCGCGCTCTGGTGGTCGCGGGCGGGTTTGCCGGAGTCGAGGTGCGGCGCAGCGAGGTCCCGGGGAAGTGGGGCGCCGACGCGGCGGATGCCGCAGCTTCCTGCTGGACTCCGGGCCCGGGCGCCATCTTCTCGACCAGGTCGCCCCCCGGGAGCAGGCCCGGGTACGACAGGCACTGACAGCCGCCCTGCGCCGCCATGAGGCCGATGGCGCCGTGTGGCTGCGCAGCAGCTCCTGGCTGGTCACCGCCGTACGCGGCGAGGCCGCGCACGGCTGACGCTCGCTGCGGCCGGCCGCTGCTCAAGAGCGGACCATGCGGGCGATCGCCCGGGACGCTTCGGCGATCTGGTACTGGATCTGGTCACCGCCCTGGGCGATGGCGGCAGCGGCACAGAAGTGGAGGCGATCGTCCATCATCGTCACGGCGAAGGACTGCAGCGCTCTGGTGGCAGCGCTGATCTGGCTAAGGACGTCGATGCAGTAGGTGTCCTCCTCGACGAGGCGCTGTGGGCCCCGCACCTGGCCCTGGATGCGGCGCAGACGTTTGAGGACATCACCGTTGTGTCCAGACCGAGTACGGCCGTCCCAGCGAGGGCGAGGGCGGCAGTTGGACACCTGACCAGCACACGACATGGCAGCACGCATGGGAAGCCTGCCGCACCCTGGAACAGGCTGTGGTCGAAGAACCCGCCGACCTGCGGGTGCAGGCCAGCCCCCTGTGGAACAGGGGAGGGGTTACGGGCGCTTCCACTTGGTCCGCCGTAGGTGTTCGTGCCAGGCGTCGTCGAAGTACTGGTTGTCATAGGGCGAGCACCAGGTCCGCTGGTCAGAGCGCATTTGGAGCCTTGTACCGGTGCTTCGATGGCTTCCTGCTTCAGCACTTCCTGGCGGGTGTTGCAGCAGTCCTGGTCCGCATCCACCTCCTGCTTGAACGCGGTGCGTACGTACCCGCTGCGGTCCTCGGCCCGCACGGGCAGATCCTGCAGGGCGTCGCGGACGGGGAGGGAGAGGGTGTCACCGGGGGCGGCTGCGCGGGTCGGTGCGGCCTGGGCGGGGGCGGGGGAGAGCAGCACGGCAAGGGTGGTGAGGGCGGCGGCGAGGCTGATCTGGGAGCGGTGCATCCAGGCCTCGTTCGGAGAGCACCCACTAGTCGTGATCTTCGTACCGGGCCTGGACATACAAGGCGGCTGATTCCGGGTGCAGTTCACACGCCGGGGGAGGGAAATCACTTCATCCCGCGACGGCGCCCGGGCTGCCCGTCACCTGTCAGTCCGGCCTGCCCACCGCGTCCGCGGAGCCGTGGCGGTCGTCGTGAGGCGCGAGCGCGAGATCAACCAGCGTCCTCGCTGGCCCGTCCGTGCACAGCAGCGGGTCGCGCAACTCGAGCAAGGGTTGCCTCGCGTGCAGTCACGGCCGCTCACGTGGGTTCATGCCGACGATTTCACCGATGGGTCGGGAATCGTACCTGCTGATGGCTTGTTGGTCGGCCGTGCAACGACACCTGGATCCCCCGCACGGCGGCCGTGCCCCCCTGCGCCCGGCCGCGCACGGCCCAGCCTGGACCAGACGATCCTTCGCGGCAGCTCGCCCGTTCGGGAGAGCCCTTGCGTGAAGTGTCGAGAATCTCTGCACGCCTTGCAGATCCCGGCTCAGTGAACGCGCCTAAGTTCAGGGGGCGTTACACAAGGCAAGTGCGTCAATGACGCCGTGCGCATCCTGTGGACCTGTCTGGTTGGGAAAGAAGGAAACTACTTCTATGTGTACGCGACCGCTACCCGTATCGCTGCCACGACCGCCGCCCTACTCGGATTCGCTGCGCCCAGCGCGCGCGAGGTGATCGCGATGTCATCGGCTGCCCTTCGGGTCACCGTGAGGTTGCTGGTACGGGCGCATTCGGTGCCGACCACCGCGCCGGATGGCGCGCGGGTTTCGTCGCCCACAACGTGATCGTCAGACCAGCAGCAGAACTGGATGAAGTTTGCCGCGATCCGGCAATGAACCCTGGCGCCCTCCCATGTCGTGATCGTCGGGAAGGGACGTTCGCGTGATGGGGACTTGACCGTCCGGACCGCTCTGTGGGCCGGGCGCACGCTCGGCAACTACCAAAACCTAGGGGGATTCATGAAGCTGTACCGTGCGGCACTCATTGTGGCTACCGGCGCGCTGGCGCCTGCCCTGCTGCTGTCCACTCCGGTTCTCGCCGCCACCGGTTCGCCCTCGTCATCCGGCGCCGCCGCAGTCGGATCCACCGATGCCGACTCACCGTACGACACGATGTCTGAGGTCGACCTGCGGATCGCGGTCCTGCGTATCATCGCGGACCCCGCCACCGGCAGGGGTGTCAACCGCGAGGCGCAGAAGGCGCTCGACGGTACCGTCGACGACCTGCGGTACTTCCTGAAGACCGGACGCGCGATCGCACAGGACGAGGACAACACGGTCGCGATCGCGAGGATCCTTGCCCAGCCCACCTCGGGCAAGGCCGTGAAGCGCGAGGCGTCGAAGGCGCTTGACGGTACCGCCGCGGACCGTGCGTATTTCCTGCAGACGGGTCTGCGGCTCGCCCAGGCGGAGGACGACCGCGTGGCGATCTTCAGGATCCTCGCCGACCCGGCGAGCAGCAATGCGCTGCGCGCGGCGGCGCAGAAGGCAGTCGAGGGCACCCCGGAGGAGATGCGGTACTTCCTGGAGGTCGGCCGCTACCACGTCTGACCGACCGGGCCGCCTGCCATAGCGGTATGGCGGGCGGCCGTCGCTCTCTCTACGTCAGCGACCCACGTCGCGTCGCGGCGCTGCGTCGGCTCTCCTCCCGTTGCGGGACGGGGAGGTGCTGGAGGCCTGTTGGCGAACCCACCGCGGTTCCATGGCTGCCGCAGTGGCTGGGTATCGCTGAGGCGTCCTCGCCCGGACGGTCTGGTCCGCTGCTGGGCGTAGCGGTCTATCGGTCCTACCAGCTCCGCGACATCGACCGCGACATCGACGCCGTCACCGCCGGACTCATTCTGCCCTGGAGCCCGGGTGCGGTCGAAGGGCATGTCAATCGGATCAAGAGGCCGCCTTCCGGGGCGGCCCAGGGCGGCGGCTGCTCGAGGCGGGTGAAACCGCTCTGGGAGCAGCCAAGTTGAGCTGGCGAGTTTCGGCCAGCTGTCGGTAAAGCGATCATCTCGCGCCTCAGTTCGGCTGAGGCTGTTCTCTGGGGGACCCTTGCGTTTCAAGCACACTTTCGCTGCCTCTGCCGGCGTGGCCCTGGCCGCCGTGATCGTCCCGGCCGCCGCCACGCCCGCCGCCGCGGCCCCGCTGACCACCTCGGCCTCCGTGAGCGGGTCGGACCACACCTTCGCCGGCAGCGTGAGCATCGGGTGGCGGCTCCAGCCGTACCGCCTGGACCCGGTCACGATCAGCATCGAGGACGACAGGGTCGACGGCTACGCCATCGGTGCCCGTCTGATCACCAACGGCGAGAACGGCCACATCGTGTGGCGGATGCGGACCATCCCGTCGGGCCAGGACACGGCGTCGTGGACCACGTACGCCGAACCGGGTGGCTATATCAACAACGCCTATGTCGAGGTCTGCAAGATCAATGCGAGCACCGGGAACATCGCCTTCTGCCAGTCCTCCGAAGTGATGGACAACCCCTTCGACGACAACTGAGCCGTTTCGCTGGACTGGCGGGTCGTGGGCCCGGGTGCGCCGTTGACTGTCGCGTTGTGGCGCTGGTCGAGCCGTTCCGGCCAGTGTGTCATCTGTGCTCGCCACGTCGTCCGGCGCCGCGACGGGTTGGGCTACTGGCGCGCCCGCCCGACCGACCCATCGGCCACACGCCGATCTGGAGAAGGTAGTGGTCCACGTCTTGCCCACGGCCGTGGCGTCGGACGGGTAACTGACCGCTGCCTTGATCGCTGACGCGCGGGAGACGGGTACCGAGGTCCTCACCCTGGACGCCCGCGGCGACAACGCCGCCGCGTTGAATCTCTACCACTCGCTGGGATTCGCCGAATACGGCCCCCTTGCCTGGTCCGTCGCCGTAGGCGAACAACGCCACGACAAGGTCTTCTGCACGCTGGACTTCCGTCGGCAAGGCTGACCCCGGCCACGCCCGCCGCGGACGTCGCCGGCTCCGCCCACTGTGGTGGCGGCATCGACACCGGTTGCGGAGCAGGCGCCTCAGGCAGTACTGGTTTTACGGGATGCTCGCGGGGCAGGGTGTCCGAGCCTCCACGTACGGTCTCTGTCATGAACCATCACGAGAATTCCCGGTCTTCGATTGACGCGTTCGAGACCTGGGCGCCCCTGCTGCGACTCCTACGGGCGGAGAACGCCGACCGGCTCGCTGCCCCGGGCGGCCGGGTGATCGGCCGTATCACCCGGAGCGGCTGGAGCGTGCCACTGCAGCAGATGTGGAACGACGGTGTGCGGCAGGTGCACGACACTCTGGTGAGGGACGGCATCGGTGCCGTGACGTTCGTGATGGAAATGGAGACGACGGGACGCACCCGGCTCCACCTGCTCGTACCCAGCTCGGCGGTGGAGCTCGGCGTCGCGTTCAATCCGGGGGCGCTCGTCCTGGTCGAGGGCGCGCTCCCGGAGCCCTGGCGTCGCCTTCCCGAACCGACGCCGGGGGTAGTGCGGGCGCCTTCGGCGGACCCGGTGTTGCTCGAACGGACGCTGCGCGAGCGTCTGCCCGGCGCGGTAGGTGCCACCGAGGCCGACATCGCCGCGGCCGAGACGCGTCTGGGCATCGCCTTGCCCGAGGAGCTCAGGGCGCTCTACCGGGTGACGCGGGCCGAGTGGGCGGACTGGGACGGTGAGTACGAGGCACAGAGCCGTCATGCCGAAGCGGTCCGTTGTGAACTCTTCACCCTGCAGGCGTTGTACGTCGCGGAGGCGGCGACCCGCGAGTGCCCCTGGTACCACGCGGCGATGGAGACGGCCCGGACACGGCCTTCTGACGCCGTGCAGGGGTTGGCCGGCTCGCCGGGCTGGATCGCGTTCGGCGACAACGGGGGCGGCGACCGGCTTGCCATCGACCTGACGCCGGGTCCCCGCGGGCACATCGGACAGGTCGTCCTCATACCCCACGAGGAGAACCTAGGCGCGCGCCTCCTCGCGGACTCCCTGACCGACCTGTTGTTGGACCGGCGCGCGGCGGAACCCGGCCACGAGGAGCCGGACGCACCGGCGGCGGCGTCATCCGCGTACGCCCAGGAGAGCCTCCGGAGTGCCGTGCACCCCGGCTTGGAGGTACTGACTCTCCATGCGCGGGGCGGCCGGCCGGTCGGCCTCGCACCGCTCATGGGGCTGCCCCGACTGCGATCCCTCACCGCTCACCCCGGGACCCTCATCGACCCCCTGGAGATCGCGGGCCTCAACGGACTCGAATACCTGGAGCTGGGATCCCAGGAGTGGAACGTCCTCCTGGACGCCGAAACCGTCCCTTCGGGCCTGTTGGCCGCCGCCATCACGGGCCCGTTCGACGAGGATCCCCTGGCCGTCGCCGGCCTCGCCAACGAACTCCTGGCGCTGTGGGGCCGGCCCCGTATCGCCCAGAGCGTCGTCGAGGGCGACCTCGGCCCGGACGCCCAGGCCGACATTTCCGGCCCTTGCGGCTGAGCCGTGCCGTATGCAGTAAGAGGTGCAGTTCCGCGCGAGGAACGGTGATGAGCTTCAGTCACTCCTGTGGTCGTTCCACGAACGGCAGGTGACCGGTGGGGAGTTCGACGCTCTCCACAGCCGGGATGGCGGCGGCGAGCTGCCGCTGAAGGGCCAAGGGAGATGAGTGGGTCGGCCGTGGTGATCACGACGAGTGTCGGTGCGGCGATTTCCGCGAGGTCGCCGCGCACATCGATTCGGCGCACCAGGTCGACCTGGTCAGCGGTGCCGGACGGCAGGGTGGCCGTGAGCTGTTCCTCGGCTGCCTGGCCTGGGGGGGGAGAGAGAGAGTTGAGGGCGTCCTCGTTGAAAGCCATCAGGTTCAGGTAGCGGGCCGGCCAGGTGTGCTGATCGGACTCGTACAGGCCCTGCCAGACGGAGGCGGCCATGTCCGAACGCGTGTCGGCGTAGGCGAACGTCGCGCTCAACACGAGCGCGCTGACCCGTTCGGGATGGTGGGCGGCGAGGCGGCTCGCGACCGGTCCGCCGGGTGAGTACCCGCTCACCGCGAACGTGCCCAGCCCTTCGGCGTCGGCCGCCGCGACCAGTTGGGCCCACCAGCTCGTCGACGTGCAACGGCCGCTCTGATGAGGGGCTTTCGCCCGATCCCGAGAAGTCCACTCCGACGACGATGTGTGCCGCGACCAGGCTCTCCAGGGTCGGCCCGTAATTGCCCTCGATGCCTCCGCCCGCGTTACGGGCGAGGAGGAGCTCGGGGCCGGAGCCGCGCACGGTGCGGGCGAAGGCGGTGGGTGGGCGGCGGGTGTGGTGGTCATGGGCGGTTCGCTCGGGTTACGGCGCGGGTGCAGCCGGGGAGCAGCTTATCTTGAGTGATCGCTAAAGATGGTGACGCTCGGGACGCTGGCAGAGATCCTTCAGCGATCGCCACAGACGGAGGTACGTTTCCGTCGTGAGCAGCCAAGGGCCGCAAGGGCTGGTCGAAGCAGCATGAGGCGCGACGTGACGCCTTCCGCTGGCTGACCCGATACAACACCCGACGCCAGCAATCCCGCCTTGGTTATCGGCCCCCGATCACCCACGAGAACAACTTCCAGCCAGCAGCAACGACCGTGGCTAACTGGCCCTAACAAAGGCGTTGGACGTGGCGGTGGGTGATGAGGCAGACGGCGAGGCCGAGGAAGGCTTCGTGGATGTCGTCGCGTCGTTCC
>NZ_JBVILC010000036.1:0-37055 GCF_055580545.1 Streptomyces sp. NPDC031670 | reverse complement strand
CCAACCCACCAACTACCTGGCATTTCTTGGCCTCGCCGCAGCCATCTGCTGCTACAAACGCTTCCTCAACCTGACCATGTAGGACACCGTCTTAGGGCCGCGGGGAACTGCGCGGGTGCCCCACCACGGCCCGCAGACGAACAAAAAGCCCCGGGAGCAGGGTGCAGGGGTCGCAGGCCCCGGCGGGGTTGCGGGGCTCGGCCCCGGGGGCCCGCCTCAACCCCCACCCGCCCCCGGAGGGTTAAGGGAACGGGCGGGGAGGGGCGAACCCCCGGTGGTCAGTCGCGCGCCAGGCCGAACCGTGCCATGAACCCCGGACGTTCGTCCGCCGCCACCGACGCCGCCCCGTCCGTCACCGTCTCGTACACCGCCAGGATGTCCGCCCCCACCGTCGACCAGTCGAAGCGGCGCACATGGGCCGAGCCCCGGGCGCTCAGTTCGGCCCGGCGGGCCGGGTCGGCCAGGAGGCGCAGGGCCGAGGTCGCCAGGGCGTCCGCGTCCTCGTTGGTGAAGAGTTCGCCCGCGCTGCCCTGGTCCAGGACCTGCGCGAACGCGTCCAGGTCGCTCGCCAGCACCGCCGCCCCGGCCGAGAGCGCCTCGACCAGGATGATGCCGAAGCTCTCGCCGCCGGTGTTGGGCGCCACGTACACGTCGACGCTGCTCAGAAAGCGCGCCTTGTCCTCGTCGCTGACCATGCCCAGGAACTCCACGCGCGAGCGGAGTTCCGGCGGCAGGGACGCCACCGCCTCCTGCTCGTCGCCGCGCCCCGCCACCAGCAGCCGGGTCCCCGGGCGTTCCCGGAGGATCCTCGGCAGCGCCCTGATCAGGACCGGCAGGCCCTTCCTCGGCTCGTCGATACGGCCTATGAAGCCCAGGGTGTCGCCCTGCCACTCGGGCCGGGGCTCGGCCTTGGCGAAGAAGTCGACGTCGACCCCGTTGGGGATCACGACCGCGTCGCCGCCGAGGTGCTCGACCAGCGTGCGCCGCGCGTACTCGCTCACCGCGATCCGCGCGCTGATCTTCTCCAGGGCGGGCTGGAGGATCGGGTAGGCCGCGATCATCGCCCGCGAGCGCGGGTTGGAGGTGTGGAAGGTCGCCACGATGGGGCCCTGCGCCGCCCAGCAGCTCAGCAGGCCCAGCGAGGGCGAGGCGGGCTCGTGGATGTGGATGACGTCGAAGGTGCCCTCGTGCAGCCACCGCCGTACCCGGGCCGCCGACAGGAAACCGAAGTTCAGCCTGGCCACCGAGCCGTTGTACGGGACCGGGACCGCCCGGCCCGCCGAGACCACGTACGGCGGCAGCGGCGTCTCGTCGTCGGCGGGGGCGAGGACGGAGACCTCGTGGCCGAGCCGGATCAGATGCTCTGCCAGGTCCCTGATGTGGAACTGGACTCCGCCGGGTACGTCCCAGGAGTACGGGCAGACGATGCCGATCCTCACGCCCGGCGCTCCTCAAGGTCGGCGAGCCACAGCCGCTGCAGCATGTGCCAGTCCTCCGGGTGTTCGGCGATTCCGGTGGCGAAGGCGTCGGCCAGCGCCTGGGTCATCACGGAGGTCTTCTCCGCGCGCGTGCCCGTCTCGGGCACGTCGATCGGCGGGTGCACCCTGCCCTGCATGACGGGCGACCCGTCGTACCAGAGCGTCACGGGCAGCAGCAGCGCTCCCGTCTGCTGGGCCAGCATCGCGGGGCCGGCGGGCATCCGCGCCGCCTCACCGAAGAACTTCACCTCGACGCCCGAGGCGGACAGGTCGCGGTCGGCCACCAGGCAGACCAGGCCGCCCGCCCGCAGCCGCCTCGCCAGCGTGCCGAAGGCCGCGCCGCCGGTGTGCGGCAGGACCTCCATGCCCAGGCTCTCGCGGTAGGCGACGAACCGGTCGTACAGCGTCTCGGGCTTGAGCCGCTCGGCGACCGTGGTGAACGGCGTCTCGAGCTTGGTGGTGACCCAGGCGCCCGCCAGGTCGTAGTTGCCCATGTGCGGCAGCGCCAGGACCACGCCCCGCCCGGCGGCGAGGCCGTCGGTGAGGTGGTGCAGGTCCCGGGGCGCGAAGCCGGTCTTCATCCGGTCCTTGCTCCAGGCCGGCAGCCGGAAGGACTCCATCCAGTACCGCATGTAGGAGCGCATCCCGGCCCGCGACAGCTCGGCCAGGCGCTGCGGGGAGGCGTCGGGCACCACGCGCGCGAGGTTGGACTCCAGGCGCAGCACGTTCTTGCCGCGCCGCTTCCACACCGTGTCCGCGATCCGCCGGCCCAGGCCCGTGGCGACCGGCTCGGGGAGCTTCTTGACGGTGGCCCAGCCCAGTCCGTAGAGCGTGTCCGTCAGCCGTTCCCGCATCAGGCCGCCTCGCTCGCGGAGGCGGCGTCCGCCTCCGCGGACTCCCGACGGACCGTCACCACCCGCTGGATCAGCGTGATCAGGCTTCCCACGGCCACGATCCACAGCGCGATCGGCAGCAGGATCTGGATGCCCGGCACCCCGAACTTGTGCAGCCCCGCGAGTCCCGCCGCGACCAGCGAGATCACCAGGCGTTCCGCCCGTTCGATCAGGCCGTTGACGGCGACCGGCAGCCCGATCGACTCGCCGCGCGCCTTGGTGTACGAGACGACCTGGCCACTGGCCAGGCAGAAGATCGCGACCGCGCACAGCACGTTGTCGTCGCCGCGGCCCGCGTACCAGAGGGCGAAGCCGCCGAAGATCGCCCCGTCCGCGACGCGGTCCAGCGTGGAGTCGAGGAACGCGCCCCAGCGGCTGGAGATCCCCGCCTGGCGGGCCATGTTGCCGTCGACCAGGTCGGAGAAGACGAACAGGGTGATGACGATCGTGCCCCAGAAGAACTCCCCGCGGGGGAAGAAGACCAGCGCCCCCGCCATCACTCCGGCCGTGCCCAGCAGGGTGACGGCGTCGGGGCTCACCCCCCGGCGGAGCAGAAACGCGGCGAACGGCGTGAGGACACGCGTGAAGAATGCACGCGCGTACTTGTTCAGCATGGCCTTCCCGACGGTCGGTGTGGCCGCGCGGCCCTGCTGGCCACCGGCTGGCCCATCGTAGCCAGGCCCGCGCACCTCCACCGCCGCGCACCCTCACCCCCGCGTTCCCGTACGACGTATGGACGCACCGTGACCGGAGTGGAACGCTGGAAAGACCGCGGGCACGCGAAGCCGCCTCCGCCGGGGTTCTCCCTGGCCGGGGGCCGGGGGAGGAATCCGCGCGACCGCGCCCTCTCACCACCTCACCGTGCAGGAAACGGAAGCGATACGGGAGGAACGGCATGGGCGACAAGGCGAGTGCACATCCCGGAGCCGCCGGCAGGGCAGCTACGGCCGACCACCCCTCATCCGTACGGAACGTGGTGCTGGTCGGCCACAGCGGATCCGGGAAGACGACATTGGTGGAAGCGCTCGCGCTGACGGCGGGGGCCGTCAACCGCGCGGGCCGGGTCGAGGACGGCGGGACCGTCTCCGACTACGACGAGATCGAACACCGGCAGCAGCGCTCGGTCCAGCTCTCGCTGGTCCCCGTGGAATGGGGCGGCTGCAAGATCAATATCCTGGACACCCCCGGATACGCCGACTTCGTCGGAGAACTCAGGGCCGGTCTGCGAGCGGCGGACGCGGCCCTTTTCGTCGTCTCCGCCTCGGACGGCGTGGACGGCGCCACCCGCATGGTGTGGGAGGAGTGCGCGGCCGTGGGCATGCCCCGGGCCATCGTGGTCACCCACCTGGAGGCGGCCCGCGCCGACTTCACCGAGATGACCCGGGTGTGCGCCGAGGCGTTCGGCGGCGACGACCCGGACGCCGTACTGCCGCTCTACCTGCCGCTGCACGGCCCCGAGGGCCCGGACGGGCACGCTCCCGTCACCGGGCTGATCGGGCTCCTCTCGCAGCGTGTGTACGACTACGCCTCCGGCGAGCGCAAGGAGGCCGAGCCCGGCCCCGAGCACCTCCCGCTGGTCGAGGAGGCCCGCAACCGGCTGATCGAGGGGATCATCGCCGAGAGCGAGGACGAGACCCTCATGGACCGGTATCTGGGCGGCGAGGAGATCGACGTCGAGACGCTGATCGGCGACCTGGAGCGGGCGGTGGCGCGCGGTACCTTCCATCCCGTCCTGGCCGCCGCGCCCGCCGCCGAGGGTGCCCGCCAGGGCATCGGCACCGTGGAGCTCCTGGAGCTGGTCACCGGCGGCTTCCCGACCCCGCTGGAGCGCACCGCGCCCGAGGTCACCACCCCGCAGGGCGCCGCGCGCCCCACCCCGCTCTGCGCCCCCGAGGGCCCGCTGGCCGCCGAAGTGATCAAGACCTCGTCCGACCCCTACGTGGGCCGTGTCAGCCTGGTCCGGGTCTTCTCCGGCACCCTCCGCCCCGACGAGACCGTCCACGTCTGCGGACACGGGATGACCGACCGGGGCCCCGATGGCCATGCCCTCCACGAGGTCGACGAGCGGATCGGCGCGCTCTCCTCCCCCTTCGGCAAACAGCAGCGCACGCTGAGCTCCTGCATCGCCGGGGACATCGCGTGCGTGGCCAAGCTGACCCGGGCCGAGACCGGGGACACCCTCTCCGGCAAGGACGACCCGCTGCTGATGGCGCCCTGGGACATGCCCGACCCGCTGCTGCCGCTGGCCATCCAGGCCCACAGCAAGGCCGACGAGGACAAGCTCTCGCAGGGCCTGTCCCGGCTCGTCGCCGAGGACCCGACCATGCGCCTGGAGCAGAACCCGCACACCCACCAGCTGGTCCTGTGGTGCCTGGGCGAGGCCCACAAGGACGTGGCGCTGGAGCGGCTGCGCAGCCGGTACGGCGTCCAGGTCGACGTCGTCCCGCACAAGGTCTCCCTGCGCGAGACCTTCGGCGACACCGCCACCGGGCGCGGGCGCCACGTCAAGCAGTCCGGTGGCCACGGCCAGTACGCGATCTGCGAGATCGAGGTGGCACCGCTGCCGCCCGGATCCGGTATCGAGTTCGTCGACAAGGTGGTGGGCGGGGCCGTGCCGCGCCAGTTCATCCCCTCCGTCGAGAAGGGCGTACGCACCCAGGCGGCCCGGGGCGTGGCCGCCGGCTATCCGCTCGTCGACGTACGGATCACGCTCCTGGACGGCAAGGCGCACTCGGTGGACTCCTCCGACGCCGCCTTCCAGACCGCCGGGGCGCTCGCGCTGCGCGAGGCCGCCGCCGACGCCCGCATCCATCTGCTCGAACCCGTCGCCGAGCTCAAGGTGCTGGTCCCCGACGACTACGTCGGCCCGGTCATGAGCGATCTGTCCGGCCGCCGGGGCCGCGTCGTCGGCACCGAGCAGGCCGGTCCCGGACGCACCCTGGTCCGGGCCGAGGTGCCCGAGATCGAGATCGGGCGGTACGCGATCGACCTGCGCTCCGTCTCGCACGGCACCGGCCGGTTCGACCGCGGCTACGCGAGGCACGAGCCGATGCCGCCGCAGCTGGCGGAGAAGCTCCGGGAATCGATGGAAAAGACCGGTTAGACACGGAAACTGATGGCTCGTCGGAAGCGCCGCCCGCCCAACCCCCGTGCGGCGGACGGCATTCCGACGTCCCGTGTCGCTGGGGCGCGGACCCCGATACGCTGGGTCCCTGCTCAGCAGGTGTGCGGGGAACGGCAGTCGGGAAGAGGCCGCAGAGCGACGATGTGCGGCGATGGGGGCGGTAGTGGCGGACCAACCATTCGACTTCTCACCCGGGGCCCAGGTCCCGCTCCAGGGCTCGGCGGGCCAGACGGCCGCGACCCAGGCGCTCGCCTCGGCCGCCTACCGCGACAGCCCGGTCACCGACATACTCAAGGCCAACAACGAGTGGCACGAGTCGGTCGTCACCAAGCCCCGGCTCTCGCTCTTCGAACCCAACCTCGGTGAGGCCTTCTCGCGCGCCGTGCAGTCCCGCATGCTCGGTGCCACCCGCAACGCGCTCATCCAGTCCTTCGGCACCGAGCCCCAGACCGTCGTCGAGCACTGCCTCGCCGCGATCCGGATCCGCAAGGAGCGCGACACCAAGCTCACCCTCGTCACCGGCGTCTTCGGCGTGCTCTTCCTGCCCGGACTGCTGCTCTGGCTCGGCCTCTTCCAGCTGCGCCGCACCCTCGCCGGGGCCAAGGACCGCCGCGTCGGAGCCCTCGGCAACCTGCTCCTGCTGGCCTTCGCCGTGCTCGCGGTGATCGCCCTGGTCAAACTGCCCTTCGGCGGTTTCCTCGCGATCTATCTGCGCGCCATGCTGGTGATGCCCGTCCTCGGCTGGTTCTGGGCCAAGCAGATCTGCGAGACCACCGCCAAGGACCTGCGCGCCCGCTGGAACGGCCTGCTCGCCGGGGGCGGCGTCGGCGCCAAGATCCCCGAGGCGGTACCGAAGAACCCGCACGAGACCGCCGCCGAGCGGCTGCGCCAGAGCCTGGCCAAGCTCACCGCCGAACAGCAGAGCAACGCGGTCTTCTACGCCGGTCCCAAGGGGATACTCGGCATGGGCACCCGCTGGGGCAGCTGGCAGCTGGCCGAGGAGCTCGTCCCCAAGGAACCCGGCAAGGAGATCCACGGCTTCCGCAGCTGGGACGTCATCAGGTCCATCCAGGACCGCCTCCAGCTCCTCGAACGCGGCCCCCTGCACACCGGCGGCTTCCCCCGGCCCTCGGTCACCAACTGGGTGGTCTCCCCCGTCGGGGAGAACGCCAAGGAGGTCGCCCGGCCCACCGGCCAGGACGTCGACAGCTTCCAGGTCCGTCAGCACGAGGTCCAGCGGATCTGCAACGAGCAGCAGTTCTCCAGCGGCAACCGCCACTACCTGGGTGTGCAGTTCACCCTCTGGGACGGCCAGCTGGTGATCACCATGATGATCACGGTGACCGTGCTCCACGAGACCCTGCGCATCGAGGTCACCGGCCATGCCCTGGGCCCGGTGCACGCCCTGTTCACCACCAAGCCCAGCCCCAAGACCAAGTCGGTCGACAAGACCTTCAAGTTCTGGGAGAAGAAGGAGATACAGCTTCCGCTGGTCGAGCCGCGCGAGGTCGTCCGCCTCGCCGCCCGCGCCCCGCTCACCTGGTACCCGCCGCTCCTCGACCACCTCGGGGGCAAGCTGGTGCTGCCGGAGCCGTTCGGTCTGCGGCACGCCTGGGCCGACAAGCCCTGGCGCCACCGCTTCATGGCCGACGACGCGATGCGGGCGGCCACGCCGGTGCTGCGCGTGGTGCACGCCGCCGCGATGAAGGTACTGGACGAGAACGGCGTGGACACCGAGCGCTTCACCAACCGCTCGATGATCCTGAGCGGCATGGTGCAGGACCCGGCCCCGCGCAAGGCCGATCTGTACGACGCCTGAGCGTCAGCTCCTGGGCCAGGCCCGCGCGAGCATCTCGCGGGTGTCGCCCAGGAGTTGGGGCAGGATCTTGGTGTGGCCGACGACCGGCATGAAGTTGGTGTCGCCGCCCCAGCGGGGCACGATGTGCTGGTGCAGATGGGCGGCGATACCGGCGCCCGCGACCGAGCCCTGGTTCATGCCGATGTTGAAGCCGTGCGCCCCCGAGGCGGTCCGCAGCGCGGTCATGGCCTGCTTGGTGAGCTCGGCGAGCTCCAGCGTCTCATCGGCGTCCAGACCGGTGTAGTCGGCCACGTGCCGGTAGGGCACGACCATGAGGTGGCCGCCGTTGTACGGGTAGAGGTTGAGCACCGCGTACACGTGCTCGCCGCGGGCGACGACGAGCCCGTCCTCGTCCGACTTGGCCGGGATCGAGCAGAACGGGCAGCCGTCGCCGGCGTCCGGGCCGGTCGGCTTGTTCTCACCCTGGATGTACGCCATCCGGTGGGGGGTCCACAGGCGCTGGAAGGCGTCCTGGACACCCACTCCGATCTGCTGTTCCGGCTCACTCGTCATGCTGTGCAGCATATGACTTCACCGGGCGGGACGAGGAGCGGCCCCCGGGGAGCAGGGCTTCCCGGGGGCCGCGTCGAGCTGGTGGGGCGCGTCAGACCTGCGCCCGCTCCTCGACGACCTTGAGGAGCTTGGCGATGGCCTCGTCGACCGGGATGCCGTTCTCCTGCGACCCGTCGCGGTAGCGGAACGAGACGGCACCGGCGGCCATGTCCTCGTCACCCGCGATGACCATGAACGGGACCTTGGCCTTCTGGTGGTTGCGGATCTTCTTCTGCATCCGGTCCGAGGACGCGTCCACCTCGACCCGCAGGCCCTTCTTCTTCGCCGCGGCGGCGAACTCCTGGAGGTACGGGATGTGGGCGTCGCCGATCGGGATGCCCACCGCCTGGACCGGGGCCAGCCACGGCGGCATGACGCCCGCGTAGTGCTCCAGGAGCACCGCGAAGAAGCGCTCGATCGAGCCGAACAGCGCGCGGTGGATCATGACGGGGCGCTGCTTGGAGCCGTCCGGGCCGGTGTACTCCAGGTCGAAGCGCTCCGGCAGGTTGAAGTCGAGCTGCACGGTCGACATCTGCCAGGTGCGGCCGATGGCGTCCTTGCACTGCACGGAGATCTTCGGGCCGTAGAACGCGGCACCGCCCGGGTCCGGGACCAGCGGGAGGCCCTGCTTCTCGGCCACCTGCCGCAGGGTCTCGGTGGCCTCCTCCCAGACCTCGTCCGAGCCGACGAACTTCTCCGGGTCCTTGGTCGACAGCTCCAGGTAGAAGTCGGTCAGACCGTAGTCGCGCAGCAGGTTCAGGACGAAGGTGAGCGTCTTGTCGAGCTCCTCCGCCATCTGCTCCCTGGTGCAGTAGATGTGCGCGTCGTCCTGGGTGAAGCCGCGGGCCCGGGTCAGACCGTGCACGACGCCCGACTTCTCGTACCGGTACACCGTCCCGAACTCGAACAGGCGCAGCGGCAGCTCACGGTAGGACCGGCCCCGCGCGTCGAAGATCAGGTTGTGCATGGGGCAGTTCATGGGCTTGAGGTAGTAGTCCACGCCCTCGTCGAGCTGCATGGGCGGGTACATGCCGTCGGCGTACCAGTCCAGGTGGCCCGACTGCTCGAAGAGCTTCCCCTTGGTCGCGTGCGGGGTGTAGACGAACTCGTAGCCCTCCTCCTCGTGCCGCTTGCGGCTGTAGTCCTCCATGACCCGGCGGATGATGCCGCCCTTGGGGTGGAAGACGGCGAGGCCGGAGCCGATCTGCTCCGGGATGGAGAACAGGTCGAGCTCGGCGCCGAGCTTGCGGTGGTCGCGCTTCTCGGCCTCGGCGAGGAAGTCGAGGTGCGCCTTCAGCTCGTCCTTGGAGGGCCAGGCGGTGCCGTAGATGCGCTGGAGCATCGGGTTCTTCTCGCTGCCCCGCCAGTACGCGGCGGCGTTGCGCATCAGCTTGAACGCCGGGATGTTCCGGGTGGTCGGCAGGTGCGGGCCGCGGCAGAGGTCCTTCCAGCACAGCTCGCCGGTCTTGGCGTCGAGGTTGTCGTAGATGGTCAGCTCGCCGCCGCCCACCTCGACGTCCGCGCCGTCGTCGGACGAGGCCGAGCCCTTGATGCCGATGAGCTCCAGCTTGTAGGGCTCGTCCGCGAGCTCCTCGCGGGCGGCCTCGTCGGTGACGACGCGGCGCGCGAAGCGCTGCCCCCGCTTCTGGATCTCCTGCATCTTCTTCTCGATGGCCTTCAGGTCCTCGGGGGTGAAGGGCCGCTCGACGTCGAAGTCGTAGTAGAAGCCGTCCCGGACCGGCGGGCCGATGCCCAGCTTGGCCTCGGGGAAGAGCTCCTGGACGGCCTGGGCCATCACATGGGCGGTGGAGTGGCGCAGGATGTTCAGGCCGTCCTCGGAGGAGATCTCGACGGGCTCGACCTCCTCGCCGTCCTTCACCACGTGGGCGAGGTCCTTCAGCTCACCGGCCACGCGGGCCGCCACGATGGTGCGCTCACCGGCGAAGAGCTCGGCAGCCGTAGTGCCCGTCGTCACCACGCGCTCTTCCCGCTCGGAATCGCGTTGGATGATCACACGGACGTCTGACACCGGTCTCTCCTGACTGAAGGGGTACGCACGCTCGTACCGCGTACGCGAGGGAATCCTACCGAGCCGGTGGCCTCCCCCGCGAAACAGTTCACGCGGCCCCGCGCCCCGCCCCGGGCGGCGGGCGCCCCGGTCTCACTCCTCCCCCGCGCACGCCTCCTCGAAGAAGGCCATGCTCTCCATGGTCCCCTGGATCGACTTCATCAGCCGGTCCCGCTCGGCGTCGTCCACCTGGACCGGGGCCACGCCGGTCGCCCCCGCGAGCCTGCGGAAGCCGCCCCGGCTCTCCAGCCGGCCCGCCACCCGGATCGGCAGGCCGACGAGGTGGGCGTGGCCGGCGATCCGGTAGGCCTCCTCGTCCAGCTCCATCCGTACGTACGGGATCTCCGCGCCCGCCAGCACCCGCAGCCGTACGGTCCCCGGGCCGCGCGGACCCGAGCGCCGCAGCCGGACCACCGCGCCGGTGACCCGGACCGGCAGCGCGGGCTCGTCCCGGAGGTAGCGCACACCGGCCTCGCGCAGCGCGGGCAGGTCGCCGGGCGAGAACTCGACGGGTTCGGGGCGGGGCGCGCAGCCGGCCGGGACGCCCGCCGCAGGGGCCCACTCCAGGGCGACGCGGACGCCCTCCGAGCCCGCGACCAGGGCGACGACGGCCTCGGTGAGCTCGCGGCTGGCGCCGGCGCCGACGGCCGCGTCGAAGGCCTCCATACCGCCGGTGGTCCGGCGGTAGTCGATGGCCTCGCGGACCGCGTACAGCGCCTCGTACAGCCGGACGACGACCGGGCGGGCCTGTTCCACGGGGACGAACGCGGTGAGCCGTCCACCGGGCGCCTGGCCCACCAGGACGCCCTCCAGGGCGGCGAGTGCCTGCCGCCGGTGGCGGGCGCCGTAGTACCCGGCCCGGCCGCGCACGGCGAGGGCCGCGGCCAGGAGCATGCCGTGCGCGGCGCCGCGCAGCCGCTCCTGTTCGCTCCAGGGGGCGGCGCCGGAGGGGCCCGGCGGGGTGCCGCGCCACCAGCGGACCTCGTCGCTGGGCACGGCGAGCGAGACGAGCACCTCGCGCGCGGAGGGCTCGGCCGAGCGGGCCAGCGCGGTGAGCGCCTCGCCGATCAGGTCCTCGCTGTCGGGGTACGCGCGGCTCTCCGGCACCAGCAGACTGGTGCCCGGACCGGCGCCCGAGGGCGGGGTCCAGCGCGCGTACCGTCCCGCCGCGCCGCCGCGCCGCTGCCAGCCGTGGCGGCGCAGCAGCACGCCGAGCACCGCCGGGTCCACCTGCGCCGGGACCGGTCCGACGGCCTCGGGGCCGCCGGACTCCCCGCTCGACAGTCGCATCAGGGCCTCCCTCCCACCCCGACCCGGGTCATGATCTCGCAGAGCGCGCGATCGTCGAAGATCCGCGAGGTCGGTATCCGCACTGTGGTCCTGCGCCGTCCGGTCACCGCGTGGCCGGCCAGGTTGGTCCAGTAGCAGCAGTGCCGCAGCGCGAGCCGGTCGTGGCCCGCGCGCAGCCACTCGTCCCGGCTTCTGGGCACGAGCATCACGACCAGGATCTTGTGCACCGACACGGGGGTGCGGGCCAGCTTCACCAGGTGCTCGTTGTCGAGGGTGAAGGAGAAGGCACCGCCCGGGGGGTGCGGGGGGATCTGGTACGTGCACTTGAGCTGCACCTTGATCGTGACTTCGTCGTCGACGGTGTGGCCGGGGGCGCTGTGGCTCACGTGCCAGTCGATTCCGTTGTCCGGAAAGGGTTGTGAGAGCGAGCAGCCGGCGGCGGCGGCCACCGCGTGGAGGTAGCCCACCTGGAGGGTCTCCATGCAGGCGGTGGTGGCGAGTGAGCCGCGCGGCGGTCCGGTCGCCCCGGACAGGAGCCCGCTCGGCTCGGGCTGCGCGATCGCCATGCCGTCGTACGCCTTCCGTCAACTCGCGGGCCCGTCACCTGTGTTGTTGCCGATGGGCGTACGCCGCAAACAGCCCGGGTATCACGGAATCGGGCAGGGGACGCACGCCATCTGCCAAGGGTGCAAAGGGAGTTGAACCATGACGTGCTGGTATGAAGGCCCCCTGGCCGCTTTCGACACCGAGACGACGGGTGTGGACGTCGAGCGGGACCGGCTGGTCTCGGCCGCCCTGGTGGTGCAGGACGGACCGGGTTCACGCCCGCGGTCGACGCGCTGGCTGGTGAATCCGGGCATACCGGTGCCGGCCGCCGCGACCGCCGTGCACGGGCTCACCGACGAGCACCTCCAGTTGAACGGGCGGTGGCCCGCGCCGGTGATGGAGGAGGTGGCCAGGGCGCTGTCCGAGGAGTGCGCGGCGGGCCGGCCGCTGGTGGTGATGAACGCGCCGTTCGATCTGACGCTGCTGGACCGGGAGTTGAGGCGGCACCGCGCCTCGTCGCTGGCGCGCTATCTGGACGGGGCGCCGCTGCGGGTGCTCGATCCGCGGGTCCTGGACAAGCATCTGGACCGGTACCGCAAGGGCCGGCGCACCCTGTCCGATCTGTGCGAGCACTACGGGGTGGTGCTGGAGGGCGCCCACGACGCGGCGGCGGACGCGCTGGCCGCGCTGGAGGTCGTACGGGCGGTGGGGCGGCGGTTCGCGGCGCGGCTGGAACGGCTGACCCCGGCGGAGATCCACACCCTCCAGACGGGCTGGCACGCGGCCCAGGCGCGGGGCCTCCAGGCGTGGTTCACGCGCAACGGGACGCCGGAGGCGGTGGACCCGGCGTGGCCGATGCGGCCCGAGCTCCCGGCCGCGGCCTGAGCGGCGGTCCCGGCGGCACGGCCCGCCACCGCAACCCTTCGCCATGACCCGCCGCCACGACCCCCGGTACAAGCAGAAGGCCGGTCCGTCGATGACGGACCGGCCTTCTCCCGGTGGGCGATACTGGGTTCGAACCAGTGACCTCTTCGGTGTGAACGAAGCGCTCTCCCACTGAGCTAATCGCCCGGGAACGGACTGAACCATACAGGCCCGGACGGCCCGGGTTCAAACTCCGCTCAGCAGGGCCGTCAGCCCCCGCCGTCCGGACCGCATCATCAGGGCGTGGTTGGCGAGGAAGACCGGCCGCCCCGGGAGCGCGAGGCGCCGCATCAGCGGCTTGCGCACCTCGACCTCCTGCTCGTACAGCGCACGCGTGCCGCCGCCCCGCGCGCTGAGCGTCCAGCGGGCCCAGCCGTCCAGGTCGCCGTCCATGGCGACCTCCAGGACGCCGGCCGCCTCGTCGCGGCGCCGTTCGCGGGCGGTGACCACCAGGTCGTACGGGAGCATGGAGCGGAACCGGGCGGTGCCCGCGCGGCCGTCGCCGCCCTCGGCGGTGGTGACCTCGCGGACCTGCGGCCACCAGCGGGGGTACTCCTCGACGCGCGCCAGGACCGCGAAGACGGTGGCGGGCGGGGCGGGCAGGTGCCAGACACTGCGGAACCGGTAGTGGCTCCAGCGCGCGGTCGTCGGCCTCATGGGGGAAGTCTGCGCCGGGGAGCGGAAAGTACACCGGTCCGGGGCGCGGGTTCCCGGAACGCCGAAGGCCCGGAGATCCGTGCGGATCTCCGGGCCTTCGGTCCGGGTGGGCGATACTGGGTTCGAACCAGTGACCTCTTCGGTGTGAACGAAGCGCTCTCCCACTGAGCTAATCGCCCGGGCGCACCGCAAACATTACCGCATGTCAGCGGGGCGTTTGACCAGGGTGGCGGGGTCCGCCCGTCAGTCGTTGATCTTCCACGGCATGACGAGGCCGAACTTCCAGAGGTAGGTCCCGGCGAGCACCGCCACGATCACCAGGGCGACCGTCGTCAGGATGATGTTCCGGCGCCGCACCTTGGGGTCGAGGGCCCGCTGGGCGGCCTCGGTGACCTTCCGCTTGGTCCAGCGCAGCACCAGCTGGGCCCAGACGAACTCGGTCGCCCAGATCGCCATGCCGCCGAAGATCACCAGCCAGCCCGGCCCGGGCAGCGGGAGCATGATGACACCCGCGACGACCACCGCGAGGCCGACCACGAAGACGCCGACTTGCCAGCTCAGGTGGAGCGTCCTGGACGCCTTGATGAAGGCGGGTGCCCGCGATCCCAGCGCCGCCTCGGGCGCCCCGGCCTGCTCGTCACTCCCCGTATTCATGCACTCCAACCTACCCGACGCGGACGCTCACCAGAATGGCCGCATAACCCAAAGTAATACTCCGCCGTACGAGCTACCTGAACACCCGCAAAACGGCCAGAGGGGTTTACAACGGCACCGTAGGTGGCATGTCGATTTCGCCGACGTGCGAATCCCCGAGCGCACACTGAGCGAAAGGCCCTGGCGCTTATGAACACCACGGTCAGCTGCGAGCTGCACCTGCGCCTCGTTGTGTCGAGCGAGTCCTCACTGCCTGTACCGGCGGGCCTGCGGTATGACACGGCCGATCCCTACGCCGTGCACGCCACCTTCCACACCGGAGCCGAGGAGACCGTCGAGTGGGTGTTCGCCCGCGACCTCCTCGCCGAGGGCCTGCACCGGCCCACCGGTACCGGAGACGTCAGAGTCTGGCCGTCGCGCAGCCACGGTCAGGGCGTCGTCTGCATCGCCCTCAGCTCCCCGGAAGGAGAAGCCCTGCTCGAAGCCCCCGCGCGGGCGCTGGAGTCGTTCCTCAAGCGGACCGACGCCGCGGTGCCACCGGGCACCGAGCACCGTCACTTCGATCTCGACACGGAGCTCTCGCACATCCTGGCGGAGAACTGAGCCAGGCCGAGAGCCGCACGGCGCCGTCCGACTCGGGGAGACGGCGCCGCACGGACACCCGCATAGGCACGCCCACCTCATAGGCATCTCACCGGCGCCCGTCCCGCGAACACCCTCGCGGGACGGGCGCCGGTGCGCCGCGCGCGGGAGCCAGTAGAGTCGGCCAGCATCGGCGGGCACCGGCCCGCAGCAGGCCAGGGAGCGAATCGTGCTGATCCCTCACGACACCCGGATCGCCCTCGACATGGTGGTCGATCTGGTGAACACCGCGCCGGAGGGCGAGGCGCCGGACCGCCTCGCCGACGTCGAGGCGCTGTACGGCTTCGCACGGGAGCACGACGTCAGCGGCGTGGACAGCCTCACCGCGCGCGACCTCGCCGGTGTGCGGACGGTACGGGACCGCTTCTCGGCCGTCTTCGAGGCGGGGGACGCCCGGGCGGCGGCCGGCCTGGTCAACGAGATCGTGGCGGAGGCGGGCACCACGCCGCAGCTGACCGACCACGACGGCTACGACTGGCATGTGCACTACTTCGCGCCGGGCGCCTCGATCGCCGACCACCTCGCCGCCGACGGCGGGATGGCGCTGGCCTTCATCGTGGTGACGGGCGAGCAGGAGCGGCTGCGCCGGTGCGAGGCGCCGGACTGCGGGCGGGCCTTCGTCGACCTGTCGCGCAACCGTTCGCGCCGCTACTGCGACAGCCGCACCTGCGGGAACCGGCTGCACGTGGCCGCCTACCGGGCCCGGCGCAAGGAAGCCGCGGGCTGACACCCCGGGCGCCCTTCCGCGCGGCCGGTCACAAGAGGTACAGGTCGTGCACGGCCGCCATGAGCAGCAGACAGCCGATCACCCCGAGGAAGATCATCAACGGTGGCTGCGAAAGGGCGAAGAGGCAGCCGCGCGGCTCGTCGGCCGGGGGCGCGGGGTGCGGTTCTTCGGGCGGCGCGGGGACGTGCCCCGGGGAAGTGTCCAGCATCTCGGGGTGATGATGGACCAGCGCGGGCACCGCGGTGCGCCAACACGCCCACTCGGAGGGGGAGTTACTTCGATGTTGACGGGCAGGTGTTCCATCGCCACCCGGCCCGGCCCGCGCCCGTCCGCGTGGCGCCCGCGTCGCGCCCCCATCGCCCCCGCGCGGGCGGGGAATTGCCGACCGGGCCCGGCGGGGCCCGGAATGCCGTCCCCAAATCGCCTGTGGGAGCGCTCCCGGACCATGGCCGGAATTCAGTCCAACTGAAATTCCGTATAAGGGAATGAGCGACCATGGGAATTCCGCGCTCGATGCCGGTCCCGGCACATTACGGAGCGTCAGATTCCGACGGCGTTTCAGATTCCGCGCGCGGCGGGCGGGCCGCCGGGCTCAGATCCCGTGCTTCTTCAGGATCGCCTCGATGTCGCTGAAGTCCTCCCCGCCCGAGGCGCCCTTCGCCTTGGCGGCGGGCCGGGGCGCGGAGCCGCGCCCGGCGCCCAGGGAGGGCGCGGAGGCCCCCGGGGCGACCGCCTCGCCCCGGGCCGCCGCGGCGGCTCTGCGCTCCTTGCGGGTGCCGCCCTCGGAGCGCCGCTCGGCGAACCGGGTGACGGAGAAGAGCATCCAGGCGATGCCGAGCAGACCGAAGCCCGCCCAGACCGTCGGCTTGAAGACGATGCCGGACACCCAGCCCACGACACCGGTCATGACCAGGGCCACGGGCACCAGCGCGTAGGCGGCGATCCGGGTGGCCGACAGGAAGCGCTTGCGGTACGCCGTGACGGCGGCGATGCCCAGTCCGGCGGCGGACGCGGCGGAGCAGACGGTCTCGGCAAGCATCCGGTTCCTCCAGACATGGGGGGTGTGGCCCTTCCATCCTGCACCGCGGCGGGCCGTCCGGGCCACGGTGCGCCGGGACATCAGGGAGATCTCCGGGGCGGATCCTCCCCAGGTCCCGGTTGGGGCCCCTCGGGCGGGGCTGGAAGACTGGCCTCATGAGCGAGACCACCCCCGAAACCGGCTCCGCCCCCGTCGTCCTCGACGTGTGGTGCGAGCTCCAGTGCCCCGACTGCCACGCCGCCCTCGACGACGTCCGCGCCCTGCGGGCCCAGTACGGCGACCGGCTCGACATCCGGCTGCGGCACTTCCCGCTGGAGAAGCACAAGCACGCCTACGCCGCCGCCCAGGCCGCCGAGGAGGCGTTCGAGCAGGGCCGGGGGTGGCCGTACGTGGAGGCCGTCCTCGCCCGCACCGGGGAGCTCGGCGAGCGGGGCGAGCGCGTTCTGCTGGACACCGCGCGGGAACTCGGCCTGGACGCCGAGGAGTTCGACACCGCCCTCATCGACGGCCGGCATCTGCTGATCGTCGACGCCGACCAGGCCGAGGGCAAGGCGATCGGCGTCACCGGCACCCCCACGTACGTCATCGACGGCGAGCGTCTGGACGGCGGCAAGAGCCAGGAAGGCCTGCGCGCCCGTATCCAGGAGATCGCGGACCGGCTGCTGGACGCCTGAGTGACCCGGCCGTCCCTCAGAGGAGCGCCTTGGCGCGGTTGTACTCGACCGGCCGGTACCCCAGCGACTCGTACAGCCGCAGGGCCGGGATGTTGTCGGTGAAGACGTGCAGGGCCAGCGTGGACAGCCCGTCGGCCAGCGCCGCCCGCTCGGCCAGCAGCATCAGGGACCGGCCGTGGCCCCGGCCCCGGTGCTCCTCGGCGACGGCCACGTCGTACACATAGGCGCCCGGCCCGTCGTCCGGCCGCCGCCGGGCCACCCAGACGTGCCCGACCACGGCGTCGCCGCTGACCAGCACCTCCAGATGGACGCCGGGCGTCGCCAGGCCGTCGGGGAGCAGTGCGCGGTGGTCGGCCTCGGCCTTGGCGCGGGCCTGGTCGGCCGGGACGCCCCGGGCGATCCAGCTCCGGGCGTAGTTCTCCTGCTCGTCGTGGTGCCAGACGGTGAACTCGGCCCGGGTCATCGGCCGCCCCGTGACCGAGTCGGGCAGGGCGGGCGGCTCGGCGGGCAGCGGCTTGGCCAGGACGCGGCTGCGCTCGGTGTAGCCGAGCGCCTCGGCCAGCCGCAGGGCCGCCACGGCGTCCGCGGGCACCGCGGCGCGCACCTGGGTGCAGCCCCAGCCGCGCAGCACCTCCTCGGCGGCGAGCACCGCGACGGTCCCCCGGCCGCGGCCCCGGTCGGGCTCGGCGACCCGCAGCTCGCTGATCACCCCCATGGCGGGGCCGAACGCGGGATCGGTGGCGAGGGTGATCGTCCCGACGCGTCTGCTGTTGACGCAGATGTCGTACGTACGGAAGGCGGCGCCGTCGGCGCCCTGCTGGAGCGGCCCGGTCGGCCGGATGGTGGTGGTCATCAAGGCCGTTGTACCTGCCGGGCCGCCGTCCGTCACCGGATTTGTCGGGATGCGGGGCTCCCGGGGGGCCGTTACGGGTCCAGGTCGGAGGCGGCCCGCTCGTCGAAGACACGCATCGCCTTGGCGGTGACCGGGCCCGGGGTGCCCGTCAGCTCCCGGCCGTCGACCCGGCACACTGCCTGGACGTCCCGGAGCGTGGAGGTCAGGAAGACCTCCTCGGCGCTCTCCAGCACCGTCAGGGGCAGGTCGGTCTCCTGGGCGCCGGTCCACTCCACGACCAGCTCGCGGGTGATCCCGGCGAGGCA
This sequence comes from Streptomyces sp. NPDC031670, assembly GCF_055580545.1. Lineage (NCBI taxonomy): Bacteria > Bacillati > Actinomycetota > Actinomycetes > Kitasatosporales > Streptomycetaceae > Streptomyces > Streptomyces sp. NPDC031670. Next base: position 18,771 of record NZ_JBVILC010000036.1, on the reverse strand, counting down.
GCCGGAGGCGAGCGGCGGGGTGTGCAGCTGTCCGTCGACGACGACGAAGACGTTGGATCCGGTCCCCTCGCAGAGCGCGCCGACGGTGTTGCCGAAGAGCGCCTCGCTCGCGCCCCGCTCATGGGCGCGGGCCAGCGCGACGACGTTCTCGGCGTACGAGGTGGTCTTGAGGCCGGCGACGGCGCTGCGCTCGTTGCGCGTCCACGGGACGGTGATCACGGCGGTGGTGTCGGGGCGCCGGGTGCTCTCGCCGAGGGCCACCACCAGGGTGGGGCCCGCGTCGCCGCGGTCGGAGCCGAGCGGCGAGAGGCCGCCGGTGTAGGTGATCCGCAGCCGGCCGAGCGCGACCGGGTTGGCCTCCAGGACGGCGGCGCAGGCGCGGCGGACCTCGTCCAGGTCGGGGTCGGGCAGCCCGAGGCCGCGGGCCGAGCGGGTCAGCCGGGCGAGATGGCGGGTGAGCGCGAAGACCGTGCCCTCCCGCGCCTTCACCGTCTCGAAGATGCCGTCGCCCACGGTCATCCCGTGGTCCAGGACGGACACCTGTGCGGCGTCGGCGTCCCGCAGTCCGCCGTTCACCCATATCTGCATCTACGCGGTCCTTCCACTCGGCGTACGAGCGCCCGACGCTACCGCGAGGAGCCGCTCCGCCTTCAGCTCGGTCTCCGCCCACTCGCGCTCGGGGTCCGAGCCCCAGGTGATGCCCGCGCCGGTGCCGAAGCGCAGGACGCCGTGCGGGCGGTCGATCCAGAAAGTGCGTATACCGACGGCGAGCTCACCCCGGCGCCGGTCGGCGTCGACCCAGCCGATCCCGCCGCAGTAGGGGCCGCGCGGGGCGGTCTCCAGCGCCTCGATGATCCGCAGCGCGCTGGACTTGGGCGCCCCCGTCACCGACCCGGGCGGGAAGGCCGCGTCCAGGAGCTCCTGCCAGCCCGCTCCCCCGCGCAGCTCGCCGCGGACGGTCGAGACGAGGTGGACCAGGCCCGGGTGCGGCTCGACCGCGCAGAGTTCGGGCACGGTGACCGAGCCGGTGGCGCAGACCCGGCCCAGGTCGTTGCGGACCAGGTCGACGATCATGACGTTCTCGGCGTGGTCCTTCTCCAGCAGGTCCTCGGCCGTGCGGCCGGTCCCCTTGATGGGCCCGGACTCGACGACCTGTCCCGTACGCCGAAGGAACAGCTCGGGCGAGGCGGTGGCGATCTCCACGCCGTGCGCGGGCAGCCGGATCGTTCCCGCGTAGGGCGCCGGGTTGCCCCGGGCGAGCAGGGCGGTGAGCGCGTCGACGTCGGCGCGGGCCGGGTCGGGCAGCGGCGCGCTCAGGACGCGGCAGAGGTTGGCCTGGTAGACCTCGCCGGCCGCGATGTGCTCACGGATCCTGCGTACGCCCGCGGTGTACGCGGCGCGGTCGAGCGAGGACGTCCAGTCACCGGCGGCGGGCCCGCGCCAGGCGCCCGGGACGGCGGCGGGCACGGGGGCGGGCCGTACGTCCGCGAAGCGGGCGCAGACGAGCCGGCCCTCGAAGTCGGCCGCGACCGCCCAGAAGCCGGAGGAGTCCAGCGCCTCCGGGTCGGCGGTCACATCGCGGAGATCGGAGGCGAGGAGCCCGCCGAAACGGGCCAGAGGAGCGAGGTCATGCACGGTTGTGAGTCTAGGGGCGCCGCCGCGCGCCCGCCCCGGACCGCGCGGACCAGGGACGACACCGGGTGCGGGGCGGGCCCGGGGGCGGGTGCGGGGCGGGCACACCGCAGCACGCTGCACAAACGCGTTTTTGTACTGGCCCGGGAATCCGCTAGAGTTCAACACGTCGCCGGGACGCGCAAGCGGAACGGAAACGACAAGCGGACGTGGCTCAGTTGGTAGAGCATCACCTTGCCAAGGTGAGGGTCGCGAGTTCGAATCTCGTCGTCCGCTCGATGTGGGGGATCTTCCCGAACCCCTGCTCTCACTCCTGGTGGAGTGGCCGAGAGGCGAGGCAACGGCCTGCAAAGCCGTCTACACGGGTTCAAATCCCGTCTCCACCTCCAAGGACGATTAGCTCAGCGGGAGAGCGCTTCCCTGACACGGAAGAGGTCACTGGTTCAATCCCAGTATCGTCCACTGGATCTTCTCGAAGATCTGTACCCGCGCGATTAGCTCAGCGGGAGAGCGCTTCCCTGACACGGAAGAGGTCACTGGTTCAATCCCAGTATCGCGCACGCAGTAGGCAGTACGACCCGGTCCGCAGCCGTCCTGTATGGTTCTGACCGATCCCGCGCGATTAGCTCAGCGGGAGAGCGCTTCCCTGACACGGAAGAGGTCACTGGTTCAATCCCAGTATCGCGCACAGCCCGGAGCCCCCGGCCTTCTCGAAGGCCGGGGGCTTCGTCGTGCGACCGCGGGCGGGCCAGGACGACGGGCCGGGTCGACGGTCGGGCTCGACGGTCGGCTCGACGGTCGGCTCGACCAGTCAGGACGAGAAGAGCATGTGCCCGAAGCCCTTGTGGCGCTTGTGGCCGTAGTGACCGCCGTGGCCGCCGCCGTGCTGCGGGGCGCCCCAGGCCGGGGCGTGCGGGGCCTGGGCCGGGTAGCCCTGCGGGGCCGGGGGCGCGGGGTAGGCCTGCGGGGCGGGCGGGGCCTGCTGCACCCACTGCGACTCCAGCCGGGTCAGCGACTCCAGCTCCCCGTAGTCGAGGAAGATCCCCCGGCAACCGCTGCACTGCTCGATCTGGACACCGTTGCGGTTGTACGTGTGCATGGGCGCGTGGCACTTGGGACACTGCATGACCGGCTCAACTCCTCGCCGTTACTTCCGATGGGCAAGCAGCACCCTACGTCGGGCCGCCTCCCGGTGGCTCGGGCGGGAGTGCCGCGACGCGGGCACAGCTCTCGATCATGATCAGCTCCGCCTCGTCCGGCGCGCGCCGCTCACGGGCGCACTTGGCGAGGGCCAGGGCCGCCGTCTGTACGGTCAGGGCGCGGGCGGGCACGTCGAGTTGCGGCCATGGATCGCCCGCCGCGGGGACGGCGGGGCCGCCCGCCTCCCGGTACGCGGCGAGGAAGCGGGCCCAGTCGGCGGGGTCGAGCAGGCCCGCCGCGTACCAGGCGGCGGGGCGCGCCAGGTCCCAGGCCGGTGCGCCCAGTCCCAGGTCGTCCACGTCGATGAGCAGCCAGTCGCCGGTGCCGGCCGGGTGGCGCACGAGCTGGCCGAGGTGGAGGTCGCCGTGGCAGAGCCGGGCGGGGCCGGGGTGGGGGGCCTCGTCCCCGGCCCACGCGGGAAGTTGGCTCCAGGCCCGCAGCACGGCGTCCCCCGCCGCGTCCCGGACCCCGGCGGCCCGCATCCGCGCCACGGCCCGGGCGGCCTTGAGGGGGCCCCGCATGGCGGGCAGCGGTCCGGGCAGCGCGGCGGCAGCCACCCGGTGCAGCCTCGCCAGGAGCCGCCCGGCCCCGGCCCAGGGGGCGCTGTCGGGGTCGGCCGGGTCGACGGGGGTGCCGTGGGGCCAGAGGGTGACGGGGGTGCCGTCTGGGCCGAGGGTGCCGGGGACGGTGGCGGGCGGGGCCGGGGGCGGGGCCGGGGTCCCGAGGGGCGGGAGGAGCACGCCGTGCAGGAGGGGGTGGGCGGCGACGGCCAGCCGGACCCCTAGCGCGGTCCGATCCGTGTCAGGGGCATGCGCTTTGGCTACGACGGGGCCGTGCCGGACGACTGTGCCGTCGGGGCGGTGGGCGAGGACGTCGGGGCGGGGGTCTTCGGGTGCCGCTGCCCCGCTCTCGCGTGCCGTGTCCGCGCCGCGAGCGTCATACGCGTCACACGCGTCGCACGGGCGGTCGGGCTCGGTGGCGTGCGCGGCCTTGCGGGCGGCTTCGGCCAGGGTGGCGAGGAGGGAGGGGGGCATGGGGCGGGGCTCCGGGGGTGGGGGCTTGTACGGGTGAGGGTACGGGGGGGTTGGGCCCGGGGGTCTGGTGCGGGTGGGTGGGGGGTGCTCGCGCAGTTCCCCGCGCCCCTGGGGGTTGGGGGTGCCCGGGACGTTGGCGCGGCCTCTGGGAGGTTGGTGGTCCGGTGCGGGTCGTGGGGGGTGCTCGCGCAGTTCCCCGCGCCCCTGGGGGGTTGGGGGCGCCCGGGATATTGGCGCGGCCCCTGGGAGGTTGGTGGTCCGGTGCGGGTCGTGGGGGGTGCTCGCGCAGTTCCCCGCGCCCCTCCGGGGGGGGGTTGGGGGCGTCCGGGGCGTAGGGCCGGGGTCGGCTGTAGGGGGCGTACGAAAAGGCGTTGCCCGATCGGCTCCCCAGCCGGTCGGGCAACGCCTTTTTCTGCCGTCCGCCGCACCCCCGTCCCCACGGGGCTGAAATGGCCGGATGTCCCCGACCCGGTCCGCTCTACCGGGTCCGGGGCGCCGCTCAGCGCCCCAGCATCACGCCCACGGACGACGCTTGTGTGACCACCGCGTCCCAGCCGCCGAAGACGACTGTCAGCAGGGCCGCCAGGGGAAGGGCCATGGCCGTCGCCACCAAGGGGTGGCGCGGACCGGACCGGCGGGCGCCGGACGCCGAGGCGTCAGCCCTGCGTCCTCGCGTGCGGAAGACCGTCCGCGTTGCCGTGTCCGCCATGGTCCCTCTCCTGTCGAATTGGCAGCGGCGGGCGTTTGACCTCGGGGGACGAGTGCTACGCCCACCGCTTGACCACAACAGTAGGGAAACGGCGGACCCCGGGCGTCATGCCCTCGTACCGATTGCCGGGCCTCCCAGGGGATGAGTGGGTCCCCACTCCCGTACTCCCCTGGGTGGAGACGCGGGTGCAGGACTTGGGGTCTTCCCGGAGGGGACGGGCCCGGGGCCGCCGGTGAAGTCACCCCGGGTGCGCCCCCGGGGTGACTTCACTCACTTCCACCACCCCACCGCGGACCACCGTCTCCACCCCGCCACCCGCCCGGCATGCCACCACTTCGTACGTGCGTGTCGTCCCGCCCGCGTCCACGACCGTCTCCACCCGGTGGCCCCTCACTGATCCAATCCCCCTTGTGCGACGCGCCGTTGGGACCACGCCCGCGTCAGCACGCCCGCCGGCGCGGGCTGCTGACCGCTCCTCACGTTTCGCGCCCGGCACTGACAATCGATCGGGGCGAGAGGGCGCGGCCTATGAGCACACCGGCCCGGGGGTACGTAAGCTGTGCCACGTCAACAGGACCGGGCAGCGGGGATGAAAATGGCGATGATGCGGCTCCGGCGCGAGGACCCGCGTGTCGTCGGCTCGTTCCGGCTCCACCGGCGCCTGGGCGCGGGTGGCATGGGTGTCGTCTACCTCGGCTCCGACCGGCGCGGCCAGCGGGTCGCGCTGAAGGTGATCCGTCCGGACCTCGCCGAGGACCAGGAGTTCCGCTCGCGCTTCGCACGCGAGGTGTCCGCGGCCCGGCGCATCCGCGGCGGCTGCACGGCCCGCCTCGTCGCCGCCGACCTGGAGGCGGAGCGCCCCTGGTTCGCGACGCAGTACGTGCCGGGCCCCTCGCTGCACGACAAGGTCGCCGAGGAGGGCCCGCTGGCCGCGGCCGAGGCCGCGGCGATCGGCGCCGCGCTCTCCGAGGGCCTGGTGGCGGTGCACGAGGCGGGGGTGGTCCACCGCGACCTGAAGCCCTCCAACATCCTGCTCTCCCCCAAGGGCCCCCGGATCATCGACTTCGGCATCGCCTGGGCGACCGGCGCCTCCACGCTGACCCACGTCGGCACGGCGGTGGGCTCGCCCGGCTTCCTCGCCCCCGAGCAGGTGCGCGGCGCGGCGGTCACGCCCGCCACGGACGTCTTCTCGCTGGGCGCGACGCTGGCGTACGCGGCGATGGGCGACTCGCCCTTCGGGCACGGCAGTTCGGAGGTCATGCTCTACCGGGTGGTGCACGAGGAGCCGCAGCTGCACGGGGTGCCGGACGCGCTGGCGCCGCTGGTGCGGGCCTGTCTGGCCAAGGACCCCGAGGAGCGGCCCAGCACGCTCCAGCTCTCGATGCGGCTCAAGGAGATCGCCGCCCGGGAGGCGCAGGGCGGCTCGCTGGAGGCGCGCCCGCCCGCCCAGCGCGACCGCTCCGAGGCGGAGCGCGCCACCGGGCGTCTGAACGAGCGCACCGAGCGGTACGAGCACGACGAGCGCACCCAGCGCTACACGGAGAGCGGCCGGGGTACCGGCGCGGGCCGGCGGGAGCGTGCTCCACGCGGCTCCGCGCCGCGCACCGGCGGCACGCGCCCGCCCGCGCCCCGGGGCGCGGGCCGCTCCGGGAGCCGTACGAACGGCACCAACGGGACGGCCGGCCGTCCCGGCACGCGTCCGGGCGCCCGGACCGGCACGGGCCGGCTGCGTCCGGCCAACCCCCGGCTGCTGCGCCAGCGACTGATCGTGTTCTTCGTGGTCACGCTGATCGTGGCGCTGGGGATCGCGGCGGCGCAGCAGTTGTAGCCGGCCTTTACGCGGGGCGGCCCGTCGCCACCGCGTAGAAGGCGACGGCAGCCGCCGCGCCCACGTTGAGCGAGTCGACGCCGTGGGCCATCGGGATACGGACCCATTCGTCGGCCGCGACCAGGGCCTGGGTGGAGAGCCCGTCGCCCTCGGCGCCCAGCATCAGGGCCACCTTGTCGAGCCGGTGGGGCGCGGCCTCGTCGATGGCGGAGGCCTTCTCGTCCGGGGTGAGGGCGAGCAGCCGGAAGCCCGCTTCGCGTACCGTCGCCAGGCTCTTGGGCCAGGACTCCAGGCGCGCGTACGGCACGGAGAAGACGGCGCCCATGGAGACCTTCACCGAGCGGCGGTAGAGCGGGTCGGCGCAGTCCGGCGAGAGCAGCACGGCGTCCATGCCGAGGGCGGCGGCGCTGCGGAAGATCGCGCCGATGTTGGTGTGGTCGTTGACGGCTTCCATCACGGCGACCCGGCGGGCGGTGGCCAGGATCTCCTCGGCCGCCGGCAGCGGCTTGCGCTGCATCGAGGCGAGGGCGCCGCGGTGCACGTGGTAGCCGGTGACGCGCTCGGCGAGGTCGGGGCTGACCGCGTAGACGGGCGCGGGCAGTTCGTCGATGACGTCGCGCATGACGTCGACCCACTTGGCGGAGAGCAGCATGGACCGCATCTCGTAACCGGCGTCCTTGGCCCGTCTGATGACCTTCTCGCCCTCGGCGATGAACAGGCCCTCGGCGGGCTCGCGCCTGCGCCGCAGCTCGACGTCGGTCAGGCCCGTGTAGTCGCGCAGGCGCGGGTCGTCGGGGTCGTCGATGGTGATGAGATCAGCCACAGGGTGATACTGCCTTGTCCTGGGTGTGGTGCCAACGGCCCGGACCGAGATCCGTTACCGCCGGTTACATGGTCGGGAGCGCGGGACCCACGGCGACCACGTCACCGATCACGATGACGGCCGGCGGCCGTACGTCCTGCGTGGTCACAGTCTCCCCCACGGTGGCCAGCGTCGCGTCGACGCGGCGCTGGGCGGCGGTGGTGCCCTCCTGGACGAGGGCCACGGGCGTCTCGGGGCTCTTGCCGTGGGCGATCAGCGTCCGGGCGATCGCGCCGATCTTGTCGACGCCCATCAGGATCACCAGCGTGCCGGTCAGCCGGGCGAGCGCCTCCCAGTCGACGAGCGAGCGCGGGTCGTCGGGCGCCACATGACCGCTGACCACGGTGAACTCATGCGCCACGCCCCGGTGGGTGACCGGGATGCCGGCCGCGCCCGGCACCGAGATCGAGCTGGAGATGCCGGGGACGACCGTGCAGGCGATGCCCGCCTCGGCGAGGGCGTGCAGCTCCTCCATGCCGCGGCCGAAGACGTACGGGTCGCCGCCCTTGAGCCGGACGACGGCCTTGCCCGCCTTGGCGTGCTCGATCAGCGCGTTGTTGATGGCCTCCTGGGCCATGAACCGGCCGTACGGGATCTTCGCCGCGTCGATCACCTCGACGTGCGGCGGGAGTTCGTCGAGCAGGTCGCGCGGGCCGAGCCGGTCGGCGATGACCACATCGGCCTCGGCGAGCAGCCGTCGGCCGCGCACCGTGATCAGGTCGGGGTCGCCGGGGCCGCCGCCGACGAGGGCGACGCCGGGGGTCCGGTCGCGGTGGTGCGGGGCGACCAGGGTGCCGTCGCGCAGCCCCTCCACCACGGCGTCGCGGACCGCTGCGGTGCGGCGCGGGTCGGGGGCGCCGCCGGTGAGCACGGCGACGGTGACGCCCTCGGTGCGGCCGGTGGCCGGGGTCCAGGCGGTGGCCTGGGTGGCGTCGTCGGAGCGCACGCACCAGACGCGGCGCCGCTCGGCCTCGGCGGAGGCGCGCCGGTTGGCCTCGCCGTCGCTGCTGGCGACCAGGGCGTACCAGGCGTCCGCGAGGTCGCCGTCCTGGTAGCCGCGGCGGTGCCAGGTGATCTCACCGGCGTCCGCCATGGCCTCCACGGAGGGGGTGGCGCTCGGGGAGACCAGGACGACGTCGGCACCGGCCGCGATCAGGGCGGGCAGGCGGCGCTGGGCGACCTGGCCGCCGCCGACGACGACGACGCGGCGGCCGGTGAGGCGCAGGCCTACGGGGTACGCGGGGTGTTCTGCCATGGCGGGTGGCTCCAGGTGCGGCGTCGGCGGAGGCCGGGGCGTCGCCCCGGGCCCCATTGTCTGCGGACCGTCGCCCGGTGCGCCCGCGCGTTCCGCACTGCGGGACGGGTGGGCACACCGGGTACGACCGTGGCTACTTCTCGGTGACTCCGGCCGAGTCGAAGGTCGCGACCTCGTGCATGGCACGTGCCGCGCTCTGGACCAGCGGCAGGGCCAGCAGCGCGCCGGTGCCCTCGCCCAGCCGCAGATCGAGGTCGACCAGCGGGCGCAGACCCAGCTTGTTCAGCGCCGCCGCGTGGCCGGGCTCCGCGCTGCGGTGGCCCGCGATGCACGCCGCCAGGGACTCCGGGGCGATGGCCCGCGCGACCAGGGCCGCGGCGCCCGCGGAGACACCGTCCAGGATCACCGGCGTACGCAGCGAGGCGCCGCCGAGGATGAAGCCGACCATGGCGGCGTGCTCCAGGCCGCCGATCCCGGCGAGGACGCCGATCGGGTCGGCCGGGTCGGGGCTGTGCAGCTCCAGGGCGCGGCGGACGACATCGACCTTGCGGGCGTGAGTCTCGTCGTTGATGCCGGTGCCGCGGCCGGTGACCTCGGCCGGGTCCACGCCCGTGTAGAGGGAGATCAGGGCGGCCGACACGGTGGTGTTGGCGATGCCCATCTCACCCGTGAGCAGCGCCTTGTTGCCCGCCGCCACCAGGTCACGGGCGGTCTCGATGCCCACCTCGACGGCCGCGACGACCTCCTCGCGGGTCATGGCGGGCCCGGCGGTCATGTCGCCGGTGCCGGGGCGCACCTTGCGGGGCAGCAGCCCCGGGGTGGCCGGGAGTTCACTGGCCACGCCCACGTCGATGACGCAGACCTCGGCGCCGACCTGGTTGGCGAACGCGTTGCAGACCGCGCCGCCGCCCAGGAAGTTGGCGACCATCTGGCCGGTGACCTCCTGCGGCCAGGGGGTCACGCCCTGGGCGTGCACCCCGTGGTCACCCGCGAAGATGGCGACGGCCGCGGGCTCCGGGATGGGCGGCGGGCACTTGCGGGACAGGCCGCTGAGCTGTGCGGAGATGATCTCCAGCATGCCGAGCGCGCCGGCCGGCTTGGTCATCCGCTTCTGCCGCTCCCACGCCTCGCCGAGCGCCTTGGCGTCCAGCGGGCGGATCCCGGCGACGGTCTCCTGGAGCAGGTCGTGCGGGTCCTCGCCGGGCAGCGCGCGGCGGCCGTACGTCTCCTCGTGGACCACCCAGGACAGCGGGCGCCGCTTGGACCAGCCCGCCTGCATCAGCTCGGGCTCCTCCGGGAACTCGTCCACGTACCCGACGCACAGGTAGGCGACGACCTCCAGGTGCTCGGGCAGGCCCAGCGCGCGGACCATCTCGCGCTCGTCGAAGAAGGAGACCCAGCCGACGCCGAGGCCCTCCGCGCGGGCGGCCAGCCACAGGTTCTCGACGGCGAGCGCCGAGGAGTACGGGGCCATCTGCGGCTGGGTGTAGCGGCCCAGGGTGTGCCGGCCGCCGCGGGTCGGGTCGGCGGTGACCACGATGTTGACCGGGGTGTCGAGGATGGCCTCGATCTTCAGTTCCTTGAACTGCTTGGCCCGGCCCTTGGGCAGCGACTTGGCGTACGCGTCGCGCTGGCGCTGGGCGAGCTCGTGCATGGTGCGGCGGGTCTCGGCGGACCGGATGACCACGAAGTCCCAGGGCTGCGAGTGGCCGACGCTCGGGGCGGTGTGCGCGGCCTCCAGGACGCGCAGCAGCACCTCGTGCGGGATCGGGTCGCCGCGGAAGCCGTTGCGGATGTCGCGCCGCTCGCGCATGACGCGCAGCACGGCCTCGCGCTCGGCGTCCGCGTAGCCGGGAGCCGGGGCGCCCGCCTCGGCAGGGGCGTCCTCGTCGTCGTCGACGGCGGGGGCGGCCACCTCGGCCGGGAGCTCACCCTGCTCGACGGCGGCAGCGGCGGCCGGGACGATCTCCTCGGCCGTGTCCTCGTCGTCCTCGATGATCACGGGGGCGGGGGTCCGCTCCTCCGGCGCGTCCTCGGCGGCGGGCGGCAGGGGAGCCGCCGGGGCCGGCTCCGGCTGCGGCTCCGGCTGCGGGGCGGGGACGGACTCGGAGCGGGGTACGGGCACGACGGGCGTCGCGGCTGCCGGGGCGGCCACGGCCTGCGGCTCCACCGCTTCCTCCACGGGAAGCGGGGACGGGGCCTGCTCCGGGACCTCGTCGGCGGGAACGGGCGCCGCCGCGGGCGCGGCCTGCGGCGTGACGGCGACGGGCTGCGGCCCGCTCGCGGCCGGCACGGCGACGGGCTCGGCCACCTCCTGGGGGGCTTCGTCCTGCGCCACGGCGACGGCCGCCACCTGAACCACGGGCTCGGCGGCCGGCTCGGCCACCGGCTGCGGCTCGGCCGGGCCGCCTTCGGGCTGCGGGGCCTGCGCCGGGAGCTCGGCGGACGCGGCGGCCGGGGCCGCCACCGGCTCGGCCACGGACGCCGCAACGGCGTCGGACACGGGAGCGGGCTCGGACACCGGAGCGGGCTCGGCGGCCGGGGCCGGCGCGACCGGGTCGGCGGCCGGCGGGACCGGCTGCGGTCCGGCCGGGACCGAGCCCTCCACCGGCACGAACTGACCGGCGGCGGGCGGCTGCACGGCCGCCGCCGGCATGGCCGGCGGCATCGCGATCGGCGTCCCGGCGGGCGCCGACTGCTCGGCGGCGACGGCGGGCGCGGGCGCGCCGACCGGCGCGAGTTCCTCAGGGACGACCGTTTCTGCGCCGCCGACCAGACCGTTCTGGGACTGCTGGGGCTGCTGGGGCTCCGGCTGCGCAAGGGGCTGCTGTGACTGAACGGGCTGCGGCTGGGCGGGCTCCGGCTGCGGGGGCTGCGGCTGGGCGGCCTCGGCGGCGACGGTCTCGGGCGCCACCGGCTCGACTGCGGCGGGCTCGGCGACGGAGGGCTCGGCCGCCACCGGCTCGGGCTGCGGGACCGCCTGCGCGGCGGGCTGCGGCTCGGGCGCGGGCTGCGGCTCGGCGGTCCTGGCGGCCTCCTGCGGCGCCACGGACTCCCACGGCGTCGCACCCTGCGGGGGAAGCTCGCTCAACTGGGGCGCGGGCACCGGCGCGGCCGGCTCCTCGCGGGGTACGTCGAGGTACTCCGGACCGGTGGCCGCCCCGGAGGTGCGCACCGGCACCGGGTTCGCGGGGGCGCCCGCGGCCGGACCCCGGTCGGCCAGCGACCGTACGATACCACCGGAGGCGTCCGGCACCGGCGGGCCCATGTGCAGCGGGCGGCGGGCGGTCGGGGGCGCCGTGGACGCGGGGGCGGCCGGGGCGCGGACGGCACCGAGGTCCACCGAGCCGGAGTCGCGGCCACCGGCCTCGTGGGCGCCGGGCTCGGCGGCCTGCTCCGGGGCGGCGTGGGCGGCGTGCGCCGGGGCCGGCACCGGTGCGGAGGCCGCGAGCGGGGCGGGCGCGGAGTGCGGGTCGATCCAGGCGCCCTGGGCGCCGGGCATCAGCAGAAGGTCGTCGTCGTCCGCGCCGAGCGCCGAACCGTCGGAGGGGTCGAGGAAGGTGTACGCGCCGGGAGCGGGGACGGCCGGCTGCTCCACCATGCCTGCGTCCTCCGGCAGTCCCTCGCCCGGGACCTGGCCGGTGTCAGTCATGCGTACCCCTCGTCCATCTGTAGTGCTTCTTCGGCCTGCGCCCGGGGACCGCCCTCGCACGGCACGCCCCGCACCCGTCGACAACAACGAGCGGGCACGCCGCGCGGTGCGAGCGGCCCGCGGACACACAGCATTCTCGCGGGAGATCGCCGACCTGGCGCCCCGTCTCGGCCACGGAACGTGTGGGGTGCGCCACGTTGCGCTCCACCGGGATCCGACGTACCGCGACAGGGCCCCAAACCGGTTTCCCATTCCGGACATTGACGAACGTAGCGCCGAACGGCCCGGTGCGGTACAACAGTCGGCCAGCCTACCCCGGACGACACGCCGGAGAGATCACGGGGACCTTTCCGGGCGCCTTCCGGAGAGCAGGAAAGCGACCGAGCGTTCGCGTTCCGACCAGGCGCTCGTATCCAGTTCCACGGACTGGAGGAGGGCGCACTCCACGTCGTATCCGCCGGCTTCGAGGGCGGCGCCGATCGCCTCGGCGCCGTCGCGGGTGGCGGCGTGCGCGACGATCCGCTCCGGGCGGCGGTCGGCGCACGCGGCGACGACCTGGGCTCCCCCGCCGCCGACGCGGACGACGTCGGGCTCGGGCAGCGACTCCAGGACGTGCGGGGCGCGGCCCGCGACGACCTGGACCTGCACACCGAAGCGACGGGCCGCCGCCTCGGTACGGGCGCAGGCGTCCGGGTCGGCGTCGACGGCGATGACGGCGGCCCCGAAACGGGCGGCCTCGGCGGACAGCGCCCCGCTGCCGCAGCCGATGTCCCAGACGAGGTCGCCGGTGCGCGGGCCGAGCCGGGCGAGCTGGGCGGCGCGCAGATCGGCGGACTCGCCGGGGCCGAGCCCCTCGCCGTAGGCGTGCGCGGGCAGCGCCCAGCCGCGGACCTGCCGCGGGTGGCCGGGGTCGCGTCCGGCGATCCAGCCGGCGCCCGCCGCCGCGCCCTGGCCGCCGCCGATCACTATGACCAGGTTGGGGTCGCGCCAGGCGTGGTCGGCGACCTTGTCGGAGGTGAGGACGGTGACCTGTTCGCGATCGCTGCCGAGCTCCTCGCAGATGACGAAGGTGCGGTGGACGCCTTCGAGGAGGAGGGCCAGTTCGACGGGTCCGGCGCCGGGCGAGGTGAGGACGGCGACCTTGGTGTGCGCCCGGCAGACGTTGACGGCGCGGCGCAGGGTGCGGCGGTGCGCGACGACGATCTGGGCGTCGTCCCAGGGCATCCCGGCCCGGGCGAAGGCCGCGGCCACGGCCGAGACCGCGGGCACCACCTCGACCTCCAGGCCGTGTTCGGGGGCGCGCAGGGTGCGGACGACGCCGAAGAAACCGGGGTCCCCGTCGGCCAGGACGACCGCGCTGCCGCGGTGCCCGGCGATCCGGCGGGCGGCGAGGTCGACGCTGCCGAGCCGGATGCGCTCGGCGCGCGGGGGCACCTCGGGCAGCGCCAGATGGTGGGCGGCGCCGGCCACCAGGGTGGCGGCGGACAGCGCGGACCGGGCCGCCGAGGTGAGCGGCGAGCCGTCCCAGCCGATCACCGTGACGCGGTCGGCCATCGTCGTCAGTCTCCTGGAGTTGTCGCAGGTCGGCGCGGTCCCGGCGGGTCCGGCCAGGGTGAGGTTACCTGGTGCGGGGCGGGCGCGGGCGGGGTGAGCGGGGGTGGTGGCCGGTTCAGTTCCAGTCGGCGAACGAGGCGTACCCGGCGTCCGCGAGCTGGTCGGCGACGCCGTCGAGGTCCTCGGGGAGCAGGCTCCACACGATCAGGTCGGTGCGGATGTCCGTCCAGCCGCCGTCCTCGGTCTGGCTGCGCGCTATCCAGGCGTTGCGCAGCACGCCCTCGCTGATGCAGCCGATCTTCTGGGCGACCTGCTGGGAGGCGGTGTTGTCGGCGGCGGTGCGCAGCTCGATGCGTTCGAAGCGCTGGTCGCGGAAGAGCCACTGCGCGGCGGCGAGCACGGCCTCGGTGGCATAGCCCTCGCCGCGCGCCCAGGGCGCGATGACGTAGCCGACCTCGGTGGCCAGGGTGCGCCAGTTGGTGTTCTGGAGGTGGATGACACCGACGAGGCGCTGGGTGAGGAACTCGGTGACGGCGAAGACGATGCCGCGTCCCGAGGTGCGCTCGGCGGGGGCGTGCAGCCGGACGAACTCCAGGGCGTCGCGGGCCGTGTACGGGTGGGGCACGGAGGTCCAGGCGATGACGTGCTCGTCGTTCATCATCTCGATGTGCGCCGGGATGTCGTCCTCGTCGAAGGCGCGCAGCACCAGCCGGTCGGTGCTGATGGAGATGTCCGGGAACACCGGGGTCGGGGTAGTCATGTGCCGCTCCATGCCGGGGGACGGTCGTCAGGCCGTAAAGGCACAGCATGCAGCATCGGCGCGGGGATGTGCATGGCCGGGGTTGTGCCATCGGGGCGGCCGGGCGCGCCGGGGCCCCGCGCACCGGTCGGTGTGCGGGGCCCGTGGACGGTGGCCGGAACTGACCGGCCGCGGTCAGGACTTGACGGCGCCGAAGGCCGGGACGACCGAGCCCTGGTACTTGTCCTGGATGAACTTCTTGACCTCGGCGGAGTTGAGGAGCTCGGCGAGCTTCTTGATCCGCGGGTCGGCCTCGTTGCCCTTCTTGACGGCGAGGAAGTTGGCGTACGGGTTGCCCTCGGCCTTCTCCAGGACGAGCGCGTCCTTGGCGGGGCTGAGCTTGGCCTCGATGGCGTAGTTGCCGTTGATGACGGCGGCGTCGACGTCGTTCAGGGCGCGGGGCAGCGTGGCCGCCTCGATCTCCTTGAACTTCAGGCCCTTGCTGTCCTTGATGTCGGAGAGCTTGGCGGAGGTGCCGACGCCGTCCTTGAGGGTGATCAGCCCGTTGCCCGCGAGCAGTTGCAGGGCGCGGCCCTCGTTGGTGGTGTCGTTGGGCACCGCGATCGTCTGCCCGGAGGCGATCTCCTTCGCCGACTTGGTCTTCTTGGAGTAGAGGCCGAGCGGCTCCAGTTCGACGTTCACGACCGGCACGATGGTCGTGTTGTTCTTCTTGTTGAAGTCGTCGAGGTAGGGCTTGTGCTGGAAGAAGTTGGCGTCGACCTGGCCCTGCTGGGTGGCGGTGTTGGGCAGCACGTAGTCCGTGAACTCCTTCACCTCCAGCTTGAGTCCGGCCTTCTCCGCCAGGTTCTTCTTGACGAAGTTCAGGATGTCGGCGTGCGGCGTCGGGGAGGCCGCGACGACGAGCGTCTGGGACGGGTCGGCCGAAGCGCCCTTGGCGGACGAGGACTTCGGGTCGGAGGAGGTGCCGCAGGCGGTCAGGCCGAGAGCGAGGGCGGCGGTGGCGGCGGCAGCCGCGGTGAGCTTGATGTTCTTACGCACGAAAAGTGCCTCTTTCTGGTGGTGCGGTGGGTCGCCCGGACAAGGAGTGCGGGCTCTGGTGGAGAGGAGGTCAGGAGGTGCGGCCCCGGCGGGCCAGCAGGCGTACGGCGCCGTCGCCGATCAGCTGGACCACCGTGACGATGGCGATCAGCACCCCGACAGTGACGAGCATGAACGGGGTCTCGAAGCGCTGGAAGCCGTAGGTGATGGCCTTGGAGCCGAGGCCCTCGCCGCCGACCGCGCCGGCCATCGCCGAGTAGCTGACGAGTGTGATCACCGTGGTGGTGAGCGCGGCGATCAGTGAGGGCAGGGCCTGCGGGAGCAGCACCTTGCGCACGATGGTCGGGATGGAGCCGCCCATCGACTGGACGGCCTCGACCAGCCCGTGGTCGACCTCGCGGATCGCGGTCTCCACCAGCCGGGCGAAGAACGGGATGGCGCCGACGGCGAGCGGCACGATCATCGCGGTGGGGCCGATGAAGGTGCCGACCACCCAGGTGGTGAAGGGGATCAGGGCGATCAGCAGGATGATGAACGGCATCGAGCGGCCGATGTTCACGATCACGCCGATGACCTTGTTCACCGGGCGGTTCTGGAGGAGGCCGCCCTTGTCGGTGAGGACGAGCAGCACACCCAGCGGCAGTCCGCCCGCGACGGTGACCAGGCTGGACCACAGCACCATGTAGAGGGTGTCGATGGTTCCCTGGGACAGCAGCGGCTGCATCTCGGACCAGCTCACTTGGCACCTTCCTTGACCAGGGCGGCGGGCTGCGCCTGCGCCGGGATCTCTGCTTCGGCCGCTTCGTCGGCGTCGACCACGTCGACCTGGAGGCCCTGTTCGCGCAGGAAGCCGACCGGGACGACGTTCTCCTCGTACCGTCCGGGCAGCTCGATGCGCATCCGGCCGATCTGCCGGCCGCCGACGGTGTCCATCGCGGCGCCGAGGATCGAGACGTCGACGTTGTACGTACGCGACAGCTGCGAGATGACCGGCCGGGTCGCGGCCTCGCCGTGGAAGGTCACGTCGACGACGGTCCGTTCGGGGCCGGTGGCCTCGCCGGTGACCGGGAACAGTTCGGCGGCGAGTTCGGAGCCGGGGGTGGCGAGGAGTTCGCCGACGGTGCCGGACTCCACGATCCGGCCCCGCTTCATCAGCGCGGCCGAGTCGCAGACCGTCTTGACGACGTCCATCTCGTGGGTGATGAGCAGGACGGTGAGGCCGAGCTGCTGGTTGAGGTCGCGCAGCAGCTGGAGGATGGAGCGGGTGGTCTCCGGGTCGAGGGCGCTGGTCGCCTCGTCGGAGAGCAGCACCTTGGGGTCGCCGGCGAGCGCCCGGGCGATGCCCACGCGCTGCTTCTGGCCGCCGGAGAGCTGGGCGGGGTAGGCCTTGGCCTTGTCGGCGAGGCCGACCAGGTCGAGGAGTTCGAGGGCCTTGCGGGAGCGCTCCTTGCCGGAGACGCCGAGGATCTCCAGCGGCAGCTCGATGTTGGCCTGCACGGTTCGCGCGGAGAGCAGGTTGAAGTGCTGGAAGACCATGCCGATGCGGCTGCGCGCCCGGCGCAGCTCCTTGCCGGCGCGCCGGCCGCGCCCGGCGAGCACGGTGAGGTCGACGCCGTCGACGGTCACCGTGCCGGTGGTCGGCCGCTCCAGGAGGTTGACGCAGCGGATGAGGGAGGACTTGCCGGCGCCGCTCTGGCCGATGACGCCGAAGACCTCGCCCTCGCGGACATGGAGGTCTACGCCGTCCAGGGCGGTGACCTCACGGCCGCGCGACTGGTAGACCTTGGTGAGGCCCGTAGTGGTGATCACAGGATTTCCGTCACTGTCGAGTGCGCGGCGCGGTGTCCGCCGGGCACGGGGCATTCGTGTTCGGGACGCGTCACAGCCACATCGGTGGTAACCGGGAGGCATGGCGTGCGCGGGCATGGCTCATGGGTCTCGCTTCGGGGCGCGAGGCTCAGGCGGGGGCCCTCAGAAGGCGCACATTCGACACATACAACGAGCACCGGGCGCGTTCATCGCCTCGGTCGCAAGGGTGCGGCTGCTCGTCGTGGTCATGCGTGAAGTAAAGCAGAAGGAGCTTGGAACGGATCCATGCTGTCCGGATAGCGGACAGCATTCGCCCACCATACGGACGCGACCGGGAAGGCCGGGGAGCGCTGAAGTCGTCCGGGTGGAGGCCGCTCTCCCCAGTCTGGCCTGGTCCGATGCCCGGCGCGACGGCTTTCCGGCGCCGGCGCCGCCAGGCCCCCTCCCCCGGGCGTCCTGTGGCCAAGGCCACGGCGGCGCGCCCGGACCGGCCGACGGCGCCCGGGGCGGGCGCATCGGGCGCTTCGGGCCGTAATACGCTCGTTCCCATGCTTGACGCCCTGACGGTCGCGGTCGCCGCCGCCGCGCTCGCCCTCGCCGCCTGGTGCGGCTTCGCCGCCTACCGGGACCAGCCCACCAAGGACTGGCACTTCATCGGTATGGCCGTGGTCTCCGTGCTGGCCCTGGCGCAGCTGGTGGTCGGCCTGGTGCAGCTGGGGCGCGGCGAGCGGCCCGACCAGGGCATGGCGATCTTCATCGCCTATCTGGTCGGCTCCTTCGCGGCCGTCCCAGCGGCCGGTCTGCTGTCGCTGAGCGAGCGGACCAAGTGGGGCTCGGTGACGGTCTCGGCCGGCGCGGTGGTGCTCGCGGTGCTCGAAGTGCGTCTCTACGACATCTGGGGAGGGTGACCGTGACCGAGTCGACCACCGAGTCCACCGGCCGTGACGAGTCCGGCCGCAGGCGGCTGGGCAGCGGCCCCGGCCGCGTTCTGGTCTGGTTCTACGGGGTGTTCACCGTCGCCGCGGCCTCCCGCTCGATCGTCCAGATCGTCCAGGACTTCGGCAGGGCCCCGCTGGCGTACGTCCTGTCGGCGGTGGCCGCCGTGGTGTACGGGTTCATCACGTTCTCGCTGGTGCGCGGCGGCGAGCGGCTGCGGCGCACCGCGCTGGTGTGCTGCGCCGCCGAGCTCGTCTTCGTCCTGACCGTGGGCACCTGGACACTCGCGGACACGTCCGCGTTCCCCGATGCCACGGTCTGGTCGGACTACGGTGCCGGCTACGTCTTCATCCCGGTGATCCTGCCGGTGCTGGGCATGCTCTGGCTGCGCCGGAACCGGGAGACGCCCTAGGTGTGTTGTCCGGACAGGTTGGTGACGCGGCTGGCTGGGGTTTGACCTGCGATGCCGGTGTGGGGTCGGTGATAGTTGTACCAGTTGATC
>NZ_JBVILC010000035.1:0-43753 GCF_055580545.1 Streptomyces sp. NPDC031670 | reverse complement strand
CCGGTCCGGGAGCAACGGCTCAATCCGCGCCCACTGCGCGTCAGTCAAAGGCACACCCGAACCAACGATCAGATGATCCGAACGAAACGGCCTAGCCGTACCGGGAGGGAAATGAGCCATATGAGGCCGGACTGCTGTGGATCTTCGCGAGTCACACAAGCATTGCGGGTCTGGCTCAACCAATCAGGCAGGCATCAGGTGGAAGGAACAGCCAAGTGATGGAGACCGTGTGCTCACGGCACCGAACCGCAGCTCAAGCAGTCCTGACCGCGTTCGCACTCTCCTTGTCGGCCATGGCAGTCACCGGCTGTGACGCTTCCCCGCCAAGCCGGTCGGCCTCATCATCGGCGCCTTTCAGCGACCCGCCCAGCGTGGACACGCCCATCTCGGAAGCGGGCAAGAAGGCCGAGCAGGTACAGAGCGCTGTCAACGAGGAGCTGACCAACTACTACAACAGCTTCGGCGAAGGGGTTCACTCTCCCTGTACGCCGGCCGCCCGAACACTGTTCAGCGATAAATGCCGCAACGCAGGGGAGTCGATCCAGTCCGTTGCCCGCGACGCTCTCAAGGACATCGGGGGTAGCAAGGCCTTCCCTACCTTGAGAGAACAAGCCCAGATCACGATCGACGCCTTCAGCGGGTACCGGGAAACTCGCTGTGCCAGCAACCCGCAGGCGGCGAAGTCGCGATCACTGTGTGTGCAGTACGGAAGCGTTCTGGCGCAAGCGCCGTCCAATCTGCGTGATGGGATCACCCTCGGCCTCGCCGGAAAGTGAGGAGCCTCGGCGGGGGCTTGGGTGTGCCGCCGACGTTCCCGGAGCGGTCGGGGCCCTCCAGCCGGGCGGGGCGGTCTGGCGGGGGTAAGCGCGGCATGCGGGATTCCGCTGTCGCGCAGTGCTGCTGGTGGACCGGCATCCCGGTGGCGGCGCACAGCGGTCAGGGGCGAATAAGGGCCCGCAGAACTCCTGAAGTACGCGCGGCCCCGGAGCCCGTGGACCGGACAGAGCGACAGAGCGCCGCTCCGGTCCACGGGCTCCGGGGCCACCTGCGTCAGTGTGCCTGCGTCCGGCGGTTTCGGGTCTTCAGGAAGAGCCCGGCGCCGAGGGCGACTGCAGCCGCGTCGGCACCGGCCTGTCGTCTCAGTCCAGTACACCATCGGCCGTCCTGGAAGGCATCCACGCGTGCGCGTCGACCCGTCGTCACGGCAGGGCGAGGACATCGTCGATCGCGGACCAGATCTCCTCGTGCCGCAGGAGGGCCCGGTAGTCCCGGTACGTCGACAGCCACCGGTCAGATGCCTGCACCGTACGCAGGGCCGCCCGCGCCGCCGGAGAGACAGTGCCGATCCTCGCGAGGGCGCGCAGCGCGACGAGGAAGGAGCCGTAGGTCTCGCCCCCGTCGGCGCAATGGAGGAGGTACTTCTCCATGACGGATCCCGTCGGCTCGGGCTCGCCAGTGATCGACCACAGCGCCACCGCCGCGTGCAGCCGTAGCCAGCTGTCACCGTGCTCCATGACATCCAGCACCCGGTCGGCGTAGCGCGCGGCCGCCGGGCCGAAATCGCCGAGCAGGGCGACGGGACCGTAGAACGGTTCCTGTTCAGTCAGCACGGCCTCGCCGATGAACTGCAGCGCCTCATCGCGATCGCCGCCCAGGCGCCAGGCTGCCCACGCCACCTTGTGATGGTTACCGGGGAAATCGAGGACCGTGCAGCGGCGCACGGCGGCCTCGGCAGACCGTGCAGCCGCTCCCATCGCCACCAGCGCATCGACTGCGTGCAGCGAGTACCTGGCGTCGTCGAGCAGCGCCACCACTTCTGGCAGCGCGGGCGCCGCGGACGGGCCCCACGCTGTGAGGACTTCCAGGAAGCAGCAGGTCAGTGAGCCGCCCACGCCGTCCTCCCGGAGCAGCCTCCGTACTGCGGGCAGCAGGACCTCCGCATGCGCCTGCAACGGGATCAGCACGTCCTCGACCTCCGGCAGGCGCGGCTCGCCCTCGACGTATCCGCGGGAGTACCCGGCCCGGTACGGCGCGCACAGCCGCTCGACCAGCCCCGGCAGGGCCCGCTCGTCGCCGATGCGGGTCAGCGCCCAGCGGGCGTGGTCACCGACGGTGCCCTCAAGCAACTCCGCCTCGCCCGGGTCGTCGAGGAGAGCGGCCAACTCGTCGGCGTACGGAGCCGCCCGTGAACCGAGCACGGCCAACAGGTGGGCGGCCCGGTACCTTACGCCGTCGTCGGGCTCGGCGAGCAACGCGCCCGCCAGCGGCAACAGCAATGACGCCGCGGACGGCCGGACCACCAACAACCTCCATCCCTCGTCCAGCGCGGCGCAGCACAGCAAGGTGTCCCCGTTCCGGCGCGCCGCGCCGATGAGCCGGACGACGAAGGCGAGTGCCGTCCGCGGCGCACCCTCGAACAGCCGGGCCGTCCAGGAGATGACCTCCTCACGCGTGAAGGCACTGTCCGTATCCGGTACGTACCAGATCTCCTCGAACCGTGGACGTACGGCTGGGTCGGACAGGGCCCCAACCAGCAGGTTCAGCTCACGGACCGATGCCTGGGGATCGAAGGCGGCCCAGGCGTGCACGGCCGCGACCCGCAAGACGGGAGTGCCCGTACGCAGCACCTCGGCCAGCACCGCCCGCACCCGGTCCACCGGCCCGGCTTGAGCGGAACGTGCTGCGGCGCGTCCCATCGCGAGCAGCACAGGCAGCCGCACCGTAGGGTCCGTCTCGGCGTGCCACCGCTCCAGCAGCACGCCGACACTCTCTCCGAGAGGCAGCGCTTCTCGGCGCACCTCGGGCGCGGGGTCCGCGAGCAGCGCCCGGATCCGGGGACGCTGGCCCTGCCATGCCTCCTGCCACCTCGCATCCACCCGGTCCGCATCGGCTTCGGCCGCCACCTCGGACAAGCTCACCAGTAGCTGAACGAGCGTGGCCCTGGCACCCATGCCCGGATCGCCGGCGAGTGCAACGACGAACGGCAGCGCAGCGGTTGAGACGGACGCCACGCGCCCGGTGCACAACGCGAAACAGTCGAACAGGAGATAGCAGTCTTCCTCGGTCGCCGCACCGCCCCTGAGGGCCAGGCGACGCAGCGCTCGCCGCATCTCCTGGGCTGGGTACTGCTCAAGCGCCGACTCCAGCTGCTCCCACGGCACATCGTCCAGCGCCTCAAGCGCTATACCTGCCACTTACACCCCCCGGGACCTTGCGACGCGGCTCCCCGACAGACATCCTGTCATCGCAAACGGGTCCCTGCAGGGGGCCGGTCTGGCCGGTAGGTCGGTGGTGAGGGCGGCGCCCAGGACGTACCAAGGCGGTTTCGGCGACCGGTCCGGCCCGACCCGCCGGTTGGTTCGGTGGTCGCGGGGAGCGGTCGCCGGGACCGCGGCTGTCTCAGCCGGCCTTGGCCAGATCCAGAGAGAAGTCGGGGCAGACGTCCGGATCGGCGTTCTCGTAGAGAACTGTCCTAGCCGGATCCATGGCGACGGGGAGCCGGTCGATCGTGTCGCCGGACATCCAGTCGTGTGGCGCGGTGAAGGAGAGGTGGACCAGGGGTGGCCGTGGCCCGCGTTCGAGCGGGTGTCGCCCCCCAGGTACCCGAGCCCTCGAAGGTGTCTCCCAGCTCCGAGCGGCAGTAGTCGCCGGTGGGCCAGTTCTCCACGGTGAGGGTGCCGCCGTTGCGGCCGGCGGTGAGCGCCAGGGTGAGACGAACACCCTTCGCCGCGTGCCTGCCCCAGTAGGTACCGGCCAGGTCGCTGCCGTCCGCGGCCGAGGCCTCGGGCGGGGTGCAACTCCCGGTCGCGTAGCCGCACCCGGTGAGATCGAACGCCAGCAGGCAGAGGGTCGCGGCCCCCGCGAGCGCGCCCAGAGTGCGGGTCATTCGGAGGTCTTTCCTCCAGCCGGGGTGCGTTCGGTCCAGGTGATCTCCTGACGCACGGTGGAGAGGACGCCCTCGTCCCGGTTCGTTCTCTTGAGCCAATCGTAGTCCGAGGTAGTGCGGGAACGATTCGTTGCTGGTGGCGTTCTTCAGCTTGTACTGAACGACCAGGGAGCCGTCGGGGTCCTGTCCCCGCACGTCGTAGTCGAGGGAGTAGGAGCCGACGAAGACCTCGCCGATGTGGTCCGGGTCCCCGGTGACGATGGCGGGGATGTCCGGCAGGACCAGCTTCTTCAGCGCGCCGGCCCTGCCGCCGTCGGAGATCGAGTAATGCACCGTCCCTTTGGCGTTGCCCTGGGCGCGCCACTCCTGGAGGGTGTCCGCACGCAGTTGCTTCATGCTTTCGCTGGAGCGGATCAGCTCGGTCATCCTGTCGCCCGCCTCGTAGTTCCGCTCACGCGGTCCCTCGCCCAGGAGCCGGCCGAAGCCCAGGTCGTACGGGTCGTCGCTGTCGGGCAACCGGTAGGGCGACTTGCCCTGGATGGCGCGGTTGAGGGCGTTGCACTCCTCGTACCCAATGGTGTTGGTGGTGTCGATGTTCTGGTGCTGGGGCTTGGCGCTGAACCACAGGCCCACCCCGATGTCCGACATGAGACTGAAGGAGAGGTCCTGGTCGGCGGCGATGCCCCGCTTCACGATCTCCACGATCTCGTGCTGGGCCGCCTCGATCGCCTTCGCGTCGTCGGACCCCTTCTCGTTGACTTTGCACTGGCCGTGGACCATCGTCGGTGAAACGGCCCCGTCGCCGTCGATGTGCAGACCCCGCTCACCGGCGCGGCGAACCGCGCCCTCCAGGTCCGTCCGTACGGCCTTCAGCTCGCCCAGGGCGTCGTCCAGCACCCCGACCACGGCCGCCGCGACCCTGGTGGCGTCCTGGAGCTGGCGCTCGATGTCGTCGATCATGCACCAGGCGTACGGCGCCGCCGCGCCCTCCTAGTCCAGGCCACGGACAGCACCGTCGAGCATTACCGCCCCGGCTGCGGACTGAGCCCGTGCCTTTCCCGTTTCCACTCCTCGCGTTCGGCCGCCTCGCGCTCCCACTGCTCTGGCAGCGCCGAGCGCCTGCTCGGCACAACCCGCGCGGCGCCGTCGTCAAGGGCAGCAGCAACTCGATCTCCGAGGCCGCCTTGAGGCTCCCGCCATGCTGCTACTTGAGCCAGCCGCGTAACCCTCCAACGTGGCGGGAGCCTGGTCGGTGGTACCAACGGGCCGGGTGAAGTCCTTGTCGTCCTCGGTGGTGAAGGAGTTCGTCACCGTCCGTGCATCAGTCCGCCCGCCGAGGCCCGCCGCGTCGCCGCAGGAACGAGCCCCTTCTGCGCCGACTGTTCACTGCCCGGTCAGCAGAAGGCCACGGTGACCCCGGCGGCGCGCATCGTTTTCACGACGCCATCCACGTACGCGTCCCCGAGATGAGCGCGAGCCGTTTGCACCGAATGCCAGTTCACCTGAAACGGCGCGGCCAGCCCGAACCCCCCGTTAAGGCAGTCCCGAAAAGCATCCAGAGTCGATCCAAAATATCCACCCGGGCCACCTAGCGCCTCGCCGATGGCGCAGTAGAGACCCGCCCATTCCGTAATGTTGCACCCGTCCAGCTCGTACACGCCCCCGGAGACATCCGCCTCGGTGCGACGGGCAGTCGCGTGGTGATGAAGCCGCACGCACTCCAGCCAGGCTCCCCTCGCCGAGGGGGAGAGTGCCACCCACGCGTTCTTGCGGAGATCGCTCGATTCGCGCCAACGGTCCCAGGCGACCGGCGCTTGAGGATGCGGATGGCTCAGAAGGTAGCCCGTGAGCTGCAGGGCCTGCCTGCCTGCCTGTTTCACTTCCTCGATGCGAACGTCGCTCACGGAATATGCACCGAGAACCCCGCCCTGGGAGTCGAGAACCCGAACTTCAAGGAGCTCGATTTCCCCTTCTGCCGCCCGACTGCTTGCCGAGTACCGTAGTGCATGGAAAGTTCGCCAGGGCTCGTCCGAATCAACGAAGAAGTCGGCGAGATCGCCGGCGATGAACAGTTCCCTCTCTTCATCTACCGAGTACAAAGAATAGACGCCTTCTTGGCATATTTCACTCATTCGAGACCACCATGGGATTCAATATTTCGACAAGCGAGCCAGCAGGGTGCGTCCTATCATCGCACCCTGCTGGCCATTCTGGTTTCTAGGGCTTACGCGGCTTGAGGTTCGGGACCTTTCCGCCGTCCTTGTACCAGGGGCCCGGGAAGAGCCTGGGGTTGGCGTAGTCGTGCTCCCAAGCAAATCCGATCAACCCGTCGGGCCGCTTGATGATGCGGTGACTGGTACCCGGCACGTCGTAGATCACCGAGCCCTTCCACTTCGCCTGCTGGGCGGGCTCCAGCTCATTCGCCTGGTAGATGTCCAGTCCTCCGGGTCCATTACCGGGCCGCGGCGTTCCTCGTCCGGCGAGGACCTCCTCGTACTCCTGCCGCAGCTGCTTGCTCGGGATCGGGTTCCTGTCAGACAGCTTCGGACACTTACGCTCCGGTTTCGGCTTTCCGGCGGCCAGCGTGAAGTAGACCTGCTGGAGGTTGACCGAACGGGGCACACGGGAGGAGTTACTGAAGCTGCTGGGCTCGACCTCCACCTCGCACGAAACAACCTTGTCGAACACCTCCTCGACCTTCTTGACGTACTTCTTCGCCTTGGCCGATTCGTCGAGGAGCTTGCCGATTCCAGCAAGACGCTTGGCGGATTTTAGGATCTCCGGGAACTTTGTGGCGGCTTGGCCCATCTTGGTCCACGGGAGGTTGTTGACCAGGCTCCAGAAGCAGGCTTCGACGTTGTGCTCGCTGACGCACTTCTGGATGTCGTCGATATCGAAGTACTCGTTGAGGAGTTCACCACCGATTTCGATGACGAAGTCGGCGAAGCTCTTGTTCGCGAGCTCGCGCAGCCTCTCGTACTCGTCCGGGTCCAGATTTGCGCCTCTCAGCGCCTTCTTCTGCTCATCCGTCAGCTCCAGGAGGTCACCCTTGGCGCTGGCCTCCTTGGCGGCTTCCTCTCGGGCCTTGCGCTCCCTCTCTTCCTGCTCCGCTTCCGCCTTCTTGGCGACCTCGTCGGCCTCCTTGGCGTACTTCAGCGCGTTGTCGGCCGCTTCCTTCGCCGACTTGGCGTGGCCTTCGGCGGACTCGGCCAGCTTTCCCGCGTCCTCGGCGTCCTGCTTTGCCTGGGTCGCGGCGCTCTGTGCGGTGGCCGCTTCCTTCTCGGCGAGGTCGGCGGCACCGGCGGCCGCGGCGGCGTGCTGCTCGGCTTCCGCGGCGGCGCCGCGGGCGCGGGCGGCTTCGGCTTCGGCCTGGTTGGCGGCCTGGCGGGCGGCGTTGGCGTCCGCATAAGCCTGGTTGGCCGCTGCCCGGGCGTCCTTGGCGTCCTGCTGGGCCTGGGCGTCGGCCTGGTTGGCGCGGGCGGCTGCGGCCCGGGCCAGGGCGCCGTCCGCCGCGGCCTCGGCCGCCGACTTCATCGCCGCCGCGGTGGAGCGGGCGGCGTTCGCGGACGAACGGGCGGCGTCGGCTGCGGCCTTGAAGGCCGGGGCGACCTGGGCGTTGGCGCGCTTCGCGGCGGCCTCTGCCGCCTCCGCCGCCTTCACGGCTTCGGCTGCCTTGGTCTCGGCCGAGGCGACCTGCTCCTCGCCCATCTCCTGGGCTGCGGCGGCCACCGCGGCGGCGAAGTCCGCGTCGATGTCCTTGCCGGAGAACGGTGCGGTCAGCTCGATCGCGGTGTTGGCCGGGTCGGCGATGCCCGCCGCGGTGGTGCGGGCGGCGTTGGACGCCTGGACGGCGACAGCGGACTGGAGCCGGGCCATCGCGGCCTCGCGGACCGCTCCCTCGGCCTCGGCCTTGGTGCTGTTCGCAGCCTGGAGGGCGTTGTTGGCCTCAACGGCGGCCAGTCCGGCCAGCCGTGCGGCCTCGTGGGCCGCGACTCCGGCCCGGGCTTCCTGAGCGGTGGCCTCGGCGGCCTGGGTGTTGGCGCGCAGCGCGGCGGCGTGAGTAGCGGCTGCCTCGGCCTCGGCGCGGTTCGCGGCAGCGTTGGCGGCGGCAGCCGCCGCCTCCGCCTTGTTCGCCGCGGCGTTGGCGCGCGCCGCGTGCGCGGTGGCCTCTGCTGCCGCTGCCCGTGCGCGGGCAGCCGCACCGGCGGCCTGGGTAGCGGCGGTACGTGCCCGGATCGCCGCGCCACTGGCGGTGTCGGCGGCAGTCTGTGCCTGGCCGGCCGCGGCGTTCGCGGTGTCGGCGTCGGCGCGGGCGGTGGTCGCCGCGGTCTGGGCCTCGACGGAGTACGCGGTGCCCTTGGCGGCGGCGGCCATCGATGCGGTGGCCTGTGCACGCGACGCCTTGGTGTCGGCGTCCATCCGGGCTTCGCGCGACTTGCGCCACGCCTCGCGGGAGGCGTTTTCCATGCCGCGCGCGTTCTCGTCGGCCTTGGACGCGATGCCTTCCTGCTTCTCGGCATCCGCCCGGGCCGACGCCGCAGTGGCCGCTGCCGCCTGCGCGTCCGCGCGGGCCGCCGACGCGGTGCGCGCCTCGGCCTCGGCGCGGGCTCTAGCAGCGGCAGCGATGTCCCGTTCCTTCTCGGCGCGGACCCGCGCCGCCGCTGCCAGATCCCGCTCACGCTCGGCGATCACGCGCTGCTCGGCCGCGATCTTCGCCTGGCGCTGAGCCTCGACGCGGGCCTCGCGGGTCTTCTTGGCGTGCTCCCAGGCCTCCTTCTCGGCCTTCTCGGCTGCGATACGGGCCGTCTTGGCGCGGGCTGCCGCATCCGCTGCGATCTTGGCCTGCTTGGCGGCGGCGTCGGCCAGAGCAGCGGCGGCCTGGGCGTGCTGCTCGGCGTTGGCGCGCCACTGCTTGGCCTGCTGCTCGTGCAGCTCGGCCTGGTTCTTGGCGTTGAGGCCCTTGGCGTCTGCCTCGGTGGCGTCGATGGCGTGCTGAGCGGTCTGGCTCGCCTTGACGGCCGCGTCCGCAGCCGCGGCGATGCCGGCCGCGACGTCGGACCACTGTGTCCCGTAGGTCAAGCCGGTCTCGACCAGAACGTCGGCCTGGACCTTGGCCTGCGCCGCCGCGACCTGGGCAGCCTTCGCCGCGCCATCGGCGATGCCGACCTGGCGGACGGCCTCGGCCTTGACACTCTCGTACGAGGACAGGGTCTTGCCCGCGCGGTCCGCGGACAGCATGCGGTCAGCCTGGCGTGCCTGTCCGGCCGCGGAAGTCATCGCGTTGGACGCTTCCTTGAGCGCCTTGACCGCGTTGCCGTGGGCGGTGATGAGCTTGGTGCGGGCCTCTGCGGCGCGGGCGGCCTTCTCGGCCAACTCACGGAGCTTGTCCGCGGCCTCCTGGGCCTCCTTGAGCGCCTTCTCGTGGGCCGCCCGGTCATCCGCGTCCTTCTGGGACGCGATCTGGTAGCCCTTTTCGAGGAAGGCGGCGATGACCTTGTCATCGTTCGTGGCCAGGGCAGCCGCGGCGGCCTTCTTGACCTCGGGGCCGCCGGAGGCGACCAGCATCTCGACGCGCTTGCGCAGCTCCGCAGCGCGCTCCTTGGCGCTCTGCTCGTTCTTCTTGTCCTGCGCGCGGGCGATGTCCGCGCCGAACGCCAGGAAGTCGGCCCGGGCCTTGGTGTCGGACTTCAGGACCCGCTCGACCTCGGCGTTGAACACCGGACCACCGGTGCCCCGCAGCGCCTCGATCTGCTGGCGGTTCTTGACGTCCGTGCCGTCACGCTTGTCCTTGGCGCGCTGGCGGGCCTCGGCCTCGCCGTGCTCCAGGAAGTCCTTGATCGCGTTCGGGTCGCTGCTCTCCAGCGCCTTCTTCGCGGCTTCGCGGACCTCGTCCTCCTCGTCGAACTCCGCGTAGTCCTCAACGAGTTGGCGGTCACGCTCGGCGCTGACCTTGTCCAGCTCGGAGCGCGGGGCGGGCGGCGGTGCGGCGGCGGCCTTCGGCAGGGCCGCAGCCGCACGGTCCAGTGCCGCCAGGGTGTTGGTGTGCGACGTCTGCTCGGCGCGGGCGGTCGTGGCGGCGGTTGCCTCGGCGGTCGAGCCGCCCAGGATCGCCAGCACCAGGGTCGCGGACAGTGCCCCCGACGCTGCTGCGGCTGCCCGGCCGCGTATACGTCCGGCCCTCGGCCGGAATTTACCCATCACGGGATGAATCCCCCTCAATTATGGAAACAGAAAGCACTCCCTGCCCCCGGCGTCACCGCACGGAGGAGCAGGGAGGACAGAGAAAACGCAGCGCACCAAGGACACGCGCGGGAAGCAGGCGAAACGCGCGCCGAGACAGGAGCCCGCTGGACGCGTCACGCCTGCGGGTGCCGTCCGGCTGGTCACACCGGCCGGCACCCGAGACGGATCCGGATGTCAGCCCTTGACGCGGTTCTCCGCGTCCCGGGCCCGCTCGAACATGTCCTTCCAGAAGCCGGCCGACGCGGTTGCACCCGCCTGCTCCTCGGCCCAGGACGTCTGGTTGGCGTCGGCGGGATCGCCGATGCCCTTCCAGAGCTCGTTCGCGGACTCCTTGGCGGCCTGGGCGATACCGCGCCAGTTCTCCGCCTGCGCAGCCGCGGCCTCCTGCTCGGCCAGCCACGCCTTCTGCGCCGCGCCGGCGTGCTCGGACACCGCCTTCCAGGCGGCTTCCGCCTCGGCGCGGGCCTTCGCGGCGTCGGCGGCGCCCTTGACCGCCTCTTCGGCGGCCGATGCCTTCGCGATCAGCTGCGAGAGCGCGGCGCGCCGGGCCGTCTCGGCGTCGGACACGTGCAGCCGGTACGCCTCCAGGTCCAAGGATCCCCCGGTGGCCCAGCCGTACCCGTAGAACTCGGCGATGTCTGCATCGGTGGCACCCGGTCGCAGTGCCCACTGCGCGGCGACCCGCACCTGCTCGCCCGGGGCGTGCTGGGCGAGTGCGGCCACGAACTCCCGGTCCGCGGCGGATACGTCCAGCCGGTGCTGGACGTCGGCCGCGCGGGCTTCGCGATCACGCTTCTGGGCCTGCGCGTAACCGGACTTCACGAAGGCGGCGCGGTCGGCGTCCGAGCCCTTGAGCGCCTTCTCGGCCGCGGCGCGGACCGCCGGGGAGAACTGCGCGGTGTGCGTGGCCACGACCCGCTCGCAGAAACCGCGGTTCTGTGTCCGGGAGTCCTTCAGGCGCTGCTTGGTGTACGCGTAACCGCCGCCGGGAGCCATCCACTCGGCGATCGCGTCGTCGCCACGGGTGCTGCGGAGCGCGTTCCACGCGGAGACGCGCAGCTCGGCGGGCAGCTTGGAGACGGCGATCGAGTGGACGTAGTCGCGCGCGCTCGCGGCGGCGGCGGCCTTCATCGCCGCCGCCGGGTCGGCCGGCTGCTCCGCCGTGGCGGCAGACGCGGTGGCGGACCGCGGCGCGTCGGCCCACGCCGGTGCCGTTCCCGCCGCCAGGACGCCCCCGCCGGCCAGCAGGGCTATGGCCGTGGCCTGCGCGGCCCACCCCTGGCGCCTCGTTGCCCGCCTCACTTGGTCTTGACCGGCTTGATCTGCCACAGCTGGGCGTCGGACTGGTTGCAGTACCAGGACTGGGCCTTGACGCCGTTCTCCGCCTTGGCGCTGACGATGTCCAGGCAGCGGTCCTCGGTGTGGGTGGGACGCACCTGGAAGAGCTTCCTCACCGGGTCGACGAGCACGATCCGCCAGCGCATCTGCGCGCCGCTGCCGCACGTCCACTGCTGGACGGCCGCGCCGGCCTTGGTGCCGCTGTTCTCGACCTCGAGGCACTTGTTGCCGGTGACGGTCCGCAGCTCGTAGGAGGCGCCTCCCTTCGGGACCATGCGCCAGTGCTGGGCGACGACGGCGGTGTTGCAGTCCCACTGCTGGGCCGGCAGGCCGTCGTTGACAGCGCCGTTGTTGATTTCCAGGCACTTGCCGCTGGAGGCCACCTGGAGCTGGACGATCGTCTCGGGCAGCTTGGCCCGCGCTGCCGCCTCGTCGACGCTCGCGCGTGCCGTGTTGGCCGCTTCCCGTGCGGCCTTGGCCGCGTCTTCGGCCGCGTCGGCATGGACGGTGGTCGCGGTGCCGGCCAGGGCGGCGACACTGGCGGTCAGGGCCAGCGTGGCACGGATGATCCGGGACATGGGGTGGTGGGTTTCCTCTCGGGGGTGGGGGGTGCTCAGGCTCGGGCGGATGCCGGTGCCGGGTCCGGTGCGGACCGATTGTGGTCCGGGGGGATGCCGGTGCCAGGTCCGCTGCGAGGACCGGTGGTGGTCCGGGCGGACGCCGGTGCCGGGTCCGGTACGAGGACCGGTTGTCAGGCCTTGGCCGGCTTGATCTGCCACTGCTGGGCCGCGCTGCCGTTGCAGTAGTACAGCTGTGCGTTCGCGCCGTCGGTGGTGGCGCCGCTCTTGATTTCGAGGCAGCGGGCCGCGGTCGTGTGTGCGGGACGCAGCTCGTACAGGTCCTTGGCGACATCCACCAGGAACGGACGCCAGCGCATGTTGGCGCCGCCGCTGCACCACCACTGCTGGATGTTGGAACCGCCGGTGGTGCCGCTGTTCTCCACTTCGAGGCACTTGCCGCTGTGCGCGGGCCGCAGCTCGAGCGTGCCGTCGCCGACCGGGGCCATCTCGAAGAGCTGGTTGTCGGCGCCGTCGGCGCAGGTGCTCTGCACCGCGTTGGCTCCGTTGCGCAGGCTGGCCTTGTCGATGGTCAGGCACTTGCCGCTGTGCGCCGCCTGCAACTGCACGGTGGCCACCTCGGGGGCGGCGTTGTTCGTGGTGGTGTCGTCCGCATGGACGGCGGTGACGGTGGCCGCCAGGGCTGCCAGGCCGGCGGTGGCGGCCAGCGCGGCTCGGATGATCCGGGACATCGGGTGTTCCGTTCTGTTCAGGTCTGCGAAGGAGTGGAGCCGGTCGGGCCGGATCAGGGCGCGAGCGGGGCGGCCAGCTTCCAGCTGGCGTCCTGGGCGAAGTCCTTGCCGCCGTCGAAGCGGTTCTTGCCTTCCTTGCCGGCGGCGTAGACATCACCGGCGAAGTGGCGCAGCCAGCGCCCCGGCTGGCTCGCCGACTCGAAGGACTTGCCCGAGCCGGAGAGGCCCGGGCGGGCGCACCAGGTGGCGGCCTGGGCCGAGCCGTCGCTGCCGTCGTGCGCGGCGGCGACGACCCGCTGGCCCTTCAGCGTCAGGTAGGAGCCGCGGTCGCGGGCCGACTCGAAGGAGTAGCAGTCGGCCTTCTTGGCCAGGGACGGCACGACGACCCAGGTGGCGTCCTCGCGGTCGGACTGCTTGCCGTTGGCGGCAACGGGCGCGACGAAGGCCTCGCCGGCGTCCACCTTCGACTGCCGGACGAAGAAGCCGGCCGGCTTGCCGGTGGCGGGCTGGAGCGACTGGCGCATCGCGCGGTACTGGTTCGTTTCCTTGAGGAAGTCGACGACCTCCTCGTCCGTACCGATCAGCGCCTTGTCGGCCTTGGTGACGAACCAGGGGTTGACCCCGGTCTTCGCCAGGGCTGCCGCTATCTGCTTCAGACGCAGCTTGTTGGCCTCGGCTACCTGCTTGCGCCGGTTCTCCGCGTCGGTCTTGTACGCCTTCTCCGCGCCGGTGTGGATGAACTCGCTCCAGTCGGCGGCGCTCTGGCTCAGCGCCGCCTTCTGCGCGGACGCGTACAGCTCGGGGCCGTTGGCGGCGACGGCCTGGCGCAGCAGCTCGCGGATGAAGTTGTCGTCACTGAGCCCGAGCATGGCCTCGGAGGGCGTGAGGTTGAACAGCGCGGCGGTGGCCTTGCGCGCGGCCAGCTCCTGCTGACGCCGGGCCTCCTCGCGGTTCTTCTCCTCCAGCTCCTTGAGCTCGGCCGCCACGTCGCGCTGGTGGGCCTCGCGGGCGCCGTTGGTGATGAACTCGCGCCAGGCGGCCGTGTCACCGGCGAGCGCCGCCGCGGCGGCGGCCTTGACCTGAGGACCGGAGGCAGCGTGCTTCATGATGGCGCGGACGAAGTTGTCGTCGCTCAGCGCCAGCAGGTCGGGGCTGTTGGGGATGCCCACCGCGATCAGCGCCTGCGACTTGGCGAAACGGTCGGCACGGGCCGCGGCCTCGCGCTCCTGCTCGCGCTTCTTGTCGGTCGCGTACGCCTCGTGGATACCGCTGGCGATGAACCGTACATGGGCCTCCGCGTCGGGGTTGAGCATGGCCTCCTCGGCCGCCATCCGCACCGCTTCGTACTTCTCGCCGCCCTCGCGGGCCTTGCGCCACAGCTCCTGGATGAAGTCCAGGTCACCGCGCTGGAGCACGTCCCAGGTGGCGTCCAGGCCGACGACCGCAGCCGCCTCCACGCGCTGCTTCTCGTCGGTGCCGACGGCCGAGGCCGCAGCCACGGCCTGCGCGGGCCTGGCTATGGCGATGCCCGGCGCGGCCACACCGGCGACGGCGGCCAGAGCGGTGGTGGTGACGACGCCGCGGGTGATGACCCGGCGCATGCGCGCAGGGGTGATGTCTTGCTTGTCCATGCTGGTTCGGCTAGCCCTTTTCATCACGTAATGCCCCCGTAAGTAAAGGGGAGATGAAGGCGAAGTCTTGAAGAGTCACCCGATAGGAGTCAAACCGGACTAGAGGGATATGATCTCGTCCAGCACACCCAAAAATTGATTTGCTTTTGCAACTCGATGGGATGGGCTTGGCCTGTCTTTTACTCATGCCGGGTATAAGCGGATGCGCCGCTACAGCACCCCGGCCGTCTCCTTGGCCGTGGACGAGCCGAGTTCGACCGACTGCGGGAACTCGGCGTGCGCTGCACCCAGAAGCCCAAGGAGACGTCGGCACGGGTCGGACCAGCGCAACTCAAGGCGGCCTGTGCACCGGATGAACGTGCCTCAATCCCCCGTGACGCGCCACCGCACGCCTACGGCGTCGAACCGTGCACGAGGGCCTTCGCTTCAGGCGCAGGCCCTCAGAACTTGGCCCGACTGTCAGGCCGTCACTGGGTGCGGGCCTGGTGCCCGACGTCAACGGCGCCCGGACCAGCCACGCGTACGACGAGCTGGGCCACTGACCTCGACCACCGACCCCCTGGGCCACACCACGTGCACCACCTGGGCCACCGAGGGCAGACCGGCCCGCCGCGAGCACCCCGACGGCACCACGGAGTCCTGGACCTGGGACTCCGAGGGCAACCCGCTCACCCACACCGACCAGGCCGGCCACACCACCCACCACACGGTAGGTCACTTCGACGTCCCGGCCACCCGCACCACTCCAGACGGCACCACCTACACCTTCACCCAGTGCGCTTCCCCGGCCAGTACGCCGACCCCGAAACCGGCCTGCACTACAACTACTTCCGCTACTACGACCCGGAGACCGCCCGCTATCTGTCGGCGGACCCCCTCGGCCTCGATCCGGCGCCCAACCACCACGGGTACGTGGACACGCCGCTGTCGATGATCGACCCGCTGGGGCTGAAGACGTGTGACGAGCCGGTGCCAACGCAGAAGCCGCCCGACCGGAGTGAAGGGGCTCATCAAGGAAGCCCAGCTGCCGACTCCGGGCGCATCCGGTTCGTACCGTCGCAGGACGTCAACGTGAACTCGGGCCTGCCGCGGGGAACGCGGAAGGGCTACATCGACCGCTTCGGTAATGAATGGATCAAGGGACCGTCGCGCACGGCGGGCCGGCCGTTCGAGTGGGACGTGCAGCTGAGCAAGAAGGGCAAGGCCCAGCTCGGCTGGCTGAGCCGGGACGGCAGCC
Organism: Streptomyces sp. NPDC031670; assembly: GCF_055580545.1. NCBI lineage: Bacteria > Bacillati > Actinomycetota > Actinomycetes > Kitasatosporales > Streptomycetaceae > Streptomyces > Streptomyces sp. NPDC031670. The sequence goes on along the minus strand of NZ_JBVILC010000035.1, from coordinate 28,109 downwards.
ATCTGAACGTATCCCTCGACGGGGAGATCACACACAAATGAGACAGTGGACGGCGCAGGCGCCCGGACAGCAGGAACGGGCGCCCAGACAGCAGGAAACGCAATGACCGCCATGGAGCAGACCGCAGAAGACGCGTTCCACTTCTACGCCGAAGTGCGCATCACCGACTCCCCGCGCCGCCCGGAACTGGCGGGCCGCCTCGGCGCGATCCTCGGCATCACCGAGCCGAAGGACTCCGAGGTCCCGCCCGCCTACGCGGTCATGGTGGACGACTACGACTACACGGTGCAGTTCGAACGCCATGAACTGACCCCGACGGGACGGGACCGCAAGCACGAGGACTACTACTGACCCGGATCACCGAGTCGCGGCCAAGGGAACCTCGGCTGCGCCGGTGCGCGCGGGCTCCGGGGCTCGCGAGCTTGGCGCTCGCGGGCTTGGGCGATCTCCAGGCGAGCTGGGGAGAGCCGTCGGGGACGGCGGAGGCCGGATGAGTGGGCGTCCTGGTGGCAGGGCCGTGGGGCCGGCCTGCGGGTAGCGCACGGCTACGTCGCCTCGGGACTGCCCGCTCACCGCGCGCGGCGACGCGTCGGCAACGGCGCACCATCCCCGCCAGCACAGCGTCCCCCTGCTGTCTCCTGGCCGCCGTTCGGCAACGGAGTGCGGCGAGAAGCGCGCGGCCGGCGCCGCCAGAAGGTAAAGCGGCGCCGGACGGTGAGGCGGCGCCCTCCGTCAGCGGCACCGGACGGCGGCGCCGCCGGGCCTCTACGTGCGGGGACTTCTGGGAGCCGAGCCTGTGTTGATCAGTGCTTCGTCCAACCAGTCCCGCCCGACCCGGCCGGAGGCCACGGCCTGCCGGAGCGGCTGTGCGACGGACGCCGCCGTGCGGCCACTCGCCTTCACGAGAATGCCGACCATGTCCCGCGTCTGCCCGCGCAGAGCCGGATAGCCGCCGCCGGCGACGCCCCGCTCCCAGGTGCGGGCTAGGTACCCGGCGGGGTCGGAGGAGAACGGCGGCACCTCGCCGCCCCCCTCCGCCAGGCCCTTGACCACGTCCGCCTTCCACCTGGCCGCCGCGCTCGTGGAGCGCGAGGCGAGGACCTCGTCCGCGATGGCGTCGAGCAGCCCCAGAGCGGTGGCGGTGGAGCTGACCGGAACGGACACGGAGACTCCGGCCGAGGTCTTGGTGATCTGCGCCAGATCCTCCGCCGAGCGTGCGGTCCCGGCCCTGCGGAGCGTCGCGTACGCGGCGGGGTCGTCGGAGACCGCCCTCATGACCAGGATGAGCGACTGGTTCTCCACCGGCATGCGGACGACCCCCCGGTCGTCGCGCCACGGCCCGCCGTCCGGCCCCGCGTGTCTGAGGTAGTCCCTCGACTCGGAGTAGTGCACGAGCATGGTGTGGACGTCCGTGGCGTAGTCGGCCAGCAGCTGGGCGACCGGCTTTCGCAGGGGCGGGGCGATGTCCACCCTGGAGCGGTCCCGGAAGTCGTCCGCGAGCGTGTTGACGAGGTCGCGCATCACCCCGGCCTGGGCGAGGGTGTGGCGGCCGGAGCCGTCCGAGGCCGCCGCCCTCTTCAGCGCGGCTGCCAGCTCCGTACAGCCCATCCCCTCCGGGTCCGCCGGCGCCAGGTCCTCGCGGATCCGGGTGTTCCCCCCGACGGTGGCGCAGGACGGCTGCCCGCCACCGTCGTCGCGGGTCAGGGCCCAGGTGGCCGCCGCCCCGCCGAGGATGACGAGGGCTGCGGCCAGGGCGAGTGCCTTCACCGGCACCCGGCGGCTCTTCCCCTGCCGCGGCGCGGCCGTCGTCACCTCGGTGTCCATGCCCGTCGCCTCTGACTCCATGCCCGTCGCCACCTCAGTTGGTGGTGTCGGTGAGGTAGCCGCGCGCCATGGTCAGCCCGTCCGTGTGCCCGTGCATGATGTCGGTGATGAAGCCGTTCACCTGCAACTGCCCCTCCGGCGTGCTGGTGTTGAAACGCCCGCTCCCCCAGCCGCCCACGATCGACTTCATCTGGGTGTCCGCCTGCATGAAGGTGTCGGAGATGCCCTCGTTGGCCTTGGAGTCGGCGTTCGCCTTCAACGCGTTGCCCCACTGCCAGGCGAGGACGTCGACATCGCGCTGCAGGGAGTCGCCGACGGCGATGCTGGTCCCACGCCAGGTGAGATAGAACGGCGTGACGGATCCGCCGATGAGGTGGTACGCGACCTTGGCCTTCCAGTCGGCCTTCGCGTACTCCCCCACGCGCTCGTCGTTGAACAGGTCCTCGCGTATCGCGGTGTACGTGCCGAGCACGGACCCGGCGTGGGAGAGCGGCACACTGCGGTCGTACCCCGTCGCGCCCTGCGGCATCAGGTGCAACTGCTGGTCGATGTAGCGCAGTTCCGTCTTGTTGAGGTCGGCATAGGCGGCGGGGTCCTCCGAGAGGCCGCGCATGACCTGTACCAGCTTGCCCGGCGGTGTCGCCAGATGCGCCATGCCGTCGGCGTCCGTCCACGATCCGTCGGCCAGGTGGTCGACGTACCCGCCGCCGGATCCGCCCAGGATCTCGTGGGTGTCCGGGGTGTACTCGGCCAGGGCCTTGGCCACCGGGTCGCGCAGGTCGGCCGGGACCGTGGTGCCGGTGCCCTGGTCCAGGTTCTTGATGATGGCGTCCATCACCCGCGCCTCGGCCGGGCTGTGACCGGGCAACGGATAGGGGTCCTGGTGCAGGCCGAGTGGCGGATGCCCCGTCGCCGCGGCCTCCAGCGCCGCGCCGAGCCCGGCCCGCGGGTTGGGCAGGTCCATGTGCGCGGTGGCGGGCCCTGCCGAGACGAAGTGCTGGGGCCATTCCCGGCTGCCGTGCCCGTGCCCCACGAGGTACTTGAGGTGGTCGGCGCCCGCCTTGTCCGCCGGGTCGAAGAAGAAGGTCGCGGCGTCGGGGTTCTTGCTCATCACGCCCATCAGCGCGTCGATCGGGTCCGGCGCGATGCCCTTGTAGTCGGCGCCCCAGGTGTCGAACAGGCCGTGCCCGCCCTTCTTCTCGGCCGCGATCATCTGATCGCCCAGGGCGTTCAGATACTGGTCGTCGTACGGGCCGTCGGCCTTCTGCATCAGCGTGGCGAGGATGTGGTACCCGCGCAGCGGGCGGGTGTTGTCCCCGTAGTTGTGGACACCTGCCTTCTCCATCCCCTCCATCCAGTCCTTGGAGAACTTCCCCTCCGGACTGTTCAGCCACTGCTGGTACTTCTCCGACCCCGGCGGCATGTCGGAGACCTTGCCGGGGACGGCGGTCGCGGTGAGCAGGGAGTTGGCGAAATCGCGTTCCAGGGCCGCGTAGTCGCCCTTGTGGTTGTTGTCGGAGCGCGCCCAGTCGTCCACGTGCCGGGTGAACTTGATCGCCCCGTCCGGACCCAGGCTCTGCAGCACTGTCTGGGTGAAGACCGTGTCGTGCTCGTTGTCCCTGAACAGCGAAGCGGCCTCGGCCAGCTCCTGAGGAGACAGCTTGTCGCCTTTGCTGATCTTGCGGGCCAGCGGGATCGCCGCCTCGGCCTCGTAGTGCTCCACGTCGCCACTCGCCCGGGCGTTGAAGCCGTTCGTCTCCCCGTCCCGGAAGTCGGAGTCGATGCCGACCGCCTCCAGGGCGATCCGCACCCCCTGGTCCGCGTCGTTCACCGCCGAGACGGCCTGGGCGATGTGCAGGGACCAGGCGTTCTCCGTGTTGCTCAGCCCCGGGTCGTGCCGGACGGTGTCTCCCTCCTTCGCACTCACCTTGCTGTAGTCGAAACTCGCCCGGCCCGCCTCGGAGACCTTCATCCCGGCCCTTATGGCGTCCTCCCGCGCCGACTCCACCCTCTTCTTCAGGTCCACGAACTGCGCATAGGCGTCCCGCAACAGCGACGCGACGGCCCTGGCCTCGGTCTGGGCCGCGACGTACTGCGCGTGGGTGGTCGCGAAGTTCGGCCGGGAGTACAGCGAGGCCTGGCCGGTCCAGGTGCCGTCCAGGCTCACGCTCTGCACCTGGCTCCTGTACCGGTCCTCCAGCTTCTTGAACTCCCCTGCCATGTCGTCCCACTTGGCAGCGGCGGTGTTGAGATGGGAGAAGTCCGTCTTCATGACCAGTTCGTACGTCAGCATGCCTGCCTCCTACCGCGGGGAGGGCGGCGGCGAGATCTGGTTCAGCTGGGACGGCTTTACCAGGGGGACGAAGTCGTCGGCGACCCAGATGTCGTTGGTGAAGTACAGCTTGTTCGTGCCGCGCAGCGAGGCTTTCTCCCCGGCCAGCCTGCCGAGCAGCGAGGTGACCGACTTGAACCAGGCGTCCTGGGCCTTGGTCAGCCCGGCCGCCGTCGCCCATCCGTCGAACGCCTTGGCCGCCGAGATGCTCGCCTCGTCCGCCCAGATCCCGGCCCTTCTGGTGTTGGGCTCGAAGTCCGTCTCTATGTCGTTGGCGGCGGTTGCCTTCCGCGCGGGGCTGGAGTTCAGGTCCTTGTCATCCCCCGGCGACGGCGGAAAAGGTCCGTCGTACGCCCCGTCGAGGCGCGTACTCCCCAGCTGCCGCGCCGCTGCCGCCTTGCTCGACGCCCATTCCTCGTCAAACCTCACGGACGACCCCTCCCCCGGGTCCGGCGTTTACCCGGCATCGTAACTACCGTGCACAGAGCGCGCGTTGGGAATTGACGCCATTCTGGGGCGTGCGGTTCCAGACCCGCCCCGAGGCCTCGTCCAGCCCCCGGCCCCCAGCCCCCGCCCTCACGCAGACCACCGCCGAGCCGGCGCCCACCGCGTCGGCTCGTAACCAGCCTCGTCGAAGAGATGCATGGTCAATGCCACGGACTTTCCGTCCCCGCCTCTCGGCCGAGAACCTGACGCCCTGCGCTATCCACGGGCCGCCCCGGTCCAGCGCCGAACCGCGTCGCCGGTCGGCGCTGGACCGTGAGCGTCGCGGTGTCCACCGCCGCGCTTGCGGGTAGCGCACCGCCCTGGTTGGGGGACGGGTGGCGCATCCATCGTGTGTGGGGAAGCCGAAGGCCCAGTTCACCAACGGCCGCATGCCCGCCAGCGTACCGTCGAGGTCACCTCGGAACGCTCGCCCGTACGGCGGACCCCGACGAGGCGCGATCCCGCCGAGGCCAGTGGCCCGGTTGTACTTCCCTGTGACTCACATGGTCGGTACGGCCAGACTCGAAGCAAACTCCGGGTGCTGGCGCTTCAGTTCGTCGACGAGCGCCCGGAGCGGCGAGGTGGCGCTCACGTTGGTGGCGAGGACCCGAAGCGGCAGCACGACGCTCTCCCCGAACCTCAGCCCCAACCGCACTCGAAAGTCGGTTCGACGTGGGCGGCCCCGATCGCCTCTTCCGTCCGGACAGGCAGGCAGGCTGGTACGGGGGTCGACCCACAGGGCCATGGTGATCTCCTGGACCCCGCCGGTGTACCCCCCCAGGAGGCTGCCTTTACCCTGCCCGGTGAAATCGGACCCCTTGTAGCGGGTGGACGCACACCCCAGCAGCTCGACCGCCCGTGCACCCAGGACTTGCCGCGTGAGAACGCCACCTTGCGGCCATCGAGTCGTACGCAACGCCCGCTATGACGGCCCCCTCCCCTCACTCATGGCCGGTGAGGCCAGGTCGACAACACGGCTCCGACCTGCTCTTTGTTACGTTCCCACGACAACTCCTTTGCGGTCCCTTGACCCTGGCCCCCTACGGTCGAGGAGTTGCACGCGCAGATGGCAGGGGCGGGTGCGGGTTCGACGGGGGAAGGTGCCGGGTGGGCGACGACGGCAAGGTTCTGGACATCAAGACGGCTGATCTGAAGCTGTCGGCGCCGGTGTTCCACGAGCAGGCGAAGAACCTGAGCACGGCGCTCACGAATCTGGTGAAGGCGCTGGACGGTTTCGGCAAGCCCTGGGGCGATGACGAGCAGGGCAAGGCGTTCGGGGACGCGTACGAGCCGCAGCAGAAGGCGATCGAGCGCGGGGCGGGGATCTTGGTGCTCGGGCTGACGAGCATCCACGAGGCGATGATCGACATGTCGGACGGGCATGTTGACAACGATGAGCTGATCGCCGGGATGTTCGCCAAGGTGAAGCCGCGGGATTCGTCGCACGATCCGCACGCGCCTCACCAGGACGGTGCCAAGTGAGCATCGAGGACGAGGCCAAGAAGGTCCTGCTCAAGCTGGGCATGTGGTGGCCGGACGCCAACTCGGGCACCCTGCGGCACGCGGCGCAGGCGTGGCGGACCTTCGCGGACGCTGTCGACGACGTGCGTACGCCGGTCAACAACACCGCGAGCTCGCTCATCCACAACAACCAGGGCGAGGCGATCGGGACCTTCACCACGTTCTGGGAGCGGTACGCCAAGGGAAACGACGCGGGCTGGCTCAGCGATCTGTCGAAGGCTTCGCGGAAGATGGCGGAGGGGCTGGAGAAGTTCGCGGACGCGGTGGACGACGCGATCACCAAGCTGTGGACGCAGATCGGTATCGACGCGGCGGTGATCGCGGGCGGTATCGCCCTGGCGTTCGTCACCGCGGGCCTGGCCTCGGGTGCGGCGGTGGCCGCCGCTGATGTGATCATCGAGATGGGCGCCACGCTGGGCGTCGCGGTCTCCACGACGGTCGCGGAGATCGCGGCGGGCACGCTGGTCGCGGCGGCGTTCGGCGGCGTCGAGTCGGTCACCGTGGACCTGGCCGTCGCCCAGCCGCTGAAGATCGCCACCGGTCTGCAGAGCGGCTTCAGCCTGGACGAGATCAACCAGGCCGCCAAGGACGGCATGATCTTCGGCGGAGCGCTGGGCGCCGGCAGCGGGGTGCTCAAGGCGGGCGTCGAGGGCGCTTTCACCAACCCCACCCCGTTCATGCTGCGCCCGCCCTCCCTCCGCCCCGACCTGGTGGAACTGGGCCCCGCCGCCCGCAACGGCGAGCGCACCCCATGCGTGGGCGAGCCGATCGACGTGGCGACCGGCGCGATGCTCATGTCGCAGACCGACCTCACCCTGCCCGCCTCCCTGCCGTTCGCCTTCGAGCGTACCCACCTCTCCTCCTACCGGGGCGGGGTGTGCTTCGGCCCCACCTGGATCTCCACCCTCGACGAATGCGTCCAGATCGACAGCGAGGGCGTGGTCTTCGCGGGCGCGGACGGTATGCGGCTGGTCTACCCGGTGCCGACGCCGGGCGAGCCGGTACTGCCGGTCAAGGGCCCGCGCTGGCCCCTGAAGTGGGACGGCAAACCGGACGGCGTGATGACCGTCACCGACCCGGCCACCGGCGTGATCCGCTCCTTCAGCACCCCGCTGAACTCCGCGACCCCCGGCATCTTCCACCTGCCCATCGACGCCTGGCAGGACCGCAACGGCGCCCGTATCGACATCGAGCGCAATGCCGGCGGCGTCCCCGAGGGCATCCGCCACTCCGGCGGCTACTACCTCGCCGTCGACTCCCACGGCCCCCGCATCACCGCCCTGCGCCTGCTGGAGCACGCCCCCGACCGCTACACCGGCCAGCTCCCGCCCGACGCGGGCACGGTGGTGATGCGCTACGCCTACGACGACGCCGGCAACCTCAGCGAGGTCATCAACTCCAGCGGCAAGCCCCTCAGGTTCGCCTACGACGACCAGGGCCGGATGACCCGCTGGACCGACCGCAACGGCACCTGGTTCTCCTACGTCTACGACGAGCGCGGCCGCGTGGTGCGCACCGACGGTGTCGACGGCATCCTCTGCGGCACCCTCACCTACGACGACACCGCCCGCACCACCACCTACACCGACTCCCTCGGACACACCTCCAGCCACCGCTACAACGCCGAAGGCCTGGTCATCGAGGAGACCGACGCCCTCGGCCACACCACCCGCACCCAGTGGGACGAACACGGCGACAAACCCCTGACGGTGACCGACCCCCTCGGCCGCACCACCCGGTACACCTACGACGACCATGGCAACCTCACCGAGCTCACCCTGCCCGACGGCTCGGTGGCCCGCGCCGCCTACAACGAGCGCGGCCAGGCCGTCGAGGTCATCGAGCCGGGCGGCGCCACCTGGCACCACACCTACGACGAACGCGGCAACCTCCTCACGACCACCGACCCGCTCGACGCCCGCACCACCTACACCTATGACGAGTCGAGCCACCTGACCTCGGTGACGAACGCGGTGGGCGCGGTGCGCGCGGTGAAGACGAACCGGGCGGGCATACCCGTGGCCGTCACGGACGAACTCGGGCATACCACCGCCGTTCGGCGCGATCCCTTCGGCCGCATCACGGACGTGACCGACCCGCTCGGCCGGACGGTCCGCACCACCTGGACCCCCGAGGGCAAACCGGCCCGCCGCGAGCACCCCGACGGCTCCGTCGAATCCTGGACGTGGGACGCCGAGGGCAACCCGCTCACCCACACCGACCGGGCCGGCCACACCACCCGCCACACGGCCGGCCGCTTCGACGTCCCCGCCACCCGCACCGACCCCGACGGCGCCACCTACACCTTCACCTACAACACCGAGCTGCTCCTGACCCAGGTCACCAACCCGCACGCCCTGACCTGGACGTATACCTACGACGCAGCGGGCCGTCTCACCTCCGAGACCGACTTCAACGGCCGCACCCTGACCTACACACGCAACGCGGCCGGTGAACTGACCTCACGCACCAACGGCGCGGGCGACACCCTCCGCTACACCCGTGATGCGCTGGGCCGGATCACCGAACAGCGCGACGGCGGCGGCGAGGTGGTCACCTTCGCCTACGACGAGGCCGGTGACCTGACGCGTGCGGCCAACTCGACCACAGAAGTGACGTACGTGAGGGACGCACTGGGCCGCGTCCTGTCGGAGTCGGCCCACGGCCGCACCACGACGTACGCCTACGACACCCTGGGGCGGCGCACCCGCCGCACCACCCCGTCCGGCCTCACGTCCCACTGGTCCTACGACGCGGCCGGCCACCTCGGCGAACTGCGCTCCGAGGCCGGCACGCTGACCTTCGCCCACGACGCGGCGGGCCAGGAGACCCAACGCCGCATCGGTGACGCGGTGACCCTGACCCAGACCTGGGACTCCACCGGCCGCCTCGCCGTCCAGTCCCTGGCCGGGCGGCCCGACGACCCCGCCCGTCTGCTCCAGCACCGCGCCTACGCCTACCGTCCCGACGGCTACCTCACCGAGATCCGCGAGCTCACCTCCGGCACGAGGAGGTTCGACCTCGACCCGGTGGGGCGCGTCACCGGCGTCCGGGCCCATGGCTGGACCGAGACCTACGCCTACGACGCGGCGGGCAACCTCACCCACGCCACCACGCCGGCCCATCCGGCCGCGGGGGAGCGCGAGTTCGACGGCACCCTGGTGAAGCGGGCGGGCCGTACCACGTATGAGCACGACGCCCAGGGCCGCCTCGTCCGCAAGACCCGCAAGCTCCTCAACGGGCAGACCCGCACCTGGACCTACGCGTGGAACGCCGAGGACCGCCTGGTGACGGCCACCACCCCGGACGGCGACACCTGGCACTACACCTACGACCCGCTCGGCCGCCGCGTCGCCAAGGACCGGCTGCTCGGCGACGGCTCGTCGGCGGGGCGAACGGCCTTCGCGTGGGACGACAACCGGCTCGCCGAGCAAGAACTCCCCGACGGGCGGGTCACCACCTGGGAGTACGCTCCCGACTCCCACCGGCCCCTCACCCAGACCGACCACCGTCCCCTGCTGCGCAAGGCGGGCGGCTCCCTCCTGGCGGAGCTGGCCGCCGACCCCAGCGCCGACCGCACCACCACCTTCCACGGGATCGTCACCGATCCGGTCGGCACCCCCATGGAACTGGTGGACGCGGAGGGGCAGGTGGCATGGAGTCTGCGCCCGGCCCTGTGGGGCACCGCTCTGGCCACCGGCCCGGAGCCGCCGACCGTCGAATGCCCCCTGCGCTTCCCCGGCCAGTACGCCGACCCCGAAACGGGCCTGCACTACAACCACTTCCGCTACTACGACCCGGAAACGGCCCGCTACCTCAGCCCGGACCCGCTGGGCCTGGAGCCCGCTCCCGATCACCACGCCTACGTCCTCAACGCCACCGGCTGGATCGACCCGCTCGGCCTGGCGCCCAAGGGCCCGAAGGACCCACTGGACCTCGGCTCCGGCTACCGGGGGCGCCTCGACACCTGGCAGGAGGGGACGAAGGGAACCGACTTCGAGATCCACGTATACGATAAATCCGGTCGTGAAGTCGGTATCTTCGGCAGCGACGGCTGGTTCAACAAGCACGGCACGACCGCCGCAGACGTTCAGGTTCCGCCCAGTGTGGAGAACGCCCTCAAGGGGCGGGCCGTGGACACCCTGCGCAGGACCGGCCGGGTCGGCCCCAAGGGCACCGAGGACATCTCCGGCGACAAGTGGCAACGCCCTCGTCTCGCAGCAGAAGGTTGCAAATGAAATACGTCAAGGCTGCCTGGGACGACGCGTTCCAGGGATTCTTCACGGACGCCACCGCCTACCTCGCAGCTCTCCCGGAGCTCGCAGAGGCACTGCCGCCCGGCGCCCGCGCCTTCGCCCGCGACGGCGACCACTACCGCCGGAACGCGCCACGGTGCGTGAAGGACCTGGAGCTCGCCGACATCCGGATCGCGACGGACAAGAGCGGCACACTCACCCTCGAATTCGCACCAAACCAGTTCAAGCACGAGGCAGGCCTGCGTATCGCCTACACGGGCGTGGTCCATTTCGCGATCGCCTACGACCACGAGATCGACTGGATGCGGGCCGACGCCGTACTCCTGGACGAGATCCTGCCCGCCGACGACGGCGGCTGTCTCCACGAGATCGCCCTGACGGACGCCACGATCACCGTCCGCGCCCGCGATCTCCAGGCGATCTGGGGAGAGCCGTCCGGCGCGGCGGAGACGGGATGAGCGGGCGTCCTGGCGGTAGCCCCATGGGGCCGGCCTGCGGATAGCGGACCTGGGCGACGGAACCCGAGTGTCGTCGTCACACGGCCGGGGCCCGCACAGGGCAATGGTCGACTCATCGTCGAAACCCGTGGTCGTCGGCCATTCGACTCCGACCCCCCCAGGTCGCTCGCGAAGACGATCTCCACTGCGAGCAGACACCCGGAGACCTGTCCGGGCAGGGCCACGCAGGCAGGCTCTGGATCTACTTCGCCACCGGCAACGCCGACGCGCCGTTCGGGCCACGCCTGGAGATCGGGCCAGGCCATTGAGGATCCAGCGGGCCAACCGGCGCGCGCATCCTCGATGGCCGTCGACGAAATGAGTATCCGCACTCATGCCTCCCGTCGGCCGCACAGCAACGATGGCAGCATGCCCACCACTTCGATACGTGCCCGCTCCCCCCGGGGTCTCCCGGTCGCCGCCGCCGCTGCCGGGCTGGTCGCGGCCGTGCCCGTCGCCGCCTGGTGGCTGGTCGGGCAGCAAGGCGTGGACGGGGTCGCGCCGGCCGAGCTCGACTACGCCGTTCGCCCCTTCTCCCTCGGCCCGGGACCGGAAACGGCGCTGGGGGTGGTCTCGCTGCTGCTGGCCGTCGGTTCTGCGGCCTTCCTGCTCCGCACCTGCTGGCGCGGGCCGTTCGACCCTCGGTGGTGGCAGGTCCTCCTGCCGCTGCTCGTCGCGGGGATCCTGCTGGGCGTGGGCTGGCGCATCGTCACCGCCGGAGTGATCGGCGCCAACATCGGGGCGGGCCTGACCCTCTTCCTCGCGGGCCCGGTCATCACCGCTCTGGTGGCAGGCGCTCTGATCCGCGGGCTGTGGCTGTGCTTCGCCCGAGATCCCTTCTGATCCCTGCTGATCCCCCTCTGATCTCCTCCCTGTACAGGGCTGTTGTAGGGTCAAACCACTTGCAGGGGGGGCAAGCCGGGGGGCTTTGCTTTCACTATTCGGCCGCGCCGTACCACTTCACGTGGTGGCTCCCCCATGCCGCGACACCTCTGGGGAGCACTTCTTGAGACGCCACACACTCGTACGGGCTGCCGCCGCCGCTGTCACGGCGGTCGGCATCGCGGTCGGCGCCGCACCGCTGATGGCGGCGCCCGCCGTCGCGGCCGACACCGCGCCTCCAGAGGTGGCGGTTCCCGCCGAGCAGTACGCCCTGGAGGATGCGGGCACGCTGATCAGCGCCGGGGACAGCGGCGTTCTGGGCGGGAGCTACCAAGGGCAGTACGGCAACTACCGGGGCGAGTACCGGTGGACCTCGTACGCCGATGGCAGCGTCAAGGAGATCCCGCACGACCACTGGCACTACCAGGCCGTGGGCACGGGTTCCGACTACGTCGGACTGTACGGCAACGACGCGGCGGGGAAGTTCTTCGTCGAGCTTCGTGACATGCGCGACGGCACGTCGAAAACGGTCTACCTGCCGTCCGACCACCGTCTCGTCGGGGTCTTCGGCGATACCGCCCTGACCGCCACGTCCGCGTCCGCCCCGGACGGCGAGGGCTGGTACCTGCTGACCGCGGAGGGCGGGAAGACCGTCACACGCCGGGTGACCGGCTTCCCCGAGGGCGCGACGCTGCTTCGCGGGCCCATGTACCGCAACGGACAAGGCGCCCTCGGTTCGTACCAGTTGGGCGGAGCGCAGCACCATTTCTGGGTGGACTCCAGCGCGCAGGTGCGCCTGGTCGGTGTGACCGCGTCAGCGGACGCCGTCTCGACCCTTCTCGTTCAGGGGAAGGTGCTGCGTCTGCTGAAGGACGGCACGGTCCAGCTCTGGGGGCTGACCGCCGACACGCGACCCGAGCGTGAGTTCCACATCGCCTACCGACAGGGCGACCACCTGCTCGGACTGCTCGGCGAGCAGGTTCTGCTGGCCCGGCCGGCCGAGCCTGTCCAGCAGCCCGAGGACAAGAAGCGGTTCGCCTACGGAGTCTGGGCGGCGCCCGCGGACGGCGGCGAACCCCACCGCATCCTCGACCGGACGACAGCGGCTTCCGTGCTCGATCCGAGCGGACGGGTGCTCATTGCACGGGCGGGTGAGGGCCTGGCGCGTTCCGTCTACGCGATCCGCGCGGGTGCGGAAGGGGCGGGGCCCGAGCCGGTCAAGGTCGCGGACCTGCCGAGCGCCCCGGCCAGACCCGCCGTGACAGCGGTCGCCCAAGGACAGGTGAACACCCTGGACGCGATGCCTGTGCCCGGGGCGCCGTACCGACTGCGCGGCATGACGCTTACGACCGGCACCCCCCTGACGGCGGGGCCGCGAGTCGACCGCGGTACCGAAACACAGAATCCCTTCTGCGACGGTTCCTCCTGTTCGCATCTGCTGGCCACGGGGGACGGCCGGACGCTGACCGGGCTGTGGACCACCGGCACGATCCGCGTCGTGGAGGACGGACAGCCCCTGCCGGGGCGGGAGTTCAGGCCCGAGGCGCGCTTCAAGACTCTTGTCGCCGCCTCCGGACGCTACGCGGCGTTCTCCGGATGGGTGGACGACCCGGCGCCGTCCCAGCCCGAGATCCTGTCGGTCGTCGACATCGACTCCGGCAAGACGGTGGCCACCCAGCCCTACGCGGACGAGGCGGTCACGCTGTGGGGCAACCGTTTGTACACCGAAGCGGCCGGGGAGCCCGGTCGTGTGCGGGTCACGACGCTGGGCGCCACAAGCTCCGGCGTCCCCCCGGTCAGGCTCGCCTCCTGCGACCTCACCGACCTGCAGGCCGTCGGCAGCCGGATCTACTGGGCCTGTGACGCGGAGAAGCAGGCCGGTGTGTATGACACCGCCACGGCGCGTACCAGTCCGCTTCCCTACGCCGAGCAGACGCGGCTGGGCGACGGCTACCTGGTGTCCGCGGCCGACGGGACCCTGCGCATGACTGATGTCAGCGGCTCCGCGCCGACCTCCCGGTCCATCGGCCAGGTCGCCGGCTCGACCGCGGGTACCGGCTGGGACGTGGACCGCTTCGGCGGGCCGCTCGTCTACAGCGACGCGCAGGGGGTCACCCACATCGTCCCCTCCGGCTCGGGAACGTCCCCGCTCGCCGTCATCGACGCCGATCTCCCCGCCACCGCGAACGTCAGGTCCGGCTCCTGGGCGGCCCGCTGGTGGCTTTCTCGGCCCGCCGCCTCCTGGCGGCTGACTCTCACGAGCCGGACGACAGGCGCCACGGTCCGCACCCTTACGGGCGGTGAGGCCCGCGGCCTGATCAAGACCGGTTGGGACGGCCGGACCGAGGAGGGGCGACCCGCTGTCGACGGGGCGTACACCTGGACGCTGAGCGCGCTGCCCGCCGACGGCCACGGGCCGGCCCTGACGCGTACCGGTGACCTCCAGCTCGCCGGTGCGGCGCCCGCTCCGCGCGACTACGTCGGCGGCGACGGCATCGGCGACCTGCTTGCCCTCACGCCCTCGGGCAACGCGGACTTCCGTGCCGGTACAGGCCGGGGCGGAGTCGACCCGAAGGTATCGGGATCGGGGTGGACGGGCACGAACACGGTGACGTCCGCGGTGCCGTACGACGACGTCGACGGCGACGCCTCCAACGACGTACTGGTCCGCCTGAGCAGTGGCGAGCTCCGCGCCTACCGGCCCGGCGGCAGGGCCCTGACTCCCACCACCCCGTATACGTCCATCGGCGGGGGCTGGAACATCTTCGACGCGCTGACCTCCCCGGGCGACATGACCGGCGACGGCCACGCGGACGTCCTCGCGCGCGAGAGCGCCACGGGCGACTTCTATCTGTACGAGGCGAACGGCTCGGGCAACTTCAAGGCGCGGGTGAAGGTGGGCGAAGGCTGGAAGGGGTACTTGCTGGCGTCGGGCGCCGGCGACGTGAACGGTGACGGCAAAGCCGACCTGCTGGCCCGGGACGCGGCCGGGGTGCTGTGGCTCTACCCCGGCACCGGCGGCGGCCGGCTGGCCACCCGTGTGAAGGTCGGCGGCGGCTGGCAGGTCTACGACGCCCTGGTCGGCGCGGGCGACATCAACGCGGACGGCAGGCCCGACCTTCTCGCACGGGGCACGGACGGTGTGCTGTGGTCGTACACCGGCGACGGCAAGGGCAACTTCGCCGCCCGTCAGCGGATCGGCGGCGGCTGGCAGATGTACAACCACCTCTTCTGACGGCCAGGCGTGACGTGAGGGGGCCGGATGCCAGGTCTGGTGGGTCCGGCCCCTACGGGTCGAGTCTCAAGATCATCGCCGTTTCGTCCGCCAGAACGAGCGCGGGCTCGGCCTCTGTTCACGCTGCCTGTTCGTCTCCTTCAGCAGCTTCGTGAAGGCGGGCCCCTGTTCGGCGCGGGTCGCCAGAACTTCCAACCGGTGCGCGTAGTCGCCCAGGCCGGCCCTCGCGAGTGCGACGAGCAGGTCCACCTGGCCGGGTACCGGCTGGTGGGCCACCACCTCTTCCAGCAGGCGGGCAGCCACGCGGTCGGCTCTCGGCCTCGTCCAGTCGCTGCTCTCTGCGAGGTGGCTGAGCAGGTGCGTGTTGTCCGTGGCCGACCGGACTGTCGCACAGACGTGCAGCACCGTGTCCAGATGCCGACGCAGGGCGGATCCGTCGAGGGCACGCACGAACTGTGCGAGGCCAAGGGTGGTGCTGCGCTCCGCATGCCGCCGCAGTGCTTCGTCGGTCATGGCGAGGGCACCGTTGACGTGGAGGGCTTGGAGGAACATGCCGCCCTGGCCCGTGGGCATGGTGTCGACACAGCAGTGGAACAACGTCTCGGCCTGCTCGTGAAGTCCGCAGGACTCCAGAGTGGCGGCCATGGCCGCGGCCTGGTCGGGCGTGCACACGCGGATCGCCGCCTTCAGTACGGCGTCCACTCCGGCGTACCCCCGGCCCAGTTCGGTTACCACGGCCCTCACCCCGGCCGCGGAGGCTTCGCCCAACGCGGCGATCAGTGCGCGCGAGGACTGGTAGAAGCTTCTTGACTCATGGAGCGTGTTGATCAGTAGGGCGACTTCCACCGGGGTGCGGTCGGCGACGGTCCGCAGGAGCATCGTGTCTGCCGCGACGTGGCTGCCGTTGCGGCCCAGCGTGTAGACCAGTTCCGTGACGTGCACGATGTCGCGCTGTTCCGTATCGGTCGCCACGGTGCCCACCAGGCCGCCCATACCGCGGTTACGGGCGAGGGCAAAGAACTCGGCCACTTCGGGGGCTGTGCGCCGGGCGGCGAGCGCGTTGGTCATGGCTGTGACGAGATGCCCCAGCCCGTCCTGACAGAGCAGGCCGATGAGTTGGAGGACATCACCCACGGGACGCTCGCACGCGGCGGTGGACAGCGCAGCCCGTACCGCATGCTGGAAAAGGGGCTCGCGCAAGCAGCCGAGGGTACTCATCACGTCCGGCAGCGGTCGGGTGACCGCCGCGGCCCCGAGCAGGCTCAGCGCGTGGTCATCGAGACCCGAGGTGTGGAGCATGCCCGCCAGCTCGGCGACATCCTGGGGAGTGTGAAGGCTGGGCGGCGGCGGCTGGTACCGATCCAAGGAAGGGCTCGACTACGGCCCCGGATCGGCCGAGGGACACTGCATCACCCACGTCATGCAGCACACCCAGGAGAACCCGGCCAAACCGGCCCACGGAGTCTTCGACACTGGCAGCAAGGGTGTTCTCGACACCGTGGACGAGGCATGGAGTCGGCGTGCCCTGGCCGTATTCGTGAATCCGCAGGGGGCGCGAACGACCTATATCATCCCGATGGAGCGTCAAGTCGGGTTCAATCCCGGCGAAAACTATATTTCTATCACCGTCGAGCACGGCAATGAAGTGATCACGGCTTTCCCGAGGAGTTGGAACTAGTGGAGAAAGTGGCCTGTGTCCACTGCGGTCAGGACTGGGTGCGGCGGTATCGACGCGAGGACACCGGCCAGATCTTCTTCCTGTGCCCGGAATGCGAGTCGGTGTGGCCCGACGGGGAGGACATCACCGAGGAGACAGATCTGTACCTGAGCGAGTTCCTGCGTACCGGGGATCCGGCCAAGGACTGGCAGATCATCGCCCCCTGCGACTGAGGTCCCGGCGTCCGGGCCGCGTCTCGCCGGGGTCGCCCGCGGACCGCATGACGTGGGGCCCGGCCGTTCCCGGCCGGGCCCCACGTCCATGTGCGGTGTCTACCGCGGTCCTCGCACGGAGGAGAACCCGCCTACCAGCGGTACCAGCGGCCTCGACGGCCGCTGCTGTCCGCGGCCCGGACGACGAAGCCGAGCAGCCATACGGCCAGCACGATCACCGCGATCCACCACAGCGCCTTGAGCGCGAAACCTGCACCGAAGAGGACCAGAGCGAGCAGAAGTACCAGAAGCAGGGGAACCATTGTTATCAACCTCCTGACCACCGCATGCCCTCACACCGCTCCTACAAGCACATGAAGAGGTGTGTTTCTGCAACGGTGTTCAGGGCATACACACTCGGCCGTCGGCCGCCGACTACGTACGTATCCCTGCCTTAGGCCCGGTTCACGAATCCCGCCGCCCGCCCGTACGTCTAAGGTCCCGCGTCCGCAGGAATGGGGCGCTCTCCCGATGTTCCGCAGGCCCCTGGGGGACGAAGGTTGAGGCATCGCAGGAAGCGATGGACCACCGACTGAAGCCTCTGCGGGGGCACCAGGGAGCCGACGATGTTCGAGTACCGGATGTACAAGGTGAACGAGGCCGAGCTGCTGCGTGAGGCCGCCGCCCAGCGGCTGGTCGGCGAGGCCCGTGCCACCCGCCGCGACCGGCGGCGCGGGCGGCACGCCGGGCACGGGGCCGAAGGACGGACGAGCCACCTGCGCGACCTGCGCGACCGTTTCGCGCACGCCGCCTGAAGCACGACCCGCGGCCAACCACCGGGCACTCAGACAGCACCCCGGAGAACTTGGCGGCGCCGACGCGCACGACTGAGCGCGATCACTCTTGCGCACACCCCGACAGGGGTGTTATGCGTGGCCACTCTTTTTTCAGCCACCCTCCTGTTTGCGCTTGCGCACGCCCCCACCTGCCCCTTTAACGTCATTTCGGGGCGACGGAAGAGGTCGCACGAGACCACGGGGGAGACGGGGGAGTACGTGTACGCGCAGAGCTGGCAGCGGTTGCTGGACCAAGCGGGGCAGCCGAGGGCGATGTCACTGGCGTCGGCGGGGCCGGCGGGTGGCGGAAGCAACGGTGGCAGTGGCGAGCTGCAGCACAGCGCCAAGCCGTGGTCGGACGCGGCGGGCACCGCCCACGCCCTGCAGACCGACACCGCCACGGCCAAGGCCAAACTCACCTCTGCCCACGCCGGGGCCGAGGCCGGCACGGCCGGACTGGCGAGTATGGCCGCGCTCAAGTCCGTACTCACCTCGTGGGAGAAGCGGCTGACGGCCGTCCACACCGAGTGCGGCGCGCTGGAGCCGATCCTGCGTCAGACGGCGTGGGCGCAGGGCGAAGTGGACACGGGCGTGAAGTCGGCGCTGGCGCAGTTCTCCGCGCCGGCCGGCCAGGGCCGGTGACGGGGGTGCTCACCTGGCAGCAGCTGCACGACCTCAAGTGCGCCGAGCTCCTCGACGCCGCCGACGGCTGGGGCGCCGTCAGCACCCAGGCCGACGCGGCACGGGACCGGATCAGCAGCGAGATGATCCACGGTCTGGAGGCCACCCAGAAGGGCATGGCGTCCCCGGCCGCCGTCAACCGGCTGCGGCGCCTGGACCGCAATTACGATTACATCCGTACGGAATGCGGTCTGGTCCGTACGACCCTGAGCTCGCTCGTGGCCGAACTGGTCGGCTTTCAGGGGCAGTTGAAGGACGCCCTGGACGACGCGGCGAGCCTCGGCTTCACGGTCGCGGCGGACGGGTCGGTGAGCTACCCGGCCGGCGGCCAGAACGTCGTCACGGACAAGCCGATCCCCGGCGGCAGCGCCAGCGCCGACACGCCGCTCATGTCCCGCCCGCCCACCCTCGGCGCGCTCCACCCCGGCCTTGCCGACCCCAACCCGAACCGGGCCAAGGCCCAGGACATCGCCGACCGCATCCGGCGCGTGCTCACGGCGGCCCGCGAGGCCGACGAACACTTCAGTACGGCCCTGAGCAGGCTGAAGGCCGAGCCGGGGCTGGACGTCACCGACGCGACGTGGAGAGACGCGGCGGCGGACCTGGCAGCGGTACGCAAGGTCTCCGGTGACCGCCTGAAGAAAACCATCCCGACGGGCGCCTCCCCCGCCGAGCGCCACGAGTGGTGGACCCACCTGTCCCAGGCCCAGCGCGACGAATACCTCACGCTCTGCCCGGACGTCCTCGGCAACCTGGACGGCATCCCGGCCCTCGCCCGCGACGAGGCCAACCGTGACAACCTGCAGATGCTGATCGGCAAGCTGTCGGGCGAGGACAACGAGGCGGCGCGGGCGAAGCTGGCGGGGCTGCGGTCGATCAACGAGCAGCTGCAAGCGGCACCGGAGCCGGGCGTCCCGCCCATGTACCTCTTGGGGATCGGCGACGAGGGCAACGGCCGCGCCATCGTCTCGTACGGCAACCCCGACACCGCGAAGAACGTCGCCGCGTACGTGCCGGGGCTTGGCACCAGTCTCGACAAGCACTTCGCCGAGAGCGACCTGAAGCGGGCGCGGGAGACCGCACTCGGTGCCAGGGACGCAGACCCGAACAGTCCCACCGCTTCGATGGTCTGGCTCGGGTACGACGCTCCTCAGCTGCCCGCCGAACAGCCCCTGGCCAACGCCGCCGTCATGATCGACTACCACGCCAACATGGGCGCCACCGCGTACAACGGGTTCATGGCAGGCATCTCCGCCACGCACGAGACGGGCGACCCCCATATCACCGCCGTCGGTCACTCCTACGGCTCGCTCACCGTCGGCCTCGCCGCACAACGGCACGGTGGCATCCCCGGGGCCGACGACATCATCCTCGTGGGCAGCCCGGGCACGGAGGCGAAGACCGCCGACGAGCTCGGAGTCGGACGGGACCACGTGTTTGTCGGCGCCGCCAAGAACGACATCGTCACCCAGCTGCCCAGCAAGAGCGAAGCCACCGGAATCCTGCTCGGAGGCTTTATCGGGGGGCCTGGCGGCGCGCACATCGGCCACAAGATCGGTCACGCTCTGAACGACGTCCCCGACGAGCGCTACTTCGGTGCCGACCCGGCGAGCCGCGAGTTCGGCGCCAGGCGCTTCGCGACGGGGGACGGGCCGCTGCTCGTCAGCCCCGACGCGGATACGGTGGACAAGATCAAGCACCTGAAGAATCCGACGGACTTGGGCGCACACTCCAACTACTTCGATCCGGAGAAGGATGCCATGTCGGCAGGCAACATCGCGCTCGTGGTAGTGGGCAAGAGCAACAAGATCATCACTGCGGAGCCCCGATGACCTCCCTCCTCCGCTCGGTCACCGTGATCCTGCTGCTCATGACTGCCGTCGGCTGCGGAGCACTCCCCAGCACCCCATCTGAAGGAAGGAAACCGACCATGGACATGAGCCAAGGTGCTGAGCATGCCGACGCACTGCTTCAGCAGACCTTGCGGAGCATCACTCCGCCTCTGCGTTGGTACCACGGTCCCTCGAACGACATCGCGTGCAGCAATATCCTCGGCAAGGGCACAGGTACCGGCTCGGTCAAGCGCCGTATCGCCATCCTGACCAAAGTGTCCGCCGAGCGACGGGGCGGGCTGCTCGGCATCGTCGAGCGCAACTGGAGGGCCTGGGGTTACAAAATCAACGGCGTGAACCCCGACAAGGAAATGCCCGCCATCTTCGCCACGACGCCCGAGGATTTCCAAATCACCCTGCAGGTGGGCGCTACTGGCCAGTTCATCTTCTCCGCCGGGACTCCCTGCCTCACCCAGACCAGCAACATCCCTAAGCCCGCCACCACCCCCAACACCCCGCATCGCGACGACGTCCCCTACCCCGCCCCCGCAGACATCCACGACGACTTCTGGTCAGCCCCCACCACGGGCGCCCAGAGCCCTGAGCAAGCCTCCCCGGACACCGGCCGGTAATACGCCGCTGCGGCCCGTCCCTACCCGAGCTGCGCTGCGCGCCGGGGAGCCCGGCGGGGACCTGCGACATCACTCCGGCCCCGCGCTGGAACCACGGCCCCTCGATCGAGGCCGCACGGTCTTGGACAGCGACATCGACGACACCTCATAGCCATTGCGCCGGTACAAGGCAATGGCTGCCGCGTTGTCCCCGAAAACGTTGAGATTGAGCGAGGTCATGCCCTCACGGGCAACGAGTTCCTCGGCGGCGGTGAGGATGGCGGATCCGTACCCGTGGCGCCGGAACGGGGCGAAGACGTTGATGTCGTACAGCCAGGCCGAGTCCGCGGTGGCCGCTGCCTGACGCGGGTCCGGACCGATCCACGCGTTTCCCACGACCTCGCCCGATGCGTTCTCCGCCACCACGAGGTGGTGACCAGCCGTGTCACGTCCGTCCGGGAGAAACTGGGCCGTGCCCCGACGAGCCCGTACTCGCGCCAACTCTGCGGGCATGAACTTGCCCAGTTCACGGGCCGTCTCGGCCTCACGGTGCTCAGTCGCCGCTTCGTACTCCGACGGCGTCATTTTCCGCAGGGTCACCTTCCGCGCGTCCATACCCCCATCTTCAGCCGGCTGCCGGTGACAGCGATACCGAGTTTCCACGCACCACGGGTCGCCGTGTGGCCGGTACGCCACCACACGGCGTCCACGCCTCGACTGGGTCCAGGCGTACGGCGAGGTCTCTACCCGAGGGGCGGCGGTCAGTGCACGGCGTGGCCGTACGCCGTCACCAGGCCGTCGAGGTCTGGGTCACCGAACCTGGCTCGCAATTCCTCGAAAGCCCTGGTCTTGTCGGGGCCGAAGCGGGCGACGTAGGCGGCGTAGCTGTCCGGGGTGAGGAATCTGGGTGGCGTGGACTTGCTGTGGAACTTGTCCGCGTACATCACCAACCGCTCCTCGGCCGTTTCCGCCACGTAATCGGCCGGCGGCAGCGGCAGTTGCTGGCGCTCGATGTCGTCCTTGGTCAGGCCCACGCCCGTATGGCAGGAGCAGAACCGGCACACGTACTCGGGGAACCCCTCCCCGGCGAGGAGGTCGTGGCCGAGGATGCCGTGGCGCAGGTAGTTGGCGTGATCGAGGCGACCCGTACTGTCGTAGAGGCGGTAGACGCCGATGTCGTGCAGCAGACAGCCCGCCCGTACCAGCTCGCGGTCCAGCTCCGCCCCGCAGCGGTCCAGCAGTCCTTCGGCGATCCGCCACACGATCTCGCAGTGGGTCCAGACCAGCTCGTACGCCGCCCGGGAAGGGGCGTGCTTCTCGTGAAGCTCGCGGATCTCGTCCATCGACAAAATGGTCATCGCCGGAGCTTAGCAATGCCGCGAGGGCTGCATCGGAGGGCAAGCGGCGCCCCTCCCCAACCGATGGCCGCGCCCGCCCTCCCCCCGAGCCGTCGCTCGCTCCGCTCACCCCTGCCGCAAGCTCGTGACGAGATCGCGGGGCAGGCCGTGTGTGTCGTGGAGGTACTGGAAGTCCTCATCCCTCAGCGGGCCCTGGAAGCGGGAGTGGGCCAGTACCTGTCGGCCTCGTACCAGGAGTCGGCTGAACCGGCGTTCCTCTTCGAGGAGCAGTCGGCGTACGTCGCCGGGACGCACCTCCTGGCGGAAGCGGTCCAGGGTGTGGGAGACCAGCTCCTCCGGCAGGTCTCCCAGACTGCGCGACGGATCGTCCCGCCACAGCAGGGTGAGTACGCGTCGCAGCAGGCGGCGGAGTACGTAGCCGCGTCCCGTGGCGGCGGGGCGCACGCCGTCGCCGAGTACGACGACGGCTGAGCGCAGATGGTCGTAGACCAGGCGCAGCGACGGTTCGTCGAGCGGCCACAGGGCCGGCACGAGGCGGCGCCAGGGGTCGAAGACATCGCACTCGAACACGGACGACTTGCCCTGGAGCAGCGAGGCGAGCCGCTCCAGGCCGAGTCCGGTGTCGACGTTGCGCTGGGGAAGCGGGGTGAGGGAGCCGTCCTCCAGGCGACGGTGGCGCATCATCACGTGGTTCCAGACCTCCACCCAGCGGTCGTCACGCGTCGGTGTCGACCGGGGCGGGCCATCGCCGCTCCACAGGAAGATCTCCGAGTCGGGGCCGCACGGGCCGACGGGGCCGTTGGACCACCAGTTGTCCTCCACGGTGAGTTCGACGGGTACGCCGCGCTCCTGCCACACCTCTAGGGAAGCGGTGTCCGGGCCGGTCCGGTCGTCACCGCCGAAGACGGTGGCGTGCAGCATGCCGGGATCGATACCGAGTCCGTCGGTGAGCAGGCCGTACCCCCAGTCGAGGCTCAGTGGGCCCTCGTAGTCGCCCAGCGACCAGCTGCCGAGCATCTCGAAGACGGTCAGGTGGGTGGCGTCGCCGACCTCGTCGAGGTCCGTGGTGCGCAGACAGCGCTGCACGTTGACCAGCCGCCGGCCGAGCGGATGGGGGCGCCCCTCCAGGTACGGGGTGAGCGGATGCATCCCGGAGGTGGTGAACAGCACCGGGTCGCCGGGGGGTGGCAGCAGTGTCGAGCCGCTGATCCGGCGGTGGTCACGCTCCTCGAAGTACTCGACGAACGTACGGACAATCGTCTCCGTGTCCATGGGGTGGCTCCTTTACTTCTTCGCTTCTTCGCGTCACAGCGGGGAAGGCACCGGAGACGGGACCGCGCTGGTCAACGCACCGCGGCAAGAAGCCGAGAACGCCACGGAACCACCGACGGGCCGTTTCCGGTCGCCGGTGGGAATGGGGGAAGGTCAGACGGCGGCAACCGGCGAGCTGGTCGCTCGCGCGGTCGCGGGGGTGGTGGGTCGGCCGGTGACGTTCATAGGGGGACGGTAGCCCGCCCGGGCCATGGGAGCACGCGATTTTGCTTCCGCCGCACCCTGGCCAGGACTCACCCTGCCGTGCATCGCGCAGACCGCGCGCGTCTCGTGCGTACCTAGGCGCCGTGCCAGGGAAGTTGACGCTGCGGACGCATGCGTCTGAGCGCGGTCGCTCTTGCACACACCCCGGCAACAGTGTTATGCGCGGCCAACTCAATTCCGCCCACTCCCCTGTTTGCGCTTGCGCATGCCCCCATCTGTCGCTTTAACGTCATTGCAGGCGACGGAGGAAGGTCGCTCGGGACCAGGGGGAAGTACGTGTACGCGCAGAGTCGCCGTCGATTGCTGGACGAGGCGGGGCAGCCGGAGGCGACCACACTGGTGCCGACGGGCCCTGCGGGCAGCGGGACCACCATCGCGGCTCCTGGGTCGCACAGTTCTTCAGCTCCAGAACACCCGCCGACGAGGGTGGGAAGCCCTTTCCTCGTCCCTGCCACCACGACGACGTCTGCTCGGTCACTGGTCGGCCCCGACCACGGCCACGCAGACGCGTACATGAACGAGACGCCCCTCTCACACCCCCCTCGGAGCCCTCGGTGACTTCTTTCCTCCGTCCAGTGGCCGCATCCCTGCTGCTCGCCGCGATGGCCGTCGGTTGCGGCGTGCTCCCGGACAGCCGCGCGACGGGAAGTGAAACCCATGACCGTAAGAAGCCGACCATGGACATGAGTCAAGGTGCCGAGCGGGCCGACGCGATGCTTCAGCAGACCTTGCGGAGCATCACCCCGCCCCTGCGCTGGTACCACGGTCCCTCGAACGACATCGCGTGCAGCAACATCCTGGGCAAGGGCACCGGGACCGGCACCGTCAAACGCCGTATCGCCATCCTGACCAAAGTGTCCGCCGAGCGGCGGGGCAGCCTGCTCGGGGCCGTCGAGCGCAGTTGGAAGGCCCAGGGTTACAAGATCACCAGCGTGAATCCGAGCAGAGACATGCCCGCCATCGACGCCACGACACCCGACGATTTCAACGCCTCAGTGCAGGTCGGTGCCGCGGGCCAGTTCATCTTCTCCGCCGGGACTCCATGCCTCACCCAGACCAGCAATGTCCCCAAGCCCACCACCACCCCGCAGCGCGACGTCCCCTACCCCGCCCCCGCCGACATCCACGACGACTTCTGGTCAGCCTCCACCCCGGGCGGGCCGGCCCCACAGCGGCGCTCCGCCGCCGCCAGCCGCTAGAAGACCGCCGACCGTTCCCTCCCCTAGGCCGTCAACTCAGGCTGCCCGGCACCTACAACGGGTCGTGCCCGGGACAGGCGGAAAACGGTGCCGCCACCAGTCGAAGCGCGTGCCAGGCGTCAGCGCGACCTAGCCGACTGGAGCGCAGCGTCCTCGCAATCCTCCACGCGCGAAATCCGCGAGCGGCACCAGGAGCTGCCCGAGCCGTGGGCGCGGGAACTTGTAACGTCGCCCGTCAGGCGATCCACGCCTCGCTGCGTCGATCCCGGCCCAACCGCACGGCGGAGAACTCGTCCTGGCCGGCATCAGCCTCTACACCCAGCCGTCGCAGTGCTTGAGAGAGCGGGCTGCCGGCAGACGAGAAGCGCACGTTGCCAGCGGGTCCAGGGGGCGCGCTTCGACGCGTGGCCCCGGCCCAGACGTCAAACGCCTCCCCCGTCCTCGCTGCTGAATACGCACTTCCCCGTCCCCTTCCCCCTCCGCCGCGCATGCAGCGATGATCCCCTCATGGAAGAGATCATTCTTATGGCAGATCCGCGCGTCGCCTCCCTCCCGGTCCGGGAATGCGGCGAACCCCTCGTGGACATCCGTAGCAGTCGCCGCCTGCTCGTCGACGAACGCAAGCAGGACACCGGGGACGCATTCGCGCACCTGCGCACGGGAGTTGTCGAGCGATTAGAGCGGGCCCAGTCGTCGCTCCCCGGTGGGCTGCGGCTGCTGATCGTTGAGGGATACCGTCCCCCTCACCTGCAACAGCGGTACTTCGAGGAGTACGCGGACGCGCTGCGCACCGACCACCACGACTGGTCCGAGGCACGGATTCGTACAGCCGCGAGCCGTTACGTATCCCCGCCCGAAATCGCCCCGCACAGTGCCGGAGCCGCCGTCGATCTGACACTCGTCGGCGCCGATGGGGTCGAGCTCGACCTCGGCACCCCCATGAACGCCACGCCGGAGGAGAGCGCGGGTGCCTGCTACACCCAAGCGGTCAACATCAGCGCCCAGGCGTCCGAGAACCGCGCCATCCTGGCTGCGGCCTTGACCTCCGCCGGACTGGTCAACTACCCCACCGAGTGGTGGCACTGGTCCTACGGCGACCGCTACTGGGCCGTGGCCGCCGAAGCACCCTTCGCCCACTACGGCCCGCGAGCGATCGACAGCGACAGCGACGACCGTATTGGCTCGCAGGGGTCCGACCGGGGGGACCCCGTGCTCGGCGGGGAACGGTAGCGGGACCTCGCTTCCGCTCACGGAAATGGCAGCGTCCCGGCGCAGGGTGGCGTCACTGTGACCGGCCGGCCTCGGCCGCGTTGTTCCCCTCATGTACGTGGATCGACGGCTGGAGCCCCTACGGCACGGTGTTGCCCCGAGCCGTGTTCCGGACACCGTCCGGGCCGGTCCGGAGCCACCGCTCGATGACGGTGAAGTCGGCGTCGGTGAGGCCGTAGCGCGGGTCGACGCGGTGGAGGAGGGCTCGGCCCGGGTGGTGTGCTTGCGTCCAGGACCGGTCCCTGTCGGTGATCTCGTCGTCGATCCATACGTACGGGCGTCCGGCCGCCCAGTCCCGGAGCGGGCGGGTCTTCCAGTGGATGCCGTGGGGGTGGTAGTCGGCGGGGTCCGGCCAGTCCACGACGGGCAGCCGCGGAAGGCCCAGCCAAGGGGCGATGCAGTCGTTCGCGTCGGACATCCACGTCGTGGCCCACACCAGGGTGCAGGGCAGGGCCAGCAGTCGTGGCCCGTACGCCGGGTTGATCCTGCTGAGGAGCGGGTTGGCGTCAGCCGCCGGCTGGTGGTGGGCGTGCCCGGTGTCGTACGTCGGGTAGCCGCCGCGCGGGAGTTGGTCGGGCGCCGCGCCGAACGGGATGAGCGGTCCGTCGACGTCGAGGAAGAGGAGTGGCGGGGGGTGAGGTGCGGGGGTGGTCACACACCGCACCGTAGCCGGGGGCGGGGCCGGGCAGTTTGGAAAGTGGGCACGTTCGGTGCGTACCGTGCATACGGACGAGGGCCCCGGCCCCCTTGACGGAGACCGGGGCCCTCATTCATCGAGCGCTGGGCAGGCCTTGCACCTGCATCTCCCCACAGGAAGTGGGGCGCCTTTCCTTGGACCACCAACGCATGTCCCGCCGCCGCTCATCGCGGCCGCAAGCTCAAGATCGACTATACCGGAACAGCGGGCGGACCGCGAACTCGGCCTTTGCATGCGGGAGAAGTAAGCATATGAGGGGGGTGACGGCGTCACAGGACCGCCACCAGCCCATGTGTGCTGGGGCTGGCGCATGATCTTGGAACCGTCTGGCACCAGCCGGTGCGCTCCTCTGCTGTGGCGGGTGCCGCGCTGCCGGAACTCTCCCCAAGCGACTGCATCCTTTGGCCTACTGCGTATTCGGCCCTGCGGAGGACGATCTTGCAGCGGGTCCGCGAGAGGGTTGATCCGTGCGTACAACCATCGGTTACACCCTCGAAAGCATCGGCTACGTCGTAGGCGGCCAGGGGCTGGTCAGTTTCGCTTCGCAGGCCCTCTTCGGTACGGAGTGGGGCTGGATGCACTAAGTGGTCGACCTTCCGTCCGCCGCTTACCTCGGCATCGCCGTCCTGGGGCTGACGCTCGTCATAGTCGGCGTCAAGACGCGTAGGGTGCCGGAGCGTCAGGAAGCCGCCTGACCCGCGGTCTATTACCCTGCTTACCCTGCGATTCTCCTCTCCGCGTCGTGCTCGCCCGCGCGGCTTGGGTCGCTGATGCAAAGCCTGGGGCGCCACCGGAAAGGGCGTAGGCCTGTGCACTCATGGAGGCCGCGGGCCACCGCCCCGTCCGGATGGATCTGCGCA
Organism: Streptomyces sp. NPDC031670; assembly: GCF_055580545.1. NCBI lineage: Bacteria > Bacillati > Actinomycetota > Actinomycetes > Kitasatosporales > Streptomycetaceae > Streptomyces > Streptomyces sp. NPDC031670. Next base: position 328 of record NZ_JBVILC010000035.1, on the reverse strand, counting down.
TCTCCACCACCCCGGCCTCCAGGGATCCGGATCTACGGCGAACGTACCCGACACTTCGTGGGAGTTCGGTCAACGTGTTGTGGCTCCCCTGGGGGGCCCACCGCCACAACCTGCACCGGGCCCTGGGGGCCGAGGCCCACCGCCCGCCCGGACCAGGGCGTTGTCGGGGCTGTGGGGGCCAGTAGGCTGTGCCGGTTCTATGGGAGGGGCTGCCTGGCAGTCGGGGGTTCCGCTTAGAGAGCATCTGATCTAGGTAGTTGGTGTTCTGGGATGGTTTTGTGACTGGTGTCTTTGGCGGTCGTTGGATGGGGCGTGAGTGTTCGTCGTG
>NZ_JBVILC010000034.1:0-47883 GCF_055580545.1 Streptomyces sp. NPDC031670 | reverse complement strand
GCGCGCGTCCGCCTCCGGCGGAACGACGCGCCGCCGCTACGCGGCGGGGGATTTGCCGCGCTCCGCGCGGCTGAATTCCGGCTTCGCCGGAATTGCGGGGCCAACTCCGTTGGCCCTAGGCGCGAATCGCTTCGCGATTCGGCCGAAATTGAATTCGCTCCGCGAATTCAATTGGTCGGGCTGGGGGTTGAGGGTCGGTCGGTTTTCCGACTTTCGTTTCCTGGGAACCCGTCAATTCCTTGTCCAGCGTACCGGATTCGCTTTCCCGGCCCGTCCCCCCTTTTGAATTGAGATCCACCGTGGCACACACCCGGCAAACCCCGCAACCCCCCACCGGACTAGGCATGTGGGGTGAAGGACAGAGGGACGGAGGGGACAGGGAAGAGAGCTGGAGGACGGAGAGGACGGGAGAGAAGATCTCCGGCCCCCTGCTCCCCCTCCCCCGCCCCTCGCCCGTCCACCAGGCCCGCAGCACGGCACAGCGCGGCGGCGCCAGCCGACGCGCAACCCACACCCAACCGCCCCCAATCCCCGAAGCCCACCACCCCACCCGCCCCCGCACCCATTCCTCACTCATCCTTCAACCGGCGCGGAAAAGTGGCAGCAGAGGGGATGTCAGACCCTCGACCACGCCCGGAACCCTTGGTCGACCTGCGGATACCTCGCCCGCCCCGGAGAGGCTCGCGCAAGAGATCTCGCAAGAGAAGGCGCAGGAGTAGCCGGCAAGAGATCTCGCAAGAGATGTCGCAAGGTTCGGCGGTGCGGGTGCTTCGCCAGACCTGACAGTGTATTATTGATTTTGACGTCAGGCGGCAACCTGACTCAGTCTCAGTCACCAACACGAGGAGCCCCCTTGAGTACGGAAGCGGAAACCGTTGACGCGGTAAGCCGACTCACGATCCACCTTGCTGGAGCGCACGAGACCAACGCATCCATCGGTCTCACGCTCATTCCCCTTCTGAAGATCCCCACGGCAATCATCGAATTCCGGCACCCTACCGGTGCGCGCGTTTGGTGGGAAGGCTGGTGCGAAGCCTTCGCAATGCTCGACAGGATCTTTCCCGTGCAGGCCGACGCGGGCAAGTCGCGCGAACCCGAATTGACCATCAATTCTTTTGTGATCCTGGACGACGCGCCCCGTCGCGCCAAAGTCCGGGCCCGCAGCGCGGCGGCAAGCCCCGACGGAATCGGCGCGTTGTCCGTCACCGTCGGAGGTCTGACGATCGCGTGCGCGTCCCGCGCGGCTGTTGAGTGCCAGGTGCGCGGGTGGCGCGAGGCATACGACGTGTTCGCCAGTGACGGGGGGTTCGGTCTGCCGTCCGCCCATGAGGTGGCCGCCCGTGTCCGGGCCGATCACGCCCGCCACGGAGTCAACGAGCTGTTGTTGGCCGCCGAGGAGCAGCGGGCAGCCCGGACGTAGTGACGCGCCCAGGGTGGGGCGGCCTGCCAGTCGCCCCACCCTCCCGGAGTCACAGCCGTCAGAGGGTCGCCGTAACTCATCAGGTCCGGGGGGTGATTGAGGGTTGACGATCGCCTAAGAGGGTGTATTATTGATTTTGAGGGTGAGCGGCAACTCGCCCTCCGCCAACTCGACAACCCAAGGCAGGGGAACGATGAGCGAGTACCAAGACCACGTACGGCAGAGCCTCGAAGGGCAGAACGTCGACCCGAGCGAGGATCTCAGCATCGACGCAATGCGGTGGACGCCCGCCCCCGTCAGCGGGGACGTGACGGAGGAGGCGACGCGCACCGCCGCGGACACGGCGCACGCGCTGCTCGACCACTCCGCCGACGCGTACCTGTCGCTCCTAAGCGCCGTTCTTGGCGAAGGGATGCACCACATGGTGGCCAGCGCCCGCACGACGCACGGTGACCTGACAGAAGGCCAGGAGCTCACGGTGATCGGTGACGCTCTGATCATCGACGAGACCGCATCCATGCGCGTCTGCGCAGTGATGGCGGCAGCCATGATCGGGTGCGGCACCGGTGGACTGGTCGTGCGCACCTTCAGCCTTGACGGGTCGGAGTTCGTACGCGGCTGGATGGTCCGGGACTTCTGGCTTTGGCCGCTCACCGCTCAGGAGATCCGGCAGGCGTACACCGTCGACACCGAGACAGGTGCGCCGGTGGCCCCGGAACCGGGCGTTGAGTACCGGCAGGCCGAGCGGGTGCCCCGCCCGGAGCAGGCCCCGACGCACGGCACGAGCACCAGCCACACCGCGCCGAGGGACAACCGGCCCCCGAACCGCCGGAACTGAGCGCCACCCCGCTGGGGCCGGTCGCCCGACCGGCCCCAGCGGGAACGCCCCTGCCTCCCCCTGCCCTGCCTCCCGGTGTGAGCGGCAACTCACCCGGCACCAACCCGACCAGGAGTGACCCGACATGATCACGACCACGCGCCCCGCCAGCCGCTCGCACACCCGAGCCCAGGAGCCGGCTCCGACCCCTGCCGGAGCGCCGGCGCCCACCGCCCCGCCCACCGAGCTCCCCCGCAACCTGGCCCGCCTCACCGCCCAGGCCGAGGAGGCCGGATGGACCGCCACCGTCCGGACGCAGCCCGGACACTGCGCCCTGATGCTCACCGCCCGCCAGGAGGCCGGTGAAACCGTCCTGCGCTGCGTATGGCGACTCACCGCCCGGGGGCACCGCTGGGACGGCGCCACCCTCACCCGCAACGGCCAGCGGACCGCCGAGGGCATCGCATGGCGCGCCGTCAGCGACCTGGTGGCCGCCGAGGCCCCCACCGCCCGCCCACAGCCGACCGCGCCGGACCCGGCGGACGCTCCGGCGCCCGTTCCGGCCGAGACTTCGGCCCCCCGGAAGCGTGCCCGTAAGGCGCCCTCCGCGGCGGAAGTCGAGCACGCGCGTGGGGCGGCGGAGGAGTGGCCGGAAGCTATGCAAGCGCGGTCGCTCGGCGACCGTTACGAGGGGGAGTTCCGGCGCTCCGACCTGCTCTCGGAACTGTCCGTGTGCGGTGAGCGGTTCCCGTTCCGCTTCCATTTCGAGTCGGGCGGCGGACACACCGTGACCCTTCCGACGGGGGACGTGCGCGGGGCGTGGGGTGAGGTCACCGGGGCCGCTATCGCGTACGTGATCGCCAAGCGTCCGGCGTCGGTGCTACGGGCGACGGCCGAAACGGCGCGCGTGTACGCCATCCATGCGGAGCGGGCGGCGGAAAGGGCGGACGAAAACGCGCAAGCGGCCGTGTCGGTCGGCATGGCGCGCGCTGGCCTGGACACGGTCCGTGCGTTCGCTCAGCGCATCGATTGGGACGGGCTGACGGATGAGCAGTACGACAGTGCCCAGGGTGCGGTCCGTGAGGTGGAAGAGTGCGCAGAGGGCGCAGAGTCCGCGTACGGGCGGGGCGACGTCGACGCAGCCCGTTGGGAAGCGCGTGACTCTCTCGCCGTCGTGCGCTGGTTCGGGCTTGACGTGCCGTCGGCCCAGACGTGCGCGGAGCGTGCGCCGGAACCGCGCGCGGTTGCTGGGCGGGTGCGGCCGGAAGCTTCGGCGTTCCTGCTGCGGATCACCCGCCCGGGAGGGGAGCGACCGGTAGAGAAGGCCGAGGTTCCAGCCGGTGACGCTGCCCCCGCAGCTGACCAGCGCGCGAAGGCCGCGTCAAAAGAGAACTCAGTGAGGCGCCGCGAGGTGGCGGCGGACGCCAGTCCGGCCGAGGGCGCGCCGGTTGTGGTGGAGCGTCCGGCGGTGTTGCCGGACGTCGTGTTTGACCCCGGCCGGGTGGACGGGTGGGTGGCCGGTGGGGGCGCGGTTGAGGCGCTGCCGGTGATCTGCCACGGCCACGCGGGCGGGGTTTTTCCGGTGGCGTTCCGTGGCCCGTACGAGGGCACGGTGCGTGTGTCGCGGACGTGGCTGACGGAGCGTGCGCGCCATGCGCTGACCGTGGCGCGTGAGCGGCTGACGGTGGCGGAGGAGCACGCGGAGTCGTGCGCGGCGTGGCGGCGGGATGCGTACGACCTTCACCAGGAAGTGCGCCGGTCGGCTGGTGTTCTGGGTGAGCGGGTGGTGGTGCATTACGAGAGGTCCAGCGGGTGGTCGGAGCGTGCCCGTGAGGCTTCGTGGGTAGCGGATACGCGGCGGACGGCTGCACGGGATGCGGTCCGGCGGTGTGAGCGTGAACTGTCCGGCCTGGAGGCGGAGGCGGAGGAACCGGGGCGCCGGTCGAAGTCGGCGCGTGCGTTCCTCGCGCGTGCCGTGTCCGGGGATGTTCCGGCCGGCCGTGGGGCGTGGGTGTCCGCCGACGGCGACACGGCGGTGATGTTCGAGCTTCCCGCAGACATCGACGTGAACCCGGACGTGGGGCACGGGGAAGCGAACGAGCGCCGTCGGGCATTCGTTGACCTGTTGGCCGATGCCGTGTCGGCCCGTGACGAGGGGCGGGCGCTGATCGAACGTGACCTCCCGTCGAAGAAGACGCATGGACGTACGGGCGGGATTGAGAAGGGGCAGGCGTCCGCGTCGGTCAAGGCCCTGGTTCAGCCGTGGGAGGCGCCGAAGATCCCGGCGACGGGTAAGGCACCGACGGCGGCTCAGTTGGAGGACTGGCAGGACGGCTACGCGGGTGCGCCGGTGGTGGCGGAGACGGAAGCGGCGCCGGGTGTGTGGCTGCCTATGGCTGCCGTGACGTTCGCCGAGACGGCGACGGCAAACGGGTGGACCGTCGCAATGCAGCGCCAGGGCGCCACGGGGACGGTGCGCGCCGGGGGGCGGGCCACGGGCAAGGTTCCGGGGGAAGTACGCGCGGTTTGGTCGGCCGGTCTGTACGACGTGAGCGCGTCGGGTGCATGGGTGGACGGGGTCCGGCTGGGAATCATGGCGCCGCTCCATGCGGTGAACGCCACGGTTGCTCAGCAGTGCAAGGCACCTGGTGTCCTGGCCGAGGATGCGCGGCCGGACGCGCACGCGGATGCGGTCGACCTGGACGGGTGGGATGGCGAGGGCGGAGCGCTCGCGCGGGATGGCGGAGAGCTCCCCCCGCCGGCACCGCGTGACGAGATGTCCGCGCGGGCGGCTGACGTGGTGTCCGACCCGTCCGGGGCGGACATGTGGGAGGCAGAGGGCGGCACGGTGCCGGGCATCGGCACCCCGGCCCCCGGCCCGGCCGCTGTGGTGGTTATGCCGATCGATTGGGCGAAGCGTGCCGGGCGCGGTGACTGCGCGACCGAGCAGCGCGCCCGTGAGCAGGTCCGCCCGCAGTTGCAGGTGGCCAGGGTGCGGCTGGCAGAGGACGGCGACACGCTTCCGCAGACCGCCGAGCCGGTCACCGAGCTGGACGGCCCGGACGGCGAGCCCATGAGCGCCCAGGCGCACGCCGACTGCCCCGGCCACGTGGCGACCTGGGCCGAGAACCCCCGCGAGCCCGGCGAGGTGGACTACTTCTGCACCGACCCGGAGCGCTTCGGCCACTACCCGCCCCAGGAGGACGCCTCCGAGGCGGACGGCGACCAGGACGAGGAGCAGCCGCAGGCGGCGGGTGAGACCAAGCCGTCGGAGCCGTCGCGCGAGTACATCAAGGCGGGAAACAAGGCCTACCGCGCCGCCGGGAAGGCCAGGCAGGCGTGGCTGAAGGACCTCATCGGCCGCAAGACCGCGCCGAAGCCGCTCGCCGCGTTCATCACGGAGCAGCTCCTTTCCTGCCCCAAGCCGGTGGCTCAGTGGGTGGGCGACGCGGGCCGCCGGGACCTGGTCAAGGAACTGACCGGCTACGACCAGCCCGCCGAGCGCGTCAAGTCGGCGACCCCGGCCAAGCTCACCCTGCTGAACTTCGCGGTGCTGGCCGCGACGTTCGAGAAGCGCATGGGCGAGGTCCGCACGTGGCGCACCGACCCCGCCGCCCGTTCCGCCGTCTACGAGCTGCGGGAGATCCGCGAGGACGCCCGCACGTGGCTGTCCTTCCTCGCCGAGATCGGCTACCCGCTCTCCAGCGTCGAACAGGCCATCGTCGACGACGAGTCCTACCAGGAGAGCCAGCCGGACGCGGCCGACAGCAACGGCCAGGCCGACGAGGACACCCCGGACGTCGTGAGTGCCGAGGACTGCGAGGACGCGTCCTGACCTGCTGCCCGGGCCGGACCTGACAGGTCCGGCCCAGGCCCCTTCCCCCCTTCCCTCTCTGCGCGCTGCCCGCCCGGAAGGCCTCGCCATGCTCCGTTCCGAACTCCGCCTCCATGCCCCCCTGCTCGTTGCCCAGGCCGCCGTCAGCAACCACACGGGCCTGATCGCCCGCGCCGGTCTCGCCATGCCGGCCGCGCCGTTCGGCTCCCCCGCCTGGCAACTTCCCTCCTTGGTCTCCTACCTTCACCGCCTCCACCAGCGCGAGGAGGACCCCTCCCCCGAACTGTGGCGCGCGCACACCGAACGCCAGACCGGCCCCGTGCCCCGGCCGCACATCCGCTACCACGGTGACGGCCTCCACGATGCGGACGCGGTGTGCGTGCTCGACATCCAGCTCGGCCCGCGCGACGAGGACACCGGCTGGCCCGCCGCCGACCTCGCCGTCATCGAGCAAGAGGAAGGCGCCTGCCCCTTCGGGCGCGTCACCCGCCGCCACGGGGTCGAGGCGATCGCCGCGTACACCACCCAGGAGCTGACCGCCGAGCACGCGGCGCTGATGGACCGCGCCCGCCAGCACCAGGACGCCGCCTTCGCGCGCCTCTCCGGACTGGCCCAACGTGCCGCCGAGTGGGCCGACAAGGTCCGCGCCGCCGCGCACGCCGATGCCGTCCACGTCCAGGCCGACCACGCCCGGTCCCGCATCACCCGCTGACCGCCCCCGCACACCCGCGCCTACTGCCGCCGTTGGAGGCCTGCGCCATGTACGAGTTCGAGCCCGCCTCTCCGACCTTCGCGCTCTCCGACACCATCGTCGAACACCGCCTGCACGGCCGGGACCGCACCCACGCAGACCTGCCCGGCGGCTACCGGCTGACCCTGCGCACCCGCCAACTGCACGGCCAGCTTGAGGCCGCCCTGGCCGCGCCGCCCACCGGCCCCGCCCGGATCTGCACCGCCCGCATCAGCGCCCACACCCCAACGCCCGTCACCTCCCGCATTCTCGACACGGTCACCCGCTACGCCCCGGCCCTGCCCGACGCCCGCGACGCCCACCCGCCCCTTCAGGCCGTTACCCGCCTGCTCACCACCGGCGCCCCCTTCCAACGGCCCGGTGAGCCGGGACTGTTCGTCCAGTTCGGACATGCGGAAGCCTGGCTGGAAGGCAAGCGGCTCAGCGTCACCCTGGGCACCCCCGGCAGCGGACTCAGCCTGGTCCTGGGCGGCCCGTGGGACGCGCCGTCCACCGCCCGCCTCACCACGGCCGTCCTGCGAGCTGACCGAGGCCGACCAGGTCGCCGGCCAGGTCGCCTCGCTGCTGCAGCCCGGACCGTGGCAGGTCCTGTCCAACCAGTGGCACCCGGACGCCGCCCTCGTCCAGCCCGCATCCCGCCGCGTGGACCCGGAAGACCCGCTCGGCCGCCGTGCCTCCCGGGCCTGCGTGAGGTCCAGCACGACCTGAGCGCGGCACAGCCGAACTGGGACTTCCAGGAACTGATCTCCGCCGACGGCTCGGCCATGGCCCTGCGCATCACCCCGCGCGATCGCGCTGTCCCTCGCCTGGTCCGCAACGTGGTGGGCGACGGCGCCTTCGACCCAGATCAGTTGGGCAACGCCCGCACGACGTTTCTCCCCGCCGGCCTGCCCCCACCGCCCGACTTCGCCCCGGCCAGGCATCCCCACGAGGTCCCGTCTCTGGACCTCCAGGTCGCCCCGAATTGCGAGGCCTACGCGTACGGCGTGAAGCTGGAACTCGGTGACTGGGCCTACGCCTTGGACCCCCGAGTGGTCTTCTACGGGCCCGGCTGGTACCCCTTCCACGAGCACGTGACGCGCCGGGAGAAGGACCCCACCGCCCCGCTCAACGACCGCGAAGTGCCCACCGGACGCACCGTTCCCGCCCGGGTGCGGCTCTCCCCCGACGTCGCGGACTTCTCCTGGGGCAACGAGTACGTACAGCTCACCCCCGTCGACCACCGGGTCGAGGCGCGGCTGCACCTGTACGTCGGCCAGGAACAGGCCCGCACCCTGGTGCGCACCGTCACGCTGGAGGTCGATCTGCGGGCGCGGCGGGTGGTGCTCCCCGTCCAGATGCCCGCAGATCTGCGCCACCAGGCGGAGGTCAAGGGCCGGCGGATCCTCGATCTGCTGCTGGCCGCGCGACACGAACGCGCACAGGGGGCGAGGGGGCCGCGGGCTGTCCTCGGTCCCTGGGACCGCGGCGACCCGCCCAGCGCGGACGCCTGACGCGGTCGCCGACCGCGTGAGCCACGCCCGCTCGCCGTTCGGTCCCGATCGCCGTCCAGCTTCCGCCTGATGTGGGGCTCATGCGGTGATCTCCCGTTCGGCGTTGGCGGCCCGCATACCGGCGATGAGCTTTCGGATGGCTGGCGCCTTCTGACGCGTCCGGTGGAGCTGGTAGAGGTGCTCGTGGCCGCGTCCGACGACGCTCTTGCTCGGGTCGACCACCAGAGTCGACCGCTGGTTCTCGTCGAGTGTCTGCTGGTGGCGCTCGAGGAAGATCTTGACGAGGCCGAGGTGTGCGCCGGAGGCACCGACGAACTCGATGTAGGTCTTCTTGAAGGCATCGAGGGTCGCCACCAGGGCGGGCGGCGCGGCGACGATCGCGCTGGCGATCTGCGTGGTGTCGGCGGCGAGCAGCGCCGCCTCGTTGGGGAAGTCGAGGGCTTCGCCGAGGAGGCCGACTAGGGAGCCCCGGCTTCGGTCGGCGGCCAGCATCACGCGATCCTCGGGCGTCTGGTAGGTGCAGAAGCTGTCCACGTAGTCGTAGTAGGCGGAATCGGCCGTACCGAGCAGCACGTCTGTGGCCACCATGTCGCCGATGTAGGCCGCGTTCGGCGGCGTGTACGTCTCGCCGAAGATTTTCGTGGTGGGCAGGAAATGTCTCATCGTGCAGAATTCGGTCGGTGTCATGCTCGCGGCGCCGTCGGGGCCACGCCGGAAATCGGCGTACTGATGGTGGCTCGACTCCATCGCCGCTGCTGCAGTGAGCAGAAGCCGCAGGGCCTGCGAGCCGTCGGCCGGGACCTGGCCGTTGATGATCGGCCGCACCGCGTCATTGGTCGTCCGGTGGAACAGGGCCTGCGACTGTACGGAGCGTATGAACCGGGTCTCGAATCCCTCATTCGTGAACGCGAGGAGCTGCTGGCCGGTGTTCTGCATCCAGTACAGGTCCTGGTCGAGGTACGGCACACGCTCGTCGCCCGCGACGATCTCGAGCGCCTCGGCCAAACCCGGCAGTGCCTGATAAACCGCGCCAGGAGTACCGCCACGGCTCTGCGAGTGCCCCTCGGCCGAGCACGCTACGAACCCGAGCAACTGATGCAGCCGCCGACGAGTGGGGGCGTCGATCCGGCCCGCGGTGACTTCGACGCCGCGTAGCGCGGGCCGGATTTCCGCAGCCCAGGTGCCGAGACTGATCTTGCGGTCTCGGCAGACGACGTTCAGATCAGGGAGCTTGTCCCGTACGAGCTGTTCAATCTGTGCCACGTGCACGTAGGGGGGTTGCAGGCGCTCGGCCCTCGACCGGCGCGTAGAGCTCGTCGTGGTCATGAGCGTCTCCTCGCTGAGCTGCATCACGGAGGAAGGTGATTCCATGCGATTCTTCGCAGCAGAGGACAGGCGTGCGGCGCTCCACATGAAGCTCGCCGAGCAGGTAGAACCTGATCTACTCGCGGCGGTGATCAGCGCCGGGGACAGTCCCATGTCCCGGTTGCGATACGTCACCGAGTCCGGACTATCCGCGCCCACCGTGAGTCGGGCGGCCCGCGCCTTGATCAAGGATGGACTCCTGACTGAAGGCGAGCAGTTCCCGATCGACCGCCGGGGCCGGCCTGAGATCACCTTGAAGGTCAACCCGAAGCACCTTCATCTCGGGCTGGTGGTCGAAGACGACGCCGAGCTAGCGGGGGGAAGCGCTGGAGTCCGGGTCGTTGCAATGCCCATCACTCTCGATGGGAAGCCGTTCGAAGGCATGTCGCCCATCGCGGTGCCGATCAAGGCACGGAAGATCCCTGACCTCATCACGGCTGCGGTCGACGCCGTTCACCAGCTGCGCCAGAAGGTCGAAGAGAGAGGAGGGGGCGTCGAGGGCGTTGGGGTGACGCTCGGAGGACACATCTCGGATAATTGGGTGCAGTACTCGTCGAACATCGGGAGCGAGCAGGACCAGCCTTCCCCGTTGGGAAACCACCTCCAAGAAGCCATCCAACTTCCGGTCATGATCGAGAACGACGCCAACGCGCTTGCCCGGCGGCACCTGTGGTTCACGCAGGAGCCAAGTTCGACTTACGCGATCGTCCTGCTCAAGTCGGATGGCATTGGCTGTGGAATCGTCGCGGACGGGTCCGTCTTTTCCGGTGCTCGGGGCATGGCTGGGGAGTTCGGCCATCTGCCTATGGGCCCCGGTGGTCCTGCGTGCCGCTGCGGGAATCATGGCTGCTTGGAGGCCATCGCGACTCCTCGCGCCATCTCTCGGTCCCTGGGGTTCGAAGGCTTGGATCAGGTGAGCACAGCCGCAGCGAACAACGATGAAGCCGCGGCCCGCGTTCTCGGTGAAGCTGGGAGCTGTCTAGGGCGAGCACTAGCAATGCTGATCAACCTCGTCGATCCTGGGAAACTCTTCCTCTTGGGAGTTGATGAATTGACCGACCGTCAGACGAACTCAGCGGCGGCGGTTTACCTGGACGCCATGGCGGAGGCCGTAGAGAAGCACGTGTTCCGCAGCGCCCGGGATCGCTACGATCTCGAGCACATCTGGGCGAACGTCACTGTGTCGGGTCTTCCCACGGAGACCGAGGCCACTGTCGCAGCTGCTGTCCAGTGCATCCAAGAAGACGTCAATTCTCGCTCTGATAACCGCGGCTGAACTCGACGAGATTCGCGTCATCGTCTACCCGCTCGACGACCTGGACGAGCGGCCCGGTCCTGGCGACCGCGAGGACGGGCAGCCGGCCCGCCCGGCCGGTCCGCGTTCGTGCGCGGCGCCGACATCCCGAGCGGCCCGACAACCACCGCGCTGCGCGCCGACTTCCTCGCCGCGCTCGGCGTGCTCAAGGTGTCCACCGCCGACCAGCTCCAGCGCCTGCTGCGCCCGCACCTGACGACGAACAAGGCGATCCGCCAGGCGCTCGGCGACCTCCAGCTGCACGGCCTGGCCTCGGACGGGAACACCGCCGCCCGGCACAAGACGTGGCGGCTGGAGGGAGCGGCCGGGGGTCGGCGTGACGGCCATCTGCCCGGGGTGCGGGATGTCCTGGACGGCCCGGCGGCGAACATCCCGTCTCGGCAACGTACTGCTCTCCCGCCTGCCGCAAACGGGCCTGGCAAAGACGGCGCACCCCCACAGCGCGGGGTGTGAGGCCGCGCATCGGGCGGCCATGAGGCCGCTCCACGCGCGGGGGACATGCGCCCCTTCTGGCGGCTACATAGAGTTACCAAGATTTCAGCGAAACAAGGACACCGGGGAAGTTGACGCAACACGCACAGAGTTGACAGGGAAAGCTTCTGCTGTTTCCCGGTGTCGATGGGGGCCATGGACCATGGACGCGCACCTGGACCGGATGCGCGCCCATCCGGACATCGCCGGACGGGTGCTGCGCCTGGAGTACACCTCGGTCAGCCTCAACCCGCAGGCGAGGCTGTTCGGCCGGCGCAGTCTGCTGGAGCAGTTCGACCCCGGCCGGGCCGCCGACCGGCCTGTGCTCGCCGCTTCCAAGGAGGAGCTCGCCTGCCCGTGGGCGCTGTACCACGTGCGCCGGATCCTGCCCGTCGCGAAAGCGGACCCGACCCGGCGCCGGCGGGCGCTGCGCTCGGCGGAGCGGGTCGACGTGGGCCGGGCATCCGCTCTCGGCCGGAGGCTGCAGAGCTTCTCGGAGCGGCACGGCGTCCCGGTCGAGGTCGACGAGCGCTACGGGAGGGTGCGGGCGTGGGTCCAGCGGCGCGGGCCGGAGCTTCCGACCGTGGAGGAACTGATGGTCACCGCCCCGTTCCACGTCCGGGACAAGAAGCTGCCGCACTTCGAACGGAAGTGGGCCGCACATCGCGGCAGCCGGTCGTGACGTGCTCTGGGTGCCGGCGAGATTGACAGCCACCCAACAAGAGCGTCATATTGATTACGCGAAACAAGCGGCAAAAGCGGTGGGCGGCGGAAGGCACCCTCTCACGAGGGTGTCGGCCCAGAGCGGCAACCCCGACCGAACGTCCCGCCGACCACCTTCACCAACTCGACTCGCCCGACGGCGCGTGTGCGCCGAAGGACCAAGAGGAGCAGGCCCTCAGTATAGGGCCGGGATCCGAACCGGAGAGTGCAATGTCCAAGGCCCTGAACCCGCAGCGTCGCGTCGTCGGCGACCGTGCCGTGGTCAACCGCGACTGGATCCGCGAGTTCACCGGCGCCAGCGTCGGTACCGCGGCCCGCTGGTACAAGATCCGGCTCGAGCAGCCGGAGGAGCACCGCCACCCGGAGAAGGAGCGCATCGACGGGAGCGACTTCTATGACGAGCAGCAGTTCCGCGACTTCTACACCTGGTTCCAGCAGGAGAAGGCGAACAAGGTCCTCAAGGCCGACCCTGAGCTGCACCAGGCCGACCCGGAGGGCGTCGTCTCCATCAACACGGCCGCCAAGTGGCTGGGCTTCAACGGAGCCTCGGCCATCCGCAAGTACCTCAAGGACAACCCCGACTACTTCCCCAAGCCCCTCGCCGAGCCGGTCGAGGGCCCGACCGGCCGCATGATCCCCGCCTTCCGTGTCGGCGACCTGCAGGACTTCGACAAGAAGCGCACCGGGGACAAGCTCGGCAAGGCCGGCCGCCGTCCCGGGCCCCAGGCCGACGCGGCCGTCGGCCGGCCCTCCGCCCTCGAGGAGGCTCTCGCGGCCGAGCTGAGCGCCCGCACCGGCGGTGAGCCGCTCACCGCCACGCAGCTCGCCGAGCAGTACGCCGCCCAGGCGATCGACCGCGACGGCTACCACCCGGGGCTGGCCGCCGAGCTCAGCGTGCAGCACGGCGGGCCGCAGCGGTCCTGGGAGTACGTCGTGCGCACCGCCCTCGCGCACCGCCCCGCGGCCGCGCCGGCCCGCTCGGAAGCCGACCGGCGGGCGGCCGTCGCCCTGGCCGCCCTGCGCGAGCGCGGCGACATCCGGGGGCTTGCCGCCTCCCTCGCCCGCGAGCACGGAGGCAGCCCCGACGTCTGGTCACGCGCCGTGAACGCGGCACGCGGGATCGCCGACTCGACCCCTGCTCACCCCACACCGAAAGACGAGCCCCGATGACCAGCTACCAGCTCCGCGACCCCACCACCCGCCAGCTCCTCGCCCGCAACCTGGCCGACTACGCCGCGGCCGAGGCCGCGGCGGACCACCTCGACGACGAACTGGAACATGCCCTTGCGACCAACGGCGAAGGCGCCGGCCGCATCCGGCTGCGCCTGGACGTCGAGCGGGTCACCGACGGCATCACCGAGACCGTCGGCCACCACGTCCTGCTCCTCGGTGTGGACGACGTGCCCGACCTGCCGACCGCCGTGTGATCGCCGCGCGCGAAACACGTACCGCCGGCCACCGACTACCGCGGTTGGAGTGCAGCTGTGGCCCCCGGCCCACCGGGGCCACAGCTGTGAGCAGAGTTGCCAAAGCCCCGAGAAGAGTGTATAATTGATTTTACAGTCGGGCGCGGCAACGCCCGGCTGACGGCCTCACCAACTCCACTCGCGAAGGAGTCACTCGTGCTGCGGTTCGCTCCGGTGCTTTCGTCCCTCGAACTGGCCCGCCTCAAAGCCTCTCTGGGGCCCATCCCGTTCATCGACCTCTTCTGCGGCTGTGGAGGCAGCAGTTGCGGCTTGGAAGAGGCCGGCTACGTGCTTGAACTGGCGATCAACCACGACCCCGTGTCCGTATGGACGCACCGCACCAACCACCCGCACGCCGAGCACAAGTGCGAGGACATCCACAGGTACGACAAGCGCAACCTGCCACGCACCCGCGTGGTCTGGGCCTCCATCCTTAACCGGGCGTGCGGTCACCTGGAGCTGACGCCGCTGACCCGCCCGGTCGGCGACATCATCAACTGGGGTCTGCCCGGCCAGCGCGTGAGCGACGGCCGGCCCAACTTCAACAAGTTCAAGCCGTACGCGGCCGCGACACGGGCCCGGATCGCGGTGGGCCTGGAGCGGTTCGGCACTGACCCGTACATCGTGATGCTCCGCAACCATGGCACCGCCCTGCCGATCAGCGGCCCGGTGCCCGCGCTCGCCGCGCAGGGCCGCCACCACGCGCTGATCGTCCCGATCGGTCGCAAGGGCGCCCCGCGCACCACCGCCGAGCCGCTGACCACGGTGGCGTGCAAGCCGCACCACTCGCTGGTCATCCCGGCCCCGACGGTGGACGACTGCACGCTGCGGATGCTGGAGGTGGAGGAGCTCAAGCTGGTCCAGCGCTTCCACGAAGAGTTCATCATCCAGGCAACCAGACCGAGGCGATCCTGCAGATCGGCAACGCGGTGAGCGTCAATGCCGCGCGCTGGCTGGTCGAGCGGCTGCTCCCCAGCCTGGCCCTGGCCGCCTGACCGCCCTTCCCCCGCGGCGGTCTGGAACCCTCCCGGTCTCTGACCGCCGCGCTCCCTGTCGGCCCGGTGCGGCAACGCCTGGCCGACGGATTCCACCGACCCGCTTCACCGGGGAGTTCCGTTCATGTCTCAGCAGACGGGCCGCGGCCGCCGAGCCTTCACTGTCCGGCGTCACGTCGTCCAATTCAGTGGCGGCATCGGGTCCTTCGCCGTCGCGGTATGGGTCGCCCGGAAGTACGGCACCCGCAACCTCACCCTCCTGATCGCCGACACGGGCATCGAGGACGACGATCTGTGGAGGTTCGCCGACGACACCAGCAGGCTGCTCGGTGTGCCGCTGACGAAGGTCGCCGATGGTCGCACCCCGTGGGAGGTTTTCCGCGACGTCCGGTTCCTCGGCAACGACCGGCTTGCTCCCTGCACCCGCCTGCTCAAGCAGGTGCCTTGCCGGGAGTGGATGGAACAGCACGCCGACCCTGCCGACACGCTGGTGTACGTGGGGATCGAGAACAATCGGCGCGATCGGGCCCGGATCCCGGCGATCGCCCGGAACTGGAAGCCCTGGGTCACACGCTTCCCGCTGTGCGGGAAGTGGGAGCCGGCCCGGACCAAGGAGCAACTCTTGGACGGGGCCCGGGCCCTGGGCGTCGCACCGCCCCGCCTGTACGAGCTCGGGTTCAGCCACAACAACTGTGGAGGCACGTGCGTGCGCGCGGGCCAGCGCCAGTGGAAGCACTTGCTGGAGGTCCTGCCCGAGCGGTACGCGTACGCCCAGGAGCGGGAGGAGGAACTGCGGCTACTGCTCGGCGACGTCAGTATCCTCCGTCGCCGCCGTGGCGGCGAGGGCCGGCCCCTCCCACTGAGCCTGCTGCGCGAGGAATAGCCGGTGCTCAGCACGACGCCCCAGGCAGGTGGCCTGGGGCGTCGCCGTTCACGGGTCAAGGTGGGCCGCCCGCACGGCGGCTGATGAGCCGATGCAGCATGCGCCGCAGTTCTGCCCGGACGGCGCGCGATTCGTATCCGAACACGTCCGCTCCCCCTCACTGCGGCCGAGCTCATCTCCCCTCAGGCGCGCCGCTCCACCAGCGGGGGCAGGAGGCTGTCCCCCGGCCAGAAGGGCTGCTCGGTCGTAATGCCGGTGAGGAACACACCGACTTCGTCCAGGACCGCGGCGCGCTCCGAAGATCCGTAGACAACGAAATCGCCGGCTGCGGCGTCATAGGCGCGGACGTGGCTGTGGGGCCCCGTGCAGGCGAGGGCACGCGCGACCTCGGGCAGGCCGAGGCCGAAGGCATCGCAGTCCCCGGAGCGGACGAGCTGCAGCGGCTCGGTAGTGACGCTCTCCCAGTCGCCGACAGTGGACCAGTCGGCGCCTCCGTTCAGTTCGTGGGTGAGGGTGGCCAACGGGATGATCTCGTCCGGCTGCCTTCCCCGGGTGAGAAGGTCGTGGATGCAGGCGCCGTCGGGCTGGCGCACCTGCGGGTGGAGCAGCGAGTCGGTGGCCACCACGGTGGTGTTGATCTCCTGGGCCCCAGGGCCTCCTCTTCGCACACGAGCCGTACTACCCCGAGTGCGGGCCGGGGAGCCGCTCAAGGTCGCGGGTCTGGTCGTCGTCGGCGGTGGCGGCCTCGTGGGCGCTGCGATGGATGCTCTGGGCGACCTGGCGGGCGAGTTGCAGCATCAGCCGCTCGCGGGCGATGAGGCCGTCTGAAACGGCGCGTGTGTCCCGGGCCTGGAGCAAACTGGCGGCGTCCCACAGCAGGTTGTGGCCGATCTCGGCCGAGCGGCGTAGTTCGTAGCGGTCGCTGCCGGCGGCGGCCTGGACGAGCGAGGTGTGCAGGGCGGCGAGGCGCTGCAGGTAGCGGCAGGCATCGTGGCCTTCGACGATGTGGACGTGTTCGCGGGCCCGGCTGTCCAGCCGGTCGGGCACGTGTTCGGCGAGCAGCGGGGCGAGGAGCATCGCCGGCAGGGCGACGTCGACGGGGACTGCGTGGCTCAGGGCGAACAGGCCGGCAACCAGACTGACGAGCGCGACGGCCGCGGTGGAGAACCGCAGGGAGCCGGGGATCCTGTCCAGGGCGATGCGCTGGGCGGGGCGCCTGGTCAGCCAGCGCAGAGCAAGGCGCTGCGTACGCGTCGCGCCGGGGGTGAGCACCGCGATCCGATGGGGGATCTCGGGCGAGCTGCCGTCGCCGGGGACGGTCCAGGCGAACCAGCCCCATGGGGTCCGCTCGTGGACGAGCACAAGTTCGCAGGCGGCCGAGCAGGTGTGGTCGCGGACGTGGCCGGTCCGCAGGGCACGGGAGCGTTCTCTGTCCCACCTCCGCGGGTCGCGGGTGAAGGGGCGCTCGTGGTCCGCGGGCGTGGTCGGCGATGGTGTGTGGGGCGTGGCTGTCACGGGCTGATTCCTTCCAGGTAGTGGTCGGTCAGGGCGGAGGCGCACGTGGTGCAGCGGCCGTCGCCGTCGGGGTGGGCGCGCCGCGGTGTGGGGCCGGGGCAGGTGCGGCAGAGCGGCCAGCCGAGGCAGGCCGGGCAGAGGTCCTCGCCGGGGGCGGTTCCGGGGACGCCGCAGCCGGCGCATTCGGTCAGAGCCCGGTAGGTCAGGGCCTCGCTCACCGTGCGGGCGGCGGCAGAGCCGGTCATCGGCTGCGGCGGCGGGTCGTCCCACGCGGGCGCGTCATGGTGGTCGGCCGCGAGGGTGGGCGGCGGGTAGGCCTGGGCGGCGCGCAGGCGGGCGGCGACGATCGCGCCGACTGTGGTCCGTACCGGATGGGGCAGGGGCCTGTCGGCGATGACGTGCCGCAGCTGATCGCGGCTCCAGCCGGATTCCAGCATCACGGTCACGACGCGGCCTTGGTCGGTCAGCGCCTGCCCTGTCAGCAGCAGCTCCGGGCGGGCTGCCCCGAGTTCGAGCAGCAGCCGGATTCCCGCGTGCATCTCAGCCGTCGCGGGCGCGGCCGGCGGGGGCGTCGGAGTGTCCGTCCAGTCCGTCCGTCCCGGTGTGCGCGTCGCGTCGCCACGGCACGGACGGAGGGGTCTGGTGTTCTGCTTGTTGGTCTTCTTTCTGTTGGTGTTCTTAGTGGACCGATCAGCCAACGTAGGATCAACCACTGGTGGAAAACCCGACTCTGGTTGTGACCTGCTGCTTTGCAGAGCGGGCAGGTCGGTGAGGACATACGCCGCCGCACCGAGGATGCCGTCTGGGCCGCGCTCGCGTTCCCGCACCAGGAAGCCGTGCTTCTCCAGCTCCTTCAGCCCGCTCTTGACGGCTGAGTCACCGTCGCGGCCACGCCGGGCGATGGCGGCAACCGTCATCCGCCAGCCGTCCCGATGCGTGGAGAGCAGTCCGAACAGGCCCTTGGCCTTGAAGGACAGCCGGCGGTCGCGGAAGAGCCCATTGGCGATCTGGGTGAACTGATCGGCCGACATCACGCCCCGGCGAATCCCTGCCGGGAGGCCGCCGACTCGCTCGGCCCCGGGGGACGTGACCATAACGTCGGCTTCGATCAGCGCGATGTCCACGGTGGCCGGCCGGTCGGTGATGCAGTAGACGATCTCGCCGAGGGTGCCGTCCGGGCGGCGCAGGCGTTCACGGATCAGGTAGCCGTGTGCCTCGAGCTCCTGCAGGCCGGTGCGTACCGCTTCGCGTCCGTCCGGGCCGAGGCGGACGAGGTCGGTGACCGTCACCTGCCAGCCGTTCCTGTGCGTAGAGACGTACCCGAAGAGCCCCTTGGCTTTGAACGACAGTCCGGAGTCACGGAACAGCGCGTTGGCGATCTGGGTGAACTGTTCGGCCGACATGGCTCCCCGGCGGCTCCCTGCCCCGAAGCGGCTCACCGCCGTGTCCCTGGCGCATGCCGCGCGTAGTGGACACAGCGGCGCACCGGCCCCGCCGCAGTGTGGCGGCTGGGGGCCCTGGACGCGGAGGCGTGCGTGTGTTCCATGGCGTCAGCTCACCCGCCGACCCCGACCAGGCTGACGGCCACGAGCCCCGACCATCGGTCACGATGCGGCAACGGAGCCGTCTAGCTGCCATGGTCGGGCCGTCCATGAGCCTTCAGCCCGGGTGGTCAGTGATTGCGCAGCCGACTGCGCAGGCCGGACGGGCCATGCGCGATCGGGCTGCGCAACTGGAACGGGGATCCTGCGCGGTCGAGTTGTGCCGGGGCGGCTGCGCAGTCCGCCCTGACTTCCGGATCTTCCCTTGCGCAGCGCAGATCTGTCTGGCGCACTGCGAAGGTTCTGTCGCGGCCCGGCCGGCTTCCGTCTGCGCATCGGTGTCCGGGTCCTGTAACCGGGCGGCAGGTGATCGCACAGCGGTCGCCGGTCCGGGGGAACAGCGCCGGACGAGATGGCCTGTCGTCGGCTCCCGGCTGACCCGTGGTCGGGGTCATGGTCGGCCCGACCATGACCCCGACCACGGACTTCGTGTCCCCATCGTGACCATGGTCGGGGGTTCGTGGTCGGTTGTCGGGTCGGGGTCGACGGGTTTTCTCAAGGTCAGAACATCCGCCCCTGACCTGGGAGTTTGACCATGTCCCCTGGCAAGCAGGCCTCACAGAGCGAAGCCGCTGCTCCGATGGCGGCCGGCGCACGGCTGGAGGCGATGCGCCGCCGCGTACGCCTCTCACGCGTGGCGGTCTGGACCGTCATCGCGGCCGGCCCCATCGCCCTCTGCCTCGCCGTCGTCTCCACCCCGACCACGGTCGCGGCGGGCCCCGCGACCAAGCCCGCCGCCGTGCGCACCGTGACATCCGCCACCGACCCGGGCGGCTATGCGCAGGTGTTCGTCGGCGCGTGGTTGCGCAGCGACGCGAACGACGAGACGACTGCGCAGGCGCGGCTTGCGCAGTCGATGGCGCCGGATGTCGAGCTGCCCGGCCCGGCTGCCGGTGCGCAATCGGCGCCGAGCTCCGTGACGGCGGTGCGCAGTGCGCAGCGCGGCACCGGCTCGTGGTCAGTCACGGTGGCGGCGCAGTACGCAGGCGGATCGGTGCGGTACTACGCCGTGCCGGTGGCCGCCGACAGCACGGGCTCCTCGTTCACAGTGACCGGTGCCCCCGGCGTGGTGGCCGGCCCGGTCCGGGCTGAGGTACCGAAGTCGCCGTACGCCGTGACCGTCCCCGCGGGGCATCTGTCGTCCGCCGTAGGGGAGTTCCTCACCGCCTACCTGACGGGAGCTGGCGAGGTCGACCGCTACCTCGCTCCCGGAGTCAAGCTCACCGCCGTCGCCCCCGCCCCGTACACGTCGGTCTCCGTAAAGCAGGTGCTGGCCGTCGAGAAAGCTGCGGCTGCGGAACAGGTGGCGGCGGACGGCACGACGGTGCGGGTCACGGCCCGGGTGGAAGCCCGGGACGCAGGCGGCCGGTGGCCGCTGGCGTACGGGCTCACGCTCAAGGCCCGGTCAACCAGGTGGGAAGTTGCCGCCCTGGAGTCCGGGGCTGCCCAGGACGGGGGTGCCCGATGAACACCGTGCACGGCCTGGTGCTCGCCGGACAGCTGGACGACCTCGGCAACTCGTGGATCTCCATGTTCCAGCAATGGGCGACCAAGGGCCTGCAGGCCGGGCTGATCTGCCTCGTCGTCGTCATCATGATCCAGCGGTTCAGCCTCAAGGCCGGGATCGGCGCCTTGCTGCTGCTGATCATCGCGCTTGGTCTCTACAACGCGCGCAACGACCTGGCGAACATGTTCACCGACGAGGTGAAGAACCCGTCCAAGGGCGCACCCGCCGCTCCCGGGATCGTCCATTCCGAACTCCCCGTCTCCCGCGACCACACGCCGGACGTCCGAGGCTGGCTGTGAGCGCGACAACCACGGCACGGGTGGGCCGCTTCTACACTGCCGCCCGCCGCCATCCGTGGGTGCTGGGCAAGGTCGCCGACTGGAAGATCCCGCTCGGCCCCTACACGCCCGCGCAGATCGCTGTCGCCGTCGGCGGCGGCTTCCTCCTGGTCAAGACGATCAGCTGGTGGTCGTGGATGGGGCCGGTCCCCATCGTCGGGTGGGGCCTGGTCATCTGGATGGTGCGCCGGCCAAAGATCCGGGGCCGTGCCCCGATACAGGCCGCACTCGGTTGGGTGCTGCTCGGCTGGCAGCCCCACGGCGGGCGGATCGGTGGGCGCGCCGCCCGCGACCGTGCTGCGCACCCGCTGCTCGGCGGCTTCACCATCGAGGACACGCCCGCCCCCGTCCCCGCTGCGCAGGCCGCACCCTCCCGTGCGGTGCAGCGGCGTCCAGCCCGGGCGCCGCGCCCCAGCCCGCCCACAGACCGCTCGACCGCACCCCGCCGCACACCGGCGCCTGCTCCCGCAGCGGCGGCAGGGCCGGTGTCGGGTGTGCAGCAGCTGCTCGTGCTCGCCCAGCAAGGGGGTGCGCGGTGAGGGTTCCCATCCGTCACATCGCCGGGCACCTGGTGTGGTCGACGCTGGGCGGTGTGTGGGCGGTCTACCGCCTGCACCCGGGCCCCGACGCGCAGGGACGTCGCGAGGAGACCGTCCAGGGCACCTACGTGCCCGCCGCCGTCCGCGACGAGCAACTGGCAAAGATCACCCACTTGGTGCGCTCGCTGTCCGGGGTCCCGCGCCTGTACGGTCTGTGCGCCCAGGTCGACCCGGGCGAGGTCGCCCTCAGGATGATCGAGGGCATCGAGCCGGCCGAGGACGCACCCGGTGCGGGCCGCCACCCGTGGGTGGAAGACGTCGAGGCCGCCCTCGACCTGCTGGATGAACAGGAGATGCACCGCCGCACCCTGTGGCTGGCCGTGCCCCTGCAGACCGAAACAGGCGGCCTACAGGTGTCGGCGTCGCTCGGTGCTGCGTGGGCCGAGGTCGCACCAATGCTGGGCATGCGCCCGGCGCCGGTGGCCCGGCGCGAGGTGAACGCGTATCGCGAGCAGGCATCGCGGGTGGAGGCCGCGCTCGCCGGCGGTATCGCTTTCCGCCCGGCCCGGCCGGCGGAGATCGTGTGGATGATCCAGCACGCCCTGCACCGCGGCATGGCCGAGCCGCTGCTGGCGGAGTCCGAGACCAGCGAGTTGTATGGCGGGCAGCTGCGTGACGGAGTGCTGCGCTCCCCCAGCTACGCCGACCTGGGCCAGGTGCGCCTGCAGGAAGGCGGCATCGACCCCGAACTCGACGACGTCGACAAACTTAAGACCGCCGGGCAGATCACACGATCCGGGCGGAAGGCCTGGTGGCGGGTGAACACCGGCTCGCCGCTCGGGCGGCGCTGGCTGCAGGTCGAGTGCGAGACAGGGGTGGGCTACCAGGCGCAGTTGGCGCTGGCCGAGTGCCCGCCCACGGTCAGCCAGGACGCCGCGGACCTCTTCGCCCAGCTGGAGATGCTCGACTTCCCGGTGGACTACACAGTCGACATGACCTTGGTGCCCGCGGAGAAGGCCCGCGACCAGGTCCGGCGCAAGAAGAACGAGCTGATCGACCAGGCCGACCAGTACGACGCCCGCCCCACCGGCATGCCCGCTTCCCTGACCGAGGCCGCCCGTGATCTGGGCGAGCTCGACACTCGTCTGTCCCGCACGTCGGTCGAGGTGGAGGTGCAGTCGGTGACCGTGCTGACGGTGTGGGGGCCGACCGCCGCCGTCTGCGACGCCCGGGCCCGCGCCCTGGCCGCGCTGCTCGGCGGCGCCGACTACCGGGCCGTGCGCCCGGCCGGCCTGCAGGAGGCCCTGTTCACCCTGGGCCTGCCCGGCACCGTACGGCCCGGTGTGGTGCGGGAGTTCACCCAGCACCAGGTCTCAGAAGACTGGGCGCTGGGCGGGGCCTTCACCGCCGCGGAGGTCGGCGACCCCAACGGCATGTTCCTCGGCATCGACCTGGACTGCGGTACCACCCGCCCCGTCATGATCAATGTGGCGGATGCGCCCAAGGTCGACGCCTCCGCCTCCATGGGCATCGTCGGAGACCTCGGCGCGGGCAAGAGTGTCCTGCAGAAGCTGATCGCTGAGGCGGTGTGGGCGCGCGGCGGCTGCGCGATCTGCATCGACCGGACCCCCGTCCGCGAGTGGGCCACCTTCGCCCGCACCGCCGCCAGGGGTCGCGTACAGATCATCGACGCCGCACAAGCCGAGGTGTCCATCGACCCGCTTCGCATGTTCGACGGTGCTGAGGGCCGCCACTACGCCCTGTCCTACCTCACGCTGCAGCTGGGCATCGGCCCGATGAGCACCAGCGGCGAGGTCCTGCACCACGCCGTCGAACAGGCCACCGCCGGCGCACAGCCGTCCATGCACCGTGTGCTTGAGGTCCTCGAGGACCTGGCCGCGCGCGAGGCGGGCAAGCGGCAGGACGCCGCTGCCACCCTCGCCGGCCTCATCAGGGTCGTCGCCACCAACCCTCTGGCCCGGATGGTCTTCGACCCGACGCTGCCGCCGGTACGGCTGGACGCCTCCAGCGCCTCCGACATGATCGTGATCACCACGGCGGGGCTGAAGCTGCCGCCGAAGGCCGCGTTCGACAAGCCAGAGGTCCTGCACCAGCAGCCGTTGGAGGCATTGATCGGGCGCGCCGTGCTCTACCTGATCGCCGCGATCGCCCGGCAGACGGCTTTCGAGGATCCCGAGCGGTTCACCGCGGTGGTGCTGGACGAGCTGTACTGGCTGACCTCGTCCGCTGAGGGCACGGCTCTCGTGCACGAGATCCTCCACGATGGCCGCAAGCACGGCGCGGGACTTCTGGCGGGTTCGCACGACGCAGAGGAACTCGGACCCGACCGTGGGCTGATGGCCTACCGTGCCCTCACTCGCACCGCAGATCGCGAACGTGCCCGCCGGGGGTTGGAGTTCGTCGGCCTCGACCCGGGCGACGGCGAACTGCTGCGGCTGGTGACCACCGGCCTGTCCCCCGTCGGCCACAAGGGCCGGGAGGGTGAGTTCCTGCTGACCTGCCCGCGGCAGAACACCGGCCGCATCAAGGTCTCCATCCCCCGCATCCCGCGCATCGCCGCCTCCATCACCACCACACCAGGACGCCGCACGGGCTCTGCCCCACCCTGCGTGCCGGAGCCGCTCGCCGGTGAAGCCGTGCAGGCCCGTCAAAGGGAACACCTCTGATGACTACTTCTTCCTGGGACCGCTCGCGGCGCGTAGCCGCCGGGAGCGTCCTGGCCGTGATCGTCGTCGTGGTTGCCGCGGTCGTGCTCGCCCTGGGGGCCGGCGTGCCGGACGCGTGGTGGCCGCACACCGGATGGGCCTTTGCCGCTGACACTGCGCACCCCTGCACCCAGATCGCGGGCCCGGCCAAGGCATCCTGCGAGCGCGGCGCGGCGAGCTCCGCCTCCGGCCAGCATGACGCGGCCGGCGGGGTGTGGAGGCTGCTGCCGGCCAGTGCAGGCCTGGGTGCTCTCGTGGTGTGGCGGCTGCGCGGCACCGCTGGGCAGAGGCGGCGCTGACGTGTTCCGTCCCGATCGCGCGGCTCTGCGTTCCGCCGGTTTCGTCGTCGAGCTCACCGGCGTGTTTCTCCTGGTGAACACCCAAGTCGTCTACGCAGCGAGCAGCAGCGGCGAGACCGGCGACCTGCTGGCGCCGCTGAACATCGCCTCCTCCGAGGGAGTACCCATCGACGGGTATGACCTGAACGCCTCCGGCGGCTTGATCGTCGCCTTCAGGAGTCAGGCCCTCGCCTTCGCCCTGTCCGGCCTGTTCACCCTGATCCGGCTGCTGGTAGGCCTGGCCGGGTGGGCCGTCGAGATGGCCTTCCGCTTTCCGCTACTCATGATCCTTTCCCATCCCGCACAGAAGGCAGCGGACACCTACAACCAGGTCGTCGTCGACACACTCGGTCTGAAAGGGCTCTTGCTGGCCTGGGCGTTCGTCTTCGCCGCGTTCATGCTGGTGCGTGGCCGGATCGGCCGGGGCCTGGGGGAAATCTTCCTCACCCTGCTGATCGGGGCGATCGCTGCCTCGGCACTCATCCGCCCGGACACCATGCTCGGCCAGTCCGGGCCCCTGGGGCAGGCCCAGCAGGTCGGCACGGAAGTGGCGCAGCAGAGCATGGCCGCCTACGACTGGGGCGGCAAACTCGCCAGCCGCGGCCCCTGCGATGCCATGGCCGGCAACGCCGAACGGACCTGCCTCGCCCAGCCGGGCCACCAGAGCACCGCCGCCGCGGCGGTAGCCCGCCCACTGCAGGACTCGCTCACCAACGCTTTGGTCGTCAAGCCGTACATGCTGCTGCAGTACGGGCGCATCCTCGACCCCGGCAAAGCCGCCGACCGCCAGGCCTACGCCGTGCACCTGAAGTGGGTCAGCGGCGGCTACAAGCCCAAAGGCGATGTGCCGGGCGGGCCGTGCAGCCTGATCAAGGGCCCGGCCAAGCAGTACTGCCTGGCCGGACAAGGCGGCGCAACCCCCAGCGCCGACGCCTTGCCGTCCCTGACCGCAGCGGGTGACCTGCTGGATTCACCGCACCCGGTCCTGGGCGAAGACGACCAGGAATTCGCGGCGTTCCTCGCCGATCTGAAGAAGGCCGGGCCGGTCGGCAAGGCCTGCGCGGCTTACGCGGAAAAGCCCACCTGGTGGCGGGTGGGCGGCGCTGGACTGCTCCTGGTTGCCGCACTGTTCGTCTGCGGCATGCTGCTCTCCAGTACGGTCGTGCTGCTCGGCACTCAGGGCATCTGCGCGGCCGCAGCGGCCGTCGGCGGCGTCACCTTCGTCGCCGCCATGCTGCCAGGACCCCCGCGGCAGAGCGTCTGGAAGTGGCTCTCCCTCTGGGGCATCGCGGTCCTGGCCATCATCGGCATCTGTGCGTTCATCCCGTTCTTCGGAATCGCCGTCGACGCCACCCTCACCCATGGCCCGGACCTCATGGTGGAGCGGATCCTGCTCATCGACGTCCTGGCCATCGCCGGGGCCGCCGGACACCGCCGCCTGCTCAGCGGCATCTCCTCCTTCGGGCGCCGGATGGCGATGCGGATGCACTACGCCAAGATCGGCGGCACCCACCTGCCCGGCGACACCTCCGAACTCGGGGCCGCGCTCGCCATGAACTCCCCCGCAGCCCTGGGCGGCTACGGCGGCGGACTGCGCCTGTTCACCGGAACAGGCGGCGGCCGGTACGGGATGCTCGGCACCCGCCAGCGCCTTCTCGGCGCACTCAGCTCCCTGGCCGACGGTACGGGGATGCCGGTGGACACGGGCGGGATCCTCGCTGATGCCAGTGCCGAGGCCGGACGCGGACTCGCCCCCCTCACCGCGGCCGCCGCCATCGGCGGGCTCGGCGCGCGGCTCGGCGCCAGGGGCGGGCACTGGCTGCTGATCGGACGACGGCCAGACAAAGAGCAGCTGGCCCAGTGGCGCAAACCCACCGCGGATGGAGATGCGCACGGTGGCGGCCCGTCGGGTGGAGGGAGCGATGGTTCGGGCGGCACGGGTCCGCGTCAGCCGGGCGGACCACCGGACCGCTACCGCGACGCCGACGGCCAGATCATCGACCGCAACAGCGGCAAGGTGCTGCACGACCAGCACACCGACCGCACCCTGCTCTCCACGCGGGCCCACAACCGGCTGGTCCGCTACCGCGGTTACCGCATCCTCCATCGAGGCGGCCGGGCCGCGTACGGGGCGACCGTTGGACTGCCGGCCGATGTGCGCCGCGCGCGGTCGGCCAGCTCGCGCTACTCGCAGGACGCCCGCCAGCAGGTGCGGGTGTGGGGCAACACCGTCCGCGAAGACGGCCGGGCGTGGGGCGACACGGGGCGCCACGCCGCCCGGGTGATCCGCGACCACACTGACGACAGCGGCAGTAATGGACCGTTCACCAGCCGCCGCCTGCCGATCGCAGCCACGCCAGCAGCCACCCTCGGCCCGGCACGCCGTCTGCGGCCTGCGCCCACCGGTCGTCCGTCGGGCCGTCCGGCCTCTGCCCCACCGCTGACCACGCCTGCGAGCGGGCCCGCAGCGACTCCGCCTGCGGCACCGCTCCCTGGCCAAAACGGCCCTGCGCCGGAGCCTCGGTCTGATCTCGGCTGGCCCGGGCGTCCGGCGCGCCATGGCCCGAATCGGTCCGTGCCGGTCTTCCCCGGCGGAGGCGGCGCTCGCAACAGCACCCGTGACGAGGCGCATCGCCGGTTCCAGGACCTGATGCGGCGCACCGCGTCCGATGCCGAGCGTCGGCGCCAGGAGCGGGCCCGGCAGCCGGAAGACGGTGAGGACGCGTGAGGCCGTCTGGGCGCCGTGTGGGGCGGTGGGGGTGTGTGGTGACGCTGCTGCTGTTCGCCGCCGTGTGCTGCGCCGCGCCGGTCGGGAACGCACTCAGCGCCTACGTCGCGTTGAAGACGGGTCAGCAGGACGACGGTGGGATCGCCGAGGGCGGCAGTGCCGCGGACATCCCGGCGCGGATGCTGACCGCTTACAAGAAGGCAGTCCAGCAGGTCGGGAAGTACGTGCCCACATGCCAGGGCATGCGCTGGCCGTTCCTCGCCGGCGTCGCCAAGGTCGAGTCCAATCACGTGGTGGGCCGCAACATCGCCGACAACGGCGACATCCGCCCGAAGATCTACGGGGTGCTCCTCAGCGGCTCCGGTGCCGGCGGCAACACCACTGTCTTCTCCGATACCGACAACGGCAGGTGGGACGGCACCGCCACCGGTGAGCGCGCCGTCGGCCCCTTCCAGTTCATGCCTTCCACCTGGGAGTCGGTCGGCAAGGACGGCAACGGCGACAAGATCGCCGACCCGCACAACTCTGACGACGCGGCGCTCAGCGCTGCGATCTACCTCTGCGGCAACGGCCGTGACCTGACCAAGCCTGACCAGCTCAAGGCCGCGATCTGGCAGTACAACCACTCAGGCGCGTACGTCGCCAACGTGCTGGGCTGGATCGACCAGTACACGGCGGCCGCCAAGGGCCCGGACCTGAAGAGCGTCTCGGGCAAGGTCCGCGCCGTCGTCGAGGCGGCGCTCTCCCAGCGAGGGGTGCCGTACTCCTGGGGCGGCGGCAACGCGAGCGGCAAGTCGTATGGCATCTGCTGCTCCCCCAGCGGCAAGAGCGGCGCGGGCATCGAGGGCTTCGACTGCTCGGGCCTGACGCTGTACGCGTATGCCAAGGCCGGTGTCAGCCTGCCGCGTACCGCAGCCGCGCAGGCCGGTGTCGGCCAACGCATTCCCGCCAGCCTCGGCACCGGCGCTCTCAAGCCGGGCGACCTTGTCTTCTACGCCTACGCCCCCGGCCGCGATTCCACGATCTACCACGTCGGGATCTATGTCGGCAGCGGGCAGATGATCAACGCCGCCCGTCCGGGCACTGTCGTCCGGCTGGACTCGGTCAACGCCATGTCCGGCTTCGCGGGGGGAGCGCGGCTGCTGTGACTACCACCCCACGCTCACCGCGCCTGCTGTTGCTGAGCACTGCCCTGCTCGCCATCGCCGGCGTCGCCCTGCTGGGCCTTCCGCACAGTCATAGGGAGCCACCCGACCCGGCACCGTCGCCGAGCGCGACCGCTGATTCGTCCCGTGCGGCCAGCAGGCGTCCCGCAGGAAGGACGACCGTCAGCATGGCCTCCTCCACGACGTCCGCCGTATCGACGCCGTCGGTCCTCGAGTCGGCTCTGCCGCCGCACGGCGAGGGCGCGGCTGGCGACAGGGTCATCCAGCGCTCGCTTCAGGCAGCCTGGCCCGCCGACCTTCCCGCCGCCGACGAGCGGGAGCTGCTCACCGCCGGGCACGCGCTGCTGCGCGCGGACGCCACGGGCATCGGCCGCGCGAAGTGGCCCGCGGTCTTTCCCGACGCGGGCCAGGAGGTGGTCCCGGCGTTCGCCACCGCCCGCTTCCGCATCCAGGCCGCGATCGCCCGCCGCGACGGCAGCCCCAGCAAGGCGGTGGTCCACCTGGTGTGGGCCGGCATGGACCGCGGCGGCACCTTCACTGACCTGCGCATCACCGACTGGCACTTCACCCGCACCACTTCGAAGAAGGGAGCACCGACGTGGACTCCGCAGCCCCGTCCCTGACCGACTGGACCGATGTCACGGCTGCCGGTCAGGCACTCGGCCTGGTCACCAGCCTGGTGGACGCTGCCGACTGGCTCTACACCCACTGGTACGTGCTCGCCCTGGCCATCGCTGTGTTCTGGGGCGTGGGCGAGTGGGTCGTACGCTGTCTCGCGGCCAAGGCTTCGGCCGAGAGGATGGCCCTGGAGCTCGTTTCCAACCGGCACTTCGACCCGAGTCTGGAGGAGATCTTTCGGCGCGGTGTTCAGCTCGCCCGCGCCTCCACCGCCATGCCCTGGTGGGCGCCCCGCCGCGCGAAGGCCGTGCAGATCCGGCTGCGGGCGGACGGCAGTGCGCCGTTGCGTTACCGCGTTGAGGGCCCGGCGGGCGGTGAACGGCTGCTGTCCATAACGCCGTTTGGACCGGACATCACTGTCAAGCGGGGCCGGCCGATCGTCGATCAGCCGCGGACGCACGCGGTGCGCGCCGAGTTCATCCTGCGCGGGAAGCTCATTTCCCCGCTGCGAGTGGTGCCGCTCAACCCGGATCCGCTCCAGCCGCTGGTCGACGCCGTGGCCGATCTGCGCGCCGAGCTCGGCGACCTCGCGGAGATCCGGCTCGACATTCAGCGCGCTCCGAAGTGGGCCCTGCGGGCGCGCCGCCTGCAGTTGATGAGCGCCGCGCGCCGGTCCGAACGCCGGGAGTCCCAGCGGGCGGCGTGCTGGCTGCGGCAGGACGCCAGCGGCATCGAGGACTCGCTCGGCTTCCAGTTGAAGCAGCTCCTCAGCGACAACCCCGGCTCGGGCAGCAGCCGGGGGCTGGTGATGCCGCCGGTCCCGCGCCGGGTGGAGCCGGCCGAGGCGCTGGGCAAGCTCGCCGAGGACGACCACCTGGTCCGGGTGCAGCTGCTGGTGATGTGCGCCTCGAACACCGAAGGCCGCGCCGAGGCGCGGCTCGCCCAGCTCCAGGCCGCATTCGACGTGTTCGGCGGCCGCTCACGGTGGGCCATGCGCGGCTGGAGGCTGGGCCCGTGGCGGTTCGGCGCCGACCGCTGGCCCACCCGGCGCGGCTTCGAGCGCCGTTGGAATCTGGGGCACTGCCAGCCGCCGCGCGCGAACTGGGTCCGGCTGGATGAACTGTGCGGCCTGCTCAAGCCTCCCACCACGCATTGCCGCCTGCCGGTACTCGCCGGTGACCTGCCGACCTTCGCCTTCGGCGAGAGCGAGTTGCTGCTGCAGGGCATCTACCGAGGCCCGGACGGCCGGGAGCGGCTGGTCGCCACCTACGCCGAGGAGACCCTGTTCGAGGTCGGGGTGGGCAAGGCCGGCGGCGGCAAGACCGAACGGGCCCTGGCACAGGCGATCGGCTGGGCGCACGCGGGCGGCGGGCTGATCTTCGTCGACCCGCACCGCGACTCCTGGCCGCGGGCCACCCCGTTCCTGGCGCACGACACCCTGATGCCTCGGATCGCACTGATCGACCTCAACGGTCTCGGAGCCAACCCGCGGATCAGTTCGTGGAATCCGCTCGCCATGCACCAGGGCCAGACGGCACACGAGGTCGTCGAGGCGATCGCCGACGCCTACGCCTCAGCCCTTGCCTGGGACGACGCGAGTGCGCCGCGCGCGCTGACCATCCTCACCGCCGCGCTCACTGTCCTGGTCGCCGTCAACGAGGCGGCCTGCCAGGCCGGCCAGCCCGAGGACCAGGCCACGATCTTCCACGTGCGGGCCCTGCTCACCGACGCCGGCTTCCGCAAGGCAGCCCTCACGACGGTGGCGGGCCGACTGGATGAGGAGACCCGCTCCTGGTGGACGTCGGTGTTCCCGACCCTGCCGCCCGACGCGTTCGCCGTGGTCCTCAACCCCATCGCCCGCCTCGCCGCCAATCCGGTCACCCGCGCGTTCCTCGGCCAGCCGGTCGGCGTCTACAACATCCGCACGGCGATGGACTCCCAGATGATCGTGTGGGTGTGCCCGGGCGGCAACGGGCCCACCGACCGCCTCCTGACCGCGCTGCTCGCCCGCGATCTGCTGCGGGCCGCCCGCTCCCGCAGGGATACGCCCGAGGACAAGCGGGTGGCGTTCCGCCCGTACTTCGACGAGCTGATCACGCTGACCGGGGCGGCCCCGGAAACGATCGCTGCGATGTTCGAGGATCTACGCAAGTACCGGTGCCACATCCACGGCATGACCCAGCTGCTGGCCCGCCTCCCGGCCGCGGTGCGGCTGTCTCTGGTGCAGAACGCGTCCACGCTGGCCACCACCGCCGGGTCGAAGTCCGCGGTGGCACCGATCACCACGGAGTGGGGCGATGACCCCAGCCCCGACCGGGTCGCCACCATGGACCGGTTCGAGCACTACGTCGCCATGAACGTGCACGGCCGGCGCATCGGCCCCGTCCAGCTGCGCGGGCCCCATCTCGATGACGTCTTCGCCGCCCAGGCCCGCCCGCAGGAGGTCCCCGCGCTGGAGCGGGCCGCTCAGGCGAACGCCGGAGCACTCCCACTGGACCAGCTCACCGACCGGGCCGCGCAGCAGCTCGGCCGCGTCGCCGCCTTCCTGGCCGCGCACTCCCCCGCCGGCGCCGCCGCCGTCCACCTGTCGAAGGAAGAAAACGAATGGACCTGACCACTGACCAGCCGAAGGACTGTACGGCGGCGGGCTTCACGCCCAGCCCAACCGAGCCCCTCGCGCATCAGCTCCTGGCCACCCTCGCGCAGCACCGCATGGCCTCCACCAGCCAGCTGCACGTCCTGCTGCGCCCGGACCGCTCCCGCCAGTCGGTGTCGCAGCGGCTGAATGATCTGCTCGACGAGCGCTTGGTCGACTTCGCCGTGCTGCCCCAGTCCTATCGCACCCGGGTCTGGTATCTCACGCCGAAGGGCGCCCGCCTCACCCGGGACTGGCCCGCACTGCGGGGCCGCCCGCCGTACCCGATCACCACGGCGACGGCTGCCTCGCTGAAGACCCCCCACACCCTGACCGTCCTGCGTACGCACCTGGCGTTCGTCGCCGATGCCCGCCGCCGCGGCGACGAGCACGGACACCTGGACTGGACCCCCGAGGTGTTCCACGCGATCGGCGAGGGAGAGAAGGTCGTCGCCGACGCGGTCATGCACTACACCCTCATCGACGGCCAGCAGAGGCGGAAACTGCGGGCATTCGTTGAGATCGACCGCGCCACCATGGGTGCCGAGCGGCTGGCTGCGAAGCTGATCGAGTACGCCCGTCTGTGGACGTACGAGCCGCAGCCGGTCGGCCGGCGCCGGCAGGCGGCTGGCCCCGGATGGCTGCGCTGGTACCCGGTGTTCCCACGCATCCTGTTCGTGCTGACCGGGGCAGGGCGTGAGGCGATGGACAACCGGATCAGCGACCTCAAAGCCATGGTCGCCCACCATCCGCTCGTGGCCGAGATGGCCCGCGAAGTGCCACTGGGAGCGGCTGTCCTCGAAAACGTCGAAGAGCACGGGGCCACCAGTGACGTGTGGGTGCCGCTGGGCAGCGGGAAGCTCGGCCCCTGGACCGAGCTGTGACTCCTCATCAGCCACCGTGGCCGAATGTCGCAGCCTTGCAACTAGACCCCAAACCCCTTGAGATTTGCTTACGCGAATATATAGTCTACTGCTACGCAACATGGACTCACCCTGAAACCTCCACGCTGGGCACCTACGTTAGGAGACGCCGCATGCAGCACGCTCCTAGTCCGATTCGCACTACAGAACCAGCCTTGGGCGGCAAGTGGCCCGACCGGATGCAGGACCTCTCTTACGTCGGGGACGCGTGCACAGTCCACGGAAACGGCGACTTCGACCTCGACAACCCGAGCGCAGTGCGCGGTCGCTTCCCCGGCCGGCACGTCACCCTCGACGTCGACGTGATCACCGTGTGGCCGCTGGCCCGGCACAGCACGGCAGACCGTCTCGGCGCCGCTGAACCAGCTGCGCCGCGACGGCCTCGTGGACTACACCGTGCTGCCGCAGTCCAACCGGTCCCGCGCCTGGTACCTGACGAGCGAAGGTGCCCGGCTGACCCGGGACTTCCCCGCCCTGCGCGGCCGTCCCGCCTACCCCATCAGCTCAGCCACAGCAGCCTCTATGAAGACGCCCCACACTCTGACGGTGCTCCGCACCCACCTCGCGTTCGTCGCCGACGCCCGTGAGCGGGGTGACGAGCACGGCCACCTGGACTGGACACCGGAGGTCGCCCACCCTCTGAGCGACGGCGAGCGGGTCATCGCAGACGCGGTCATGCACTACACCCTCGTCGAGGGTGAGGAGCGCACCAAGCTGCGGGCGTTCGACGAGGTCGATCGGGCGGCCATGGGCAGTGAGCGGCTCGCCTCCAAGCTGATCGAGTACGCCCGGGTTTGGTCCTACGAGCCGCAGCCCGTCGGCCGGCCCCGCTCACGGCAGCCAGCCGCTCTCGGGGAGGTGTGGCTGCGCTGGTACCCCGTGTTCCCGAGGGGGCTTTTCGTCCTGACCGGCGCCTCCCGGTACGTCCTGGACCACCGGATCACTGACTTGCAGGCCATGGTGGCTCAGCACCCTTATGTGGGCGCGCTGGCCCGGCAGGTGCCGATGGGTGCCGCAGTCCTGGACGACCTCGAAGAGCAGGGGCCCACGAGTGAGGTCTGGGTGCCACTGACGGGCGGTGGTCCGCGGCCGTGGACCGAGTTGTGACACCCGCCGTCGGCGTCACCAGCCAGCCCGAAGAACCGACGCGTCGGTATCTCGTTTGTACGCACAGCGGACGTACACAGTCGATTCGACCCGGCACAGCAAAGGAACGGCGCTACAAATCGAAATCCAACGGCGAAAGTGACCATATATGTCCCGAGTTGCACGAGGGGGCTCCAATATCAAGCTGGGAAGGGGCTGGCATATGCGTAATCTTGCGGTCACGCAAACGGACCGCCTTGGCTGGAACGGGCCGCGGTTGCAGGCCCACAGATGTCGGAGGCCGGCTGCATCGGCCCATCGCACCGCGTCGCACGGGGAGTCAACGTGACAGCTGCACGACCACGTTCATCGGGCCTCAGCGCTGCGGTTCGCGCCCGGAGGCACGTAACCGCTCTGCTCGTTGCCGGCGCCCTGCTGGCGCTGGCCAGCTGCAGCGACAGCGACTCGGGCGCGCCATCGTCGAAGCCCAGCACTATTCCGGCTCCTGTCTCACCGTCGGCCAGCGCCGCTGCCGGCGCGGAGGGCGCCGCTGCCCTTGCGGCGTACAACAAATCCTGGGACGCGCAGGTCGAGGCCTACAGCAAGGCCTCCGAGACGGGCACCGATCTGAAGAAGAACACCACCTTGAGAGCGCTGTTCGATATCGAGCATGACCTCGAGGTCATGCGGAAGGCCGGGCAGGTGACCACGGGGAAGCCGGTGATCAGTCCAAAGGTCGTGAAGGTGAGCGAGGCCAAGATCCCCACAGTCACGGTCGCGGACTGCATCGACACGACGCACTGGATCCTGATCGACAAGGCCTCGAAGAGGCCGGTCCCGCTGCCCACGACGCGGCTCATCAAATACGTCAGCACCGCAACGCTTGAAAAGTGGGGGAAGACGTGGATGGTCACGAAGTTGACTGCTCAAGAGCGAGCCTGCTGATCCGTCGCCTCGCCGCACTCACCGGCGCCCTCGCCCTGGCCTCGGCCGGTGTCGCTCACGCCAGCGATGACCCTGACGTCGGTGCCGGTAAGTGCCAGGTCATCAAGTTCTGCGTCGATGTCGGCGTCGGAGGCGAAACCGGCGGCAATGGCGGGCAGGCGGGTGGCTCACAAGGCGGCGGCGACGGCAAGGGCGACAGCAAGGCGGAGTGCGCGTACCAGAAGGTCGATCCCAAGCCTCCCGCCGCATGGCCGGGGTGGAAGGGCACCGACCCCACGAAGAACGACCTGTACTTCTACGGGTGCACGGACGGCGGCCAGGACAACCCGGACGGCTTCGTTGTCGTGCCCCTGGGCCAGGCTCCGGCACCGCAGGTCGATCCCCGGGTGCTGGCTCAGCGTGCCGTGGACTCCATGACCCTGCTCGGTCCGGACATCGCCAGCCCGCACGCGGCCGGGAAATACACCGTGGGTGTCCCGATGTGGATGTGGGTCAACCAGAGCGCCACGACCTACGGACCGAACACCGCGTCGGCCACGGCAGGCGGGGTCACCGTCACCGCGACCGCGAAGGTGTCGAGGATCGTGTGGGTGATGGGCGATGGCTCCGTTGTGACCTGCAACGGCCCCGGCACGCCCTACGCCTCCTCCCAGGACATGGCCCAGTCCCCCACGTGCGGACACCTGTACTCCAAGACCTCAGCCAGTGCGCCAAGCGGCAAGTTCCCGGTGACCGCGACCTCGACATGGACGATCAACTGGCAGGGCGGCGGACAGGCCGGCCAGCTCAGCGAGGTCAGGCAGACCAACGTGCAGGTGGCGGTCGGCGAAGTACAGGTCGTCAGGTAACGCACCCGGAAGGACAGAACGGTGAGCAAGACCCAAGAACGTGCAGACACCGCCCGCTCGAACGGAGTTCTCCAGCAGGGACGGGCTGCCGGGCCGGTGGCCCCGCCCCGGGTGTCGGCTCGCAGACGGCGACCAGGGATCATCGCCTTGTCGGTGGCGCTGATCGCCACGGGAGGCGCCGGCGTTGCCGTCCTGCTGCTTCAGGCCGGTCACCGCACCGACGTGGTGACCGTGGTCCGCGACGTCCAGGTCGGCCAGGTCCTCACCGAGACAGACCTCGGCAAGGCGTCCGTCGCCCTGGACCCGGCCGTCAAGGCCGTGCGCGCCGACGATCTGAAGTCGGTGGTGGGCAAGCGAGCTGCGGTGGAACTGAAGCCCGGCTCCCTACTCGCCCTCACACAGGTGACGAAGGACTCTCTGGTGCAGGCCGGCGAGCAGTTGGTGCCGATCGGCCTGGAGCCCAAGCAGATCCCGGCCACCGCTCTCGTGCCGGGACAGAAGGTTCAGCTGGTCCATGTCCCGGCCCAGGGCGCCGCTGACACGGGCAAGTCGTCGGATGCCGCTCCGAAGACCATCGACGGCCGGGTCGTGAAGGCCTCTGGCGCCGCCCCCGGCACAGGGATCGTGGTGGTCGACGTCGCCACCTCCGCTGCCTACGGCCCCACGGCCGCCGCATGGGAGGCGGCCGGTGCGCTGCGCCTGGTCCTGGCTGCTCCGGACGGCCGCTGATGGCTGTGATCGCGCTCGCAGGCTGCAGCGGAGCACCCGGAGTGACCACGAGCGCCCTCGCCCTGCTCCTGTCGTGGCCGCTCGCAGCGGACCGCAAGATGATCCTCGCGGAGTGCGACCCGGACGGCGGAGCCGTGCTGCACGGCCTGCTGCAAGGCACGCTTGGCGACCGGTACGGGCTGCGCAACCTGTCCGTCGCCGCCCGCAAGGGCGAGTTCAGCGACGCCTTCTGGCGGCAGCTGATCGACCTGAGCGGTGACGACGGCACGCAAGCGTCGCCGCGGGATCGGCTGCTGCTGCCTGGTGTCACCGACCCTTCCCAGGCGGCGAGCCTGGTCTCGGTCTGGAAGATGCTGATGCAGATGTTCCGCGGCATCGAGGCAGAAAGCGGCCACGACGTTCTCATCGACCTGGGCCGCAGAGGGGCGTACGGGCCCTGCGCGGTCATGGTCGAGCAGGCCGACGCCGTGTTTGTGGTGGTCCGCAACACCCTCCGCTGCCTGCAGGCGGCGGAGGGACGGGTACGCGCCTTGGAGGAGTCCGTCGGTGACATCAGTGTGCTGATGATCAACGAGGGCCCGTATCCCGCAGGCGAAGTACAGCGCGTTCTGCAGGTGCCCGTGATCGCCACACTCCCGTATGCGCCGAAGGACGCCCGCGTGCTGTCCGACGGAGCCGAGCAGCCACGTCACTTCACCCGCTCGTCCCTGATGAAGGCCGCGGCGACGGCCAGCACCTTGCTGGCCCAGCACGCCGCCAGGCGCAGGACCCGCCTCGATCCACGCGGCTTGGGTACGGCAGAGGGGAAAGTGACCCATGCACGCTAGGCCCCTGCATCCCGACCCCACAGTGGCACCGCTGCCCCACGCACCGACGCAGCCGGCCAACGGCACGCCTGCACCTGCCGGTGCTGCCTCGAGTGCCCATGTGCTCGGCACGACAGCGCCAGGGGCCACCGTCTCCTACCAAACGGCCCGCACCATTGCCTCCCAGGTCGCCAAACAGCGTGAGGAACTGCTGAAAACCACGCCGGGCATGGACCGGGCCAGCGAGGAGCAGCGCTGTCTGGAGTGGATCAACGAGGCTGTCGCGTTGTGGTCGGACGCGCAGGCGATGGCGCCGCAGGAGGATGAGGCGCTGCGGCGAGCCGTCTATGACCTGTTGTTCAGGGCGGGGCGTCTGCAGCCGTATCTGGACGATGAGCGGGTGGAGGACATCATCATCCAGGGCCCGGATGAGGTGTGGCTCGACTACGGCGACGGCAAGCGCCACCGGGTCGGACCGATTGCCGACTCTGAGGAGGAGTTGCTTGAGCTGCTGCGGGAGTTGGCCCGTGGCTCCGGGCACAGCGAGCGCACCATTTCCACCGCGAGTCCCACTCTCGCCTTGTCCCTGCAGGACGGCTCCCGTCTCCAGGCCATCACCGGGCTCGGTCCGATGACGTATGCGGTGATCCGTCGGCACCGCGTCGCCCACGCCGGTCTCGACGACCTCGTACGGCTGGGCACCATCGACTCGGTCCTGCGGGAATTCCTCGGCGCGTGCGTACGCGCCGAGAAGAATGTGATGATCGCGGGGAAGCAGAAAGCGGGGAAGACCACGCTGCTGCGGGCGATGCTCCGCGAGTTCGACCCGGAGTGCCGCTTTGCCACTATCCAGACCGAGGACGAGCTTTTCGCCCACGCCAACGGCTACCACCGCCAGGTGGTTTCCCTGGTAGGCCGTGAGTCCAACGGCGAGAAGGACGCCGCAGGGCGCGGCGCCGGTGAGGTGACGCTCCTGGACTTGATGCATCCCGCGCTGCGGATGTCGCTGGACCGGATCGTGGTCGGCGAGGTCCGCGGCCCGGAAGTCGTCGCGATGATGCAGGCGTTGACGAACGGGTCGGGCGGCAACCTGTGCACCATCCACGCCCGGCGGGCATCTATCGTGTTCGACCGGATCGCCGAGTTGTACGCGCTGGCCCAGGAGAACCTGTCCGAGCAGCTCGCTTACCGGCAGACCGCCAACGGTCTGGACTTCGTGGTCTTCGTCGACATGACCGATGAGACACAGATCGGCGGCCGTCGCCACCGCTACGTCTCCCACGTCCTGGAGCTGACCGGGATCGGTGAGAACGGCCGGCCCGCGACGAACGAGATCTTCTCCCCCGGCACCGAGTTCGGCGAGCTGCGGGCGGTGCCGCGGATGGACCCCGGCTGCATCGACGACCTGCGCCGCGTCGGCTTCGACTCCAGCCTCCTGCAGCAGCCCTACGGGGCGTGGAGCGCCCCCATGGCACTGAAGGTAGGGGTGCGCCGATGACGCTGGCGTTTGTGTGGGCCGTGTTGAGCGGCATGGCCGTCGTTGGCGGCCTGGTCGGTATCGTGGCGGGCTTCGTCGGGACCGCGGCGCCGCGCCGGGCCCCGCTGCGGCACCGGTGGCAGGCGCTGCGCGGCGGCGGGAACGAGAGTGCCCGGCTGCGGCAGGGCACGCTGGCGGTTGGTGCCTTCGTGGTGTTCGCGCTCGTGTGGCTGGTCTCCGGGAACTTCGTCGGCGCCCTGCTCCTGGGTGCCGCAGTCATGGGCGTGCCGTGGCTGGTCACCCCGGCGCAGATGGCCAAGGAACGCATCGGCCAGTTGGAAGGCTTGAGTGAGTGGACGCAGCGCCTGGCCGGCCTGCTGCGTCTGGGCATGGGCCTGGAACAGGCGATGATGACCAGCCGCCAAGGGGCGCCTGAGGAGCTGGCATCGC
This sequence comes from Streptomyces sp. NPDC031670, assembly GCF_055580545.1. Classification (NCBI taxonomy): domain Bacteria; kingdom Bacillati; phylum Actinomycetota; class Actinomycetes; order Kitasatosporales; family Streptomycetaceae; genus Streptomyces; species Streptomyces sp. NPDC031670. The sequence goes on along the minus strand of NZ_JBVILC010000034.1, from coordinate 9,374 downwards.
AGATCACTGCGCTGTCCGACCGGCTGCGTCTGGGCTGGCGTCCGGAGCAGGCGCTGAGGGCGTTCGCTGGGGAACTCGACGACGTCACCTCGGACAAGGTCGTCGCCGCGCTGATCCTGTCGGCGGGTGACCGCGGACCGGGCCTGGCGCAGGCACTGGAGGACCTGGCAGGCACGGTCCGCGACGAAGTCGCCCGCAAACGCTCCATCGAGGCAGACCGGGCAAAGCCGCGCACCACGGTGCGGTGGATGACGATCATCACCGTGGGCGTCGTCGTCGGCGGGTTCCTCGTGCCGTCCTATACGAGGCCGTACGCCACGCTGCTGGGGCAGCTGGTGCTGGCGTTCTTGGTGGCCGGGTTCGTCGCCACGCTCGCGCTGATGCGGCAGCTGAGCGCCTTCCGCCGTATCCCGCGTTTTCTGATCAGTGACCCCACGAGCACCGTCCGGCTCCCTGCGTCCGCGCCGGAGCCGGACCTGCCCGTCGCCGAGCCGGCAGGAGGTGAGCGGTGAACCTGCTTCCCGTTGTTCTGACCGGCGGCACGGTCGGCGCCGGCGTGGCGCTGCTGATCCGGGAACTTCTCCTGCCGCAGCCCGCGTTGGCACCGGCCCTGAAGCGCACTGCCCCCGCTGCGTTGGCGGTGCCCGAGCCGCACCTGGAGCGCGAGGAGGTCTGGGGCCGGTGGCTCCTGGCCCGCCTGGAGCGCATTCCGGGTGTGCGTGTCCCCACGACCGCTCTGGCCCTGCTCGGACTGGGTCCGGGCCAGTTCATGCTGAAGAAGACCGCGCTCGCCGCAATGGGTCTGCTCTGCCCGGTGATCGCGACGGTTCCGTGGATCATCGCGGGCGTCGGCCTGCCGTTCTATGTGCCCGCAGGCGCCGGACTCCTCGTCGCGGCCCTGCTGTTCATCACGCCCGACCTGGCGGTGCGGGACCAGGCCAAGCGGGCGGGGGTGGAGTTCGCCCATGCCCTGTCCGCCTACCTGGACCTGGTCGCGCTCAAGCGGGCGGCCGATGCCGGTCCCGCCGAGGCGCTGGAGAAGGCCGCCGCAGTCGGTGAGGGCTGGCCTTTTCTCTTCCTGCAGGGCGCGTTGCGCCGAGCCCGCCTGGAAAAGATCCCGCCGTATCAGGCGCTGTCGGAACTGGCCGCGCAGTACGACCTGCCTGTCCTGGACGACGTCGCCGACATCATGCGTGGCAGCGCCACCGACGGCGCCGCCGTCTACAAGGCACTGCGGGCCCGCACCGCCGCCCTCAACGCCGAACTGCTCGCCGATCAGGGAGCCGAAGCCAACGCGGCCAGCGAGAAGATGACCGCCCCGGGGGCCCTCCTGGCCGTCCTGGTGATGCTGCTGATGGCCTTCCCCGCGGTGATCCGCATGCTCACCGTCTGAGCCTCCCACTCATTCAACGACCGAAAAGGCAGGGAAACATGACGCACATCGCAGTCCGCAGCCGCCGTGCTGTGCTCTGGCTCACCACGCGCGCGCGGGAAAGCCTCCAGGAAGCTGCGCGCCGGCCGGACCGGGGCGACATCTCGATTACGACCGTCATCATCTGGGTGGCCGCCGTCACCGGTGCTGTCCTGATCGCCGGGACCATCGCCGTCGTGATCGCCAAGTACAACGGAAAAATCGGCGGCCTGTGATGAACCCGCCCGCCCGGCTGACGCAATGGTGGCAGGGGCGGCGGTGGCGCGAGGACCGCGGGGACACCAGCATCCAGATGGCGATTGTCTTCCCCTTCGTGCTGCTCGCCACCGCCGCCGTCATCCAGGCCTCCATGTGGTACTACGCCCGGCAGATCGCCCTGACCGCCGCCCGCGAGGGCCTGACCGCCGCCCGCGCCTACCAGTCGACCCCAGCTGACGGTGCGGCCCAGGCACGCCACGTCCTGGGGCGCACCGCCGGTGACAGCCTGCGCGGCTACAGCGTCGCGGCCAGCAGCGATGGGCAGCGCGTGCGGGTGCGGGTATCCGGAACTGCCCTGTCGATGATTCCAGGAGTGCCTGGCCTGCACATCAGGCAGTCGGCATCCGGGCCAGTAGAGCGCTGGACGGTCGCGGGGAGGTGAATCACGTGCGCTCCGTTCTCCCTCCTGCCCGCGGACCTGCCCGCGGACGCGGACGTCGCGGTGATGAAGGCAGTGCCGCGATCGAGGCGGCCATCATTCTCCCGTCGCTGATCATGTTCCTGTGCCTGGCGATCGCGGGCGGCCGGATCCTCACCTCCGGCGCAAAGATCGACGCCGCGGCCCAGGACGCGGCGCGGGAGGCATCCATCCACCGCACGATGGCCGCCGCCCAGAGCGCCGCGCAATCCGCGGCTGCCGAGTCCCTCGACGACCAGGGCATCACCTGCGCGTCGACCCACGTCACCGTCAATACCGGTGGTCTCGCCGTGCCCGTGGGGCAAGTCGGCACGGTCACCGTGACCGTGACCTGCACCGTCAATCTGTCCGACCTCCTGCTGCCCGGCGTGCCAGGAGCCAAGACGATCACGTCGACGGCGACCTCCGTGGTGGACCGGTACCGACAGAGAGATGCCTGATGATCGTGCGTCGGTCCCTGCAGATGCGGTGCGACGACCGCGGAGGCATCGCCGTGTTCGTTGCCGTGTGCGTCGTCGCGCTGATCGGCATCATCGGCCTGGCCGTCGACGGCGGCAGCAAGATGCGCGCCACCGAACGCGCCGACTACATCGCCGGTGAGGCCGCCCGGGCCGGCGGACAGGCTATCGACCCCACCGGCGCCATCAACGGCACCGCCATTGCCGTCGATCCGCAGGCGGCAGCCGCTGCCGCACAGGCCTACCTGAATTCAGCTGGCGCCACCGGCACCGTCAGCATCTCCGGGAACGGCAAGACGCTGAATGTCACGGTCACCGGTTCCTACACCACAAAGTTCCTGCCCGTGGTCGGGATCGGCTCCTTGTCGGTGACCGGCCACGGCAAGGCCACCCTCCTTCATGGCGTCACCGCCCCCCAAGGAAACTGATGCACTCCACCACTCGCTCCGCAGCCGCCGGCCGCACCCTGACACGGGTCCTGTCGGCCGTGCTCAGTCTCCTGGTCCTGACGGCGGTCGTCGCAGGACTGCCGCTGCTGCTCACCTGGGCAACCCCGGTCATCTGGGCTGCCACCCACGATGACCTCGCCCACCTCCTGGACCGGCAGGACACCGGCGGCCTGTTCGTGCTCGTGCTCGTGCTCATGGCCTGGGTCGGGTGGGCGCAGTTCACGTTCTGCGCCGCACGCGAGCTGACCGCGCAGGTACGGGGCCGGACCTGGCATGCCCCACGTGGGATGGGTGCCCCGCAGCGCGCCGCAGCTCTCCTGATCGGCAGCATCCTGGTGCTGCTGCCCACGAGCTCGGCCCTGGCCTCCGATGCACAGGCCGCACAGTCCACCATGTCGAGCCTGCTGCCCGGCCAGGCAGACAACGGCGGCCAGAAGGCCGACGCCGACCAGGTCTCCCCCGCAACCCTGGCTGGTACACCGACGTCGCCCACGTACACCGTGCGCGAGACGCGGCCGGCGGAGAGCCTGTGGGGCATCGCCGAGCGCGAGCTGGGAGAGGGCGAGCGGTGGCGGGAGATTGCGCGCCTGAACGAAGGCCGCCCCATGGCTGACGGCGTTGTCTTTCGCGCGAACAGCTTTCTGCAGCCCGGCTGGCAGCTGACGATGCCCGCGACCACCGGCGCTCCAGGAGGCGTCCAAACGCAGCTGGGTGACGGGCCGGCGGCTGTCTCCGAGAACCCCGAGCATGTCGTCACGGTGCACTCGGGCGACTACTTGTCGAAGATCGCGCAAGAGGAACTCGGCGACGGCGACAAGTGGCCCGAGCTGTTTGACGCCAGTCAGGACAAGCCGCAGCCAGACGGCCTGCCCAAGATCACCGACCCGGACCGGGTCTACGCGGGGCAGCAGGTCACCGTGCCCGGCACCCGCCCCCCGCATTCCAGTCCGCCGCAGCGCGAAGACGACGGCAATGGGTCGGGCAGGCAGGCCCCCACTGCCCCAACGCCGAAGACGCCCCGCGCCCAGCAGACGCCCGGCGGTGACGTGCGAGATGCGCCAGCCCCGGGCCGCAGCGCGACAGCAGCGCCAACGCCGCCGGCACCCAGCACAGCGAGCCGCCGTCCCGCCGAGCCGCCCCGAGAAGCACACAGCCCCCCTTCCCCTGCTCCTTCAGGACGGCCGCAGCCGGGCAGCAGCGCCTCCGACGCCGCCTCTGCGTCAGCGTCGGCGACGCCGTCCAGTTCCGCTGCCCCCTCCCCCGCCGCCACGGCGTCACAGTCACCGGTGGCGCGGTCCGAAGGCCTGCTGGACCTGCGCACGGTCCTGGGGGCCGGCGCCCTGCTGGCGGCCGCTATCACCGGTGCTCTTGCCCTGCGCCGCACACTGCAGCGCCGCCGCCGCAAGCCCGGCGAGACGATCGCCATCGCGTCGCAGACGTCCATGGCCGAGGCCCAGTTGGCGCAGGCCGCCGAGCCGGGCGGTGCTGCCCGCCTGGACAGGGCCCTGCGGACGCTGGCACACCAGGCGGCCCGGGAAACGGACACGATCCTGCCTCCCCTGCGGGCTGCCCGGCTCGGTACCCGCGCCGTAGAGGTGCTGCCCGAGGATCCCGCCCAGGACCCCGCGGCGCCCTTCGCCGCCGGACAGGACGGATGGTGGGCCCTGCCCTCGGATGCCGTCCTCCTGAAGGAACAGGACGCTCACGACGTCCCCGCCCCATACCCGGGGCTGGTCACGATCGGTAGCACCGAAACGGGAGACCTCCTGCTGCTCAACCTCACACAACTGCCCGTGCTGCTGCTCGACGGCAACCCCGTCCACATCACCGAGGTCTGCACCTCCCTCGCCCTGGAACTCGGAATGAGCCCGTGGGCAAGCGAAGTCGAGATCATCACCGTGGGGTTCGGCGAGGACTTGCCGCACCTGCTGCCCACCACGCGGATCGCCCACATGCGCCAGCCCGCCCACGCGCTGCGCGATCTGGGCGAACGCCTGCTGGAAGCGCACCAAATGCCGGAAACCCAGCACCAGCCGTATCTCCTGCTGTGCGCCTCCTCCCTGGACGAGGACACGGCCTGGCAACTCGCCGACCTCATCGGCCGGGCAGGGACAGTTCCTCTCACGCTGATCGCCCCGGCGAACACAGCGGCCGCGTCCTTCCCCGAGGCGGAGATCCTCAACGCCTCCCTCAGCGACCCGCAGCACCTCGACGCCGCCAACACCAGCATCACCGTGCAGCGCCTGGAGCACGCCGCCTACGCGCAGATCACCACAGCCCTGAAGGTGTCCGGGCAGCCGCCCCACCCGGCCGAGGGACCCTGGGAGAACATCCCGGACGAGCTCGACACGATGCCGGAGCCCGATCAGGCAGCGCACGAGGAATCCACCGCGCCCGCCTCCGCTTCACCCCCGTCGCCTGCGGCGGCTACGGAGGTAGGCGGCGAGGTCTTCCCGGCCCTGCTCGCCGCCAGCACCGATCCCTGCGGGCTACGCCTCCTCTCCCCCGCCGCCCCATCGCCCAGGCCCGACACCACCCCGGGCCCGGGCAGCAAGACAGCGCAACCGCCGGCTGCGACACCCCCGGTCGCTGCGGCCTCCGCCGACGCGCCAGAGGCCGGCACCGGTGACGGCCCCAGGCACGCACCCACGGAACCCACGGCCCTGACAGGAGAAGACGCCGAGGCACAGGACCTGCACGCTCCGGAAATCCGGGTCCTGGGGCCGGTTGAGGTGACGGGCGTGGACAGCACCGGCCACGGCCCGCGGATCTCCCAGCTGGCCGCCTTGCTGTACTTCCGGCCCGGTCGCCATGCAGATGCCCTGTGTGTGGACATGGCCCCCCTCAGCCCCTGGTCAGTCAGCACCCTCAACGCGCGGATGCGGGGCCTGCGCAGCTCCCTGGGCAGCGACTCCTCCGGCACTCTCTATGTGCCACGCCGCAAGTCGGGTGCAGACCCCTACAAGCTCGCTGGCGGCGTGCGCTGCGACTGGACGCGTTTCCTCCAGCTTGTCGAGCGCGCACTGCCCCTGGGCCCATCCGGTCTCGCGGACCTGGAGAAGGCGCTGACACTCGTGCGCGGCAGGCCCTTCGGCGGCCGGCCCCTGCCGTGGGCCGAGCCCTACCAGCAGGAAATGATCACGCGGATCATCGACGTCGCACACACCGTAGCCACCTACCGCATCCCCCACGGCCCCCAGCACGACCTCAGCGCCGCACGCCAGGCCGTCGCGACCGGACTCGATGTAGACGACTCGGCCGAGCTGCTCTACCGCGACTGGATGAGGCTCGAGGCCGCACGCGGGAACCGCTCTGGGCTGCACACCGCGATCACCCGTGTACAACAGGTCAACCAGGCTCTTGACTGCTCACTGGAGATCGAGACCACGCAGCTCATCGACGAACTCCTCAGCGGCCCGGGCTCGGCGACACGCAAGGCCTTGTAACAGAGGTGCGTCCAGCGGACGGGCGACCTTGCCCCTCGTGTCTCCACACCTGGGGCGTGATTCAAAGTCAGGCCCTTTCAGTCCTCGTCGTACCAGTCCTTGCCGCTCGCCCAGTGCGCGACCCAGGCGGCGAAGCCCGGTTCGCCCTTGACAATCCCCGTGTCGCCGCCGAAGGGAGCCGCTCCTTCGCCGCTGATCCACCAGATGTGGCCGCGCTGCGGACCGGAGACGACCAGATGCCAGTACATGCCGCAGCCGTCGGTGCCCAGCACGACCGACCCATGGTCGAAGACGGCCTCTGGAACATCGTCGGAGTCGATGTCGTCATCGGCGTCCCACATCCATCCCTCCGACAACGGGAAGGGCAGAGCGAGTTTGCGCTCGTCGCGGCCGGCACCCCAGTCGCCGGGCATGCCAGCGAGGGGGAGAAGGCCGTATTGAGGCGGCCCCTGCTCGCAGCCGTCGGATATCTCCGCCACGCACGTGCGGTAGGGCTCGGGCAGCACGATGCCGTGCTCCGCCTCGAAGGCGCGTACCGCTACCCAGCCGAGGGGAGAGCCTGCGTCCTCGAAGGCGGTGCGCAGCAGGGCCAGTTCGGCCGGATCAGCCTGATCGACATTCATGGACCAACACATATCACCGGGCACTGACAGTCTTGTGCGAAGCCAGAGCCCTGGTGCGCATCAAGCCACCACCGTGGCCCGTGTATGAATTCAACAGGGGTTTAGAGACGGGTTCTGCCCCCCTCCGCCGCCAGACCCATATCTGCGGCGGACTCGATGCGCGGTGCCTGGGAGGTACTTGACTACGAAAGGCCAAGCTCGTCGGTCCCGGCGCTAAACGCTCTACCTGGCCCTGTAGCGGTCTATCAGGCCGTCTGAGTTCCAGGTGGCCCACAGAAGAAGCCCACCTGAGATGCATTGGGCTTTGCGCAGGGCGGGGAGCCGCTCAGTACAAGGCAGTGTCCTGCGCCGATGTCCGGGCTGGACAGACAGCGAGATCCTCACCGCCTACCTCGACCACTACCTGGCCCGCACCGACCTCCACTACGACCAGGCCGCCGCCCTCGGCGCCCTTCTCCACCTCGACGCCCGGCTCGCCACCCACTACGCCGACCGCTTCACCCAGCCCGACGGTCCATAAAACCGCTGGGTCGAGGGCGTGGGGCGCCTCGGCTACCCCAGCCACGACCCTGCGCCGCTGGGCCGCTGGACGGACCTCCAGTGCGGCTTCGCCAACGGGTGGTCCGCCGTATAGCCACACCTAGGGGCCTTGAACCGTTGCTGCCCTTCTTGGTCACGTGCGTTTCCACGCGCTTGGGGCACGCGCGGTCTAGGCGTCTGGCCGTGCCCATCGCTTGGTGATGTCGGGCTGGGAGGGCGGCGCCGGCCATGTCTGTATCCGGATTTCTTCCCTGGCGTCGGGCTCGTCCTCGCTGTCGGGATCGGGGAAGGCAGCGGCTTCGAGGTTCCGCCGGGAGGTGCGGATGCGCGTCCATCCGGCGGGCATGCCGAGGCGTGCCGCGTCGGGAACAGAGTCGGTACAGCCCAGTACGACGAGCCGTCCCGAGGCCAGGTTCAAGCTGGCCTCGACGACGTGGTCGAAAAAGTCACTGTCGTCGTCCGGCCGGGCCGTGAGGACTTCGATGGTGACGTCGACGGCCCCGTTGACAGCCGTACAGAAAGCCAAGGCGTGGTCACCGACACCGAGCCCGTCGAGGATGGCCCGCTCGGTCCACACATCACCGACGCCGGTCCCGGTTGCGGCAGAGTCGTCATCCATGACGTAGATCTGGAAGTAGTCCGCAAAGACCTCAAGGTTTGTCGCCACGCAGGCATCATGCCCGCTGAGCGGGAAGGCCAGCAGAGTAGGGTGGAACCGGTGTGGCGGGCTTACGAGCGACCAGTCGGCATCAAGGCCTACTACTCCCCGTGCGCAGCCTGTCCGAGCTGGACGAGTACGACTCCCCCGGCCTGGGCGGGTTCGTTCAGGGCGAAGGAAGCCGGTCTCCGGTGGCAGAGCGACTGGCCTGCGTTGGTTCGTTCACGGCGTGTCTTCAGCAGCCTGGTGTCCGGCCTGTTGAGCAGGCCATGGGCCCTGGCTCCGGCCGTTCGTCGCCAGTGTGCCTCCTGTCCGGGGCCGCCATGCTCTTCCCTTGGCCGGCGTGCTCTGGCCTGGGCGCCGTGGACGATATTCGGCCGGAGCTGGATGGGGTCAGAAGGGCAGATCGTCGGCGTTGTTCCAGGGGATGTCCGGCGTCGCGGTCGGCGATGCTGGAGTGATGGCCTGGGAATCACAGACCGCGAAGGCGTCTCGCTTTGGATGCAGGTCCGTGACGTCCTCGCCCCAGGCTTCGAGCGTCGCGATTGCCCGTTCGCGGTACTGCCAGACCTCGCTCACCGCCAGCGGATTCCGGAGAAGCGGGACCAGTCTCTGTCGGTGCCGGGTCAGGCGTCGGTCGTCCAGCAGCGGAATGCATGCGTCGACCGCGGCTTCGCGCACGTGCGGGTCGGGGGCATCGAGGAAGGCTGCGACCGCGGAGTAGAGCAAGGGCCGGAGCAGACAGGTCTGGACGAATGGGGGGTAGTCCTCCGGGGGGAAGCCGCAGCGGCGGCTGCTCGCGGCGGCGTCGTCACTGGCCGCGTCGGCGACGGAGCACAGCCAGCCCAACAGCGCGGCGCGCAAAGGGCCAGGGACGTCATGGGGCTGCTTGTCGACGGGCAGACCTGCTCGCGGGTCAGTGAGGATCGCGGCGACGTAGAGGGCGGCGGGGACCGTCGCGTCATACAGAGTGTTCTGGTGGTGCACCACGTAGTGCTGATGGGAACCTGCGAATTTCCCCAGGCTCGCTCCGTTTCCCCACTTCGTTCAAATGTGGATGAAGTGGGGAGGGTGGGGATTGCCGATCGTGCG
>NZ_JBVILC010000033.1:0-50792 GCF_055580545.1 Streptomyces sp. NPDC031670 | reverse complement strand
CTCAAGGTACGGACGCTTCCTTCGTTCCCGTTTCCGGGCCCTCCGGGCGCTTCCTTCGTTTCCGACTCTATCAGACTCTTTCGTGTCCGATTCCCTGTCGGCGGGATTCGCTTTCCAGGTTTTCGCTTTCGCGTTTCCCTTTCCGGCGGCTCCGACTTTATCAGAAGTTCTGAGTCGGAATTTCCCTCCCGCGGGGTTTCCCTGACCCCGCGTCATGGACGCGGGAGGCACACGAAGGTACCGGGTTCCCGTCTGGAGGAGATGTAAACGTACTGGAGCGGGGCGCCCCGATGCAAATCGAGGGGCCCCGCTCCGGGCGTACGCCGTCAGTACCCGACGGGTCGTCAGACCTCGACGACCACAGGGAGGATCATCGGGCGCCGACGGTAGGTGTCGGAGACCCACTTGCCGACCGAGCGGCGGATCAGCTGCTGGAGCTGGTGGGGCTCGACGACGCCGTCCTGGGCGGACTTGTTCAGCGCCTCCTCGATCTTCGAGACCACGGGGCTGAAGGCCGAGTCCTCGATACCGGAACCGCGCGCCTGGACCGTCGGACCGCTCACGATCTTGCCGCTCGACGCGTCGAAGACGACGAAGACGGAGATGATGCCCTCGTCCCCGAGGATGCGACGGTCCTTGAGCGAGGACTCGGTGACGTCGCCGACCGAGAGGCCGTCCACGTACACGTAACCGGCCTGGACCTTGCCGACGATCTTCGCGGCGCCGTCGACCAGGTCGACGACCACGCCGTCCTCGGCGATGACGATGTGGTTCTTCGGGACGCCGGTGAGGGCTCCGAGCTCCGCGTTCGCCCTCAGGTGGCGCCATTCGCCGTGGACCGGCATCAGGTTCTTCGGCTTGCAGATGTTGTAGAAGTACAGCAGCTCGCCGGCCGAGGCGTGGCCCGAGACGTGCACCTTGGCGTTGCCCTTGTGGACGACGTTCGCGCCCCAGCGGGTCAGGCCGTTGATGACGCGGTAGACCGCATTCTCGTTCCCCGGGATCAGGGACGACGCGAGGATCACCGTGTCGCCCGGGACGATCCGGATCTGGTGGTCGCGGTTGGCCATGCGCGAGAGCGCGGCCATGGGCTCGCCCTGCGAACCGGTGCAGACCAGCACGACCTCGTCGTCCGGCAGGTCGTCGAGCGTCTTGACGTCCACGACCAGGCCCGCGGGGACCCGCAGGTAGCCGAGGTCGCGCGCGATGCCCATGTTGCGGACCATCGAGCGGCCGACGAAGGCGACCCGGCGGCCGTACTCGTGGGCGGCGTCCAGGATCTGCTGGATGCGGTGCACATGGCTGGCGAAGCTGGCCACGATGATCCGCTTGTCGGCGTTCGCGAACACATTGCGCAGGACGTTGGAGATGTCCCGCTCCGGCGGTACGAAGCCGGGGACCTCGGCATTCGTCGAGTCGGAGAGGAGGAGGTCGATGCCCTCCTCGCTCAGCCGCGCGAAGGCGTGCAGATCGGTGAGGCGCCCGTCGAGCGGGAGCTGGTCCATCTTGAAGTCGCCGGTGGCGACGGCCAGGCCCGCGGGGGTGCGGATGGCCACCGCGAGGGCGTCCGGGATGGAGTGGTTGACGGCGATGAACTCGCAGTCGAAGGGGCCCAGGCGCTCGCGGTCGCCCTCGACGACCTCCAGCGTGTACGGGCGGATGCGGTGCTCCTGGAGCTTCGCCTCGATCAGCGCGAGGGTCAGCTTGGAGCCGATCAGCGGGATGTCCGGCTTCTCGCGCAGGAGATAGGGGACGCCGCCGATGTGGTCCTCGTGGCCGTGCGTGAGCACGATGCCCTCGACGTCGTCGAGGCGGTCCCTGATGCTGCTGAAGTCCGGCAGGATCAGGTCGACACCGGGCTGCTCCTCCTCGGGGAAGAGGACGCCGCAGTCGACGATGAGCAGGCGACCGCCGTACTCGAAGACCGTCATGTTCCGGCCGATTTCACCGAGACCACCGAGCGGCGTGACGCGCAGGCCGTTCTTGGGAAGCTTCGGCGGGGTACCGAGTTCAGGATGCGGATGACTCAAAAGACTCTCCTCACCACGCACGCCACGTACCTGTCGGGCACGTGGCGCGCATGACATTCGTGCACTTGCTGTTGTCTGTTTCGTTCTTCTTATTCAGTTGTGAAGTCTGTGGTGACAGCTTTACCCAGTGGGAGCTAAAGCTGTACCCCGCCGGCCGCGAGATCGACCTTGAGCTGGGCGGTCTCCTCCGCCGTCAGTTCGGTCATCGGCAGTCGCAGCGGGCCGCCGGGCAGGCCCTGGAGGGCCAGGGCGGCCTTGGTGGTGATCACTCCCTGGGTACGGAACATGCCCGTGTACACCGGGAGCAGTCGCTGGTGGATCTCGGTGGCCTTCTGGACGTTGCCCGAGAGGTAGGCGTCGAGGAGCGCGCGCAGCTCGGGGGTGACCACATGGCCGACGACCGAGACGAAGCCGACCGCGCCGACCGAGAGCAACGGCAGGTTGAGCATGTCGTCGCCGGAGTACCAGGCGAGGCCGGAGCGGGCGATGGCCCAGCTGGCACGGCCCAGATCGCCCTTGGCGTCCTTGTTGGCGACGATACGCGGGTGCTCGGCGAGGCGCACGAGGGTTTCGGTGTCGATCGGGATACCGCTGCGGCCGGGGATGTCGTAGAGCATCACCGGGAGCTCGGTGGCGTCGGCGATGGCCGAGAAGTGCCGGTACAGGCCCTCCTGGGGGGGCTTGTTGTAGTACGGCGTCACGGCGAGCAGGCCGTGTGCGCCGGAGCGCTCGGCCGTGCGGGCCAGTTCCAGTGTGTGACGCGTGTCATTGGTTCCGATGCCCGCGACGACATGGGCCCGGTCTCCGACCGCTTCCAGTACGGCCCGTACGAGCTGGTCTTTCTCCGCGTCGCTGGTGGTCGGGGACTCGCCGGTGGTGCCGTTGACGATCAGTCCGTCGTTGCCTGCGTCGACCAGGTGGACGGCCAGCCGCTGGGCGCCGTCGAGGTCGAGTGCGCCGTCCGCCGCGAAGGGCGTGACCATGGCGGTGAGGACCCGCCCGAAGGGGGTCTGCGGAGTGGAGATCGGAGCCATGGGTAACACGCTACTCGCTGCTCAGCGCCGGGTGTCCCCTCGGGGGACGTGGCAGAGGGAGCCCGGCACTGCCTGCTCGGGGGTTCAAGCAGTGCCGGGTCCGTTTGATCAGCCTAGATGAACTTCACGAAACGCCGCAATACGGACACTTTGCGCGACCTATTCGTACATCTGTGCTTGCGTGGGCGGATTCCCGCCACTTACGGGGCGACGCGGCCGTTGGCGTTGAAGGCGGCGTAGGTGAGGGGCATGAGCTTCGCCCAGTGCTCCTCCATCTTCTCGCCGACCATCTCGATCTCCCGCTGCGGGAACGAGGGCACCTTCGCCTGCTCGTGCTGGGTGCGCAGGCCCAGGAAGTGCATCAGGGACCGGGCGTTGCACGTCGCGTACATCGACGAGAACAGGCCGACCGGGAGCACCGCGCGGGCGACCTCGCGGGCCACGCCCTCATTGAGCATCTCCTGGTAGGCCTCGTACGCCTCGCAGTACGAACGCTCCATGGCCTCTCTGACGAGCTTGTGCTGGCCCACAGTGCCTTCGACGAACTCGTACTTGCCCGGGCGGCCCTTCTGTACGAGCTTCCGGTCGTCGTTCGGGATGTAGAAGACCGGTTCCAGCTCCCTGTAGCGCCCGGACTCCTCGTTGTACGACCAGCCCACCCGGTGCCGCATGAACTCGCGGAAGACGAAGATCGGGGCGCTGATGAAGAACGTCATCGAGTTGTGCTCGAAGGGGCTGCCGTGCCGGTCCCGCATCAGGTAGTTGATCAGGCCCTTGGAGCTCTCCGGGTCCTTCTGAAGCTCCTCGAGCGACTTCTCACCGGCCGTCGAGACGCGGGCAGCCCACAGAACATCGGAGTCGGTGGCCGAGCTCTTCACCAAGTCCACCGTGACATCGCCACGGAACATGAGCTTGGGTTCTGAGGTGGGGGTGTCGGGCACCGCGGGTCCTTCCGATCGTTCGCTGGGGCGCGCCCACCTTAGCCGGACAGGCATGGGTGCCCTTACCGGGCCCGCCCAAAACCGGCCCGCGCAATTCGGCAGATTCGGGCACCAACCACGAGCTTCGCGCGTCTATACGGGTAGACGCACCAAAGTTCGAGCACAGCCCCACTGACAAGGAGAAGCCCCTCATGTTTCGCCGGCGTGAGCCCGTCCCCTTCGCGTTCGTCGCCGATGCCGACCGCTTCCGCAGCAACATCGCCCCGCCGCCGCGCGAGCGTGCCGGCGCCGGCCGCATAGTGGGCCGTACGCTGATCGGGCTCACCGTGGCGGCCGGGCTCGCGGGCTCGCTCCTGTTCGGCATGCCGGCCCTGCAGCCGAACGAGTCGCCCACCCACTCCCAGCAGCCCCAGGCAGCGGACGGCCGCTGACCCCTCCCCCTCGGCCGAATGGCGTGGGAGGCACCTGCATGGCCCCCCGGAGGTGGTCGTCCGAGGGCCTCCTGGGTAGCCTCACCGGGCACAGCCAATCGAGCGTGCTTGTGAGTGAGGATCAGTCGTGCCCCTGCCCTTCCTGACGGCCGACCGCGCATTCGATGCGACCGCCGACGACGTCGCGCTGCCCTTCGACGACCACGACCGCTGGCGGCGTCCCTACCGGCCGGGCCCGTATCGGGTCGCAGCCGCCGCGGTGCTGCTGCTCCTCGCCTCGTTCGTGCTGCTCGCCGCGGTGATCACGGCGTTCACGGGCGGTCCGGTCGAGGCGGTCGTGGTGCTGGTCGTCGCACTCCTGGTGATCGCGTCGGCGCTGCGGATGCTGCGGATGGGCGTCTGGGTCAGCCGGGCCGGGCTGCGGCGCGTCCGCTTCCTGCGCACCGTCACGGTGCCGTGGCCGCAGATCGAGAACGTACGGACGGTGCAGCAGCCGGTGCGGTGGCTGGGGCTGCCCAGGACCGTGCAGGGGCAGGCGCTGCTCGTCTCCCGGCGCGGCGCTGCCCAGCTGGGCGCGCTGCTCACCGACCACGACGCGGACTTCCTGGCACGCGTGGAGGCCTTCGACCGTGCCGCCGACACGGTGGAGGCGTGGGGCGCGGAGTACGGACGCGTCTGACCGCGGGCCGGACTCCGGGCGCCGGGGCTACTCCGCCTCTCGCAGCGAGATCGCCCGCTGCATGGCCTTGCGGGCGCGCGGGGTGTCCCGGGCGTCCTGGTATGCCACCGCGAGCCGGAACCAGCAGCGCCAGTCGTTCGGCGCGTCCTCCGTCTCGGCCTTGCGGCGGGCGAAGACCGCGTCCGCCGAGTCGCGGTCGATCCGGCCGCCCGCCGTGCGGACCAGCTCGTCGACCGGCAGGCCGCCCTCGGCCTCCAGCTCGGCGGCGAGGGCGTTGGCCCGGGTCACGAAGCGGGTGTTGGCCCAGAGGAACCAGATGCCGATCAGCGGCAGTACCAGGACGGCGAGCCCCATGGTGACGGTGATCAGCTTGCCGTCCTGGATGAGCATCACGCCCCGGCTGCCGACCAGGACGAAGTAGAAGACCAGGACGGCAGCCGTGACGAAGTAAGTGATCTTTGCGCGCATGACCGGCAGTCCAGCTCAGTTCAGGTCGAGGAAGTGTTCCAGGCCGAAGGTCAGGCCGGGAGTGGTCACCACGCGGCGCGCGCCGAGCAGGATGCCCGGCATGAAGCTGCTGTGGTGGAGCGAGTCATGACGGATCGTCAGCGTCTCGCCCTCGGCGCCCAGAAGGACCTCCTGGTGCGCCAGCAGACCGCGCAGCCGGACCGCGTGGACGGGGACACCGTCGACGTCCGCACCGCGCGCCCCGTCCAGCGCGGTCGCCGTGGCGTCCGGCGCGGGGCCGACGCCCGCCTCGGCGCGGGCCGCCGCGATGAGCTGCGCGGTGCGCGTGGCGGTGCCGGAGGGCGCGTCCACCTTGTTGGGGTGGTGCAGCTCGACGACCTCCACCGACTCGAAGTAGGGGGCCGCGAGCTGCGCGAACTTCATGGTCAGGACGGCGCCGATGGAGAAGTTCGGCGCGATGAGCACACCGGTGGACGGCGAGCCGTCCAGCCAGGTGGTGAGCTGCGCGAGGCGGTCCTCGGTCCAGCCGGTGGTGCCGACGACCGCGTGGATGCCGTGGCGCACGCAGAAGTCGAGGTTGCCCATCACCGAGGCGGGCGTGGTCAGCTCGACCACGACCTCGGCGCCCGCCTCCGCGAGCGCCTCCAGCTTGTCGCCCCGGCCCAGGGCCGCCACCAGCTCCATGTCCTCGGCCGCTTCCACGGCCCGGACCGCTTCGGAACCGATGCGGCCCCTGGCGCCGAGAACCGCCACGCGCAGCTTGCTCATCTTGCTTCCTCACGTCCTTGCGTACACGTACGTACGGATTGCGTACGGATCAGGAGACCGCTTCGTGGAGGCGGTCGGCCTGCTTGTCCTTCAGCGGGCCGATGACGGACAGCGAGGGACGCCGGCCCAGCACATCACGGGCCACCTCGTGCACGTCGTCCGGGGTGACCGCGGCTATCTTGGCCAGCATGTCGTCGACCGACATATGGGTCCCCCAGCACAGCTCGCTCTTGCCGATACGGTTCATCAGCGCGCCCGTGTCCTCCAGACCGAGGACGGTCGAGCCGGAGAGCTGGCCGATCGCCCGGCCGATCTCCTCGTCCGACAGCCCCTCGGAGGCGACCCGGTCCAGCTCGTCCCGGCAGATCTTCAGGACGTCGTGGACCTGGCTGGGCCGGCAGCCCGCGTACACGCCGAACAGGCCGCAGTCGGCGAAGCCCGAGGTGTACGAGTACACGCTGTAGGCGAGGCCGCGCTTCTCCCGTACCTCCTGGAAGAGGCGGGAGGACATACCGCCGCCCAGGGCCGTGTTCAGCACGCTGAGCGCCCAGCGGCGCTCGTCGGTGCGGGCCAGGCCCGGCATGCCGAGGACGACGTGCGCCTGCTCGGTGCGGCGGTTGAGGAGTTCCACCCGGCCGGCCGTCTTCAGGGTGCGGACGCCGTCGCGCGGGGCGACCGGGACCGCGTCCGTCCGCGTCAGCGCGCCGGCCTTCTCGAAGGCCCTGCGCACCTGGCGTACGACGGTGGCGTGGTCGACGTTGCCTGCGGCGGCCACGACCAGGTGACGCGGGTCGTAGTGCTTCTTGTAGAAGCGGGCGACCTGCGACCGGGTCAGCGCGTTGATCGTGTCGACGGTGCCGAGGACCGGGCGGCCCAGCGGGGTGTCGCCGAGCATGGTGTGCGCGAACAGGTCGTGCACACAGTCGCCCGGGTCGTCCTCCGTCATTGCGATCTCTTCGAGGATGACACCGCGCTCGGCGTCCACGTCCTCTTCGAGGATGAGGGAGCCGCTCAGCATGTCGCAGACGACGTCGATCGCCAGCGGCAGGTCGGTGTCGAGCACGCGCGCGTAATAGCAGGTGTACTCCTTCGCCGTGAAGGCGTTCATCTCGCCGCCGACCGCGTCGATCGCGGCGGAGATGTCGAGGGCGCTGCGCTTGCGCGTGCCCTTGAACAGGAGGTGCTCCAGGTAGTGCGTGGCGCCGTTGAGCGTGGGCGTCTCGTCACGGGAGCCGACCTGGACCCAGATGCCGAAGGTCGCCGACCGTACGGAGGGCAGGGTCTCGGTGACGACGCGCAGGCCGCCGGGCAGGGTCGTACGGCGGACGGTGCCGATGCCGCCCGCGCCCTTGATAAGCGTTTGGGTACGGGCGACGGCCCGCGCCTCCGAGGAGGTGCGGGCCGTCGCCTTGGAGCTACGGGACGTCACTTGTCGGTGTCGTCCTTCGTCTCGTCGCCCTCTTCACCCTCGACGACCGGGATCAGGGAGAGCTTGCCGCGGGAGTCGATCTCGGCGATCTCGACCTGCACCTTGGAGCCGACCGCGAGCACGTCCTCGACGTTCTCCACGCGCTTGCCACCGGCGAGCTTGCGGATCTGCGAGATGTGCAGCAGACCGTCCTTGCCGGGCATCAGGGAGACGAAGGCACCGAAGGTGGTGGTCTTGACGACCGTACCCAGGTAGCGCTCGCCGACCTCCGGCATGGTCGGGTTGGCGATCGCGTTGATCGTGGCGCGGGCGGCCTCGGCCTGCGAGCCGACCTGGGCACCGATGTAGATGGTGCCGTCGTCCTCGATCGTGATCTCGGCGCCGGTGTCCTCCTGGATCTGGTTGATCATCTTGCCCTTGGGGCCGATGACCTCACCGATCTTGTCCACCGGGATCTTGACGGTGATGATCCGCGGGGCGTTCGGGGACATCTCGTCCGGCGTGTCGATCGCTTCCATCATCACGTCGAGGATGTGGAGGCGGGCGTCGCGGGCCTGCTTGAGGGCCGCGGCCAGGACGGAGGCCGGGATGCCGTCCAGCTTGGTGTCGAGCTGGAGGGCGGTGACGAACTCCTTCGTACCGGCGACCTTGAAGTCCATGTCGCC
The DNA here is from genome assembly GCF_055580545.1 of Streptomyces sp. NPDC031670. NCBI lineage: Bacteria > Bacillati > Actinomycetota > Actinomycetes > Kitasatosporales > Streptomycetaceae > Streptomyces > Streptomyces sp. NPDC031670. The sequence continues at coordinate 42,347 of NZ_JBVILC010000033.1, read as the reverse complement.
GAACGCGTCCTCCGCACCGAGGATGTCGGTGAGGGCGACGTAGTGCGTCTTGCCGTCGATCTCCTGGGAGATCAGACCCATGGCGATACCGGCGACGGGGGCCTTGAGCGGCACACCGGCGTTCAGCAGCGACATGGTGGAGGCGCAGACCGAGCCCATCGACGTCGAGCCGTTGGAGCCGAGGGCCTCGGACACCTGACGGATCGCGTAGGGGAACTCCTCGCGCGTCGGCAGCACCGGCACGATCGCGCGCTCGGCGAGCGCGCCGTGGCCGATCTCGCGGCGCTTGGGCGAGCCCACGCGGCCGGTCTCACCGACGGAGTACGGCGGGAAGTTGTAGTTGTGCATGTAGCGCTTGCGGGTCACCGGGGAGAGGGTGTCCAGCTGCTGCTCCATACGGAGCATGTTGAGGGTGGTGACGCCCAGGATCTGGGTCTCGCCACGCTCGAACAGCGCCGAGCCGTGCACGCGCGGGATGGCCTCGACCTCGGCGGCCAGGGTACGGATGTCCGTGATCCCGCGGCCGTCGATGCGGACCTTGTCCTTGATGACGCGCTCGCGGACCAGCTTCTTGGTCAGCGCGCGGTACGCGGCGGAGATCTCCTTCTCGCGGCCCTCGAAGGCCGGCAGGAGCTTCTCGGCGGCGAGCTCCTTGACGCGGTCCAGCTCGGCCTCGCGGTCCAGCTTGCCCGCGATGGTCAGCGCCTGGGCGAGCTCGCCCTTGACCGCGGCGGTGAGCGCCTCCAGGACGTCGTCCTGGTAGTCGAGGAAGACCGGGAACTCACCGGTCGGCTTGGCGGCCTTGGCGGCGAGCTCGGCCTGGGCCTTGCAGAGCACCTTGATGAAGGGCTTCGCGGCGTCCAGACCGGCGGCGACGACCTCCTCGGTCGGCGCCTCGGCGCCGCCCTTGACGAGCTGGATCGTCTTCTCGGTGGCCTCGGCCTCGACCATCATGATCGCGACGTCGCCGTCCTCCAGGGCGCGGCCCGCGACGACCATGTCGAAGACGGCGTCCTCGAGCTCGGTGTGCGTCGGGAAGGCCACCCACTGGCCGCGGATCAGCGCGACGCGGACGCCGCCGATCGGGCCGGAGAAGGGCAGGCCGGCCAGCTGCGTGGAGCAGGAGGCGGCGTTGATGGCGACCACGTCGTAAAGGTGGTCGGGGTTGAGCGCCATGATCGTGGCGACGACCTGGATCTCGTTGCGCAGGCCCTTCTTGAAGGACGGGCGCAGCGGGCGGTCGATCAGCCGGCAGGTGAGGATGGCGTCCTCGGAGGGGCGGCCCTCCCGGCGGAAGAAGGAGCCGGGGATCTTGCCGGCCGCGTACATCCGCTCCTCGACGTCCACCGTCAGAGGGAAGAAGTCGAGCTGGTCCTTGGGCTTCTTGGACGCGGTCGTGGCCGAGAGGACCATCGTGTCGTCGTCCAGGTACGCGACGGCGGAGCCGGCGGCCTGCTTGGCCAGGCGGCCCGTCTCGAAGCGGATGGTGCGGGTGCCGAAGGAACCGTTGTCGATGACGGCCTCGGCGTAGTGGGTCTCGTTCTCCACCAGTGGTTTCTCCATACTCATCGTCTTTCGTCCCCGGGCCCGTGTGGCGGGGGGACGGTCAGCGGAGAAGCGCTCCTGTGCTGCGGGCCGGTCTTCGATCGAAGCATCCGGGGGCGTTCTCTCCCCGGAGGCCACTACCGAGGACCGGCGGCGGGAGGAGGCTTCTCCCTCATTCCGTGGTGCGTTGTACGACCAGAGTACTGAGCGTCCGGTACGTCGCGCACGTACAGCAAAGGGAGCGGCCCCCTAATAGGTGGGAACCGCTCCCTTCACGGCGACTTACTTGGCGCCGCCGGCCGCACCGCGGCGGATGCCCAGGCGGTCGACCAGCGTACGGAAGCGCTGGATGTCCTTCTTGGCCAGGTACTGCAGCAGGCGGCGGCGCTGGCCGACCAGGATCAGCAGACCACGACGGGAGTGGTGGTCGTGCTTGTGGGTCTTGAGGTGCTCGGTCAGGTCCGAGATGCGGCGGGAGAGCATGGCGACCTGGACCTCGGGGGAGCCGGTGTCGCCCTCCTTCTGGCCGAACTCGGACATGATCTGCTTCTTCGTAGCGGCGTCGAGAGACACTCGGTACTCCTCGTAGTCGTGATGTGCCACCGAGTGCCCCTGGTCTTGGTCTCAGGGGAGCTTCCGTTACTCGGGAGGCGGGGATCCGCTGGGCGCAGCCTCCAGAAGAAATCCGAAGACGCGTACACAAACGGCCGTCACACAGCGTACCAGTACGCCGGGACTCATCCGATCGGGGGTCCCCGCGCCCCCGGGCGTGTCTCCCGGGGCGCCGGTACGGGCCGGTCAGCCGCTGGTGAGCGAGCGGGCCCGGTCGAAGACGTCCAGGACGGCCAGGCAGAGCGGGACCAGCGAGAGCAGCACGGCGCCCTCGGCGAGGTCCAGGGTACGGCCCCAGAACGGCGAGAGGCCCTTCTTCGGGATGACCAGGCCGATCGCGGTGATCAGGGCGGCGCCGGCCGCGACGGCCGCGGAGAGCCAGATCGTACGGATGTCGAGGGAGCCGCGGTCACCGTAGCGGACGAAGTCGTACAGCAGGTCGCCGGGCGGGTTCAGGGAAAGGCCGAGGACCAGCAGGGCGATCGCGGTGATCCCGGCCACCAGGACGCAGGCGACCTGGGAGGTGTAGCGGAACAGACGCGCGCGCAGCAGCATGGCGAGCCCGGCCGTGAGGGCGAGGAGCTGGCCGTAGACGTTGTGCGAGAAGCCGAGGACCGCGGCGGCGCCGACCACCGTGGCGGCGCAGCCGCCGACCAGGCCGAGCAGCATCTCGTGGCCGCGCCGGGCCTGGGCGGCGATGCGCTCGGCGTCCACGGGGCGGGCCTCGGGCGCGTTGCTGGGCTCGGCGCCGAAGTCGTCGGCGGCGGCGCTGCGCGGCGAGGCGTACCCGATGGGCAGCCGGGCGAAGCGGGCGGACAGGCCCGGCAGGAAGGCGACCAGGCCGATGGCGACCGGGGCGCAGACCGCGGCCGTCCGGGTGGCGCTGGACTCGGTGAGGATGGCCACGAAGGTGGCGAGGGTGCCGGTGGCCGCGAGGAAGGTGGCCGCCACGAACGGGGCGTCGCCGCTCGGGGTCAGCACGACCAGGGAGACCGAGGCGACCAGGACGGTGACGCAGCCGAGCAGGAACTGGAGCTTGCCGGGGCCGTCGCCGCTGTCCGGTCCGATGATGCCGGAGCCCGCGATCAGCAGCAGCGGCAGCGCGCCCAGGCCCAGGGCCACGGCGCTGGCGCGGTCGGAGTAGACCCGGGCCCGCACCCCCGCGAAGGCGGTGAGCAGCAGGCCGGCGGAGCCCGCGATGATGCCGGGCAGGCCGTGCATGTCGTGGTCGACGGGGTCGGCGTACCAGAGGACGAAGCCCATCAGGACGAGCAACAGGACGCCGCCGGTCAGGCCCGCCCAGCGCAGCAGGTCGTCGCTCCACAGATGACGGTCGCGGGTGACGGCGGAGGCGACGGCGTCCGAGACGTCGTCGAAGACGGCGGGCGGCAGTGATTCGGCGAAGGGGCGCAGGCTGAGCAGCTCCCCGTCCAGGACCTGCTGGGCGGCGAGGGTGCGGGCGCCGTCGAGGACGGTGCCGTCGCGGCGCACCAGGTGGTAGCCGGTGGGCGCCCCCGCGGGCTGGGTCTGCCCGGTGAGCCGGAGGATCTCCGGATAGACGTCGGCGACGGCGATGTCCTCCGGGAGGGCCACATCGATGCGACTGTCGGGCGCCACCACCGTGACCCGGCAGAAGCCTGTCGCTGCGGTCGTACTCACGTCCTCGGACCCCCTGATTCGCGGTTGCGCACACTGCGCGCGCCACCCTACCGGGCTCCGGTGTCACAGGCTGCAAGTAGGATCACCGTCGCGCGGAGGGAGCCCCTGAAACGAGCGGTCACGGGGGCGCCGGAACGCAAGTGACCGTCCGTATTGAGGGATTGATGCTCCGGTGAGCCAGATCGTCGTCAAACGCCCGCCGCGGTCCTTGCCGCCCGAAGTGTCCTCGGACGAGCTGCGGCTGGAGGCGCCGCCGGAATTGCCGCGGGGACAGCAGGAGTCGATGCTGATGCAGCTCCTGCCGATGCTCGGCATGGGCTCGTCGGTGGTGTTCTTCTTCATGCCCAACTCGGCGCCCTTCATGAAGATCATGGGCGCCCTGATGCTGGTGTCCACCCTCGCCATGGTCATCGCGCAGTTGGTGAAGTTCCGCAAGGGTGCGCAGGGGCAAATGGCCGATGTCCGGCGCGACTACCTCAAGTACCTCGCCCAGACCCGGCGGGCGGTGCGCAAGACCGCCCGCCGCCAGCGCGACGCGCAGCTGTATCTGCACCCGGCGCCCGAGCAGTTGTGGTCGGTGGTCGCGGAGGGCTCGCGGGTCTGGGAGCGCCGGGTGGGCGACGACGACTTCGGGCAGGCCCGGATCGGCCTGGGCGCCCAGCAGCTCGCGACCCCGCTGATAGCGCCGGAGACGGCGCCGGTGGACGAGCTGGAGCCGCTGTGCGCGGGCGCGATGCAGCAGTTCCTCGCGGTGCACGGTTCGCTGGACGGGCTGCCGATGGCGGTCTCGATGCGCGCCTTCTACCACGTGACGGTCTCCGGTGACCCGGACGCCGCCCAGTCGGCGGCGCGCGCGCTGGTGGCCCAGCTGGTGACGCTGCACTCCCCCGACGACCTGATGGTCGCCGTGGTGGCGGCGCCGGGCGCGGTGGCGCGCTGGGACTGGACGAAGTGGCTGCCGCACACCCAGGTGCCGGGCCAGGTCGACGGCGCCGGCACCAAGCGCCTGTTCGGCGACGACCTGGGCGAGCTGGAGCTGCTGCTGCACAGCAGGCTGGACGGGCGGCCCCGGTTCAGCCGGGACAACCAGCCGGTCCTGGACCAGCCGCACCTGGTGGTCGTCCTCGACGGCGGGATGGTGCCGCCGGACTCGGCGTTCGCCGCCGCCGAGGGCTTGCAGGGCGTCACCATCATCGAGGTGGTGCCGGGCGAGCTGGACGAGCCGCGCGGCGGCCTCTCGGTGGTCGTGCGGCCGGGACGGCTGCGCCTGGAGTCGGGCTTCGGGATGGCGTACGAGGGTGTGCCGGACCAGATGTCGCTGCCGGCCGCCGAGGCGCTGGCCCGCCAGCTGGCGCCGCTCCAGATGGGCGGCGGTGACGACGACGAGCCGCTCCTCGCCAACCTGGACTTCACGGACCTGCTGAACCTGGGCGACGCCGGCTCCATCGACGTGGCCCGCACCTGGCGACCGCGCTCGACGGCCGAGCGGCTGCGGGTGCCGATCGGTGTGGGCGAGGACGGCCAGCCGGTGATGCTCGACCTCAAGGAGGCGGCGCAGGAGGGCATGGGCCCGCACGGCCTGTGCGTGGGCGCGACCGGTTCCGGCAAGTCGGAGCTGCTGCGCACCCTGGTGCTCGGCCTCGCGGTCACCCACACCTCGGAGACGCTGAACTTCGTCCTCGCCGACTTCAAGGGCGGCGCGACCTTCACCGGCATGTCCCAGATGCCGCACGTGGCGGCGGTCATCACCAACCTGGCGGACGACCTCACCCTGGTCGACCGCATGGGCGACGCCATCCGCGGCGAGCTCCAGCGCCGCCAGGAGCTGCTGCGCTCGGCGGGCAACTACGCCAACATGCACGACTACGAGAAGGCGCGCGCCGCGGGTGCCCCGCTGGAGCCGCTCGCCTCGCTGGTCCTGGTGATCGACGAGTTCTCCGAACTCCTCACCGCCAAGCCCGACTTCATCGACATGTTCATCCAGATCGGCCGTATCGGCCGCTCCCTGGGTGTGCATCTGCTGCTCGCCTCGCAGCGCCTGGAGGAGGGCAAGCTGCGCGGCCTCGACACGTACCTCTCGTACCGCGTGGGTCTGCGGACCTTCTCGGCGGCCGAGTCGCGTACGGCGCTGGGCGTCCCCGACGCCTACCACCTGCCGTCGGTGCCGGGTTCGGGCTACCTCAAGTTCGGTACGGACGAGATGGTCCGCTTCAAGGCGGCCTATGTGTCGGGCACCTACCGCTCCGGCGGCCCGGACCTGACGGTGGGCCCGCTGCCGATCGAGCGGCGCCCCGCTGTGTTCACGGCCGCCCCGGTGCCGGTCGTCTACGCGGCGCCGGACCCGTCGGCGGTCCGGAGCCGCGCCGAGGACGACGCGCTGTCCGACACGGTGCTCGACGTGATCGTGCGCCGCCTGGAGGGGCAGGGCGTCCCCGCCCACCAGGTGTGGCTGCCGCCGCTGGACGACGCGCCCTCGCTGGACCAGCTGCTGCCGGGGATCGCGGCGACGGCGGAGCGCGGGCTGAACGCGACGGAGTACACCCGCCCCGGCGGACTCATCGTGCCGCTCGGCCTCATCGACAAGCCCTTCGAGCAGCGCCGCGAGGTGCTCTACCGCGACTTCTCCGGCGCGGCCGGCCACATGCTGATCGTCGGTGGCCCGCAGTCCGGCAAGTCGACGCTGCTGCGCACGATGATCTCGTCGTTCGCGCTCACCCACACCCCGAACGAAGTGCAGTTCTACGGGCTCGACTTCGGCGGTGGCGGTCTGTCGGCCGTCTCCGGCCTGCCGCACGTGGGCGGCATCGCCTCGCGCCTGGACCCGGAGCGGGTGCGGCGTACGGTGGCGGAGGTCGCGGGCGTGCTGAACCGGCGCGAGGAGTTCTTCCGCGCCAACGGCATCGACTCCATCGGCACCTACCGCCGCCGCCGCGCGGCCGGCGACCTGCCGGGCGAGGCCTGGGGCGACGTGTTCCTGGTCATCGACGGCTGGGGCGCCTTCCGCGGCGACTACGAGATGCTCGACGGCGTCGTCCAGGACATCGCGAGCCGCGGTCTCGGCTACGGCATCCACGTCGTCCTCACCGCCTCCCGCTACATGGAGGTGCGCGCCTCGCTCAAGGACCAGATCCTGGGCCGTCTGGAGCTGCGGCTCGGCGACTCGATGGACTCCGAGTTCGACCGCAAGGTCGCCGCCAACGTGCCGGTGGGCATGCCGGGCCGCGGCCAGGTCGCGGAGAAGCTGCACTTCATGTCGGCGCTGCCGCGCATGGACGGCTCCTGCGACCCCGAGACGCTCTCCCAGGCGACCGAGGCGTTCGTCCGTACGGTGAAGGAGGCATGGCAGGGCCCGGCGGCCCCCACCGTCCGGCTGCTCCCCCGCCGGCTGCCCGCCGACCAGCTGCCGAAGGGCTTCGAGTACCCGCAGCACGGTGTGGCGATCGGCATCGACGAGACCAATCTGGAGCCGGTGTTCGTCGACTTCGAGACCGACCCGTTCTTCCTGGTCTTCGGTGAGAGCGAGTCGGGCAAGACGGCGCTGCTGCGCCACCTCGCCCAGAAGATCTCCGAGCGGTACTCACCGGACGAGGCGAAGATCGTCGTCGGTGACTACCGCCGCTCGCTCCTGGACGCGGTCCCGGACACCCATCTCCTGGAGTACGCGCCGCTCTCCAGCGCGCTGGAGATGCACATGAACGCGCTGGCGGACCTCATGGTGCGCCGCCAGCCGCCGCCGGACGTCACCCCGCAGCAGCTGCGCGACCGGTCCTGGTGGACCGGCCCGCAGGTCTTCATCATCGTCGACGACTACGAACTGGTCTCGACGAACGCGGGCAACCCGCTGTCGGTGATGGTGGAGAACCTGCCGTTCTCGCGTGACGTGGGCGTGCGCTTCATCATCGCCCGCAGCTCGGCGGGCGCGTCCCGGTCGATGTACGAGACCTTCATGCAGCGCATCAAGGAGCTCGGCGCGCAGGGCGTGGTCCTGTCCGGCGACCCGAACGAGGGCGACGTCCTCGGCAACGTCCGCCCCCGCCCGATGCCGCAGGGCCGCGGCTACTTCGTCTCGCGCAAGCGCGGCACCCCGCTGGTGCAGCTGGGCTGGCTCCCGGAGCAGTGACGGGCCGGGGGTGACAGAAGGGAGGAACGGGCGGTGCGAACCGCCCGCTCCAACTACCCTGGGCGGCACTGAACTTCGAAGGGAACGTGCGACATGGGCAGCGAACGCGAGAAGGACGAGCTGTACGCCCTGGACATCTCGGGCGCGGAGTGGGTGAGCGCGCCCGGCACCGAGAACGAGACGGAGCGCGTGGAGATCGCCCATCTGCCCGGCGGGGCGGTCGCGATGCGGTCGTCACTCGACCCGGACACCGTGCTGCGGTACACCGAGGCGGAGTGGACGGCGTTCGTCCTGGGCGCGCGGGACGGCGAGTTCGACCTGCGCTGAGCGCGCGGGGCGCAGACGAAGACGAAAGGGGGTCACGCCCGTCGGGCGTGACCCCCTTTACTGCGCCTGACCGCTGCGATCAGTAGGCCTCGGTGAACAGCCGCGACGCCTTGACGTCGGTGTGGTGGTAGCTGGCCTTGCCGTGCTCGATCGTCTTGGCGATCTTCTCCAGCGTCTGCTGGATGTCGTGCGCGTCGCGCCGGTAGTCCTTCTGGACCTTCAGGTACTGACCGTGCGCCTCGCCGTCCCAGGTGCTGGCGACGACGTTGACGGCCGATTCCATACGGCCGAGGTCGTCCATGATGCGCTTGGAGATGGCGCGGATGCTGTCCGCGATCGCCTGGACGCTCTCATACCGAATCTTGAGGTCGGGACCCAAGTCACCCATGTCTGCTCCTCGTGAAGTCTCAAGTGTGGTGGGGGTGCGTGCGTACGCCGGGGCACCCGCGGGCCGCCCGGCGGTACTGCCTAGAGGCCGTTGATGCCCGAGGTGTTGGGCACGCCACCGCTGGCGGCACCGCCCTGGGCGTTGATCGCCCGGAACGCGGCGTCGACCTCTTCGTCGTTCTGCTGGTTGAGGTTCTTCGTACCGACCACGGCGTTGTAGAGGACGTCCAGCTTGCGGCGGATGTCGTCGTGACGCGTGTTCAGCGTGTCCTGGGCGATCTTGAACTGGTCGGCACCGGCACCGCTCCAGCCCGCACTGACCGTGGCGATCGCGTCGGCCAGCACACGGATCTGCTGGCTCATGTCCTGGGCGGTCTCTTCGATGGCGGACTTGGCCTTGGTGACGGCCTCGTAGCCAATGCTCTGACCACCGGGATTGGAGCTCATTCTCTTCCCTCTCGTGAGTGTCCGAGCGAGTGTTCACGCTCGCTTGTTGCGTACACGTACCGTCGCGACGGCGCCGCCGATGAGGACGACGGCCGCGGCGATGATGGCGATGACGGTCCAGGGCGCGGAGTCCTTGCCGGACGCCGATCCCGCGGCCTTGCCGGCCTGCGGCTTCTCCTGGTCGCCACTGCCTGCCCCCTTGTCTGCTGTGTCTGCGGGAGAGGGGGAAGTCGTGGGTGTGCCGGCGCCGCCTCGGGCGGCGAGCAGCGGGTTGACGTCGGCGGGGCCCGGGTTGCCGTTGCCCTTGAGGAGGACCTGGGCGGGCCGGACGGTGCCGTAGCCGATGTACTGGCTCGGCACCTTGCCGTTGTGCCCGGCGGTCTCCATCATCACGCGCAGCACCTGGTTGCCGGTCCAGCCGGGGTGGGCGGACCAGATGAGGGCGGCTGTGGCGGAGGTTAGGGCGGTGGCTTGGCTGGTGCCCTTGCTTGCGCAGTAGCCGGCGCCGCGTGTGCAGTACCCGGGGATCGCATCGCCCGGGGCCGCGAGCCCGACGCCGGCACCGTGGTTGGACCACGGCGCGACCTTGCCCTTGGAGTCGATGGCGCTCACCGCGACGACACCGGGGTAGGCGCCGGGGTGGTCGATGCGGTTGACCTCGTCATTGCCTGCGGCGGCGAAGATCAGCTTGCCCTTTGCCAGGGCGTAGTCGACCGCCGACTTGAGTTCGACGTCCTCCGCCCCATTCGGCGAGCCGCCCAGCGACACGCTGATGATCTTGGCATCGGTGTCCGCGGCGGCGCGAATACCCAGAGAGACCACCTTCAGGCCCGGCAAGACGTCGCTGTAGGCCTTAACGGGCAGGATCTTGGCGTCGGGAGCGAGCCCCTTGACTCCGCCCTGCGTGCCACTGCCGGCGATGAGCAGGCCCATGTTCGTCCCGTGCCGGTTGGTGTCCTCACGGGCGCTCTGCCCCGGCTTGTCGATGTTCTTGCCCGGTAGGACACGGCCCCGGAGTTCGGGAACGGTGTCGTCGACACCGCTGTCGACCACCGCCACCGTGACTCCGGAACCCGTGCTGACCTTCCACATGGCGTCCGCGTCCATCGCGTCCAGGTACCACTGCTTGGACCGCATGTCGTCGGCGAGCGCCGTCGGCGCGGTGCCGACGGAGCAGGCCAGCGCGGCAGCCAGCGCGGCACCGAGAAGTGCCGAGCGGCTGCGCACTGCGCGGACTGAGCTGACCATGGGACTGCGGACTCCTTGAGCGGTGATGGTTTGCGTACGTCAGTCGACGACCGGCGGGACGACCTTGCGGTGGTCCATCGCCCATGTCTCCTCGTCCTCGACCAGGTAGTCGGGGGCCTCGGAAGAAGTGGAGCGACGCCGGTCCGTGCCTCGCTTGTTGCCGTTCACCAACCCCGTACCGCCGGGGGTGAATTCACCACGCCCGCCGAGAGACGCACGCGGAGCCCCAACAGTTCCACCGGGCTCGGAGGCCAGCCTGCGACCGCCCATGCCGGTGGCGCCGCGCGGGGCGCCGCCGGGGCCGTGCCCCATGCCGCCGCCCATGGGCCCACGGCCCATGCCGGTACCGGCACGCTCCTCGCCCACGACCGTGCCCCTCGGGAGCCGGGGCGTCGAGCCACGGCCGGTGGTGGGCATGGGACGCCCGCCGGTGATGCCCTCGGCGGTGATGCCGCGCGTGGTGCCCGGAAGACCACTCGGACGAGCGATGCCCGGACCACGCTGGTTACCGCTCGGCCCGATCCCCGGTGCGCTCACCCGGCCCATGGTGGAAGACCGACCAAAAACGTCCTTGCCGGACAGGCCGGGCAGGACCGGCGGCGGAGCGACGACAGGCCCCGTTCCGTTGGGGGTCAGGGTCGGGACAACGGGCCCGGTGGGACGCGCCGTCGTCTCCGGAGGCGGCGTCACGGTGACGGAGTCGATCGTGGTTCCCACCGGCTGGTGCACGGCAGACGGTGCCGCAACGGCCGAGCCGGGAGTCACTGCCCCGCTACCAGCGGGTGCGTGGTGCACCGTTGAACCGGACGGCGCGTAGGACGCTCCGCCGACGGAACCACCGCCACTGCTGTGCGCGGTGGAGGTGGCACCGTAGGACGAACTCGTCCCGTAGGCCGTCTCTTCGCCACTGCGCTGGACCGGCAACGGCGCAAACTTGGGCTCAGGCTGAGCCGAGATCCGGTCCCGTGACGCGTCGTAGTACGACGACAGCCGGTTCAGCTGGTTGATCGCCTCGTTCGTCTTCGGCCCCAGCGCCTTCAGCCGGGCCTTCTCCTTCTCGGGGTCGGCGTAGCACATGCCGTCCGCGGGCGGGAGCGCCGCCTTCGCCTCGGTCAGGGCCTGGCCCGCGCGGGCCATCTCCTCGCCGACGACACCGGCGTACTCGCTCAGTACCAGCGTCTGCGACACCATCCCGCGGCCCCACTCGCGGAACGCGTCACCACCGGCGCCGTGCCACTTGACCTGCTCCACGTAGTAGCGCAGGTCCCGCGCGATGTCCGCGATGTCGGGCGCCGCGGCGGCCAGCGTCTCGGCCGCGCCGGTCAGCTCGGTCGGCTTCGCCGACGCGAGCATCGCGTGGAGGGCCTCCAGGGACATGCCCTCGAATTCGTCCGTAGCCATCGTCATGCCCCCCTTACTTCAAGCCGCCGGAGTCGGCGTCGTTCCCGTGACCACCCTGGCCGGGGGCCTGCTTGGTGCCCGGACCCCCGGTCCCCTTCGTACCGCCGTCGGCCGCCGGAGACTCGTAGTACTTCTCCGTCTCCTTACGGATGGCCTGGTACCGGTGGGCCTCGTCGACGTCGATGCCGCCGTAGCCCTTGTCCGCGATGTGCACCGCGATGCCCATGCCCTCGATCTGGTCACCGAAGATCTTGGTGAGCCGCTCCAGGTTCGTACGGACCTTGTCGTACGCCTTGTGCAGCTCGTCCGCCGCCGCGAAGCCCTTGCCGTACGCCTCCGGCTGCACCCGCTGGTCGGCGATCTTGGTGTGGCGTGCCGGGGACTTCTCCAGGCTGCGCAGCAGTTCCTCCATGCGGCCCTTGAAGTCGGCGAGGCTCACCCCGTCGACTCCGAGGTCCGGCTTGCCGCCGCTGCCGCCACCGTTCGGCTCGGCCACTGTTCCTCCCCGTGAATTCCCCGCCGGCACCGCTCTGCCACCGGTACCGCAAAACCTCAGTCGCTTCGTCGAACTCGATCGTCACACTCGTGAAGCGTGAAGCACGCGAAGCATGTGATCACTCTAGTCACTTCGGATGTGGAGCCGAATGAGTATCCGTACTCAAAGATGTCGCAAACTCGTCCCGAAAACCTCTCAGTTCTCTCAGAACCTCTCCGGCAGCCCGCGCGCGCCCCGTCGCCGGGAGTCCCGGATCACCGTCGCCGTGCCCGCGACCACCGCCACCAGCAGCGCGCCGATGCCCAACGCGTAGGTGGCGTACCGCTCGTTGCGCTCCTGGGGCGTCTCCGAGAGGGCCAGCGCCGTCACGTTCGGGGCCTGGGCCCTGGGCGGGCCCGGGTCCGGGTGCGCGGCCTCCTCGGGGGGCGAGTCGTCGGTCACCGCGCGGACCGGGTCGACCACGCCCCAGCCGACGAAGTTGTCGTGCCCGTTGACGGACCGCTCCGCCGTCTGCTCGATCCGCGCGATGATCTGCGCGGCCGTCCACTTGGTCTTCGCGTACGGGTACTTGGCGCGCAGCAGCGCGGCGACCCCGGCGACGTACGGAGCCGAGAAGCTCGTCCCGTTGTCCGAGCACTGGCCGTTGCCCGGCACGGTCGAGACGATGTCGACACCGGGCGCCGCGACCCCGACGAACGTACCCGGCTGCGAGAACACCGCGCGCTCGTTGTTGCGGTCCGAGGACGCGACCGCCAGCACTCCGGGGAAGGCCGCCGGATAGGTCTCCTTGAGCTTGCCGTCCATGCCGTCGTTGCCCGCTGAGGCGACGACCACGATCTGCTTGTCCAGGGCCCGTCGCACGGCCTTCGCCAGGTCCGAGCCCGGGCCCTGCGGCTCGGTGGTGTCCTGGGAGATGTTGATCACGTCGGCGTGCTGGTCGATGGCGTGGTCGATCGCCTTCGCCATCGTGTCCGTCTTGCCGCTGTTCTTCTCGTCGTTCTGGCGGATCGGAATGATCGTGGCCTCGGGCGCCAGACCGACGAAGCCGGTGCCCGCGCGGGGGCGCGCGGCGATGATGCCCGCGACCTTGGTGCCGTGGCCGACCTCGTCGACCGTGCCGCCGGTCTTGCCGCGCTTGTCGTTCTGCTCGCCGGTGCCGTCCTTCTCGGGCTTGAGGTAGTCGGCGCCGCTCTTGGCGTCGACCGCCGGCTTGAGCTGCGGGTTGGCGATGTCGACGCCGGTGTCGATGACCGCGACCCGTACGCCCTTGCCCTTGGTGTCCTGCCACAGCTCGTCGAAGAGCACCCGCTGGAGCGACCAGGGGCGTCCCTCGATCTGCTTCTTCATGGGGAAGGTGCACTCGCCGCTGCCGTCGCGTCCGAGGACGGGTGGGGCGGACGGGCCGGACGGGGCGGGCGCCGGGGACGCGTGCGCCGAGGGCGCGAGCGTCAGCGCGGCGACGGCCGTGGCCGCGCCCACCAGCACCGGTTTCCTGTATGGCTTCAGCATCGACACGACAGGTCAGTCCTTCCCTACGAGCCCTGGGGCTGGCGGGCGCTGTTGGTGTCGAGCCGCGGGCCCTTGGACAGGAACTCCGACCAGTTGATGGGCACCAGGGCCGGGGTGACCTTCTCGTATCCGAGGCGCTGCTGCGCCTGGCTCGGCTCGGGGCGGCCGTCGTCCGGCTTCTGCTGGTCGCCGGCGCCGATGTCCGAACGGGCCGCGTCGCTGTCGCCGTTGGCCTGTACGGCGTACCGCAGTCCGGTGTCGGTCACCAGGAAGAGCGAACCGTCGGGGCGTGTCTGGCGGCCCTGCACCTGGGTGTAGAGCAGGCCCGTGCCGGGGGTGACGTAGGTGCTGGTGCCGCCCGCGGTGATGGCCGCCGGGTACTCGGTGCCCGCCCAGGTGGACAGCGTGGTGTTGCCCTTGTCGTCGACCTTGCGCAGCACGCTGCACACGGTGTTGCGGGCGCCCGCCCCCGCGCTGCCCGCGTTGACCTGCTTCGCGTTCTTCTCGGGCCAGTTGTTGGCGGCACCGAAGTACTCGGGCGTCGGCGTGATGTCGCCCGCGTTCACCTTGCTGACGTCGCCGCGCATGCCGAGCCGCGTCGTCTGCGGGGAGTTGAGCACCAGCCAGGCCGTGAAGTCGGATACGGGCTGGACCTTGCCCTGGAGCACCACGTACTGCTGGCGGCCCGCACCGGTCGGGGCGCTCAGCACCATCCCGACCTTGTCCTGCTGCGGCGAGAGTCCGCCGCCGGTCCCGGCCGGGGCCCCCACGGTGCCGGGGATCGTCGGGAAGTCGATCGGGGTGCCGTCGCCGAGGGTGGCCAGCCAGTCGTCGGTGACCTGCTGCGGCTTTTCGTCGGCACCGAACAGGGTCCGCGCGAGCAGATCGCCGGGAGCGCCCTTGACCAGGTACTTGGTGCCCTTGGCGTCGACCACGTAACGGGCCTGGTTCTTCTGGCCCTGGACGTACAACACCTGGCCACCGGTGAGCCGGTGCTTGTCGTCGGTCAGCTTGAAGTCTCGGTCGGCGAAGACGAACGCGGCCTTCTGGACGGAGTCCTTGCCTCCGCCCGGCTGCTCGCAGACCGCCCAGCGCTTGGCCTTGCCGGCCTCACTCGCGGCGGGCAGCCGGTCCGGGGCGTACGGGATGCCGAGGATCGGGCCGCGTGCGAGCTTGCCCGAGTCCAGGATGTCGTCGCTGACCTGGATGACGTCGAACTTCGCGGGATCGAGCAGCAGTCGGGCGGAGGCCAGGTTGAGCACCGGGTGGAGCAGGACCTTCTTGTCCTTGCCCTTGCCGGTGGAGAGCACGACGTAACGGGTGGTCGACTGCTTGCCGACGATCACCTTGGTGCCGGGGGTGTCCCAGCCCTGCGGCGCCTTGGGCTTGAACATTCCCCAGGCCCCGAAGCCGGCCAGGCAGAGCGCGGCCACGATCACGCTCGGTACGACGGCCTTGAGCGGGCGCGGGGCGCCCTCCTCCGTGCCCGTGGGAGACGGTTGCAGAAACGCCGCCACCGTGCGCTTCTTCGCAAAGGTGTACGCGTTGAGCTCGTCCCGCCGTGATGCCATGCGCCTCTGTCTCTCCCCGCGCGGCCCCCTGATCGGACCTGGTCCTGCGGTCCCCGGGCCTCGATTGTCAGACCGGCCCCCTACTATGCCTGTTGACCGAGGGTGCCTGTGGGGCGGGTAGGGTGAAGCCGCCGACAAGACCCCTTGCCGAGCTGGGGGAATCCGGATGTTTTGGGTGCTTGCGCACGATTGGGGGGTGGTGGAGTGATGGCGTCCGCGACGCGTGTGCGGCCTGCCGCCGCCGGTCCGTCGGCCCCCGCCCCGGGAGCCTCCGCACCCCGCCTCAAGGCCCGGCCCGGACACTTCGGGTCGTTCCGACTGCAACAACTCGTCCTGGTGGAGCTCGCCGCCGCCCTGCTGCTCGTCGCCTGGGTGATCGGCACCCTGATGCTGGTGCCGGCCGGTGTGGTCGCGGCGCTGCTGGTGCTCCTCGCGGTCGTCCGCCGCCACCGCCGCTCGCTGCCCGAGTGGCTGGGCACGGCCCTCGCGCTGCGCGCGCGTACGCGCAGGGCGGCGAGCCTGCCGGTCCCGGCGGGCACCGAACCGGGCTTCGCCCCGGCGGTGGAGTGCGACCCTGCCCTGCGGACGTACACGTTCGGTGACCGCGACCGCCGACCCGTCGGCATGGTGGGCGACGGCACCTTCCTCACCGCCGTGCTCCAGGTCGAGATGGACGCCACGGCGCTGCGCCCGGAGCGCGGCACCCGCCCGCTGCCGGTCGCCCTCGTACGGGACGCGCTGGACGTCGACGGCATCCGGCTGGAGTCCGCGCAGATCGTCCAGCACACCCAGCCCGCGCCCGCCCCGCACCTGCCGCAGCAGTCGGTGGCCGCGCGCAACTACGCCCCGCTCCAGGCCCAGACGGGCTCGCCCGCGGTGCGCATCACCTGGATCGCGCTCAAGCTCGACCCCGAGCTGTGCGCGGAGGCGGTGGCGGCGCGCGGCGGCGGTCTGACCGGCGCCCAGAAGTGCCTGGTGCGCGTGGCGGACCAGCTCGCGAGCCGGCTCACCGGCGCCGGGTTCCGTGCGACGGTCCTCACCGAGCAGGAGCTGACCGGCGCCATCGCCACGTCGACCTGCGCCAACCCGATGGCGATCACCCAGGCGGGCCGCGCGGGCACGCCGGGGCGGCGCACCCAGGAGACGGCCAGGACCTGGCGCTGCGACGACCGCCGCCACACGACGTACTGGGTGGGCCGCTGGCCCCAACTGGCCGGCGCCGGGGCCTCGATGCCGCAGCTCGTCGCCCTGCTGACCTCGCTCCCCGCGCTCGCCACCACCTTCAGCCTGACGCTGGCCGCCGGCGACCGCCAGGAGATCACGCTCACCGGACACGTCCGGATAACCGGCCGCAGCGACGAGGAACTGGTCACCGCCCGGCGGGAGCTGGAGCGCACCGCGCGCGGAGTGAAGACCGGCCTGGTGCGCCTGGACCGCGAACAGCTGCCCGGCATGCTGGCCACACTGCCGCTCGGGGGTGCGCGCTGATGACCACGTCCTCTGTCTCTCCCTCCACCACCCAGCCCGCGCCCGCCTCTTCGGAGGTCCGCAGAGGGCGCGCCCGGATGGGCTTCGGACTCCTCGGTCCGCGCCGCGACCGGCACGCGCTCTCCGCCGACCAGGTGGAGGCGCTGGCGCTGCCCGTCGGCGACGACGGCATGGTGATAGGCGTGGACGCGTCGGGACGCCCGTCGGTCCTCGGCATCAACCGCCCGACGGCGTACGACGTGACGCTGATCGGCGGGCTCTGGACCGCGCAGGTGCTCGCGCTGCGGGCGGCGGCCACGGGCGCGCGCGTGACCGTGGAGACCGGCCGGGCCCCGGCCTGGACGGCGCTCGCCCAGGCGGCCGGCGGCGGCCAGCAGTGCATCGCGCTGCACGACGTGGGTCGGGTGCCGCCGCAGGGCGCGTCCGCCGGATCGCCGGTCGTGGTCATCCGCGACTGCGGGATGCGACCGCCGCGCGGGCGCGTGGTCTCGGGACCGTGGCAGTCGGTGCTGACCCTGCTGCCGTATCTGAGCCCCGTGGCGCCCCGGCTGCTGGAGAAGTCGGATCTGGTCGGTGTGCAGCGGGTCTCGCCGGACGAGGCCGCGCAGATCGGACGGATCATGCATCTCGCGCAGGCCGAGACGGAGGCGCTGTCCACGCTGGCGGACGGGGTCACCCTGTGGTGCGGCGCCCGAGACCGCCAGTTCGTGATGACCCAGGCCACGGACGCGGAGACCGGACTGCTCGGCTCCGCCCGGCGGATGGACTGAGTGGTCCGCGCCGCGCGGGTGCCGCCACAAGAAACGTAGGGAACGCGAGCAGGTACGACCGGTCCTGAGCGGAGTGCGTGAACGGTTCGTTCACACTCCGGCCACACGACGCCGCCCCCCTGTCACTTGACGGCAGCCCCATGGCACGCCGTGATGGACGGGACAGATGGACGGGACAGTCGGTGAGGGGCGGCCGGGCCTGCCGGTGCGGTGTTGTCGGCGATTAGGCTGGGACGGCCTGCGAACGAAAGGAATCCGGTGAACAGCGATCAGGACCAGTTCCGCACCGGCGGGAACGCGCGCGACGAGAATCGGTCCGACGCCGATCCCGAGCCCACGGGTGAGTTCACCATCGACTACACCCCGCCGGCCTGGTACACGCAGAACGCGGCGCCGAGCGCGGACGCGGCGACGCCGCCTCCCCCGCCGCCCGCCGGGCCGCCCGTGGCCGTGCCCGGGCTGCCCGCCAGCGGTGGCTTCCAGCCCAACTGGACGACCACGCCTCCCCCGCCGGGACCCGCCCCGGCCGAGGCCGCGGTTTCCGCTCCGGCTCCGGCCTCCACCCCGGCTCCCGTTCCGGACGCGGCCGTCGAGCCGCAGCCGTTCGGGGGCGGGGACATCGAGAGCGGCGCGACGATGCGGTTCTCGCCGGGCTCGCTGAAGCGCGAGCTCGCGGAGCGGCTGGCGAAGGCGGACGCGGCCAAGGCGGACGCGGCGGCCTCGGAGGCCGGGGCGGATGCGGGTACGGACACGAGTACGGGTACGGGTACGGCCTCCGGTACGGGTACCGATGAGGCGTCCCCTGCCGCCGTGGCCGAGACCGCTCCCGTAGCGGACGCGGCTCCCGCGCCCGCGCCGGTCGTGGACGACAAGCCCGTCGACGCGGCCGTCGAGGACGGGACCGAGCCCGGGACGAGCCCTGCCCAGGACGCGGACACCGAGACTGATGCCCATGCCGGTGCCGACGCCGGTGCCGACGCCGACCGTACGGGCCGGACCGTGCCCGAGGCCGCGGCCTCCGTCCCGGACGGCTCCGAGGGCACGACGGCGGACACCGACGAGCCTTCGGGCGCACCGGAGCCCGCCGCCACCCCTGCGCCTGCCTCTGCCTCTGCCCCTGACCCCTCCGCTGTCGCGGCTGCCGATGCGGCTGAGCCGGGCGATGGCGCCACGGCCGCGCCGGCCGGGCCCGTCGACCGGAGCCCCGGCGAGCCCGCCGACTCCGGTGACTACGTGACCGCCGCGCCGCTGGCGGCCCCCGCCGCTCCCGCCGAGCCGGTCGACGCCGTACCCGCCGTCGTGGACGCGCCCCCGCAGGACGCGGCTCCGCAGGATGCCGCGCCCCAGGACGCCGTGCCGCAGGACGGGCCGGTTGCCCCGGTCGTCCCGGCCGAGCAGCCGTGGGCCGCGCAGGCCCAGCAGCCCGGCCCGCAACCGGGCCCGCAGCCCGGGCTGCCGCCGTTGCCGCCCGCGTACCAGCCGGCCGCACCCGCAGCGGCGCCGCAGTGGCCCGTACCGGCGTATCAGCCGCAGCCGCAGCCGCAGGCAGGGCAGCCCGGGTGGCCGTCGCCGCAGGGCGACCAGCCGCCGGTCCCGGGCGCGCCGAACGTTCCGGCGCAGCACCCCCTGCCGTCGACCGGCCAGCCGGGCTTCCCGGCGCCCCAGCCCCAGCCCCACGCACCGGCCCCGCAGGGCGGCTACGGCTTCCCGCAGCCGGGCACGCCGAACACTCCGGCCCCGGCCCCGGCCCCGGCCGCCGCTCCCGCCCCTGACCCGCAAGGCGCCTACGGGTTCCCGCACCAGAGCACGCAGGGCACCCCGGCCCCGGCTCCCGCCCCCAACACCCCAGCCCCGCAGGGCGCTTACGGCTTCCCGCACCAAGGCACGCCGAACGCCTCGGCCCAGTCCGCCACCCCCAACACGCCCGCCCCGCAAGGCGGTTACGGGTTCCCGCAGCCGACCCCGGCACCGGCCCCGAACCAGCAGGCACCGCACGCACCGCACCCCCAGGCCCCCCAGGGCGGCTACGGCTTCCCCCAGCAGCAGGCGCAGCCACAGCCGCAGCCCCCGGTGCAGGCGCAGGCCCAGCCGCAACCCCAGCCCCAGGCCCAGCCGTTGCCGCAGGCACAGCCCCCCGCCGGGCCCGTGGACCCGCGCAGTGGGACCGGGTGGCCCTCCCCCGTCGCGCACGACCAGCGCGAGCGGTCCGTGCCGGGCGCGCCGCTCGGGTACACCGCGGCCGTGGAGCTCTCCTCCGACCGGCTGCTGCGCAACAACAAGCAGAAGGCGAAGAGCAGCCGCAACCCGGGCGGTTCCTCCCGCTTCAAGTTCGGCGGCAAGAAGGAGGAGGCCGAGCGGCAGCAGAAGCTCAACCTCATCCGTACGCCGGTGCTGTCGTGCTACCGGATCGCGGTCATCTCCCTCAAGGGCGGCGTCGGCAAGACGACGACCACCACGGCGCTGGGCGCGACGCTGGCGACCGAGCGGCAGGACAAGATCCTGGCGATCGACGCCAACCCGGACGCGGGCACGCTCGGCCGCCGGGTGCGCCGCGAGACCGGGGCGACCATCCGCGACCTGGTCCAGGCGATCCCGTACCTCAACTCGTACATGGACATCCGCCGGTTCACCTCGCAGGCGCCGTCGGGTCTGGAGATCATCGCCAACGACGTCGACCCCGCCGTGTCCACGACGTTCAACGACGAGGACTACCGGCGGGCGATAGACGTCCTGGGCAAGCAGTACCCGATCATCCTCACGGACTCGGGTACCGGTCTGCTGTACTCGGCGATGCGCGGCGTCCTCGACCTCGCGGACCAGCTGATCATCATCTCCACCCCGTCGGTGGACGGCGCGTCGAGCGCGTCCACGACCCTGGACTGGCTCTCCGCGCACGGCTACGCCGATCTGGTCCAGCGCTCGCTGACCGTCATCTCCGGAGTTCGCGAGACCGGCAAGATGATCAAGGTGGACGACATCGTCCAGCACTTCCAGACGCGCTGCCGCGGGGTCGTGGTGGTCCCGTTCGACGAGCATCTGGCGGCGGGCGCGGAGGTCGACCTCGACATGATGCGGCCCAAGACGCGCGAGGCGTACTTCCACCTGTCGGCGCTGGTGGCCGAGGACTTCGTACGGGCCCAGCAGCAGCAGGGGCTGTGGACCGGGGACGGGGTCAACCCGCCGCCACACATGGCTCCGCCGATGCCGGGCCAGTACGCGCCGCAGCCCGGCCAGCAGCCCGTGCCCGGCCAGCCCGTTCCCGGCCAGCCGCCCATCCCGGGGCAGCAGGTGCCCGGTCAGCCCTTCCCCGGGCAGGGGCAGCCGCAGCCGTACGCACCTCAGCAGCCGCAGCCGCACCCGCAGCCGCCCCAGCCGTACGGCGGGCAGCAGCCGCCCCAGGGGTGGCAGCAGCAGCAGCCGCCTCAGCAGTAGGAGCGGCGAAGAGCAACACCGAAGGGCCCGTACCGTCTTCGCGACGGCACGGGCCCTTCGGGCTCGGCCTCTGATCCTCCGGCGGCGGCCCGTGCTCGGCCGGTCGCGCGGTTGCCCGCGCGCCCCTGAGGGTGGCGCGCCCCCTACCGCTGGGCCGCCAGCGCCCTGCGCGCCCCCACCTCCGACGGCAGCTCCCGTACGAACGTCGCCGCGCAGAGCGTGCCCAGCAGCCAGGCGAAGAGCGGCGCCAGGAACGGCAGGGCGAGCAGTACCAGGGCCCGCCACGGGCTGCTGAGACCGGTGCCGACCTGCCGCTGCCCGCCGCTGTGCGCCTTCCAGGACTCCTCCGGCGACGCCGCCCTGGCCAGTGCCTCTCGCGTCTGGCGCCGCGCCCGTGCCCAGCCCCAGACCGCCGACCCGGCGCACAGCGCCGTCATGGCGGTCCACAGGACCGGCGGCCAGCTGCCGGGGAGCCCGTCCACGGTGTCGCCGAAGGCGATGAGCAGCACGGTCAGCATCAGCGTCATCGCCAGGAGTACGAAGGCGGCGAGGGCGATCCGGCGCGCCCAGTAGCCGAAGCCCCGCCGGTACCAGGTGGTGCCCACGATCGGCAGTCTGGCCGGAGCCGGCTCAGAAGAGACCCTTGAACCCATTCCACGCCTTCTTCCCCAGGTCCCCCGCGTCGTCCGCGAGCCGCTTCATGTCCTGGCCGGTGTCCGACAGGACGTTGCCGCTGCCGTGCCAGAGTCCGCCGATGACCCCGTGGTCGTGGATGTCCTCGCTCCAGTGCTCGTGGAACGCCTCGTCGAGCAGGTCGGTCGCTCCGATGACGACCGCGCCCCCGACGCCCGCGACCACGGCCACCGGCACGGTGATCTCCGAACTCGCCACCAGGGCCACACCGGCCGCCGTGGCCGCCGTGCCCGCCGCCAGTCCGCCCAGCGCCGCGCCCCCGTCCACCACCACCGAGTGCGTCCACGACCACCCCTTGTCGTGGTCGTCCTTCGCCTCGAGCAGGCCGCAGACGCTCGCCGCGGCGACGTCGACGACGGGGATCTCCTTCAGGAAGTCCGGCACCTTCTCCAGGCCCTTGCCCAGCTTCAGCGCGTCGGCCGCGTCCGCGACCTTCACATTGAGCGCGTGGTCGTAGGGCAGCGCCGAACTGCCGTGCTCCGCGCGGGCGATGTCGGTCTCCAGCCCGTCGAGCTTGGTCAGCGCGTCCTTGTAGGCGAGCCGGGCCGGGGAGTCCTTGGGGAGCGTCTTTCCCTGCTTCTGCCACTCCTTGCGCTCGGCCCGCAGGTCCTTCTTCGCCGCGTCCGCCTCCTTCTTGGCGTCGTCCAGTTTGGTGGCGGCGTCGTGGCCCTTGACCCGGGTGCGTTCGGAGTCGTACGCGTACAGCCCGCGCAGATAGTCGGCGATGGTGACCTTGTCGCCGGTGGACACCTTGGAGGTGTCCTCCTCGTACAGCTTGTTGAGCGCCTCGGCGGCGTCGAGGCGGGCCTGCTGGGCGGTGTGCAGGATCTCGTCGCGCACGCCGGCGTAGTCGCGCAGCGCGTCGATCGCCTTCTGCTCCTTGTCGTTGGGCGGGTTGTTGGTCATGAGCTGGCCCGGTACGCCCTTGGGGCCCATGGGGACGCCCGCCTTCACGGCGACGTCCTCGGCGTTCTGCAGGGCGCTCTCGGCGGCCGAGAGGTGGTCGGCCAGGGTCGTGAGGATCTCGCCGGTCGCGTGGACCAGCTCCGCGAACCCGCCCGCGGTGAGCGCGTCCTCGCTCCACTTGGCGCGGAAGGACTCGGCGGCCTCGCCCTCCCAGGCCGCGTCCTTGGCCAGTTGCTCGACGACCGTGCCGAGCGGCTTCACGATCGATTCGAGGTCGTGCTTGGCGTTCTTGTAGGCGTCGCCCATCGTGCGGATACCGCCGATGTCCCCGCCCACCCAGCTGTCACTCACCGCGTGCCCTTCACATCAGGTCTTCGAAGAGGCCGTGTACGTCGATGTCGTTGCGCTGCATCGAGTCGTGGGCGTACTTCACCTTGTCGCTGTTGTCGTCGAGCCGGTCCGACAGCTTGTCGTGCAGGCCCGCTATCAGGTCGGCCATGGCCTTGATGGCCGCGTCGCACCCGGCGTCGCCCGAACCGGCCACCGCGGGCTTCACATTGGCGTGCATGCCCCGGTAGACCTCGGCCTCCTTGTGGAAGGTCGACGCCATCGCGTTGAGGTCGCCCAGGATGACCTTCACATCGGCGCTCATGCCCCTGCCCCGCTCTCTCCGTACGTCCGCTCCAGGTCCTCCGGCCGCCATCGGCGCCCGCCCGGCGCCACCCGCGGGTCGAGGTGCACCCTGGGCAGCCGGGCCTCACGCATCGCCTCCGCGAACGGACCGATGGAGAGGGCGATCCAGGGCTGCGCCGGGCCGAGCGCCTCGACCAGCTTCACCACGCTGGTGAAGGCCACCGGGACCGGCGGTCCGGAGGGCGGGCGCAGCAGCTCGAAGTCGACGCGCGGGGCGGCGCCGCCGGCCGGATAGCGCGGGTGGGCCGGGACGAACACCGGTGTGTGGTACGGCGGGACGCCCGGCTGCGCGCTCTTGGCCGCGTCGACGCCGACGATGCCGAGGATGCGGGACACTCGTGGTTCAGCCACATGTCTCAACTTATGCGGCGCCCCGATGCGTCAATACGACGAAAACCGCCCAAAGCCTTCACCCATAGTCAATGGATGCCAGCTCTTGGGCGGTTTCTGGGCACTGTTTGACCAGCGTTTGACCAGTGCTACGCCTGTGCCTCGTGCGCCTCGATCAGCTCGGTCGAGCGCTTCACATCGCGCCCGATCGCCTCCAGCAGCGCCTCGATCGACTCGAACTTCTCCTGGCCGCGCACATAGGCCAGGAAGTCGACGGCGACGTGCAGCCCGTAGAGGTCGAGGCCGACGCGGTCGATCGCGTACGCCTCGACCGTGCGGTCGGTGCCGTCGAACTGCGGGTTGGTGCCGACGGAGATGGCGGCGGGCATCCGCTCGCCGTCCGCGGTGAGCCAGCCCGCGTACACGCCGTCCGCCGGGATCGCGGTGTGCGGCAGCGTCTCCACGTTCGCCGTCGGGTAGCCCAGCTCCCGGCCGCGCTGCGCGCCGCGCACCACGACGCCCTCGACCCGGTGCGGGCGGCCCAGGATCTCGGCCGCGCCCGCCACGTCGCCCTCGGCGACCAGACGCCGGGTCAGGGTCGAGGAGAACGGCTGCCCGCCGCCCGCCTCGCCGCTGACGAAGAGGTCGATGACGTCCACCTCGTAGTCGTACGTCTCGCCGAGCTCCGCCAGGAACTCGACGTTCCCCGCCGCCTTGTGGCCGAAGCGGAAGTTGGGGCCCTCGACGACCACGCGCGCGTGCAGCTTGTCGACGAGTGCCTTCACCACGAACTCGGCCGGCGACAGCTTCGAGAACTCACTGGTGAAGGGGAGGATGAGCAGCGCGTCCACGCCGAGTCCCGCCATCAGCTCGGCGCGCCGGTGGTGCGGGGCGAGCAGCGGCGGGTGGCTGCCGGGACGCACGACCTCGCTGGGGTGCGGGTCGAAGGTCACCACGACGGAGGGGATGCCCAGCTCACGGGCGCGCGCCACGGCCCGCCCGATGATCACCTGATGTCCGCGGTGCACCCCGTCGTAGGAGCCGATGGTGACGACGCTGCGTCCCCAGTCCTGGGGAATGTCCTCCAAGCCACGCCAGCGCTGCACTGTGACCGCTCCTCGCCCGAAACTCGCCCGAAATCCGAACCCGTGTACGTGAGAGGTGTCCTCTCACACAGGTCTAAGACTGCCATGCCCGGCGGGTTCGGCCCTCATCGGCATGGGCACCGCAAGTGCCTCGACCGTGCGGCGGGCGCTCGGCCCGATCACGGCCGACCACTCGTGGGGCGCCTGGGCGAGCCAGCCCGCCACCTGAACGGCGAATTCCGGTACTTCCCGGGCCAGCTCCACCACCTGCCGGTCGAAGCAGCAGGCACCTTCGGGTGTCCGCACCAGGAGCAGCCCGGTGCGGTGGACCAGGTCGCGGGTGCGCGCCTCGGGGCGCGCCACCGCCCCGAGCGCGGCGGCCCGCAGCAGGGCGTGCAGCACCTCCGGGTCCCGCGACTCGTACCGCTCGTATTCGAGCAGGACGTCCAGGAGCTCGGCGCGCAGGGGGCGCGAGGTGCGGCTGCCGGGCGCGGCGAGCACCGGCGCCAGCGCCCGCCGCACCTGCGGGGAGCAGCCCCGCAGTACGGAGGTGACCAGCGGGAAGAGCACGGCACGCGCCGCCGGGCCGTACTCCAGGCGCCGCTCCACGAACGCGGCGGCGTCGGCCGCGCCTTCGGGGTGGCGGCCCGCATAGTGCCGGACGAGCGCCGCCGCCCGGCGGGCGAGCGCCGGCGTGTTGATCTCGGCGAGCGCCCCCAGCACCTCGGCGGCGGCGTCGCCCGGCTGGTCCAGACGCGTCTGGAAGGCGGTGAGGACCGGTTCGGGATGGGTGGCGAGGGCGGTGAGGAGCGCGGAGGCGGGCAGCTTGGGGTCGCCGCCCGTGTACCGGGCGAGCGTCGCGTCGAGGTAGTGCGCGCGGGTGCGCGGGTCGCGGATCAGCAGGTTGAGCGCGGCGCCGTGCAGCGGGGTGTCGGCGGACCGGGCGAGCAGGGCGAGCGCGGCGTAGCGCAGCAGATCGCGGTCGGCGGCGGTGGTGACGTGGGGCGCGACGCGCGGACCGTACGCGGCGGCGGCCACCCGTCGTTCGGGCCGGTCGTCGTGGGCCCAGCGGTCCACGGCCCGGCAGAGCGCGGACGGCTCGTCCTCGGCCAGCGCGGCCAGGAGTTCGTCGGCGCGGGCGTGCGCGGTGGCCACCAGCGCCTCGGTGAGATCGTCGATGGCCAGCGAGCGGCGGGCGTAGAGCAGGGCCTGCGCGGCCCCGGCGACGGTCGGGCGCATCTCGCTGCCCGGCGGCGCGGGCAGGGGCCGCTCGTCGGTGAACCACCGGCACAGCAGCGGCTGTACGCTCCGGGGCTCGGCCGCCAGGCGCCGGTCCACGGCGTCGAGGTACCGCTCCCACCCGGGCGAACGGCCCGGTGCCCCGTCGGCGGGCACCAGCCGGCGCAGCAGCTCCATCCGGCGGTCGTCGCCGATCCGCAGCCGCTGCCAGAACCACGGCCCGAACGTGCCGAGCCCGCCCAGCCGCTCCGGCCCGCCCTCGCGCACCGAGCACGCGCTGATCCGGTCCGCGAGCAGCCGCAGCACACACTGGTACGAGCGGGGCTCGGGCACCCGCAGCAGCGTCTGGGTGAGCAGGTGCACGGCCCACCAGCCGGCGTCCTGCGCCCGGTCCGGCGCGGCCGTCCCCGCCCCGGCCGCGAGCCGGTCGAGCGAGTCCACCAGCCTGGCCAGGTGCGGGGCGAGCCCGTCGGGACCCTGCTCGCGGTCGAGGAGCAGCAGGGCCTGGAGGACGGGGCCGACGCGGTGCCGGGGGACGGGAAGGGTGCGGGGCTCGTCCCGCGGGGGCTCGGGCCGCGTCCCGGGCGCGGGCGGCGGCGGTCCCGGGCGGAAGCGCCGGCCCCGTCTGCCGTCCTCGCGGCGCG
Organism: Streptomyces sp. NPDC031670; assembly: GCF_055580545.1. Classification (NCBI taxonomy): domain Bacteria; kingdom Bacillati; phylum Actinomycetota; class Actinomycetes; order Kitasatosporales; family Streptomycetaceae; genus Streptomyces; species Streptomyces sp. NPDC031670. The sequence continues at coordinate 15,745 of NZ_JBVILC010000033.1, read as the reverse complement.
GCGAGCGGCGCTGGTCGGGGACGACGCCGGGGTGCCGCGGCCCGGCGGGGGTGTCCGGTGGCGGGACGAGGTCCTGGGGGTCCGCTCCCCGGGCGCCGCGCGATCCGGGCGGGGGCGGCACGTACTGCGTCGCGTCGTCGCCCGGACCGCTCGTGCCGGGGCGGGACGGCAGCCGGGCCGGGGTGTGGTCCTCGGCGCCGGACGCGTCCTCGCACCAGCGGTGGACCAGGGTGCGCAGCGCCGCGTCCAGGTCGAGATGGGCGGCCTGGAGCCAGTCGGCCAGCTCCTCGTGGGCGAAGCGGTAGCCGGAGCCCGCCGGGACCAGCAGGCCCTCGGTGAGGACCGCCGAGGCCCAGCCGGTGCGCCAGGGGAAGATCTCCTCGAAGTTCTCGCGGTCCAGTTCGCCCTGGCCGGGGCCCAGACAGCGGCGGGCCGCCTCGTGGACCCGGCCCGAGACCCGGGCCGCCAGCCGCCGCACCGCCGAGCCGCGTGGAGCGGGACGCCGGCCCGCCGCCAGCCGTACCGCGATCCGCAGGCACATCAGGTCCAGATGGGCGGCGAAGACGTCCTCGCGGCCGGGGCGGCCCGCCACCTCGCCCGGCAGCGCCTCGCGCACCTCGGCGAGCAGCCGCAGGGTCAGCGGATGGCGTCCGGCCCCCTCGGCCAGGGCGCCGTCCGGGATGCCGTACCGCTCACGGGCCCGGGCCGCCTCCTTGCGGGAGAGGTCGCCGATCCGTACCGCGTGCGGCAGCCGGGGCGCCTCGGCGGGGTACAGCGCGTCCGGCGGATAGAGCGCCCCGGCCTGCTCCCAGTGCTCGGGGCGGCAGGCGACCACCAGGCGCGCCCCGGCCTCGCGCAGCCAGGCCGCCGTCCCGGCCGTCCACTCGGGCAGCCGGTGCGCGAGGAGGGGCGGCATCTCCTCGGGCCCGTCCAGCAGGACCAGCAGGGGGCGCCCGGCGTCGAAGGCGAGGCGCGCCACCCGCTCGGGGGTGGCGCGGTCCATGTCGCCGGGCGCCCCCGAGGCCGCCACGATCCGGCCCGCCTGCCGTAGCGCCCGCGCCACCGCGTCGGCCACCGAGCCGTCGCCCGCGCGCAGGTCCGCGCCGCGCAGCCACACCGTGGGGGCGGGCTCGGCGCCCCGGGCGCGGCGGGCCGCCAGGGCGGCGAGTTCGGTGGTGCGGCCGGTGCCGGGGTCGCCGACCAGGCCGAGGACGTGGGCGGGGCCGGCCGCGAAGTCGGCGAAGTGCCGTACGGTGAGCCGTCGTTCGACCGGTTCGCCCCGCTCGCCGTGGCCGCCGGCCGAGCCCACGGAGGTCGCGGTGAGCTGGAGCGCGCCCGCCAGGTTCAGGTCCTCGCCGTACGCCGGGACGGTCGCCGCGTTGCGCCGCAGCAGCTCCTCCAGCGGGCCGGCGTCGGGCCGCAGCGGCACCGCGAACCCGGCCGCCCGGTGCGCCGCGTGCAGCGCGGTGCCGAGCACCCCGAGCACCGCGCCGGTCGCCGCGTCCAGCACCGGCCCGCCCGCGGCCTCGCCACCGAGCCGCAGCGCGTCGGCGCCCTCGGTGCCGATCGCCAGCTCCAGGGCGGAGGCGAGGAGATGGAAGCGGTCGGTGGCGGTGTAGGTGACGGGCGACCCGCCGAGCACCCGCGCCTCGCGCCAGCCGTGCGCGGCGATCCGCACATACGTGCCCGCGGCGACGGCCTCCCGGGCGGCGACGGGCAGCGGGCGCACCTCCAGCCCCTCGGTGCGCACCAGCGCGAGGCCCGCCTCCGGCAGCGGGGTGACGGCGTCGGCCTCGGCTAGACAGGTGTGTTCCCCGGGGGCGTGCAGCACCACCCGGCTGAGCCCGTCCACCGCTTCATGGCTGGTGACGACGGTGCCGCGGTCGTCGGCGACGAAGCCGGTGCCCCGGGTGCGTCCCGCCAGATCGCAGATCCGTACCAGTGTCTCCCGGCCCCCGTCACCGTCCCCGCGTCCCATGTCCGAAACGGTAGTTCTGGCATGATCCGCCCGAGAAGAACGCGCGGCGAAAGCGCCCCCCAGTGCACCCCTCTTTCACTACGAGCGCCTGCCCCGAAGGGTGAAAACGCCGGTGGCGGGCTCGCAAGGAGCCCGCCACAGGTTTGGGAACGCGGGACGGGTACCGGCCGCGACCGCCGAAGCGCGCCTAGCCGAACACCGCCAGGCTCTTGGCCTTGCCGCGCTGGCTCTCAACCAGCGCGAGGAGCCGCTCGCCCGGCCCGTAGACGGCGACCGGCCCGCCGCTCCCGTACGTCTCGGGCATGTCCAGGCGCACCCCGTTCAGGAGCAGCCCGGCGCGCCGCTCGTCCACGTCCCAGCGGGCGAACGCGGCAGCCGCCGCCTCGGCGACCGGCATCACGGTCAGCTCCTCCTGGAGCTGGTCGAGGGTGCGGGCCGCGTCCAGCCCGTAGGGGCCGACCCGGGTGCGGCGCAGCGCCGTCAGATGTCCGCCGACGCCGAGCCCGGCGCCCAGGTCACGGGCGAGGGCACGGATGTAGGTGCCGGAGGAGCAGACCACCGAGACGACCAGGTCGACGACGGGGGTGCCGTCCTCGGCGACCGCCTCGCGCACGTCGTACACGGTGAAGGAGGAGACGGTCACCGGACGGGCCGGGATCTCGAACTCCTCGCCGCCGCGCACGCGCGCGTAGGAGCGCTTGCCGTCGATCTTGATGGCCGAGACCTTCGACGGAACCTGCATGATGGCGCCGGTCAGCGCCGCGACCCCGGCGTCGATGCCCTCGCGGGTCACCTTCGAGGCGTCGGTGGACGAGATGATCTCGCCCTCGGCGTCGTCGGTGACCGTGTCCTGGCCGAGGCGGACCGTACCGAGGTACTCCTTCTCGGTCAGGGCGAGGTGCCCGAGCAGCTTGGTGGCCCGCTCGACGCCCAGGACGAGCACGCCCGTGGCCATCGGGTCCAGCGTGCCCGCGTGGCCGACGCGGCGGGTCCTGGCGATCCCGCGCATCTTGGCCACGACGTCGTGCGAGGTGAAGCCGGACGGCTTGTCGACGATGACAAGCCCGTCCGGCGTCGGGTTCTGGCTCATTCGGCGGCGGTACCCTCGTCGTCCTCGTCGTCCTCACCGGGCTTCTTGTACGGGTCGGCGTCGCCGGCGTACTGGGCGCCCGAGGAGACCTCGCGCACCGCGGCGTCCGAGGCCCGCGCCTTGTCGAGGAGGTCCTCGATCGTCTTGGCGTTCTCCGGGAGGGCGTCCGCCACGAACGTCAGGGTCGGCGTGAACTTGGTGCCGGCGGCGGCGCCGACCGCGGAGCGCAGGATGCCCTTGGCGCTCTCCAGTCCGGCGGCGGCGCTGGCCCGGTCCTCGTCGTCGCCGTAGACCGTGTAGAAGACCGTGGCCTCCCGCAGGTCGCCGGTGACCCTGGTGTCCGTGATGGTCACGTGCGTACCGAGGCGCGGGTCCTTGACGCCGCGCTGCAGCTTCTGGGCGACCACCTCCCGGATGAGGTCCGCCAGCTTCTTCGCCCGCGCGTTGTCGGCCACTGGTCCTTCTCCTTCTTTGCCTTGCTCGAGCTCAGTGTTCAGTCTTCGTCAGTGTGGAGCCTGCGTCGCACCGACAGCAGCTCCACCTCCGGCCGGGCGGCGACAAGGCGCTCGCACCGGTCCAGTACGTCCGTGAGGTGCCCCGTCTCGCCGGAGACCACCGCCAGACCGATCTCGGCCCTGCGATGGAGGTCCTGGGCACCCGTCTCCGCCGCGCTCACCGCGTACTTGCGCTGGAGCTCGGCCACGATGGGCCGGACGACGGAGCGTTTCTCCTTCAACGACCGTACGTCGCCGAGAAGCAGGTCGAAGGAGAGCGTCCCCACATACATAGGTGTCCGGATGTCCCGCCGGTCCGGGGTAGACGGCCCCGCCGACGACTTGGCGGGGACATCAGAACCGTACACGCAACGGCCGGGGCCGATCGACGGAAATAAGCTCCGCCGACCGGCCCCGACCCAGCTGCGACGATCAGCCGCGCGGCTTCTCGCGCATCTCGTACGTCGCGATGACGTCGTCGATCTTGATGTCGTTGAAGTTTCCGAGGTTGATACCGCCCTCGAAGCCTTCGCGGATCTCGGTGACGTCGTCCTTGAAGCGGCGCAGACCCTCGATGTTGAGGTTCTCCGCGATGACCTTGCCGTCCCGGAGGAGGCGGGCCTTCGTGTTCCGCTTGACCTCGCCGGAGCGGATGAGGACACCCGCGATGTTGCCGAGCTTGGACGAGCGGAAGACCTCGCGGATCTCCGCGGTGCCGAGCTCGACCTCCTCGTACTCCGGCTTCAGCAGACCCTTCAGGGCCGCCTCGATCTCCTCGATGGCCTGGTAGATCACCGAGTAGTACCGGACGTCGACGCCCTCGCGCTCCGCCATCTGCGCGGCACGGCCGGCCGCACGGACGTTGTAGCCGATGACGATGGCGTCGGAGCCCATCGCCAGGTCGATGTCGGACTCGGTGACCGCACCCACACCGCGGTGCAGGACGCGGATGTCGACCTCTTCACCGACGTCGAGCTGGAGCAGCGAGGACTCGAGAGCCTCGACCGCACCGGACGCGTCGCCCTTGATGATGATGTTGAGGTCCTGGACCAGACCGGCCTTGAGCACCTTGTCGAGGTCCTCCAGGGACACCCGGCGGGTGCGCTTGGCGAAGGCCGCGTTGCGCTCGCGGGCGGCACGCTTCTCGGCGATCTGACGGGCCGTACGGTCCTCGTCGACCACCAGGAAGTTGTCGCCGGCGCCCGGGACGTTGGTGAGACCGAGGACGAGGACCGGAGTCGAGGGACCCGCCTCTTCCACGTTCTCGCCCTTGTCGTCGAGCATGGCGCGGACTCGGCCGTAGGCGTCACCGGCGACCATCGTGTCGCCGACGCGGAGGGTACCGCGCTGGACGAGGACGGTGGCGACGGCGCCGCGACCGCGGTCGAGGTGGGCCTCGATCGCGATGCCCTGCGCGTCCTGCTCCGGGTTGGCCCGCAGGTCGAGCGAGGCGTCGGCGGTGAGGACGACGGCCTCCAGCAGGGAGTCGATGTGCAGACCCTGCTTGGCGGAGATGTCGACGAACATGGTGTCGCCGCCGTACTCCTCGGCCACCAGACCGAACTCGGTCAGCTGACCGCGGACCTTGACCGGGTCCGCACCCTCCACGTCGATCTTGTTGACCGCGACGACGATCGGGACGCCGGCGGCCTTGGCGTGGTTGAGCGCCTCGATCGTCTGCGGCATGACGCCGTCGTTGGCCGCGACCACGAGGATCGCGATGTCGGTCGACTTGGCACCACGGGCACGCATGGCGGTGAACGCCTCGTGACCGGGGGTGTCGATGAAGGTGATCTTGCGCTCTTCGCCGTTGACCTCGGTACCGACCTGGTAGGCACCGATGTGCTGGGTGATGCCGCCGGCCTCGCCCGCGACGACGTTCGTCTTGCGGATCGCGTCGAGCAGTCGGGTCTTTCCGTGGTCGACGTGACCCATGACGGTGACGACCGGCGGACGCGCCACGAGGTACTCCTCGCCGCCCTCGTCCTCGCCGAACTCGATGTCGAAGGACTCGAGCAGCTCGCGGTCCTCCTCCTCCGGGCTGACGATCTGAACCTGGTAGTTCATCTCGCCCGCGAGGAGCTGGAGGGTCTCGTCGGAGACGGACTGCGTGGCAGTGACCATCTCGCCGAGGTTCATCATGACCGCGACCAGCGACGCCGGGTTGGCGTTGATCTTCTCCGCGAAGTCGGTGAGGGACGCACCGCGCGACAGGCGAACGGTCTCGCCGTTGCCGCGAGGCAGCATCACGCCGCCCACGGACGGGGCCTGCATGGCCTCGTACTCCTGGCGCCTCTGACGCTTCGACTTGCGACCGCGACGGGCGGGCCCGCCCGGACGGCCGAAGGCACCCTGCGTGCCGCCACGGCCACCGGGGCCGCCGGGACGACCGGCGAAGCCGGGACGACCGCCGCCGAAGCCGCCGCCACCACCGGGAGCGCCACCGCCACCGCCGGGACGGCCGCCGAAGCCACCGCCCCCACCGGGACGACCGCCGCCGCCGGGACCTGCCGGACGGCCGGCGAAGCCGCCGCCCGCGGGACGGCCGGCGCCGCCCGGACGGCCACCGGGGCCACCGGGACCACGGCCGCCACCGGGGCCACCGCCGGGACGCGGGCCCGCGGCGGGACGCTGCGGCATCATGCCGGGGTTCGGACGGTTACCGCCCGGGGCACCGCCCGGACGCGGGGCGCCGCCCTGCGGACGGGGCATACCGCCCGGGGTGGGACGCCCGGAGGGAGCACCCTGGCCCTGCGGACGCGGAGCGCCACCGGGACCACCCTGCGGACGCGGGGCGCCACCGGGGGCACCGGCGCCGCCGGGACGGGGCGCGCCACCGCCGGGACGGGGCGTCTGCGGACGCGCCATACCGGTGGAGCCGCCGGAGGTGAAGGGGTTGTTGCCGGGACGCGGACCCGCGGGACGGGCACCGCCCGGACGCGGGGCGCCCTGGCCCTGCGGACGCGGGGCACCCGGACGGGCACCCTGGCGCTCGCCGCCCTGACGCTCGCCCTGGCCACCGGAGGCGGCGGGACGGGCGGCCGGACGCGGGCCGGGGGTGGCACCCGCGGGACGCGGGGCCTGCTGCTGCTGCGGCGCGGGGGCCTGAGCAGCCGCCGGAGCCGAGAACTCGGCCGCGGGGACCGGGGCCGCCGGGGCGGGCTTGGCCGGCGCGGGCTTGGGGCCCGGACGCGGGCCGGGGGCCGGCGCCGTGGACGGGGTGCTGCTCTTGGGGGCCTCGGCGGCGGCCGGCTTGGGGGCCGGGGCGCCGGGCTTGGGGGCAGCGGGACGTGCCGCCTGCGCCGGGGAGGGCGCGGCGGGCTTGGCGGGCGTCGCCTTGCGGGGGGCGCCCGGCTTGGCAGCGGACTTGCCGGCGTTGCCACCGGGTCCCTGCAAAGCGTCGGTCAGCTTGCGTACAACGGGGGCCTCGATCGTCGAGGACGCCGAACGGACGAATTCACCGAGTTCTTGGAGCTTGGCCATGACGACCTTGCTCTCCACTCCGAACTCCTTGGCGAGTTCGTATACCCGGACCTTAGCCACTTCGCTCCTTTTAGGTCCGGGTTACCGCCGGACCGTCGCTACTTCATGGGCGTACTCATCGCGTACTCATCGAGTGCTCATCGCAATCTCGACCTACTTCCAACTCGCGAGGTACCTGACCGCACGGTGTTCCGTGCCGTACTTCTTCTTACGGTGCTGCCTGCTCGACGTGCTGACGCACGGCCTCGCTGTCCAGCTGCTCCTTGACCCTGAAGGCCCGGGAGAGCGCCCGGCGGCGGACCGCCAGGTCCAGACAGACCGAGGCGGGGTGAACGTACGCACCCCGGCCGGGCAGCGTACCGCGAGGATCGGGGACGCAAGCGCCCTCGACCTCCACGATGCGCAGCAAATCGGTCTTGGCCGCTCGCTCCCGGCACCCCACACAGGTGCGCTCAGGGCATGCGCGGGCATGCGTCCGGCCAGACACGGTTAAGTCTACCTCCCCGTACCGACCTCACCCCTTTGGGGCAAAAATCGAACGGTCGTTGTCCTAAAAGATCGCCATGACGGCAACGGCGACGGGGCCCGGCGTTATTCCCGGGCCCCGTTGGCCGTCTGTTCAGTCCTGCTCGGACGGCTGCTCCGTGTCCGGGCGGATGTCGATGCGCCAGCCGGTCAGCCGCGCGGCGAGGCGGGCGTTCTGGCCCTCCTTGCCGATGGCCAGCGAGAGCTGGTAATCGGGCACGGTCACCCGGGCGGACCGGGCCGCCATGTCCACGACCTCGACCCGGGAGACCCGGGCCGGGGAGAGCGCGTTCGCCACCATCTCGGCCGGGTCGTCCGACCAGTCGACGATGTCGATCTTCTCACCGTGCAGCTCGGCCATGACATTGCGCACGCGGCTGCCCATCGGGCCGATGCAGGCGCCCTTCGGGTTGATCCCCGAACGCGTCGAACGGACCGCGATCTTCGTACGGTGACCGGCCTCGCGGGCGATGGCGGTGATCTCCACCGAGCCGTCCGCGATCTCCGGCACCTCCAGGGCGAAGAGCTTCTTCACCAGGTTGGGGTGGGTGCGCGACAGGGTCACCGAGGGACCGCGCACACCCTTCGCCACCCGTACGACATACGTACGAAGGCGCAGTCCGTGGATGTACTCCTCGCCCGGCACCTGCTCCTGCACCGGGAGCATGGCCTCCATCTTGCCGATGTCGACCAGGACGTTCTTGGGGTCCTTGCCCTGCTGGACGACACCGGTGATCACATCGCCCTCGCGCCCGGCGAACTCACCGAAGGTGATGTCGTCCTCGGCGTCGCGCAGACGCTGGAGGATGACCTGCTTGGCGGTGGTGGCGGCGATCCGGCCGAAACCGGTCGGGGTGTCGTCGAACTCCTTGGCCTCCTGGCCCTCTTCCAGGTCGGCCGGGTCTTCCTTCGCCCACACGGTCACATGACCGTTCTCGCGGTCGAGCTGCACGCGCGCGCGGCGGAAGCTTCCCTCGGTGCGGTGGTAGGCGATGAGGAGGGCCGACTCGATGGCCTCGACCAGCAGGTCGAAGGAGATCTCCTTCTCCCGTACCAAACCCCGCAGGGCACTCATGTCGATGTCCATGGCTACGCCTCCTCTTCCTTCTTGTCCTTGCGGTTGAACTCGATTTCGACACGCGCCCTGGCGATCTCGGAGAACGCGAGGCGCCGGGCGGTGGCCTTGCGGCCCTTCACACCCGGGACCTCCAGGTCCACGCCCTCCTCGTCGGCGCCGAGAACGCGCGCGACCAGCTCGCCGCCCTCGTTCAGCGTCAGCCGGGCGAGCCGCCCGGTGGCGCGCAGATAGTGGCGCAGTTCGGAGAGGGGGCGCTCGGCGCCGGGCGAGGTGACTTCGAGGACGTACTCCTCGTCGCCCATCACATCGCTCTCGTCGAGCGCGTCGGAGACGGCGCGGCTCAGCTCGGCACAGGTGTCCAGCTCCACGCCCTCGTCGGAGTCCACGACGATCCGCAGCATCCGGCGGCGCCCTGCCCGGGACACCTCGATCTCCTCGAGATCGAGGTCCTGGGCGCTGACGAGCGGTTCCAGCAGTCCGCGCAGCCTCTCGCTCTGGGTCGTGCTCATCCGGGTGACTCCTCGGCCGCGTGTGCTGTTGTGGGTTCGTCGCGTGTCGAATCAAAGGGTATCCGGTCCCGGGGGGTGTTGCCGTCCACCCGGGGCCGGGCGCGGGTACGCTCGCCTGCGGTGATCACATGGCGGCCCCCGGGCCCGGAGCCCGCAGGGGAGACAGACGTGCCGGTGAGCAGGACGGTGACCTCGCGCAGAGCCGCCCTCACGGCGACCGGCGCCGCCGCCGCGGCCGGGCTCCTGTCGGCCTGCTCGGACGGGGGCGCGCGAGACGCCGATGGGAGCGCGCGGGAGCACGAGCGCGCGCGGGCGGCGCGGGCCGAGGCGGCCCTGCGCCTGCGGACCTCGGCCGTCAGCGCGGCGCTGCGCGACCGGTACGAGGCGGTGTCGCTGCGCCATCCGGCGGTACGGGACCGGCTCGCCCCCCTGCGCGAGGAGGCGGCCCAGCACGCGGCGGCGCTCGCGGGCACCCACCCCCGGCCCTCCGCGCCCGTGCCCGTGCCCGCGCCGACCGTCCCCGCCGACCCCGCCGAGGCGCTGCGGGAGCTGGCGGGGGCGGCGCGCCAGGTCTCCGACGCCCAGATGGCGGCGCTGACGGGGGCGCCGCCCGAACTCGCCCGGCTGCTGGCCTCGGTCGCCGCGGCGGGCGCGGTCCACGCGTATCTGCTGACCCGTCGGGAGGGCGTCTGATGCCGGCCCTGGAGGCGGCCCAGGCCGCGCTGGCCGCGGAGCACGCGGCGGTGTACGGGTACGGGGTGCTCGGTGGCCGCGTCGGCGAGCCCCGCGCCGCCGAGGCCCGGGAGGCGTACGCGGCCCACCGCGCCCGGCGCGACGCGCTCACCCGGACCGTGCGCGACCTGGGCGCCGCCCCGGTCGCCTCGGCGCCCGCGTACGCGCTGCCGTTCCCCGTACCGGACACGGAGGCGGCGGTGCGGCTCGCGGCCGAGCTGGAGGACCGGGTGGCCGGGGTCTACTCCGATCTGGTCCGCGCGGCCGAGGGCCCGCTGCGCCGGGAGGCGGCAGCCGCGCTGCGGGACGCGGCGGTGCGGGCGGGGCGGTGGCGGGGCGGCAGCGTAGCCTTTCCGGGGCTCGCCGAACGTCCGGGCCCGACCGGTAGCTGACCAAGGGACGACGCACGTATGGCTTTCGAACCGCCTGAGCGGCTGGTGCGCGCGCTCGGCGAGACGTACGGGGACGCCGTCGCCACGCGCTGGCTGGAGCGGCTGCCCCAGCTCGCGGACGCGGCGGTTGCGGGGCGCGGGCTGACGGTGGAACGGGTGCAGGCGCCCGGTGGCCGCAGCAGCCTGGTCCTGCTCGTACGGCAGCAGGACGGCACTCCCGCGGCCCTGAAGCTGGCGCCCGCCGAGGCCCGTCCGGAGCTGGAGCGGGCAGCACTGGAGCACTGGGCCGGCTGGGGCGCGGCGCGGCTCCTGGAGACGGACGGCCCCGAGGACTCCCTCCTGTTGGAGCGTCTGCACCCCGAGGTGTCCCTGCGCTCGCTGCCCGAGGCGAAGGCGTTGCTGGAGGCGGCGGGGACGCTGCGCCGGCTGTGGGTGGAGCCGCCCGCGGGCCACGCGTTCGAATCGGCGGCGCAGCGGACGGAGCGTCAGTCGGTGCCGATGCGGGGGGAGTTGCCGTCGGAGCTGGCGCCGCTGGCGGAGGCGGCGCTGGCGGCCCGCGACGCCTTGACGTCCTCCCCGCCGGAGGAGCTGCTCCTCCATGGCAACTTCCGTCAGAGCAAGGTGCTTTCAGCGGAGCGCTCCCCGTGGCTGACGGTGGGGCCGGAGCCGCTGGTGGGTGAACGGGCCTACGACCTGGCGCGGCTGGTGCGCGACCGGGTGGAGGACCTGATCGCGGCCCCCAGCGGCGCGTCGGTCGCGCGCCGTCGGGTGAACAAACTCGCGGACGCGCTGGATGTCGACCCGACGCGTCTGCACGGCTGGACGCTGTTCCGAGCGGTGGAGTCGGGGCTCCGGGCGAGGGCGGCGGGCCGCACCCAGGACGCGGAGCTGCTGCTGGAGTTCGCGGGCTGGCTGTAACGCTTCTCGGCCGCAGGTCCGTCTGCGGGCCGGTGGAGGGCTGATCGCGCAGTTCCCCGCGCCCCTTCAGGGCCGGGAGTGCGTCTTCGGGCCGGTGGAGGGCTGAGCGCGCAGTTCCCCGCGCCCCTTGGCGGGGACGGGGCTCGGGGTGGCCTCAGGGGCGCTGTGGCCTGGGCCCCGGTCCCCCGCGCCCCGGACTACCCAGGGGCGCGGGGAACTGCGCGACAAGCCCCCACCCACCCGCAGACAACCCGACCACCGAGGGGCGCGGGGAACTGCGCGACCAGCCGCCCCCAACCGGCAGCCGAAGTCCGAGCCCTGAAGGGGCGCGGGGAACTGCGCGGCCGGCCCCCACCCACCCGCGGGGAAAGGGAGCGGGGTGCCGGGCCCGCAGGTCCCGTTTCGGGGGGCGGGGGCGCAGCACCCGGAGGGGATCAGCCCCGCAGCCGCTCCACCGCGTCCCCCACCGCAAGCTCCTCCCGCTCCCCCGTCCGCCGGTCCTTCAGTTCCAGCACGCCCTCCCCGGCCCGCCGCCCCGCGACCAGGATCTTCGGCACACCCAGCAGCTCCGCGTCGGTGAACTTCACCCCGGGCGACACCCCGGCCCGGTCGTCGACCAGGACCCGCAGCCCCGCCGCCGCCAGCCGCTCCGCCGCGTCAAGCGCCACCTCCGTCTGGAGCGCCTTGCCCGCCGCCACCACATGGACGTCCGCCGGCGCGACCTCCGCCGGCCAGCACAGTCCGTGCTCGTCGGCGGTCTGCTCGGCCAGCGCGGCCACGGCCCGCGAGACGCCGATCCCGTACGACCCCATGGTCACGCGCACCGGCTTGCCCTGCTGGCCGAGCACGTCGAGCTGGAAGGTGTCCGCGTACTTCCGCCCCAGCTGGAAGATGTGCCCGATCTCGATCGCCCGGTCCAGCCGCAGCCCCGCGCCGCACGCGGGGCACGGGTCGCCCTCCTCGACGACGACCACGTCGAGGTAGTCGTCGACCTCGAAGTCCCGCCCGCACACCACGTTCCGCGCATGCGTGTCGGCCTTGTTGGCGCCCGTCACCCAGGCAGTCCCCGGCGCCACCCGGGGGTCGGCGATGTAGCGGACCTTGTCGAGCCCCTGCGGGCCGACGTAGCCACGTACGAGATCGGGCCGGTCCGCGAAGTCCTCCGCCGTCACCAGCTCCACCACCGCCGGCGCCAGGTGCTCGCCCAGCTTGCCGAGGTCCACCTCGCGGTCGCCGGGCACGCCGACCGCCACGATCTCGCCGTCCACCTTGACCAGCAGGTTCTTCAGGGTGGCGGAGGCGGGCACGCCCAGGTGGGCCGCCAGGGACTCGATCGTGGGGGTGTCGGGAGTGTCCAGCTCCTCCACCGGACCGGCCCCGGCCGCGTCCACGGGCGTCGCCACGAAGGTCACCGCCTCCGTGTTCGCCGCGTACTCGCACTGCGGGCAGTCCACGAAGGTGTCCTCACCGGCGGCGGCGGGAGCGAGGAACTCCTCCGACGCCGAGCCGCCCATCGCGCCCGACACCGCCGAGACGATCCGGTAGTCGAGCCCGAGCCGCGCGAAGATCTTCCGGTACGCCTCGCGGTGCAGCGCGTACGACTCGGCCAGGCCCTCGTCGGTGGTGTCGAACGAGTACGAGTCCTTCATCTGGAACTCGCGCCCGCGCAGCACACCGGAGCGGGGCCGCGCCTCGTCGCGGTACTTGGTCTGGATCTGGTAGAGCATCACCGGCAGGTCCTTGTAGGACGTGCACTGGTCCTTGACGGTCTGGGTGAAGATCTCCTCGTGCGTGGGCCCGAGCAGGTAGTCGCCGCCCTTGCGGTCCTTCAGCCGGAACAGCAGGTCGCCGTACTCGTCCCACCGGCCGCTCGCCTCGTACGCCTCCCTGGGCAGCAGCGCCGGCAGCAGCACCTCCTGGGCGCCGATGGCGTCCATCTCCTCGCGCACGACGCGGGAGATGTTGTCCAGGACCTTCTTGCCGAGCGGCAGCCAGGTCCAGACGCCGGCCGCGTTGCGCCGTACGTAACCGGCGCGGACCAGCAGCTTGTGGCTGAGCGTCTCGGCGTCCGCCGGGTCGTCGCGCAGTGTCTTGACCATCAGACGGGACATGCGCTGGACGTGGGCGGCTGCCATGGGATCTCTCCTGTACGTACACGGGTGGTGTCAGGAGGTTATCCGCGCCTCACGCGCGCGTGGAAATCGGTTTTACGGGCGCCGCAGCGGCAGGTGCGCGCCCATGACGGCGTACGGCCTCGACGCGCTCGGGAAGTGGACCTGCCCGGCGAGGTCGAGGTAGCCGAGCGCGCGGTAGAGCGCCCGCGCCGGGCTCTCCGTGTCGATCGCGGAGAGGATCGACCGGGGCTCGGTGGCGCTGTCGGTGATCCGGGTGATGAGCTCGCGGCCGACGCCCCGGCCCTGGTGGGAGGGGTGGACATGGAGCTCGGTGATCACGAAGGAGTCGTCGAGCCAGGCGTCGGTGCCGTTGTGGCGCAGATACGGTTCGACGACCGTGGACCACCAGTGCGCCCGGTCGTTGGGCATCCCGTACACGAACCCGACGAGCGTCCCGTCGGCGGTGGTGGCACCCAGGGCGCGCGCGCCGGGGCAGGCGAGGTGGCGCAGCACGATGTGGCGGCGCACGCCGACCTCCTCCGGGCTGAGCCCGAAGGCGACCGCCTGCACGGCGAGGGCCTCGTCCACACGGGCGGCGAGGTCGAGCGGTGTGACCGTCACCTCGGGGCTCCGGGGACCGCCTCCAAAGGAAGGTGCCATGGTCCGCACCCTACTGTCCGATGACCCTCCGGAGAGACTGTCAGAAGAGCACGCTCATGAAAGCCCCGGTCTCACGGAAGCCGACGCGGCGGTAGCAGGCGCGGGCCGCCGTGTTGAAGTCGTTCACGTAGAGGCTGACGACGGGGGCCACGTCGGCGAGGGCGTAGCGCAGGACGGCGGCCATGCCGGTGACGGACAGGCCCTGGCCCCGGTACTCGGGTGCGACCCAGACGCCCTGGATCTGGCACGCGCGCGTGGTGGCGGCGCCGATCTCCGCCTTGAAGACCACCTTGCCGTCCTCGACGCGGGCGAAGGAGCGTCCCGATCCGACGAGTTCGGCGACGCGGGCCTGGTAGAGCAGTCCGCCGTCGCCCGCCATCGGGGAGACGCCGACCTCCTCGGTGAACATGGCCACGCACGCGGGCATGATCACGTCCATCTCGTCCTTGCGGACCCTGCGGACGTACGGGTCGGGGTCTATGTCGTCCGGCATGCGCTCGGTGACCATCAGCGGCTGGTGGGAGCGGACGTCGCGGGCGGGTCCCCAGTGCGGCTCCAGGAGCTTCCAGAGCAGGGCGGTGGGCTCGGCCGGGCCGACGATGGAGGAGCAGCGGCGGCCGGTGCGGCGGGCGCGGTCGGCGAAGGCGCGGACGGCTTCGGGGGTGGCGCAGATGGGGACGAGGTTGGCGCCGGAGTAGCAGAGCGAGCGGAGCCTGCCGCCGGCGTACCAGCCCCACATCTCGCCGCCGAGCCGCCAGGGGTCGAGGCCGGCGATCTGGACGCGCGAGGCCACGAAGGCGTTGGCGACCGGCTCGCTCTCCAGAACGGCGAGCGCCGCGCCGAGGTCACCGGGTTCGAGGACCCGGGTGGTGGTCTGCGTCAACACGTGGGGGCCTCACCATACGGTCTGCTGATCTCCGCACTGTACCCGGCGGGGTGGCGTTGATGCGGCGCCGGTGGACCGGGGTACGCGTGCGCCCCCGCCCGCCCCTCCCGCCCCGGGGGCCCGGCCCCGGCCCGGGAGGCGTGCGGGCCGGGAGCTGCCACGGGTGCCTCTGCCTTGGGCCGGGGGTTCGTCTGCGGGCCGGTGGTGGGCTGGTCGCGCAGTTCCCCGCGCCCCTACTCGGCCGGGGGTTCGTCTGCGGGCCGGTGGTGGGCTGGTCGCGCAGTTCCTCGCGCCCCTTGAGGGGCCGGATGTCGACTGCGGGCCGGTGGAGGGTTGCTCGCGCCGTTCCTCGCGCCCCTTCAGGGGCCGGTGGTCGGCTGCGGGTTGTCTGGGGCTGAGCGCGCAGTTCCCCGCGCCCGTGAGTACCTAGGGGCGCGGGGAACTGCGCGAGCAAGCCAGCACGGTCCGCAGGCGAAAGAAGCGGGGTGCGGGGGCCGCAGGCCCCGCGAAGAGGGGACCTGGGGCGCAGCCCCGGAGGGTGCCCGGGGGCGCAGCCCCGGAGGGTGCCCGGGTGCGCGGCACCGGAGGGTGCTCGGGGGCTCAGGACCGAGCGGGGCCCGGGTGCGCAGGCCCGAGCGGGGCCCAGGGGCCGCCGGACCCGTGATGGGGGGCGGGGACAGCCCCGGAAAGCCACTACCCGGACCCCGGAGGGTCAGGGGACGCGCGGGGAGGGGATCAGCCCGCCACAGACACCTGCGGCTCCCCCGACCCCACCCCATCCCGCTCCATCTGCTCCGCGATCTTCATCGCTTCCTCGATCAGCGTCTCCACGATCTTCGACTCCGGGACCGTCTTGATGACCTCGCCCTTCACAAAGATCTGCCCC
>NZ_JBVILC010000032.1:0-51909 GCF_055580545.1 Streptomyces sp. NPDC031670 | reverse complement strand
TCGGCAACTGCTGCCACGTGCAGCCTGACGTCGCCACGAACACGATCGCGGCCAGTACTTCGCGGTCGCCGTGCCGACGCCGGCCACCACCCTGACGTCGCGACGGCGCCTCCGGCACCACCCGCTGGAACAGCTCCCACAACTCGTCCGGCACCAGCCGCTCAACGATCCCCGACACGACCAGCAGCATACCCAGCCAAATGAGATGATCTCTGAAGTGGACCGTGCCCGTGCGGTCTTGTACCTGGTAGGTCTCCAGACGGATGGCGCGGGACTCGGGGTCACAGACATTGCGCCATCCCAGCTGGCCGGCCTCGGCAATCGGCCTGATGACATCCCGCAGATTGTCAAACCGCGCGGTGAATGCGGTGGTCGGTCCCCAGTGGTCATACGGCCAGGCCGAACCGTCCGGTGTCGCATAGCTAAGAGGCTGACGGTCACCGCGGGAATGCACTCCGGCGTTCCAGTCGATCAGCGATTGCAGCGCGTAGGCCGCTTCCCGGTCGGTGGCACCGTCACTCGCCCGGGTCTGTTGTTCTACTGCATTACCCGGGTCGGGGAAGGCGAGACGGGCAGCAACGAGCTGGTTGTCATCGGCACCGGTGATGAACAGAGCGCCGTCACCGGAGTCCGTGTCAACAGTCCAGTACTTCTGGATGCCCTGGATCAGACCGCTCGTGATCGGTAGTGACACGCCTTCGCGGTAGACGGCGATGCCACAACCCGGCTGAAGAAGCCGGGCGTGGGGCCGCCCCGCATTGATCTTGAGCGTCCACTGCCCGACGTCGTTGAATTTCAGGACCATCTCAAGGGAGAGGTAGTCGTCGATCATTCCGACGGGAACGAGCTGGTTGTCACGGACAACGATCCGGTACTCGCCGATAGGTGACTCCCTTCGTAGGGCCGCTGACCACAGCGGAAGAGATAGGAGACGCGGGCGCCAAGATCGCAAGCCTCCAGGGAGGTATTCACGCAACTGCTCTGAGAGGGGTGTCGCTATGTGAAGAAATTTCCGAAATAGGCCAGTAAATCGATCAAGTGAGACTTTCGGTCAACTCGTTCGAACTCCCTTTACAGGAAAGTGCGGGTCTGTAGAAACTTTGTTCGAGTCCCACGGGGGGACTACGGGAGGAGTTTTTTAGCGGCCGGGCTCCTGACAACGCCTGCCGCAGCGCAGAGCCCCGGGGCTATCGCCCCCACCACCACGGTTACCGTTCACCACCGGGGCGACGGCACGCCCGTGCCCGCACAACTGGGCAACCCCTCCGAATGGGGTGTGGTGACAACCACGATGGGCGTCGCGGCGGGCCCCGCCGAGGTGGATGAGTGCACGAACCCGTCAGCCGGCGGCACATGGTGCTACGGCTGGTACCTCTCTACATCCGGCGGTACGACGATGAAAAGGTGTTACTCGAACTACTATCACCCGTCGAGGTTTCACAGGTCCACGGCGGAGATGAACGGCACCAAGGACAGCTCCAGCGCCCTTGCCGGTGATGTCTCCCAGGCAAGCATCAGAGCGGGATTGATCTACAGGTGCTCTACCTACTACGCCGTCGACTAATATCCGGCACCTCCGCCTAGGAGTAACTCTGCGGCGCGTGGGGTAGGTTGGTGCGCCGCTTCAGGGCCGTACGTGAGAGTGTGGCCCTGAAGCGGCGCCAACTCGGTTCAAGGAACAGGGAAGAGGGAACATGCACGTGTGGCGCACCCGTGTTATGCCGATCGCCGTGGCTGTTGTGGTGGGTGTGCTGCTCGGCCTGATCGGCCCCGCCTCCGAGAAGGTAGACAATTCCGTCGTCTCCGGTGTGGGGGCCATGTTCCCCATCGGATGGACGTGGGCGTGCTATGCGTTCCTGGTCGGCTACTGGCGCCGCTCGAAAATCGAGTCGTCGCTGCTGGCGCCCCTCGGCCTGATTGTCGCCGTCATCACCTACTACGTGTTCAAGGACCTGTACCCCGCTCCTGTGTCGGGAATTCCGTCCGCGTCCGACGATTCGATACCGGAAGATATAAAAGGGCAGCTGGTACCGGACCACGGCGGCAGTCTCCGCATGGACCAGATCGACGTGTGGGCAGCCTGCGCGGTGATCTTCGGTGCGCCTTTGGGGTTCATCGGAAACGTGGCACGCACCCCCGGCGTCGGCGGGCTCCCATTCCGCCTACTCATTCCGGTGGTCACCGTGTTCGAGGCCAACGAGCGACTGAGGGCCGAGGCGGACACGCAGGTCCTCGTCGTCACCTTGAACACGGTACGCATCGGGGCCTGTAGCGTAGCGGTGGCCCTCGTAGGACACACAGTGTGGAGCTGGCGCACCCGGCGCAGCCGAACTGAGGAACGTGCGGAAATTGGCACGTCAGCAAAGCACCTCTGACGCATCACATGCCGAAAGTGCCCGATTCGAAACACCTGTGTGCGACCCAGCGGAGCGCGCGGCCCACCAAAGCATGGTGAGCCGCGCGACCGGCGAGTCCTATACCTGGCCCGACACCACAAGGTCGGCACGAAGCCCGACGCATCAGTGGATCGCCAAGCTCAGACTGATATGCGGAAACCACCGATCTGGTACTCCAGCCCCTCACGGAACTCCAGGTGCGGGACGGCACGCCGCATCGCCGAGTACAGCGCGGACGGAACCTCGTAGACAGCGGTCTCAAGAAAGTCGTCGCCGCGGCCCGGGAACAGGTCCCTGATACTCAGGATCTCGATTCGGGTCAGGCCAGTGACATGAGCGGCTTGCTCGTCGCTGTCCCAGCCGATGAGCTCCCACCCAAGGGATTCGGTGTCGATGTCGTTCACGCGCTTACGGTATGCGCGAACTGCCCATGAGGTTAAACGCCAAGCTGAGAATGTGACTGACCCGTTCTCTGTCCGCACCGCCCCTGGGGACTGTCTCTAGATCCGTCCGTGAGATCGTCGTGCTCGTGACCGAGTCCTGGGTGATCAATGACCACAGCACCGTCCTTGTGTCGTCCGAGACGGTGCTGGAAGCTCTTCGGTCAAGGATCGACGGCGGACAGCTTGAGACGTGGTTGACCAGTTCCTCGGGACGGTCACTGGCCTTCGTGACGAATACCGAGCGCGCGATGGTGATGCTGCTCGAAGACGAGGGTGATCCCGGCGAGCATGCCGTGGCCCCCGGTGCCCAGGGGTCCAGCGGAGGGTTCGTCCTCGCGAATGGGCAGGACGACGAGCACCCGGATGAGAACACGGTTCCCCTCGGTGAAGCGTTCAGGCTCGTGAAGCACATCGTTGGCACGGGAAGCTGGCCGGCGGATGCACGCTGGGTGGTCGATCGCTGAGCGGTCTACCGCCACCCTTTGAGCTGGAGGGACTGTGGGGCTTCGCCGGAAGGCGCTGACGGCCCGCCAGACTGACCCCTAGCATGGACTGTACGGGAATCGGCAGCGGCTCGTGCTGTATGCGAGGAGGGGCAACGCATGTCCGAGACCTCCCTGGATGCGGCGCTGGAGCACCGGCCGGACTATCCCCCAAGACCCCGACACCGCCGAAGAAGCCGCCGTCCCCCTTCCCGCCCGAGCCCGGCACCGCACACGCGCCGGTGTTGCAGGGTGCGCGGGCGCGGGTGCGGCTGGCGAACCGCCGGTGCGTGAACTGGCCCCTGGAATCGGCCCCGTGGACTGCCTCCACCGCCCAGCGCCGCATCGTCGAACAGCTGCGTGCCTGGGGGTACCGCCCCGATGAGTCCGCGGTGCGGGGGGTGGTGGCCGCGCTGATCGCTCCGGCCGTCGCGGACGCGGGCCGGCGCATCAGCGTGCACCTGGCCGACGAAGGCAATCGTGCCTGCATCCTCGTCCTCAGCCACCACCACACCCCCGCCACCTGCGCTGAGCCGTCCTTGACCGCAGTGGCCAGCTCTCCCTCGGTCGCGGCGTGCGGCACCGACCAGGCGCCAGACGGCACCCGCCTGTGGGCCGTCATCGACCTTTCCATGCAGCTACACCGATGGCCCGTCAGCTCCCGTAGGCGCAGGCAGTTGAAGGCCGTGGTGCCTCCCGGGTGCAGGGCCGGGACCAACGATGCGGCCGGAGAAGGCCCCCGACGACCGCCGGGGGTGGGCATGGCTGATCCGGGCGCCCTGCCACCCCGCGCACGTACGATGAAAGCCGCGCCGTACCACCCGCCGACCACAGCCACCTGGCCGCCGTCACGACACCGGCCAGCCACCGCCACAACGACAGGGACGAGAAGGGGCCGCATTGATGAGCTCGCTACTGCAAGACAGCGAACTGGCCCACGAGGACAACATCGTCTGGCTCGAGGACACCGACCGCCTCGACTACGTCCGCCAAGCCCTCGACAAAACCACCCGCCGCCGCGGCAAGCCCCGCGACGGACGCCTGGACCCTGGCGTGCAGGGCGAGGGCGGTCTGCCGCATCTTGGCCACAAGCAGGTCGGCGGCGTTCCTGGCACGGACCTCGCCGGAGTCCCAGTACAGGGCGGTCGCCGGCTGCTCCTCGGGCGGATGCGGGACCATGCGCGCGATCCAGTGGCAGGGCCCGTCCCCGCCTGGTGGCTGCGTGACCATCTCCAGCTCCGCGTCCGCCTCCACGACGGCCGCCCATTGCACGGCGGTGATCTCGGGTCCCGCCTCGTGCCACCAGGGGGCGCGGCGGGTGAGGTGGATGTCGTAGCCCATGAGCGCGACGGTAGGCGCCGGCACTGACAACAACGGCCTTGGCACGGTGGCGGGGAGGAGGCCGAGGTCCCTTTGGTGCGATCGCTGAGAGCGCGGGGTGGCAGTGACGCGGCCAGCGGCCAGAGCGGCCGGGCGAGTTGGCTGTGCAGCGGCCTGGCCCGGCAGCTCCTGCGCTCGGTCAGTCCCACAGTTGTCCGCGGACAACGCCACTTGTCCGGCCCCAGCTGTGTGGATGACCTGCGCGGATCACCTCCCGGCCGCGCGGACAACTCGTCGCATCAGCACTGTCGGACTGCGGACCGCAAATAGAGGGTGGCCTTCGGGGTTTGCCGCCCAGCGCTCCGTCACACCACCGTTCGCCTGCCGAGAAGGGGAAACGTAATGCGTCTCAAGAGGATCGCCGGTATATGCGCCAGCCTATCTGGGGCTCCCGACCGTCGGGGATCGTCAAGGGGGAGAGTCATGAAGATCGTGAAGCGGCTCCCGGCAACCGCCGCGACTATGGGCCTGGCAGTGTCGGGCCTGATGTTCGGCGCCACGGCCGCGCACGCGGACGGCACCCACTGCGCCCACTACACCACGCAGTACGGGGCGTACGTCAGCATCTGCCTGACCACCTCCCAGAACTCCAGGCAGGCCGACCTGAACTACTACGTCGACAGCCGCGGCGCGCGCACCGACGAGCGCGTCTACGTCAAGCTGTCCGGGTGCGGCAGCAGCGCCAGCTCCGACTTCAACGACGAGCAGAACGGTCAGCGCGTCTGGAATTACCACCTCTACGGGTCCTGCCCGGGGGCCACGTATTGGGACGGCTACTCGTACGCCACCGAAACGGGCCACATCACCGGCTCGGCCGACACGGGCTGGTGGAACTAGGTGTATTGATCACGAGCGTTGTTGACACTGGCGGGTCTTGAACATGGCGAAGACCTCCGATGTGGTGGAGCTGTCTGGGAACGCACCGCACGGAGGTCTTCGTGTCCCACCGTAATGCCCGGCTGACCGTTCACGGCAGGCGGCTTCTGGTTGTGCGTGTCCGCTCCGGTCGGCCCGTCGCCCATGTAGCGGCCGAAATGAGCATCTCGCGGGCTACGGCCCACAAGTGGATCCGCCGCTGGCGGTCCGAGGGCGAGCAGGGGCTGCACGACCGGCCCAGCCGGCCCCGGACGACGCCCCACCGCACCGCGGCGGCCGGGGAGGCCGGGGTGTGCCGGCTGCGCCAGGAACGCAAGCTCGGCCCCGTCCGGCTCGGACCCTGCCCTGGAGCTCTGGGGCAGCTGCGCCGCCACGGCGGCCACCAGTTACGAGGCCATGCCGCCCGGCACCGTACCGGCCGCCGGCTACCAGATCCCCGCCACCGCGCCTCTACCGGTTCAGCAGGCAATCCGCTGGGCGCTCGCCCAGCTCGGCACCCCCTACCAGTGGGGCGGCTCGTGCACCAACCCCCACGGCAGCGACCCCAGCGGCCGGTGCGACTGCTCCTCCCTCATGCAACGCGCTTACGGCGTCGTCGGCATCCAGCTCACCCGCACCACCTACACCCAGGTCGGCGAAGGAGTCCCCGTGCCGCTGTCCGTCATCCAGCCCGGCGACCTGCTCTTCAGCGCCGGCAGCGCCACCAGCCCGGAGCACGTCGCCATGGCCATCGGGAACGGTCTGCTCGTACACGCTCCCCGACCCGGCCGCGTCGTTGAGGTCGCCAAAGTAGAGGGACATGGAACCCTGGTCGTGCGACGGGTGGTTCCCTAAGACTTGTCCCACCTATTGCGGCTGGGGTGGGAGGGACATACGGGCTGGCATGATGGCGTCCATGACTGCATACCGAAAGGTCGATGCCGCGTAGACGGCCGAGCGCCCTGCGCGCCGAACCATGTGGCCCACGCATGTGGGAGGACCTGCCCGCGGACCGGATCCGGGGGCTCTCCGGCCGCACCGGCCTTGCGATACATCGGGTGGAGCGTCTTTCCCGCGACTACTACATCTATCCCGGTGCCACTGAACGCGCGTTGCGGCGATATCAGGAGTTCCTGGCCCCGCAGGGGCGTGGCCCTCTGTACCCGCGGTACGCGCACTGCTCGTGCCGCGGTTGTTCCTTCGACGACGTGCGACATGCACGCGACGTGCTGGAACAGGTCCTGCAAGAGCTGCCTGCCCGGCCCCGCGTTCAGCTGAAACGCCAAGTGGCTTCCCTGGACGCCGCATACCTCAAGCGCACCCTTCCCGATCCCTTCGCCCGTCAGCGACAGTGGGGCTCTGACCTGTGGTGGCGTCGTCGGCTCGCCGACGGAGAGGAGGGCGTGGGATCTCTGGGTCCCGGTCGGGATAGCCGGTGAGATTTGGAAGGCGTGCACGCGGCAGGCCCCCGACGGCCCGTGGCGCGAGGTGTCCCACGCTCCCATCCAGCGCTGGTGGGCGATGTGAGCCGCGGCCGTGGGGACGCAGCGCCTGGGCATCAAGTGGAGTGACCACGCCAAGACGCCCGCCTCGCTCCAGCACGGTACAGACCTGGTCATGCTCGAGGACGCTCTCATGCTCGGCCGCCGCGATCCTCGCCATCGTCTTCGTACGCAAGCTGACGGCCATGCAGCACACCAAGACCCCGCACGGGCCGCTCGCCGCCGTCTGGCCCCTGGTCTACACCGTCAAGGGCGCTGCCCCAGCACTACGGCCCGGGCCAGCGCCCTTTCCCGTGCCCGCTTCACCCCCGCCGCCTGGGGCCTTCCCGCGGTGCGGAGTTGGTGAGAATTGGACAGATCCGCCCTGCGTGCGCCTCGTCGAACGCGTGCGTCCGCTTCACAGGAACATCACAGGATTCCCTGGGCTCGCAGCGCGACGGCACGCTGTGGTACCGCTGCGCTGAGTAGGCGCGACACTGGCCGGAATCATCGAACTCCCGTGCTATTTGACGCGGTTGCGCCTACGGTTGCCCGCATGCACGGAGGGTCCTGACCCGGCCCGGCGTGCGCGCACGTTCAGCAGCGGCCGGGGGAAGACTGTCGCCCGTGAGGGTGAGGTGTGCCCTGGGTCGCTTCGACCTCGGGATGAAAGGCACCTGCTTTGCGCTCCAGATCACCGAACCCTCTCTTACCCAGGCCCGGAAAGTCGGGGCTGGCTGCACGGATCATTCTCCTGCTGACCGCCGTGGCGATGGTGGTCGGCCTCGCGGTGCGGCCCGACCTTGCGCGGCCCGCTGGCCGTGATGAGCTGGGTCTGGTCGGGGATTCCTACGACGGCTACGACACCAAGTCCGCTGAGCAGCTGCGCGAGGACCAGTGCGTGGCCGCTCAGGCCCTGCGCAAGAGCGGACCCAGCCTGTATGCCCTGGCACAGGACGCGATCACCCTGGCGCCGGACCAGCTCCACCAGAAGGTCCGCCGGGACCTGATGGACGACAAGACGCCCCTGCACCAGGCGAACAACGCGGACCGCGACAGCACCGCCCAGTGGCTGAAGAAGGTCAGCGACCAGGAGCAGGCATGGTCCGGCGCCGTCAGCGGCCTGGATTACCCGCACCCGCCGCGAGGCGGCGGCAAGATCTTCGATCAGGTGGGGCTGCTGCCGTGGCTGTACCAGTCGTACGGGGCCGGGGACGACGTGTGGAACCCATTCTTCGATCCGTCGCCGACCGCCGACGACAAGTCGAAGGCCGCCGCGCTGGCGATCGGTGACCAGCTGTATGCCACCGGGGGCACCCCGCAGGAGCAGCAGGCGTGGGCGCTGTGGAAGAAGAACTCGGGGAAGGTCGAGGAGAACCAGTGGTTCGTCCCCCGGGTGTTCGCCGACGACGCCCGCATCTTCCTCTCTTCGGGCGGGTTCCCCGCCACGGCGCCGGCGCCGGACAGCCCTGAATTCCGCATCGCCGTCGAGGACTTGAAGGCCCGCTTCGCCAGCTGCTCGTGGCACGACCCGATCGACCCCGACCGGGTGCTGGGCAAGGAGGTGGGGCAGGCAGCCGCAGAGTGGCAGCAGGAAATCGTCTCCCAGGCCACCCAGCGTCAGCAGATCCTCGCTTCCAGCTCCACGGCCGCGAAGGCCTTGCAGGACGGCACGTTCGCCCTGGGCAGGCTGCTGGGTCAGTCGTGGGTGGCGGACTACTCCACCCGCTGGCTGGACTACTCCACCGAGGGCGGTCTCGGCTGGATCGGGGATGCCTCCAACGTGATCAAGGTGGTCGCCGCTGGGGGCAAGTGCCTGGACGTCGCGGGCGGAGGGAAGACCAACGGCACACCCGTCCAGATCTGGACCTGCAACAACGACCCCGCACAGGACTGGCGTCTCTACCAGGACGACCACGGCCTTCACGTGATGAACGTCGGCTCCGGCCGGTGCCTGGACGTCAGCGGAGACGGCACCGCGGACGGTACGAAGATCCAGATCTGGGGCTGCAACGACTCTCCGGCCCAGACGTGGGAAGCCGACGTCCGCGCTACCACGAGCCTGAAGAACACGAACTCGGGCAAGTGCCTGGACCTGCGCTCGTTCACCAACAGCCAGGACGCCTTGCTGTTGTCCTGCAACGGTACGGACGGGCAGAAGTTCAAAGTTGCTCCCAAGGGGCACACCGGCCCTGCCCCGGCCAAGGCCAGTGTGGACAAGGCCAGGGCGAACGTCACCGCTGCGCAGGCGGAGGCGAAGAACCAGCTCGGCGTGATCCGGGCCCAGCTGGAGACGGCGAAGAAGGCTGCTGCCGCCTCCACCACGGCGCAGCAGGCCGCCTACGCGATCGCTGACCAGAACGGAGCTCCGCGGGGCCGCGGGCTGATCGTCGGGCAGCAAAAGGACCAGGTCACCCAGGGCACGGTTGCCGCGTTGGAGGCAATGGTCAAGGCCGGGGAGACCGCGGAGGCCGCTACCCGCGCCTCGGCGGCCGACAGCGACACCATCACCCAGCGCGCTCTTGCCCAGGCAGCGCAAGTACGAGCCGAGTTCCGTAAGAAGGCCGCCGAGACGGCCGAGGTGCAGGCCAAGGCCGCCCGGGATGCCGCCAAACTTCACCGCGACAACGCCAAGACCGACGCCGAGACAGCGAAGGCGAAGCTGGCTGACGCGGTCAAGGCCGAGGGCCAGGCGAAGGCCGCCGCAGCCGATGCGCACGCCAAGCGGCTCGCGGCGGAAGCCGAGGAGCAGAAGGCCAAGGCGGAGAAGGAGACCGCCGCCGCCAAGCAGGGCGAAGCCAACCAGCACAAGCAGAACGCCCAGACCGAGGCCGGCAAAGCGAAGGAGGCCAAGGACCGGGCCGAAGCCGCCGAGCAGACCGCCAAGGGCAAGCGCGACGACGCGGTCAAGGCCCGCGACAAGGCGGTCGAGCTGCGCAGCGACGCCTACAACGCCGAGCAGAAAGCCAACACTGCGCGCGTCAAGGCCGACGCCAAGGAAGCCTACGCACAGTCGCTGGACGCCGGTGACGCCGCGGACGCCGCCCGCAAGGCGGCAGATGAAGCCGCTGCCGCGGCGAACGACGCAAAAGCAGCAGCCGGGCGGGCCCGTTCCGAGGCCGATGCCGCCACCCAGGCGGCAGCCGAGGCCGACGCCGCGGCCACCCGGGCGGAGGCGGCGGCCAAGCGGGCACGTGCCGACGCGGACGGCGCACAGGCCGCGAAACTGAAGGCCGACGCGGCCGTCAGGACGGCCACCAGCGCCACCGCGGACGCCATCGAGGCAGCCCAGCACGCGGCGACCGAAGCCGCCGCCGCGGTCAAGCAGGCAGGCGTGGCCACAGCCCAGGCGAAGTCGGCCAAGGCCAACGCCGACGCCGCCATGAAGGACGCCCTCACCGCGCTCGCAGCTGCGGCCAAGGCGGCGGGCTACGCCCATGTCACCGCGCAGGCAGCAGCCGACGCCACGGCTGCCGCCCGGCAGGTCGCCAAGCCGGCCAACGACGCCGTCCAACTCGGTGGCCCGTACGCGGACACCGACAGCACGGCCTCCCTGGTGGTGCTGACGGGACAGGCATCGCGGACGATCGCCGAGCAGCAGCAGGCCGTCGCCCAGGCCCACGCCGACAACGCCAAAACCGAGGCCGAGGCGGCCAAGGACATCGCCAACCAGGCCCAGGGCGACATGAAGGAGGCATACCTCCACGCCGCCAACGCGGCAGCGTACGCGGCAGAAGCCCGCGGGTATGCGAAGGAAGCTCTCGGCTACTCGGCACAGGCTGCCGGATATGCGGCCGAGGCCGCCAAGTCCCTGGCCCGCACGGTCGAATACGACCGGCAGGCCACCGAGGACGCGGCAGCCGCCGATAAGGCAGCCGGCCGAGCCGAAGGCTACGCCAAGGAGGCCCGCGCCTCGGCCGACGAGGCCGCGCTCGACGCGGCGGCAGCGCAGGAGGCCGCCAGGCAGGCCACGCAGTCCGCCAAGGACGCCCAGGCCGCAGCCGACCGCGCCGACACCGCCGCCACCGAGGCCGAACAAGCCGCCAAGGACGCCGACCAGGCATCCAAGGACACCCAGGACGCTGCCCAGCGCACCGAGACGAAGGAGAAGAACACCCAGATCTCGACCGGGGCCGGCAGCATCGGCGGCGTCTTCTTCAAGACCAAGGTCGAGCCCGTCGGCGACCCGGAAAACGTCAAGAAGGACAACTGCAACGTCATCATCCACACCGGTGACTGCGTCATCACCGCGACGATCACCTCCAAGGTGTCCGTCGACCTGTACCTGTGCACCAACCCGAACATCCCTGACGCACAGTACGGATGCCCCGCCTCCGACACCTTGTTCCTCGCGAGCGTGGAACTGAAGGACCCCCAGACGCAGGACGTCACCTACACCATCAGTCAGCAGGAGTTCAACCGCGCCGTCGCCAAGGGATTCATCAAGGCGCTCACCGAAGACTTCACCGGCTGCTGGGACAAGGTCACCGGAGGCGGCGGAAGCTGGGGCAACTGCGGCTGGGCAGCCTTCGACATCACCACCCTCGTCTTCGGCAACGTCGCCATCAAGGCCATCACCGACGGCGTCAAGTCTCTCGACGCCGCCTTCCGAACCGGCATCGGCATCACAGACGCCTGGAGGGCCCTGCGCACCGCCGGCCTAAGCGAACTGGCTATCGAAGGTATCGGTGCGAAGTACATCAGCAACTTGGTCAGGCTGTGTACAAAGCCCAAGCCGCTCCGTGCGGCAGCCGCTGGTGACGGTGATCTGTGCAGGAAGATGATCCCGTATGCCGGTTCGGAACTGGCCGTCGTGGCCTACAAGTTCCGGGTTGGCAGTGGGCTCAGGTACAAGTTTGGGATGAATGTCGCGGTTGCGAGGGTTCCGGGGTGGGCCGCTGCCACCGGCGCGAAGGATGACTTCGTTGTCTTCGCCAACACGCCACTCGGGCTTCACTCTGAGGAGAAGATTATTCAGAAATTGGAGTCAAAGGGGTTCAACCGGAGCCAGATCTCTGAGCTCTACAGCGAGCGCAGCCCCTGTCCGGACAAGTGCGCTCCGCTGCTGGAAGGGATCCCCTACACCTGGTCAACACCAAACGGCCCTGGATCCGCCAGCATGCTCAAGACGATGATCGAAGCGTTTGAGAGGGGAAGGCTCGCTCGGTCTGCTGAGCGGCAGCCGTCTGGATGAGTCACTGGGGTGCCGGATTCTTAGAATCCGGCACCCCAGGCAACCAAGGAAGCGTGATCAACATCAACTTCGATGACCTGACACCCGAGGACCTCGGGCTCAAGCACGTCACCGCGGAGGTGGCTGAGGCGCGGTCCAGGCTGGCTGGCCAGGTGTGCGATGAGCTGCGAAAGGCCGGACTGCCGGCCTCCCTGGGCACGATCGACGACCCGTCACCAGGAGCGAAGGTCGAAGTCGAACTCCTTGAGGACCATCCAGCAGCAGCCTCCGTCTACTGGAAATGTGATCCGTCCGTACACAGCGCGTACGACACGAGCCGCCCGGACGGCGGCCCTGCCTTCCAATACTTCATCAAGGCGGCAGGTCACGTGCAAACCGCAGTGATGGGGATTCTGTGCTCAGCCGGATTCACCGTGGAACGGGACGACATGGACCCGCTCGCCCTGTGGGTCATGCCGCCCTCTACATGACCCGTTGACCTGCCGGGCCCTGCCCAACCAAGACACGGCAGGGTCCCGGCAGCCACGGGCCAATATGCGCTCGGGTGGGCCGAGCCTTCTCACTGCGAAGGGCCGCCCCAGGCCCCCTGTCCCGGCCGGGTCGTCGAAGTGGCCAAACTCGCCGGGCACGGTTCCCTGGTTGTGCGATGCCTGGTGCGGTGAGGCGCTTGTTGAGCCACGCCGTTCGAAACAGCCTCCGAGGCGTAGCCGTTCTTTCCCGGCGCAGCATTGCGGCAGCCGGCCGGTCAAAAGGACCAAGAAATCAGACAACCGTCTCCATGTCAGATTTGGCGTTCCCTCCACGCAGGCTGGGGGGTCTGCGGCGGGTACACTGCCTGTTTACGGGGCCGTAAGAAGACTCGTGGAGGAGCAGGAAGCTGTCGACCCTGCGCTGCAGCGAAAGCTGCCAGTCCATCCCTCGGGCGAGCAGGCCGCGACGGAGCTCGGCAGCCCGCCCCGCCTTCTCCGCAGCCACTATCCCCGACTCGATGACCGCTCCTAACAGGACCGCGTCCCTTGGGGTCAGCGACCCGCAGATATCAATGATCTGGGGGATCGGCCGAAGCTGACCGATCATGTGAGCCATCCCCCGAGTCCCGCTGGCGGAGAGCGCGGCCGCTGCCCGAGGGGGAGTCACTTCTGAGGCGATAAGACGTTGGATTGATCGCCACTCTGGGTCCTGCCAGTAGTGGGTGAGGTACTTCACCTGGGCGTAGTGTGCGATTCCGCGGAGCATGGCGAACCGCCGGTGCCCGGAGAGTTGCGTGAGCAGTGGGCGAACCCGATCCGGGTGCAACTCCGCCGCTGCCTCAAGGAGTGCGGAAAGAGCAGGGTCTTCCACGGGCAGCTGACAGGCCACGAGCTTGATCGATTCAGGAGACCAGCCGCTCGCCACGCCGCGACGGAGCAGCTCCTCAGCGTCCAGCGCACGGCTCCCCCCGCGCAACAAGCTGTGGAGTTCGAGGACTTGTTCCGGCGTGTGGACACTCGCCACAACATCCAACAGGGTTGCGACCAACGGCACGGCCTCCTCCCCCCGCAGGCGTTCGCCTAAGTGAGCGTTTGATTCTCGGTTGTCTGTTTCATTTGGGGTCAGGTGTGGCGCCAGTTGGGGGTGTTCTGGTGGGTGAGGCGTCGGGTCATGAGGTTGATGGCGGCGATTTGGATCGTGGCTGCTGATCGGTGGGGGTGGGTTTCGTAGTCGCGGGCCAGGCGGCGGTGGTGCATGAGCCAGCCGAGGGTTCTTTCGACGACCCAGCGGCGGGGTTGGACGGTGAAGCCGCGGGTGTGGGGGTCGCGTTGGACGATCTCGAGGTCGATGCCGCGGGTGGCGGCGTGTTCGATGGCTTTGTTCTTGTAGGCGTTGTCGGCCCAGGCTTTGGTGATGGTGGGGTGGCGGGCTGCGAGGTGGTCGATGAGGTGGGTGCCGGCGGCGGAGTCGTGGGCGCTGGCGGCGGTGACGAGGACGGCCAGGAGGAGCCCGAGGGTGTCGGTGGCGATGTGCCGTTTGCGGCCGATGATCTTTTTGGCGGGGTCAATGCCCTGGTCGGCGAGGTGGACGTTGGCTGAGGTTTTGATGCTTTGGGAGTCGAGCAGGCAGGCGGTGGGCTCTGGTTCGCGGCCTTCGGCCTGGCGGAGCAGGCTGCGCAGGAGGCCGTTGAGGTGGTCGAAGATGCCGTCGTTTTGCCAGTGGGCGAAGTAGCCGTAGACGCTCTGCCAGGGTGGGAAGTCGTGCGGCAGGTAGCGCCAGGGGATGCCGGTGCGGTCGACGTAGAGGATGGCGTTCATGAGGGCCCGCAGGTCGTGGTGGGGCCGTCGGATTCCGGCGCGGGCCTGGCGCCAGGTTTCGAGGGTGGGGCGGATCAGTTCCCACCGCGCGTCGGACAGGCCGCTCGGGTAGGGCCGGGGTGGTCGCATGGTGTGGGGATACCGGCGCTTGCGGCTGTCGGGGAGGGAGTGTGCGGTGGCATCGGGAGCGTGCCGGGCGTCCTGGATGCATCGTGAAGTAGGGCATGTGTAATCGAGACGGGATGTTCCGGTGGCAACCGGATCACTTCGCCTGCCGACCGCTCGTCAGAAAAGCCATATTCCAGCACAGACGGCACGACAGCTCTGCGGCATCGGCAGTTCAGAACTACATCAGACCAGCGCGAACATAACCAAAACGCTCACTAAGAGATCGTCTCGTTTGGTGGATCGAAGTGAGGGTGCCCTGGCGGACTGCGCTTTCAGTGCTGGTGCGACGATGCGGGGATGCGCGAGGTCAATGAGCTGCTCAACGTCGGTGATCCAGCCTGGCCGCTCCTCCTTCAGGAGCTGTCCGGCACTGACGTACCAGTTGAGGTGCTGCCCGGCGACGCCGAGACAGGCCGCGCGTCCCTGTTGCAGCTCCAGGTCTCGGCCCGGTCGAACCTGGGCGGGATCGTGCTGAATTGCGGCGGTCTGCTCGTGGACAGCGGCTGGTTGCGGATCTTCGGAAGCCCGGGTGGCGCCGGCGCCGAGAGACTGCCGGGCCTGGCAGAGATCAATGCGATGCCCTCGACGTTCGATCCAGCCTGGCGGCCGGGGGCGGGGCTCGTGGTTGCGCACGATGTGCTGGGCGGGGTCTTCGCCCTCAATGGGGGCAATCCGCGGGAGGCCGGTCGGCCCGGCGAGCCGGGCGAGATCGTCTACTTCGCCCCCGATTCCCTTGGCTGGGAAGCGCTGGGCGCCGGGCACTCGGCCTGGCTGTCCTGGATTCTCTCCGGAGGGCTGCAGGAGTTCTACGGGGGTCTGCGGTGGGACGGCTGGCGCACTGAGGTCTCCGTGCTGAACGGCCGGCAGGGATTGTCGTTCTTCCCGCCGTTGTGGTCGGCCGAGGCCCGCCAGGACCTGCTGGCGACCAGTCGCCGTGCGGTGCCCATGGCGGAACTCCTGGGGCTGAGCCGCGACTCGTGCCGCCAGTTCGACGACGCCGACCCGGGGTTCCTCGGAGCTGTATGAACCGGCTCACCCGCCCAGACGCCGGTAGCAGATGAGCGCGGCGGCGATACCGGCGAAGACGAGGAAGTGCTCGGCCTTGCGTTCGTAGCGGCGGTGCAGCCGGCGGCGCCCGGCAAGCCAGGCCACCGTCCGCTCCACAGTCCAACGGTGACGGCCCAGCCGCCAGGACGACTCGATCCCCTTGCGGGCGATGCGCGGGGTGATGTTCCGGGAGCGCAGCCACCCGCGCAGCCGGGGTCGTACCCCTTGTCGCCATGAGCTTGGCGGGCCGCCGTCGCCGCGGTCCGCGCCGGGAGCGGATGGGCGGGATAAGATCGTGAACGCTCGAACGATAGCGGCGGGGTCTGACATTGATACTCCTAGCGGGTTCCGGTGGTCGTGGCTCAGGGTCTGACTGGCACTTCGGCTGCCTGTGCGTTGAATCGTCGGCCCCCGAGCGATGCCACCGCGTGTGCTTGCGGGTGTCCGTGTGTGTCGCCGCGATCCGCCTCTGGCTGCGTCCGTGACAGGTCCCGGGCACCGGCTTACGCCGGATTTCCGGTTTGACCTTCCGCCTGGTAAATGGTCGGGTCAGGGTATGGAGACCAGCACGACCAGTGATCGAATACCCGCAGCAGCGGCCGCGCTCCTTGAGGCGCTCCTCAAGGGCGACAAGCCTGTCCATCACGCTCTGCGTGCACAGATCCCCCACCTCCGGCTGACCGGTCACTGCACATGTTCCTGCGCCAGCATCGACTTCGCTCTGGACAGGTTGTCGGTGCCCAGTGCGCCCGTCACCGAGAATCCCGTCGCCGATGCCACGGTGCTCGGTCCTGATGGACAGGCCGTCGGTGGCGCGCTGGTCTTCGCCTACGACGGCTACCTGTCCAACCTGGAGGTCTACGCCTGGGGCGATGAACAGATCACCCAGCTTCCCTCCCCGGACCGGCTCTGCTGACTCTTGCAGCAAACGGCCTTCCAGGGCCGGAGAGAGCCGCTGCCCAAGATCCGCCGGGCAGAACCCAGTGTCGAGCGATAGCCACGCATACAGACGGGCCGGGCCCGTTGAACGATCATGAATTCGCGCAGTTCCGTGCACTGTTGCGCCGCTACTGGCACACGACCTGGAGCAGTGGGAACTACTGCGGACCGACACCCCCTACGGAACGGCCTACCTCCACATGACACGCGCGCTGCCGCCGGGTACCACCACAGAGATGTACCGCCCCATCTGAGAGGTCACCCCCAGAACGCCGCGGCAACTGCCAGGGGCCGAACCCGGGCCGGCAAGGCTGTCGTTGTGTCGGCCGCCGCCAGCGATATCCAGAAACGAGAGCGCGCTTCGGAGCGTTGGGCGTTGGCGATTCGGTCGACCGTGGCTCCCGGTACAGCGCGCGTACAACATCGAATCCCGTTGTCGTCGCGGTCGGCGGCGCCCTTTACTGTGCAGATCACCCATGACGGTCCCGTCCCGCGCCGTGCCGCCCTGCGCGGACACGCGCCGCGACCCCCACCCCGCGACAAGGGAGCTTGCCATTCCTGACGAAACGGTTGTCCCTACGTCCAAGGGCGACGCCATCGCGCCCGCCTGGTGGCTGGAGGATCCGGAGCGCTGGGCCCTCCTTGAGTTCGAAGCAGCCCACGACGCTGACGGCCTGCCACTCGACCGGTACTGGAAGGACCGCAGGGACGTCCTGGATGACCTCATCCTCACCCCGGGACCGGTCGATCACGCCTTCGCCCGCTTCCTGCTGGAGCAGGAGACACGGTTCCACCGCCACTGCTGGGGCTTCAGCCGCACCATCGAGACCGCCGCGCTCCTGCTCGCCGAGCACCGCCGGCCCGAGGACATCTGGTGCCTGTGGCGAGCCATCTGTACGAGCTTCGACACCTGGTGCGGCCTGCCCCACCAACTGCTGCTCGCCGGGGGAGGAACGGCCCGCACGATCGCCTACGTCGCGGCTTCCGGGCACGAACAGCGAGACAATCTGCTGGAGCGTCTTCAAAGATGTTCCCAGGTGACGGACGACGACGTCACCGCACTCATGACCGAACGCCGCCGGTATTACACCGACACCCTCCGCGAACTCACAGACACGTAGCAGCACAGCAGGGGTCGCTGAGCAGCCGTTCTCCAGCACCTCCGTACCGTCACCAGGCGATGCCGCTGCCAGGTGACTGATCGGGCAGTGACAGCGAAGCCCCCGCCGGACACGGGTCTGCCTCGGGCATCGAGTATCCGGCTCTTTCGCGGCTGTTTTTCGTCGCTGGGGCCTGCCGTGCGACAGGCGTGGCTACGCTGGCTGGCTGTGGCAACCGGTGGGGCGCGGGTGGAGATCGGTGCGGTGCAAGCGGCATGGGACCAGGTCTGCCTCGTGCGCACGGGCCACGATCAGCGTCAGTGGCCTGCCCTGAGCCGGCGCATCGCTGATGCCACAGCCCTCTACGGTGCGCCGGAGCTGCTGCGCGGGACGCTGTTCCTCATGGACGGCGCACTGCACCGGACCGGCGCCGGGCAGCCCGGCCGCGCCGCCTTCGCCGAGAAATTCACCAACACGCTCATCGGCAAGCTGCGCCGCTGGGACGGTCTGGTGGAGTCGGCTGACCTGCCGATGGTGGCCCAGGCCGTGCGGGTGTCCTTCGACGACGGCGACCCGGTGGCCTGGCGCGAGAGGGCAGGGCCCGTGCCGGAGAGCGAACCCCGCGCGCTGACCGTGGCGGTCGCGCTCATCGCCAACTTCGTGGACACCGTGGACGGACCGGGCACGTGCGAACACGCTCTGCTGACGGCGCTCGGTGACGCTCTCGACTGACGGTTCCGGCAACGGCGCGCGCAGACCCGGCCGAGAGCACGTGGTGGCCCTGATAGGAGGCGCGCTGGGGCGTCGTCGACCAAGGGAGGCTGAAGATCCGGTCAGGAGCAGCCCATCGGCGGGCAAGAATCGCGCACGTCACCGTCTAGTCACCCCATGGTTCTACTCGCATAGACCACTGTGGTGGTGTCATACCGTCAGATGCCCGGGGTCCCTATCCGGGCCCAAGGTGACGGAGACCCCCCATGCGCATGCTCCCTCGGCTTGCCCCTGCTGCCGCGTTGGCTCTTGCCGCCGGCGCCCTCGGCCTGACCGCCGGCTCGGCCCACGCCAGCACGACAGCGACACCAGTGCCGGGCTCGTGTTCGCAGGCCTACCTGCCCTTGCCGGACCCGGTCTGCCAGCCCGGCGCCTACAACCCCGACGTCACCCAGACCACCATCAACTCGACGATCTGCGTGTCCGGCTGGACCTCCACGGTGCGCCCGCCCACCAGCTACACCAGCCCCCTCAAAATCCAGCAGATCGCCGCCTACGGCTACAGCGACACTGCCACCGCCGACTACGAGGAGGACCACCTCGTGCCCCTGGAGCTGGGCGGTGCGCCGCGGGATCCGCAGAACCTCTGGCCTGAGCCGCGCTACAGCGTCGGCGGGAAGAGCGCGGGGAACAAGGACACGGTAGAGAACCGGCTCAAGACGGCCGTGTGCAGCGGTCAGGTGAGTCTGGATGCCGCCCGGCACGCGATCGCCACTGACTGGACTACCGCGCTGGCCGCCGTCGGCCTGGGCTGACCCAACGACGCGAGCGGCGGCGGGCTGGCCAGGCGAGCGGCGCACGGCCTGTGGGACAGGTCAGCGCCGCTCTGCTTCGGCACACGGTCGAATACATCTTCGTGCCCCGATGGTGTCGTGGCCAATGCCTCCGCCCTCGTCCGCAGCCGGCGGCGGTACGGCAGCGCTTGCTTCTCCTTTGATGTCGATGCTCTGGTCGTGGACACTCGCACGATGAGCCACAGCATTGCCTCCGGACTGATCGAGCGAGGGGGGGACGGGCCCTGGTACCGGGTGCGCACGGAGTGTTTTGGCGTCGTTCGTGCCTTGAGGCGGATCTCGAATTTTGGCTCTGACCGTAGTTCCGTGATTTCCCAGGCCAGGGCTCGTGTGCGGGAACGTTCCGGCAGGGCACGACTGGCTCGTGGGGGTCTGCTCACTGGATGATGTGCTGTTCCCGGACGTCGATGTTCGCTTGGAGGCCGTGGAGTTCACGGCGGAGGTCCTGGTCGTGGTGGCGGCAGCCTGTGGCCCACCACCCAGATGCCCGGGATGCTGTGCCCGGGCCCGGAGAGTCCACTCCTCCTACGAGCGAAGGCTGGCCGAGCGGCCTCTGACGGGGATGAACTGCTGGTCAGGCTTCGGGTCCGGCGATTCTTCTGCGACCGGACCCGGTGCCAGCGCCGGACGTTCGTCGAGCAGGTAAATGGGCTGTGAGCGGTATCGCCGCTCCAGCCTGGGGCTGAAGGACTGGCAGCGTCAGGTCGCGGTCGAGCTCGGCGGCCGGGCCGGCGAACGGCTGTGCCGCTTCTTGCACCTCGTCGCCGGCCGCACCCGGCTGCTGGAACTCCTGGACCCTCCCACCGCTCCGGAACAATCCCCGCGGGTCCCCGGCGTCGACGGGTTCGCCTTCCGCAAGGGCCGCACCTACGGAACCCTCCTGGTCGACGTCGAGGCTGGCCGCGTCGTGGACGTCCTGCCCGACCGAACTTCAACTGGTGCAGTGGGGATTTTGTCAGCAGGGCGTATTCCTCGTCAGTGGCCGGGCTCTTGGTAGGAGCGGCAGTTAGAGATCATCTCATTTGGCGAGTCTGCGGTAGCAGATGAGAGTGCTGGCGATGCTGGCGAAGGCGAGGAAGTGGATGGCTTTGCGTTCGTAGCGGCGGTGGAGTCGGCGGCATCCGGCGAGCCAGGCCATGGTCCGCTCGATGGTCCAGCGGTGGCGGCCCAGTTTCTGGGAGGGCTCGATTCCCTTGCGTGCGATGCGGGGTGTGATGTTTCGGCTGCGGAGCCATTTCCGCAGGTGACGGTTGTCGTAGGCCTTGTCGGCGTGAAGCTTGGCCGGTCGCCGACGGCGGGTACCGCGGCGTGAGCGGATGGGCGGTATGCCACGGACCATCGGCTCAAGTGCCTGGCTGTCATGGAGGTTGGCGCCCGAGATACCGACCGAAATCGGTAACCCGGTCCGCTCGGTGATCAAGTGGATCTTCGACCCGTACTTGCCCCGATCCACAGGATTCGGGCCCGTCAGGTCCCCTTTTTCAGCGCCCGCATGTTCACCGAGTCGATCGCGCACCGCGACCAGTCCAGCTCGCCACGGGCCCCGAGCTCGTCCAGGACCAGGCGGTGCAGCTTCGCCCACACGCGCTGTCGGCTCCACTCCATGAAGCGACGGTGGGCGGTCGCCCCGGACGGGCCGAACACCGGCGGGACCTGCGACCACGTACACCCCGTCGTGGCCACGAAGATGATCGCCGCCAGCACCTCGCGATCCCCGTGGCGACGCCGCCCGCCCCCCTGAGGACGCACCGGCGCCTCCGGCACCACCCGCTGAAACAACTCCCACAATCCGTCCGGCACCAGACGCTCCACCATCAGCACACAGACAGACTACCCAACCCACCAAATGAGATGATCTCTTAGACGTGCCCCGGCGCGGTGAACGCTCGGCGTTCTAGTGGACGGATGCGGCACGTCGCGCTCAAGTCTCTGGAATGCTGGGCTCGTTGCCAGAATCGGGGCCAGGGGGCGCGTCGGTGGGTTGGCGGAAGCGGTTGATAGCGCCGGTGATCTCGCTTGGCGCGTTGGGAGTTGGTGGCCTCCACCTGGCCAGGCCGGACATCAAGATCGACGGCGCCACCCTGATCCTGGCCGCGATCGCGGTAGTGCCGTGGCTAGGTGATCTGTTCGAGAGCATTGAGCTTCCCGGCGGCGCCAAGCTCCAGTACCGCAAGCTGGAGGAGCGTGTGGAGGCTGCCGAACAGCGCGCCGAGGAGACACGGCTGGCCGTGAACGACGCGAGTCGCCAGGCGCGGGTCGCACTGGTGGCCGCCGGGGACGACCGTGGCCGGGGAGAGAGGGCGAACGAGGCGGTCAGTCGGCTCCTAGGTGAATTCACCGACCTGCGAATGAGGATGCCGTCTGGCGCAGCACGTACCTACCGCCAGGAGCAGATCGTCGCGGAGCTGGTCAGGCTGACACCACAGTTGGATGATTTCGACGTCGCTGACGCGCTCGGATCGGCCGACGGTGGTACCCGGCTGGCCGCCTACGCCCGCCTGTACGCCCTGCCCGAGGGAGACTTCCTGCCAGCTCTCGTGGCGGCAGCTACCGAGGAGGCCCACCCGTTCGCCCAGTCCTGGGCGTTGAACGCGGTCGCCGTGGTGATCGACGCCATCGGTCCGGGCAACGTCCGGCTGGCAACAGTACGGCGCCTACGATCGTGCCTCGCCCAACTCCCGTCGCACGCCTCGTATCGCACCCAGTCACTGCGCGCGATCCTGGGGCGCTTGGAGGAAGCGGCTGACTGAGCATCCACGAGCTCCGTCGGCTGTCATCGACCGGCAGCCACGGCCCCATCCGTCAAAGTGGCAACCTCCCATCAGGGTCGGGCAGTTGATCCCGGGCAGCGAATCAGCTCGGCGGTGGAAGCAGGGCTTCCTGCTGGCCGAATGGATCCGCCATGCCGAGCAGGACGCACCCAAGCCCATCAGCGGATTCGCCGGCTTCCTCCGCGGCGACCTCGCTGCCGTGACTGCCGCACTCACCCTGCGCTGGAGCTCAGGAGTCGTCGAAGGTCACGTCAACCGCGTGAAGACCCTAAAGCGAGCGATGTACGGCCGGGCATCCTTCTCGCTCCTGCGGACTCGGATCCTCACCAACTCATGAGTGCAGCGCCGTGCTACTGGTGATCGGTAGCCCGACCGGATCTGCGTATCGGCACGCCGAGGATCTCGTCGACCTGGCCGGCAACGATGTCGAGGAACGCCTGCCCGAACAGACACAGGGAGTGCTCCCAGGGGTGCCCGAAGCTGCCGGTCAGGAAGTCCTCCGTGAGATAGATGTAGTAGTCGCCATCCGGGTACGGGCTCAAAGGCCACCGCTCCTGCCCGGGACCTCCGACCATGCGGGGCCAGAATCGGAACGAGGCGTGCTGCCAGTCCAGTGCGAACATCCTGCCTTGCGGCAAAACGCAGGCCGTCAGCCCTTGCTCAACTACCTCGACAAGCCGCTCGAGTCGCTCGTAGTACGGATCGTCGTCCAAGGCCGCCAGGCTCCAGGTCAGCGAGGCCGCGGGCTCCTTGATTGCCGGCCATTTCGTCGGGTACACGCTGGGCCGGAACGCGAACTCCGCGCAGAACCGCTCCCATACACGGCGGTACTCAGCTTCCTGAAGCTCGACCACGGGTTCGTTCGTCATCTGCGGATGCTACCGACCAGTCCCATCGAGAGCACGTGAGTAGATTGATCACGGAACTCCGGTCAGAGCCCGTGCCACGGCCGAGGTTCGCCACCATCTGGCTCACCGCGGAGTCCTTCGGGTTCCTCACCCGTCGGCCGTATTCATCTCTCGCTTGCAGCATGGCCAGATCATCGCCCACGGGTCTGACACCACTCGATGAGCACCCAGTCGTACTCGGCGTTCCGCGACGGGACCGCGGCGGAGCACTACCAGACCCGGACGATGTCCCAGGAGAAGGGTGATCGTCGCCTTGAGCGGCTGGATTGAGGAACGTCCGGGGTGGAAGGACGCCTTCATGCGGAACAACATCAGCACCATGTTTGCGGACGCGGACTGACCCTGCCGTCCAGAAGGTCGGCAGGGTGATTGACCTGCTCTTTCAGTTGCGGCGCATCGGGGTGACGTCCGGGTTGGCCATCGGGGTGGTGGGTCGTGCGGCCTCGGGGGTGGCTAGCAGGGCGACGATGGTGACCGGCTTGTCGCAGTGCGGACAGTTCCGGACGGCCGTGGGCGCCGGTGGTGTCGACTGGGGACGCCGACGTCATCACTTCGCTTTTTGTGAGTGTGTACAGGTCCCAGGAGTCCGGGTCGCCGATGTACTGGTAGAGCGTCGGGCGTTGCTGCGTACCGCCTACGTTCCAGGCCGGCCATGAGCAGTCAGGCAGGGTGACCTGGACTTCCTGGGTCCAGGAGTTGTCACCGTCGTCGAAGGACCAGGTGCCCTCGCCGGTGCACGCCTTCACTGTGGTGTTGAAGTTCTCCTCGCGGTGTTCTTTGACGCCGGACGCGGTGACCTTGCCGTCCAAGGCGAACCTCAGCGTCGCGCCCTCGTTGTCCGACCACGTCCCGAGCAGTGCGGCAGGAGAGAGCGTCGGCGGCCGGTACGCCGTGAGAAGGTTCAGCTGCAGCGCCACGCCGCCCAGGACTCCGACACAGATCACCAACAGCCCGCCCCACCCCGCCACCGCGCCGGTCCGTCTCACCCACCGCGACCCCGTGACCCATGCCGCAAGAGCCAGCGCGGCGCTGGTCACCACCCACAGCACCGGACACAACGACCATGCGACGGCCCCGCCGACGGCGGCCGCCCACCACAGGGCTGCGAGCACAGCAGCCACCAGCAGCGGCCCCCACCACCACCTCTCGCGGCCACTGAATTTCCGCCCCAGCGCACCACCCACCCGAACCACGGGAAGCACGATGGCTCCCGACACGGCAGCGGCCAGCACCACACCTGCCACCGCGACACAGGGCACAGCCACCAGCCCGAGCGCGTAATTGCCCCCCACGTTGGGCGACTCCGTGGTCTGGTTGTACACGACCGTCACCACCAGAGCGAGCGCCGCCTCCACGAGCAGCACCACCGAAGAGGCCCACACCATCCGGTTGCCGGACACTTCATGCTTCACAGCCAGGACCTCTCCGAACACGGCGCGATAGCGCGGCTCGCCTGTTCACCGACCGCGTCAGCGCCATACTGCCAGGCCATTTGAACGCGTTCAAAATCGGGGTGCGCCCTCCGTCCCGGTCACTGAGCGGCTGCCCACGACACCAGGTGGGACTGAGATACAGCGCCGAACCCCACCCGGGACAGCATCCCCGGCGGTACTGACTCCGCCAAGAGGCTGCAGTTCCACGAGACTGCTGGGGCGCTTCCCGGTAGGGAAGTGCCCCAGCCCATAGCGGCCCCAGCGTCCGTCCCTAGCCACGCGTTTGTTGAACGGGCCGGTGGCGTGGCTGGTGCCGGAGTAGCGGTACAGGTCATCGCCCGAGGTGGGGGCCGGGAGGTCGCTGCGGCCGTCGCCATGGAGACCGCCGATGGATGGCGACGGCTTGGCCCCGCTGTTGCGGCCGGGGCGGTGGCGGAGGCATGGGGGCTGGCATGATGAGTGCATGACTGCCCACCGAAAGGCCGATGCCGCGTAGACGGCCAGGCGCCCTGCGCGCCGAACGATGTGGCCCTCGTATCTGGGAGGACCTGTCCCCGGACCGGATCCGCGGGCTCTCTGCCCGCACCAGCCTTGCGATACATCGGGTGGAGTGGCATTCCCGCGATTACTACATCTACCCCAGTGCCACTGCACGGGCGTTGCGGCGCTACCACGAGTTCCTGGCACAGCAGGGACGCGGCCCTCTCTACCTGCGCAACGCGCCGTGCTCGTGCCGCGGTTGCTCCTTCGACGACGTGCGTCATGCACGCGACGTGCTTGACCAGGTCCTGCAAGAGCTGCCTGTTCGCCCCCGCACGGAGCTGAAACGCCACGTGGCCGCCCTGGACGCCGCATACCGCGAGCGCACCCTGCCCGATCCATTCGCCCATCATCGACAGTGGCGCTCAGACCGGTGGTGGCGTCGCCGTATCGCCGACGGAGCCGAGGGCGGATGACGGCCTGCTACGCAACTCTGCCGCAGTCAAGTGATCACAGCGTGACCGGCACGGCGCCCCTTCTTCGGGGTCGGCCTGCAGCTGGGGCCGTACGCGCCGCTCCGTCCGCGCTCTCCATGCGCGCCACACAGCACGGGCGTTCCACCCTGTTGGGAGTGTTCTCCTGGGCGGCGGTGAACCTTTCCGCTCCCGAAGCCCGCAGGGACCGGCACTGGTTCGACCCGTTCACCGGCCCGGAGCGGGCCGGTGAGCGGGTCCAAGAACGGATCTGCGAGATGGACGGTGAGGCACCGCCGAAAGGTAGAGCGCCGCCACTGCTGCGAGCGCGCGGCAGCGGAACTCAGGCTGCCCGGACGGACCTGCCCCACACGGCGGATCAGGCAGAGGACTATGTGGGAGGCTCTTCTTGCATAACCGCCCACACACCTGTCGCTACGGCGCTACCGGGATCCGTCCACCGGCCAGGCATGCGCCGGGTGGCTCAGATCAAGTTGAGGGAGTTGTAGCCCCAGCCGATCTTGACGCGGTTGTCGAAGGGGTCGCGGGAGTCGCCGTTGCCGGAGTAGCGCCACAGAGTGCCGTCGTTGCCGCGGGCGACGAGGTCGCTGCGGCCGTCGCCGTCGAGGTCGCCGACGGACAGCAGGCGGTTGTAGGTGTTCCAGCCGCCGCCGATCTTCACCCGGCTGTTGAAGGGGTCGTTGCGGTTGCCGTTGCCGGTGTAGAGCCACAGCGTGCCGGCCTTGTCGCGGGCGACGATGTCGGTGCGGCCGTCGCCGTCGAGGTCGCCTTGTCCGGCGATCTCGGTGTACTGGCCCCAGCCGCCGCCGACCTTGGTGCGGGCGGTGGCGCGGCCGTCGGCGTACCCCAGGTAGAGCCACAGGACACCGGACTTGTCCACCGCGATCATGTCGGACTCAGCGGCCCCGGCGAGGTTACCGGGGGAGAGGACCTTGTTGTAGATCTGCCAGCCCCCGCCGATGGTCCGGGTGGAGGGGTCCTGGTTGGGCTTGGCCGTGGTGTAGAGCAGCTTGCCGTCCTTCAGGACGCTCCAGGCGCCGTCCTTGACGCCGTCCTTGTCCTGGTCGACCTGGAGGTAGTGCTTGAAGGCGCTGAAGTTGGCGACAGTGGGCCAGGACGCCTCAAAACCGCCACGGCCGTCGGGGTAGTGCCAATTCAGCCACCCGTCCCGCTCGACAGCGGCCATGGGGAAGGTGGCCGTCCGCTCCCAGGTACCGGCCGCCGCCCGGGGCGCGGCCAGCTTCCCCTTCACCTGCGGAGCCTGGTGCCGCTCGGCGGCCTGGGCGCTCTTGGTGGCCTCCCCCGCAGGGTTCCCGGCCGCGAAGGCGGTAGTGGCGGTGGCGGCCAGCGCCGCGGCGATCGCGGCGGTGTTCAGCGTGCGCTTGATGAACTGCATGAAGGACTAGCCCCCCGGCTGGTCAGAAGATGGCGCGATTGGTCTGTACCGCACCCTTGAGGATTTGCACCTTACACAGGTCCCTCACCGCCCCCTCACAGCAGGGCTGTCAGCTGTTCGCGCAGGCGAACGGAGCCACACCGAACACAGCGTGGCCCGCGCACCGCGCGCACACTGCGGAGTGCCGACTCATCCGTTCACCACGACACGGCGCGCGGATGCCGGCAGCGCAGGCCCGCCGCAGGTGACGGACTCAGGCCCGCATGCGCTCCACGGCGTCCGCAACCGGGGAATGAGTGTTCCCTTATCCGAGGCCGGGAGGTTACGGTCAGGGGCACGCAAGATCGGCAAAGAGGGGGATCTTATGCGTGCCACTCCTGTCCTGCCCGGACGGCCTCCGGGGATCCGCAAGGATGCCGACGGGCTGACTGCGCGCCAGCGCGCTGTGCTGACCTGTGTGGCGGAGTCCCTGCGCATGCGCGGGTACCCGCCCTCGATGCGGGAGATCGGTGCGAGCGTCGATCTGGCCAGCACCAGCTCGGTGGCCCACCAGCTCCATACACTCCAGGGCATGGGACTGCTGTGCCAGGACCCCAACCGGCCCCGCACCTACGTCCCCACCGCGCAGGGACGACGTATCATCAGCGCCCACTCCACGCCCGCGCCGTCGGACGCGGAGCTGTCCGCCAGGGTCGCGCAGGCCGGACCCACATCCGGGATGGTCCAGGTACCTCTGGTCGGCCGGATCGCGGCCGGCGCCCCGATCCTGGCCGAGCAGGACGTCCAGGACGTGCTCGCGATGCCCGTGGCCCTGGTCGGCCGCGGGGAACTGTTTGCCTTGAAGACCGTGGGCCAGAGCATGCGGGACGCCGGCATCCTCGACGGTGACATCGTCACCGTCCGCCGCCAGGCCAGCGCCGAGCCCGGCGACATCGTGGCAGCCCTCACCGCCGACGGCGAGGCCACAGTGAAGAAGCTTCGCTTGACCGATGACGGCGCCTGGCTCACCCCCTGCAACGCCGACTTCTCACCGATACCGCTCGGCGAAGACGGGCTCATCCTGGGCAAGGTAGTCGCGGTCTTGCGGTCCCTGTAACAGTGCGGTGGGGCCAACCTCAGGCCGTACGGTGCCGTGCCTTCCTGAGTCAGTCCCATCGGAGGAAGAAGGTGACGAACGCGGCGACGAGCAACGACAGGACCGCAGGCCCACCCTGGCGGGGAAGTAGACCAAGTACCGCCAGTTCTTCCGGCAACGGGCATGGATGCCGGAGCGGGACCGC
Source organism: Streptomyces sp. NPDC031670 (assembly GCF_055580545.1). NCBI lineage: Bacteria > Bacillati > Actinomycetota > Actinomycetes > Kitasatosporales > Streptomycetaceae > Streptomyces > Streptomyces sp. NPDC031670. Next base: position 23,809 of record NZ_JBVILC010000032.1, on the reverse strand, counting down.
GGCGCCGATTCCCCGCTCCCCCGCCCGACTGCTGGAACACAGAGCCGTGCCGTGGCGGGCGGGGGAGCGGGCCGGACGTGCGGAACCCTGGGGCCGAGAAGGAGGAGGCAGGCGGCCCGCCCCCGAGAGGCCGGACCCGGTCGTCTCCGCCTTCTGGGTCGCAAACCTAAGGCCGTCGTGTTGTCAGTCCCCGCACGTAGCATCCGCTCGTGAACCCTCAATCACGACTGCCCCAGGGCATCGCTCTGCCGCCCGGCCGCCTGATCACCTCGGACGAAGGCGACGGCGAGGTACAGCCACTGTGGCTCAGCGATGCGCCAGCTTCGGTCGAGCTGTGGTCCCGGCTGCGTGCCGGACACGCCGCCTCAGGACTGTGGCCGCTCCTGCTCGACGCCCTGGACCCGCAGGATGCCGACTTCCGCCCCTGGGGCTGCGGTGAACTCTGGCCCGAGCGCATGTCTTCTCCGGCCGACCACGACCCCGCGACCCTCCTGGCCCGCTGGTGGCACGCCTACACGGACGCCGGCGAAGACCGGCCAACGGCGGGCGAGCACCCCGCCGCCACCGCCTCCTTTGACAGGACCTGGCCGGGCCTGGCCCCCACACCCACGGCCGTAACGGACCCCGACGTGATTGCTGCGCAGTACGCGCGCTCCTTCATGGAACGCAACCCGCACGCGCGGCTCGGGCTCGTCACAGCGGACCGCGGCGCCGACGCCCTCGCCGCGTCCGGCTGGACGGGACCGGTCAACTACGACAACGACACCGCCACCTTCGCCGCCGTCGTGCGCGACTGGGAGGACCGTTTCGGCGCCCGCGTCGTCGGCGTCGGATTCAGCACGCTCTACCTCAGCATCGCCACGCCTCCCACCCGCACCGACGACGCCCTGGCCGTCGCCGCCGAGCACTTCGCCTTCTGCCCCGACACCCTCTGGCAGGGCTCACACCCGGACCTGGCCTCCTACGCCATGGACCTCATCGACCTCCACCGATGGGAGTTCTGGTGGGACTGAACCCGCAGAAAGCGGCGCGCCACGGCCCAACTGACAGCCGATGCGCAAACCAGACACGTCCCGGGTCCACCAGGTGGCGGCGCCCGGCGCTGCGACGCCATAGTCCCTTCAACTGCCCATGGCCGGGCGTGGACTGTGACGCGCACTCCGCGCGTGAGGTCAGAAATGTCTCCGTGCACTCCAGTCGCCACATAAGTGGCGGCGAGTGCGACCCCGTTTCATCACCATCTTCCCTGGGGGGAACCTTGTCTTTTGGGCGTGCCCTGCGCACTGGCCGTCTCGCGGCCTGCACCGCTCTGGCCCTGTCGGCCGGGATGCTCCTGTCCGGTACGGCATCGGCCCAGCAGGCGCCGGCGGCACCCCACACGGCAGCCGTCCCCGTCCAGCCCGAGCCGGCCCACCCCTCGTTCACGCTGCCGGCCCGCAGCGCCCACCAGCTGGCCGGCGCTGCCGCGGCCGGTGCGGCCAAGCCCCGGTTCGACCTGGACGGCAGTGGCGTCTCCGAACTCCTCTACCGCACGCCCAGCGGCAAGTGATGGCTGCAGACGTTCAACGGGGCGGACGAGTCGCAGTACTCCTTCCCCTACCACGAGAGTGAGTGGCTGAAGGATGTCCTCACGCCGGGCGACCTCACCGGCGACGGGCGCCCCGACCTGCTGGCACTGTCGTCGAACGGCACCCTCACCCTCTACCCGCAGGCGAACACCGCCTCCGCCGGCAACCCCGGCTGGTCCAGCGGCGGCTGGAACGCCTACAGCAAGATCATCACCCCCAGTGACGTCACCGGCGACGGCAAGCCCGACCTGCTGGCCCGCACCCCCGGGGGCGACCTGTACCTCTACCCCGGCTCGAACACCGGCGGCGACCCGTTCGCCGGCAAGGTGAAGGTCGGCGGCGACCTGCTGGCCTCCAACTCCCGTGGTGAACTTTTCCGTTGCACCGCCAACGGCTACGGCGGCTTCCAGTCGCGGGTGAAGCTCGGCGACGGCTGGAACACCTACCACGACCTGTACTGAGGCGCGGGGCGGGCGATGCCTGCCCATGTGAGGTGAGTGCCCCGCCTCCGGTGAACTGACCGCAAGGTCGCCCGGGGGCGGGGCGCTCCCATCTCGACGCTCCAGGGGAGCGCGCAGGGCAGCACATGACCACGTTTAGGGTTCGGTCATGCTTGAGATCGTGGTGAGGACGGAGAACGGGGAGCGGCACGCCAAAGTGTCCGCCGAGGAGCTGGCAGGGCTGGTGCGGCGGATCGGCGGTGACGGCGACCGCTTCCTGGTGATTCAGCGCATACCCGACCTGCCTGACGTCTTCGCCCAGGTGTGGCATGAGGCGGGCGGTGACTACACGCTGGAGTACCGCGACGGTGCCGCTGACCGCCAATTCCAGGCGACGGCTGACGAGCCCGGCTCCGTGATCGCAGTGCTCACCGGCTGGGCCCGTCAGGAGCGCGGCTGGGACGCCGGCCCGGCGTGGTCGCTGCTGGACCTGGGCCCCGCCCCACAGGTACCGCCGCTCGACCTCGGCGCCGATGAGCGGGCGGAGCTGGAGAGACGCGTCCGCGAGGTACTGGCCGGCGGCTATGCCTCCCGCGCCGAACTGGCCGAGCTCGCCGAAGATTATCTGATCACCGAGGACCGCAGGCCCCTCTCGCCCCAGCAGGCGCAGGAGCTGGCCGACCGGCTGTGGCTGGAGCGGGTCGCCGAGCAGGCGACCTGGCAGGGCGAGACGGACCCCGAGAAGCTGACCCGCGCGTTCACCGCCCTGGAGGAAGCCGGCATCACGGCTCGGGAGAACTTCACCTGCTGCCGCAGCTGCGGCCAGAGCGAGATCGCAGAGGAAGCCGGCCCCGATGCCCGCGGCTTCGTCTACTTCCACACCCAGTGCACGGACTCCGCTACCGCAGGCGGCGGACTGATGCTCCTCTACGGCGGCTTCGACGGCTCACCCGAGACCACGACGGCCATCGGCCGCGAGGTCGTGGCCGCACTCAATGCAGCAGGCCTCCACACCGAGTGGGACCACGACCCCGGCCGAGCCATCACCGTCACCCCCATCGACTGGCGCCGCCGCCTGATCGGTTAAAGCGCGCCCTGTTACACCGCCCGGCCCTGCTCAGGCGTGATGGTTTGCTCGCGCTGCTCACGTCAGAGGAAGCCAGCAGCACGGAGCGCCTCTCTTCGCGCGTTCTCCGGGCTGGGGCTGGTGGTTGCGTTGACTGGCCGGTGGGCGAGGATGGCAGGCGAGCACATCATGGCGCGGAAAGGGGAACGGGCGTGTACCAGCAGCCGGGCAATTCGTATGGGCCTCCGCAGACACCGGGGCCGGGGTTCGGGCCTGTCTACCCTCCGGTCCCGACGCCGCCACGGCGTCGCTCGAAGAGACGGCTGGCACTGCTCGCCGCGAGCCTGACGTGCGCGTTGGTTGCGGCCGCGACAGGCGGCTACGCGTATGGCCGCCACACCGGCAACAACGCCGACAGCACGACTGGACCCACCAGCACGCGCAGTACTCCGCCGGCCGACACGCGTCCCTATCAGCTCACCGCGCCGCACAGCGTGCTGGGCGGTGCCTTCGTCTACGACGCGTCGCTTACCAGTCCTGTCCCGGCATCAGCCGTGGACGACTACACCGCTCTCGGCATCTCCAACCCCACGCCTGTCCGCATCGCCTATAAACCGAGCAGTTCCGCCTCGCGGCAGACCGTCCATTTCACCGGCGCCTGGGGGTCGATCAGCGCCCCCGAGCAGAGCGTCGACCGGGACTTCGCGAAGATGGCCCAGAACGCAGCCGAGGGACCGAAGGGGTACACCAAACTCGTCGGCCCCCTCCAGAGGATGCATCCCAGCGGACTGGGCGACGCCGTGATGAAGTGCCAGAACTTTCGTACAGAGGTGAATCAACACACCATCACGACTCCCCTCTGCGTCTGGGCCGATCACTACACCCTCGGGGAGGTCCTCGTCGTTGACCCCGGCGCCCTGGTCAACGGCGGCACGGGAGTCAGCCTCGGCGAGAACGCGGACACCGCCGCCAGAATCCGCAACGACGCCCGCGAACCGCGCTAACGCCGCACCAGACACAGCTCGCCTCGAGTTGCGGACGTGGTTCACGGCCTGGGTCTGTCGGTGTCTGCCAGAATCGGAGGTCTTGTCCCACTCGGTGAAGCGAATCCCTTCCGCCATGGCTCAGTACGCCTGGTCGGGCCGGACACCGATCACGCTCATGCGTCGCCGGGATCCCGTCGGAGCCGTCGAACCTCCGCGACCAGGCGGGGGATGGCCTCGCGAGCAGCGGCGATGAACCGAGCATTCTCGTCCCAGAGTTCGTCTGCGACATCGACGTAGCGCGGCTGTTGGACGAGAGTGGCAGCGACGATCTGCCGGTGGTCGAAGTCCGGCCAGCGCTCGCCGAGCCCGGTGTCGGGCGTGATGCTGACGGCGACGAGGCTCATGGCGTAGTCGTCATCGAGGAAGCGGACGTGCCAGGGCCCCGGGGTGGCGGCTTCGGCGAGTTCTTGGATTTCGGCGAGTTCCTCGTCGGTCAGCGGTTGAGGGGTGTCCATCGGCTGCCGGCTCCTCGGCTTCGATCAGGTGCCGCGTCAGGGCAACGCCCGCGCGTCGGTCTGCTCGGCGGCCTGGACGGTCAGAAGAGCCGAGGGGGAGAGTCGTGAGATCCCCGTGCCCTTACCGTTCTTGGAGCAGTGAAGGCTATGAATCAGCGCAGCTAAAATATGGCCGGCCTTTCGTTGCCTCGCCGACATTGCCTTGATGGCACAGGGCCGCGCGGTGATGTCACTCATCGCCAGACCTGGACAGTCTTGCCATCCTTAGAGACTCGATGATAGTTGATCATCGATAGTTCCAGCTTGAAGACCATTCCGTGCTGGATGCGGATGTCGCTGACTGTCCTTGATGTCGGCTCGCGAAGGCACCGGGTCATTGGCGGGTCGTTGGACGTGTACTTATCCGGCTCATTGATCAGTGTTTTCCTGCTGCTTCGCACCGTGTCCCATGACAACGTCTGTTCGGTGTCGAACAAAAGGGCTGGTTCCGGAGTGTCCTGAGCGGCCGGGTGTGAGGTTTCGCCCCGGTAGTAGTCGATAATGGGACTGCCGTGGCTTCCGTGGTGAAACGGGATGGTAGCGCCAGGGGCCCCGTGGGAGGAATCATGGTCCCCAGCGGCGAGGATGCCGTCCAGGACGTCAGCGATCCGGTGCGGGTCGGCGCCGTAGTAGGCGGTAACGCGCAGGCCGCAGCGGATCTTGTACTGGTCGTCACCGGTCTGGAAGAACAACTGTTTTGCTGTTCCCCCGGCGCATAAGTCGTTCACGGTGACCAGACCAAGGGTCAGAGGGGTGTTCTTGGCGTACGCGTTCACGATCATCCGCAAGTGATCCTCAGCCGCCTTCCGGGACTGCTGGGCCTGCGCGCTGCCCGCGAGGTCGCGCACCTCCTTCTGGCTCGTGGCGCGGTCATGGGACGAGCAGGCGGAGAGCACGAGGATGAGGAGAAGACCGAGAAGGCGTTTTACACTGTCGCGCACGGCAGATACGGCGGTAAGGACCCACTTCAAAGTCATCTGCCCATTCTCGCAGCGTAGTTGGCAGCGTCCATCGGCACGCGTACTCATACGGAGCCGGGAGCACCCCGTGGGAGTGCCCCCGGCCGCGGTGCGCACTTTGCGTGGTTGCAGGCCCATTCCTGTCATGGTGCGTTCCAGGAGGTTTGCGTGGAGGCGCGCACCCGCGATTTGGGATGGAACGACTGGGCCGACAGGCCGCACGGTGAGGCCCACGGACGCAAGGACTCCCACTTGATCGGCGGCCGGCACGGCGATCCAGGAGAGCCAGTACGTCGACAGCGGCCTTGGCTGGTCGTCCCTCGCGATTCCTACGGCAACAGCCTGCCACTTCGAGGCCCGCTTGTTCGACGCCGGACGTTGAACGCGAGGCTCACGGATTCCAATACGTCGGCAGTGAGGCGAGAAACAGTGCGCCGTCCCCAAGGAGAACGAACTGGATCACAGCGGTCACCCAGCACCGCAAGAGCAGAGCCAGCAGCATGGTCGCCGGTCCAGCAATGCCGCGAACGATGCGGCCTCGAAGTCCCGGACGCGGTGCTCTTCAGTGCGTTTCCACATATGAGGACAGACACCCGGCCGGGGAACGCCGCTTGCGCCCGCCAGGCACTCCTGTCACGAGCATCTGACGCCGTCCGGAGCGCGGCAAGGCGGAGTTCTCGATCCGGGCCGTGCCGTCTCCCAGCTCCGTTGAGTAGTGTGATGGCTGCCCCACAGCCGGAATGTACATGGAGAGGCCCGCGTCATGCCCACCGCGAGATTCTTCTTCGACGCGGGTTCAGGCTGTGTCCTGTGGACGGTTCCGGAGGACCGGGGGGCGTGGGGCTATGCGGTCGATCTGGATCGACTGCCCATAGGTGAGGACCTCCGACGCGACCTGGTGGCGCTCATCGCGCGCTACGACACGTCGCTGAACTGGGACTACCCTCCACACCCGGGACCGTGGCGCGAAGCGGAATGCGCCGACTTCAACGAGGCCGTCTACGAAGCGCTCGGCCGGCTGCGCGCCGAACTCCAAGCGCAATGGACGATTTACAACGAGTTCGACGCGCTTCACGAGGACCCGGACCTCGACCGCTATCTGGCCAACCCGACCGGATTCGTTCGCACCTGACCGGAGTGGACCCAGTAGCCACCGGCGCTCCCGTCGTCTTCGGAGTGTTGGCTCAACGTCCGGTCGGGGGCGGTCTACTGGGAGTAGTACGCCTTGCTGCTGACCGCTGGGCTCTGGGAGTCGTGCGCCACAGCGGTGGCTGCTTCGCCTTTGATTTCGATGGTGGGGGCGCCATGGCAGGGGACGCGGGTGAAACCCCCCAATGGAGTCGGCGGAGACGACCTGCTGGCTTTGGTCCTCAGGCGGCTGGTCGTCGACCAGGTAGACCCGGACATAGGCCGGCCACGCGTTGGGGTTGGTGAGGCGGACTTTGGAGAACTGTTCGAACCGGGATACCTCACGGCCCGCGTCGTCCAGCGTCTGCGTGGTGACCGGCTCACGACCTGCCACCACAACAACGGAAGCACAGTTCCCCTGCAGCGGCAAAGGCCTCGACGCCGGGCGTTCCGGCGACGACGCGTGCAGTAAATGTCAGCCGGTCAAGCCAGTGGGCAGTTGACCGTGCAGGGGTGCGGTGTCCTCGTCAGCGACGGCGGGCGAGGGTCCCCAGTGCGGTGAGGGAGAGGGCGCGCCCTCCATCGCCTCCAGCTGCCGCGCGCCTCCCGTCGACCGCGCGCTCACGCGACGAGCCGGGGTGACGGATCAGACCGGGGCCTCGCATCCAAGATCGCTCAGCTGGACGAGATGCGCTCGACTTCCAGCAGCTGGGTGGCGTCGATGCGGCCCTCCTCCAAGGAGAGGAGCCAGGGCAGCAGTTGTGGAGTGGCGTGCAGCTCGTCGTAGAAGCCGAGATGGAGGTCGGCGAGCTCATCCCGGACGTGGGCGCCTTGGCGGACCGCGAAGTGACCGAGAGCCTGGGCGACGTGTGTCTTCCCGACCCCGTTTCGCCAAGACCAGCCGGATCCTGGCGGACCTCGCCGGCGGCCACGCGGACCGCACCTGGGACAAGCGGATCCGTGAACTGGTACGGCCCGACGTGCTCATCCTCGACGACTTCGCCATGCGCCAGCTCGGAGCGGCCCAGGCCGATGACCTCTACGAACTGGTCAGCGAGCGGCAGGGCCGGTCCCTGATCATCACCAGCAACCGGGCGCCCAGCGACTGGTATCCCCTCTTCCCCAACCCAGTCGTCGCCGAGTCGCTCCTGGACCGGCTGATCAACACCAGCCACCAGGTCAGCATGAACGGCCCCAGCTACCGCCCGAACAAGCGGCCTAAGAACCACCGACAGGCCCGTCAAGCCACTCACCTGACGACCCGACCGGTCAGAATCCGGCGTCGGCAGGCCGCTGATGCCCGCACGGCGCCGGATTGCCGATCTTGTCGAAGACCTCGGCGTCACTTCCCGAATTCACCCACACCGTGATGCCCTGATCATGAACGACGACGTTGAACGGCGAGTCCTCGGGCTCCGTCCCGGTCACGACGGTGAACTCCTCACCCGGACGCATCCAGTGATCAGTTCCCCACGGTTCCACCCAGAGGCAGAGCAGGCTGCCTGTCTCATTGCTCACGCTCGTCTTCGACACGCAGGCACTCTAACGAGCAGCGTCGTCGGCACGAGACACCTGGGACACGACGGGAGCCTGGGGAATTGCGTGAGCGTCCACAGTGGCAGCCCCGAGCGTCACGGCTCCCTACCCAGTGCAGGTCCTCACAGTGGTGTGCCAGGGAAGGCCGAGGCGACCGTGCGTATGGTGGGCAGGACGTACCAGCCGTCGTGATCAACGATAGAAGTCCGGCGCCGACGCCGCCTGATCGGGCCCCAGGCCCCACCTAGGCGGTGCGCCCGGACCAGTTGGCCGCTGACGCGCCGTGCTGAGGGGTACGTTATCTGATCGGGTCACCGGCAGTAGGGATCGGAGTCGGGGGACCCGCTCCAGATGTACTGCCCGTCGGGCCGCACGGTCATCCCGAAGTCGTACACCGAGGGCTCGCCGTGTCGTGTCCAGAGTTCGAGGGCGCACATGGCTTCGCCGGCAAGCCGGCGGGGGCCTCCCTGATCAGCGTCGGCCACGCCGATTCCCGTCTGGCTGAGGGTGGCCCACGAGGAGTGGCCATCGTGGAGATATCCGTCGACGGTGCCGTCGTCGCGGGTCCGGGTGAAGACGTCCACGTCGGGCAGGCCGACACGGAGGGCGAACAGCACGTTCGCGTCGTTCAGCCGGTCGGGGGTGAAGGAGACGGTGCCCTGGTGGTCGGGCGGGCGGTCGCCGCGGACCTGGCGCCAGCCACGGCGGGAGGGCGCGGTGCCCCGGGTGGGCATGAACGCGGCCAGCCCTTGCATCCAGCCGGTTGCCGACATGCCGTCCTCGGCGACGGTGAGCGCCACATGCCCGAGGCGGCCCCACGGCGTGACGATGCGTCCGCCTGGCCGCGTCTGCTCGATCCAGGCCCACGGCACGTCCTCGACCGCGTACGTGGAGATCACGCGGTCGTAGGGCCTGCCGTCGGGCCAGCCCAGCGCACCGTCGCCGGTGTGCACCGCCACGCGTGCACCCACGGCCTTCAGCCGCTCCTGGGCTGCCGCGGCGAGGACGGGGTCGATCTCGATGGTGGTGACCAGGCCGGGGCCGGCCCGCCAGTCCAGCAGCGCGGCGTTGAGCCCCTGGCCGGTGCCGAGTTCAAGGACGCGATGACCGGGCTCCAGCATGAGGGAGTCGAGCATGTCCGCGATGATCGCCGGACACGACAGGCTGGAGCTGGGCACGCCGCCGTCGATCTGTGTAATGGCCGGCGCGTCCAGGCCCGCGTACACCTCGGACAGCCACTTGTGCGGTTCGCTCTCCCGGTCGATGGGAAGGTAGGCGTATCCGTCCCAGTGCCACAGCCGGTCCGGCGCGAACTCATGCCGTGGCCGCGCCGCGAAGGCGTCGCGGACCCACGGTGAGTCCGCAGGCCAGGCTGCGCGCTTGTCCATCGCGACGGCCATCCGGTGGGCGCGTCCCTCACCCGTCACAGGTCACTTCCTGCGGGTCCCGGACGGAGGGGGCGGCGGCGGAACCTGCCCATCACCGTTCCCGGGCGGCGGCTCGCCCTTACCCAGATCCGGATCCGGCTTGCGGTGATCACCCATCGGACCTCCTTTGCTCATCCGGCCACAGCATGGCGCGCCGACCGGTGCGCCATGCTGGGAACGCTGGAGAATGGCCGGAACGGGGCGCCCCCGGGCATTCCGGCGAAGGCGCCAGCGGGCAACGGATCCTGCAGGGGTGCGCTGTCCTCTCCACCGGATGGTGCGGGGTGGGGCATGGCATGTGCCCTATGGGGCGCATCTTCAGGGGCAGAGGCTGACGTAGGCGGCCAGGTAGGTGTGAACGATTACCGGCGGTGCCGGACCACGAGGTCACTGTGGCCGTCGCGGTCGAGGTCGCCGACGGACAGGCTTCGGTCGTAGGCATTTCCCGACCGCATGTACCGCTGGTCCGCCGCACCCCCGACCGCCACCCACTACCGGTTCATCCGTCTGTGGCCCCGCCGAATTGCGACTGCTACACGCGTCACGGCATGACCGAGTTCAGCGCGCCGCGAGGTGGTGAACACCCGCTATCTATGGCGAACCGTCTCGGGGGCGATGGCAGGGCGGGTGGCGTCGGTGACGCCGTTTGTCGAAATAGTGTTCCGTTGCCCGGGGATGTGGGGTTACGGTCGGGGCCACGCAAGATCGATGAGTGGGGGATCCCATGCGTGCTACTCGTGCCCTGCCCGGACGGCCACCGGGAATCCGCGAAGACGCTGACGGTCTGACCCAGCGCCAGCGCGCCATTCTCTTCTTCGTGGCCGCCTTCATACGTGAGCGCGGCTATCCGCCGTCCATGCGGGAGATCGGCGAGGCGGTCCACCTGGTGAGCACCAGCTCCGTCGCCCACCAGCTTCACGCTCTGCAGAGCAAGCATTTTCTGCGCCAGACCCCCACCGGCCGCGCGCTTACGCACTGACCCTGCGGGGCCAACAACTCACCCATGTCCACCGTCATCCGGAGCCGTCAGATGCAGACCTTGCCGAGCGCGCCGGCCAAGCTGAACGGGCCGCCGACGTGGTCTACGTCCCGCTCGTCGGCCACATCGCAGCCGGCGCCCCCCTGCTGGCCGAGCAGGATGTCCAGGACCTGCTCCCGATGCCCGTCGCACTGGTCGGCCACGGCGAGCTGTTTGCCTTGAAAGTGACAGGCCAGAGCATGACCGACGCGGGCATTCTCTCGGGTGACACCGTCACGGTCAGGCGCCAGCCCACCGCTGAGCAAGGCGACATCGTGGCCGCCCTGGTCGAAGGAGACGGCGCCACGGTGAAAAAACTCCGCTTCGCCGACGACGGCAGCATCTGGCTCCAGCCTTGCAACACAGCCTTCACCCCCATCCCACTCGACGAGAACGCCAGGATCCTGGGCAAAGTCGTGGCCGTCCTGCGGACCCTGTAGCCACCCGCCAATGGACAGCCCAGATCACCCACTGGCCCGACGCGTATAGCCATCGTCGTGGAGGGAGGGCCCGCGTACGTGCGAAGTGGCCGCGGGCCCACCCGTACCGCTCGTCCTGACGACGGCGGCACCACCACGGTAAAGGGCAATAGGCCCCGGATGGCTGTTCTTCTCGCGGTACGCCGCCGACGACATGGACCGTTGAGCAGGTCGGGTAACGTGAGCTGCTCATCATTTGGGGGGTCTTGTGCGAACGATGAGCCGTACATCCTCAAGGCCGTTTACGCGGGCGCCAGGTTCCACAGCGCAACGACGTTCAGTGCATTCGACGAGCCGCTGGATGTGCGGCCCCCGGCCAAGACCGACGTGCTGGACGCGCGCTCCTTGTAGGCAAGCTTCCAGAAACGGTGCTGTGCGGAAGATGAAGGTTCTGTCGCCCTTCGGATTCGCCCTGCGGGGGGAGGCTTCAACCCGCCTCATGCTGCGTTAGCCGAAGACGTCGTGGGTCGCGTCCACGGACGTGGTGTACCGATGCGGCTGACCGGCACGGTTGTTGGCATCACCCACATGGCCTGGAGGCCCTGTTCAGACCAGTCGGCGGTGGCGCCGCAGAGGCTGGGAGTTTCGCCGAGGCAGAGCGGTGTCAGTGCTCCGTGAGACAGTCGGGCGCTAACCGAGCTTTGAGGGAGGGCGCATGCGTGTGTTGCCGGAGATTGTTGGACGCGATGAGTTTGCCGCCTTGATCATCAGGACCGACTACGACGACGAAACCGCGTGGCATGCGGTGGCAGCGGAGCTGGTGCAGCCATGGGGTGAGAACGGCGAGTTCGAAGCTCGCGTCCACCTTGTCGATGATCCGGTCTGGGCCGAAGCCGCGCCCGACGAGGTCCTCGCTGCTGTCAGCCGGGATGAGAACCTGAGCGTGGTGTTCGTGGTCGACCGTGTGACTGTTCAGTCCGCTCAGCACGCGCTCCTTGCGCTCAATATGTGGGGCGAGGAGGAGGATCTCGATCCGATGTACTACCAGGAGCTCATCGACTCCCCATCACCCCGTGAGTTCCGTACCGCTCCGGCCGCCGTCCACGACGTCCACGCGAACCTGTCGCTCGCGAACGTAGATTTCGAGGAGTTCGCTGAGGCCGCGTCCACCGACCCCGAGGGTGTCCTCCGGCCCTTGTAGAGCGGTAGATCGCTTCAGCTGCCGAGGGCGGGTGACGGGCCCCGGTTTCGGGGGTGTCGTGGTCGATGCGGGGGTCGTCGGTGCAGGCGGCGAGGATGTCGGGGCCGATGTAGCGGCGTTGTTCGGTCCATTCGTCGGTCTGCTCGGCCAGTACCGCGGTGATGAGGCGGAGGACGGCGTCGCGGTCGGGGAAGATACCAACCACGTCGGTGCGCCGGCGGATCTCCTTGTTCAGCCGCTCCTGCGGGTTGTTCGACCAGATCTGCTTCCAGACCTGCTGCGGGAACGCGGTGAAGGCGAGCAGTTCCTCGCGGGCGGCCTCCAGATGGGCCGCGGCCTTCAGGAACCGCTGGGACAGCGAGGTGATGACGTGGTCCATCTGCCGGTTGATCGCCTCGGCGTCAGGCTGCTCGAACACCGTCCGCAGCAGTGTCATCACGCCGCTGACCGCGGACTTCGGAACCTGCGACGCCAAGTTGCGGGCGTAGTGGGTTCGGCACCGCTGCCACTGCGAGCCGGGCAAAGTGGCGCCGATCGCGTTGACGAGGCCGGGGTGGGCGTCGGAGATCACCAGGCGGACGCCGTCCAGGCCGCGGGCGACGAGCGAGCGGAAGAAGGCGAGCCAGCCGGCGCCGTCCTCGCTGGTCGCGGTGTCCAGGCCGATGACCTCGCGCCGTCCCTCGGCGGTGACACCGACCGCGATGAGACAGGCGATGTTGACGACGCGGCCGTCCTCGCGGACCTTCATGGTCAGCGCGTCGGCCCACACGAAGACATACGGTCCGGCGTCCAGCGGCCGGTTGCGCCAGGTGTCGAGCTGCCCGTCCAAGTGCTTGACCAGGGCCGAGACCTGGGACTTGGACAGCTGGGTGACGCCGAGTTCGCGGGCGATGCCCTCGACCCGGCGGGTGCTCACCCCGCGGACATAGCAGGTGGCGATCACGGACATGAGGGCCTGCTCGGAACGGCGGCGCCGCTCCAGCAGCCATTCGGGGAAGTAGGAGCCCTCGCGCAGCCGGGGCACGGCCAACTCCACGGTGCCCGCCCGGGTGTCCCACGGACGGGGCCGGTAGCCGTTGCGCCGGTTGACGCGGTCCGGACTGACCTCGCGGTACTCGGCGTTGCACTCTTCCTGCGCGTCCGCGCTCATCAGCGCGTTCGCGAAGGCGGCCAGCATCTGCCGCACGAGATCGGGACTCGCCGAGGCGAGGTAGTCCTCCAGCAGCTCGGGGAAGGACACACTGTGCGGAGCGGTCATCGGGGCCTCCAGGAACGGACTTTGATCGGTAGGTCCGGAGGCTCAGCCGGTGGCTGCTCCCTTATGCCCCACGCCACCCGCGTGCACGCTCAAACCACCCTGACCAGCGACGACCTCTACAACCCGCCGTACACCACGTCCATGGACGCGATCCGAGTGGGTATCGATGCTCATCGCCACCCGTGACGGTGACCGCCGCTGCAAGCTACCGCCCCACCAGCGCGCCCTCGTCGGCCTGGTCTATCTGCGCCGGCACGACACGCTCGCGCAGATCGCCGTCGGCCTCGGCATATCCGTCGGCACCGCCCACGACTACGTCCGGGCGGTCGTCCAGCACCTGTCCGGCCGGGCGGCGGGCCTCCGGCCGGTCCTGCGCGAGGCCGATGCGGATGACGTCCTGCTCGACGGGACACTCGCCGAGTGCGACCGGGTCGGCGACAGCCGGGCCGACTTCTCCCAGAAGCACCGCCGCCACAGCGTGACCGTGAGGTCGTGGCCGACCCGCCGGCAAACTGCTGTGGATCTCACCTGCCCTGCCCGGCCGCACCCACAACCTGACTGCGGCCCGCACCCACCGCATCATCCGGATCAGCGAACGCTATGGCGTCCCCGTGCTCGCCGACCGCGCCTACATCGGGGCCGGCCCCTGGGTGACCACGCCCATCAGACGGCTTCCCGACAGGGCCTCACCACAACCCAGCAGACGATCAACCGAGCCCTGTCAGTGGCACGAGCACCGGTCGAACGAAGCATCGCGCGACTGAAGTCCTGGCAGATCCTGCGCCGGGCCCGCTGCAGCCCCAACCGCATGACCGTCATCGCCGCAGCCGTCCTTACCCTGGAACATCAACGCTGAGGAACCTCAGTGCCGTTCCAGGGTGAGGACGGATTGGCAATGGCCGTCATCCAGTTGGGAACCGTCTCACGACCAGACGAGTCGCCCTTCGGCAACGGAACAGACGGGATAGTCCCCCGCGCCGATCCTCGTCAGCATCGCCGCCACGGAGTCAAAGTAGTGAGCCATCGATTCGTACTCGCCGGTGACCGTGGGCTCACCCACGAACCATCTGCCGATACGTCCGTCCCTCGCGTCGATGAACTTTCCCGTCCAGCCGTCCTGGTCCGACAGGAACGGGATCCACTCGTTACGCCAGAACGGGTTGTCCGGCTGATCCGGCGGGTCGAATCCGCAGGACGTGGAGCGGTTCGCGTAGAGCCTCTCCATCGTCCGGATACCCAGAAAGAAGCTCCCCTCGTCGGGGAACCCGTCGAAACCGCAACATTGCACTTCGTCGTCGAAATCTTCCTCTGGCAGATCCAGATTGTTCTGCAACAGCCACGTCCGCAGGTCCCCATGCAGGGAGATCGCCATCCGTTCCTCGGCTGCCGCGAGCATCTGCTCCGTAGCGGGCCCGGGCAGATCCGCGTGATCGGCCGGCGCGTGCTCCCGAAGCAGACTCATCACACGCGACCAACTCTCAGCCACACTCATCGCCCTCTGTCCTCTCCATAGGGATGCCTCCGTCCGGCTACGCCCTGCGGAGGTCGGGGAGTACCGGTCGGAGAACCTTGCACTCTCCGCGATCCGCCTCGACGCCGTCGCAGTCGGCGAGCACTGAGTCCGCTACTTGGCCAGTAGGATCAACCACACCGCTCCGGCGGCGGACCTACGTCCCCGCCGCGCGGCGGGGCTGTCCTACTCGGCCGGCAGACGGAACATCGGTTCGAAGGCCGCGTCCTCCTCGCCCTCGACCGAAGGGAGGATGCCGTCCGGGACGGTGCGGGCGGCCGTGGTGAGGAGGCGGGCCAGGACCTCGGGCTCGGTGGCCGGGGGGAGGCGGAGGGCGGCGAGGAGGCGGTCGCGGACCTCGGGGTGGTCCGGGTTGTCCTCAAGGTAGTCGGCGTTGAGCGCGGGGGGACGGAAGCCGGCCAGGGCGTCGTGCCAGGAGGGGAGGACGATGGCCAGGGTCAGGGCCTCGGCGAGGGACTCCGCGATGAGGGAGGCCTGGCCCTCGGAGTCGGTGTAGAGGACGGGGCGGACGCGGTCGGGGCTGGCCGGGCCGCAGAGGTAGTGGGTGCCTCCCGCGTTGCAGCCGGCCACGGGCTCCACCGGGAGACCGGCCGGCAGGGTGATCGACTCGATTGGGTTGGTCCGTGTGAGGTCGAACTCGCCGTCGCAGGCAAGGTACGCCTCGACCTCGGGGTCGGCGGCGATCCGGCGGAGCAGGGCCTCGTCGGAGAGGGCGGCCGGGTTGAGGCCGCGGGCGGCTTCGGGGGTCAGGGGGTGGCCCGCGAGGACGTGGCGGACGGTGTCGAGGGGGACGGGCCGCCCGTAGTCCTCCTCGAAGTGCGCCTGGACGGCCTCGGGGGAGCGGTCGGTGAGGAGGCGGAAGAGGCGCCCGGAGCCGTCCGGGTCCGGGCTGCCCGCGGGGAACTCGATGGCCGAGCCGGTGTGCCAGGCGCTGCCGCCGGTCTCCCACCACAGGCAGGCGGTGACCCGCGGGGCGCCGAGGCCCTCGTCGACGAAGGCCGGGTCGTCCAGGAGCGGGCGCAGCGCGGCGGGCACCTCGTCGATGACACCGGGCCAGACCTGTTCGTCGTCCGTGCCGTACGGGCTCATCTCCGACTCGTGGTCGAAGCCGCGGACGAGCACACCGGCCGGGGTGAAGAGGACGGAGAAGTCGTCACCCGAGCCGTTGTCCATCAGGGCCGCCTCCGTCCCAGGCCCCCAGGTGGTGGAGAAGGAGTAGCGGCAGAACCGCGGGTCGCGGCAGATCGCCTGGTCCAGCACGGCCAGCGCACGCAGGTGCGCGCGGAGCTCGGCGGGGTCCGGGAGGAGGGCGGCGGTCGTGTGCACGGTGTCCATGGGCTCATGTAAGCAGCCGGCACTGACATCCAGGGCGGCGGATCGGTCACACCCTCTCTCTCACTCAGGGAACGAAAAGCCCAGCTCGCGCAGGCGGGACAAGCACACTGCGAGGCATTGCTCCACAGACGCGGCATCGGTTCACACAAGGACGTCCTCGCGCAACGGCGCTCCACTGGCAACGAAGGTCCAAGGCCTGCCCTTCTCTGCCATCCGCTCAGCGGCGACCTTGAATAGCACCGCAGGACCTGTTGGAGCTGATCGATGAGGCCGCCGCCGACGGGCGCGAAGAGTGCCGCAGACTGAACGCCTGCCGCAACGACGAACGGCCGGAGCCAGGGCCATGGTTTGCTCCACTGGCAGAGAGTCAGGCTGCTGGTGGCCCGCACACTTCCGCAGCGCTGACCTTCTGCGGGCGTGTTCGGCTGTGCCCCGGCACAGATCGGTGCGATGGACTTGGACGTGCTCATCCGGCCAACGCCGTCCCCCTGGGGACAGGCGGGCGCCTCCAGGACCGAATATACGATTCACCCATGACTCTGCTGTCCGTTGATCAGACGTCCAAGAGCTATGCCGCAGGCCAGGTGATGGGCGTCGTGCTGGTCACGGCGGTCGTGATGTTCCTGGTATGGAAGCTGTCCGCGTCATGGCGCGGCGCCGACGCCCGCAGGGAGGGTGTCGACGGCGAGGCGCCGGTGCCGGACGGGCGGCGTCGTGCCGTCGTGGTCGCGGTGATGGCCGCGGTCGCCGCCGTGGGCACCGTGATCGCCGCCGGGAATTACCATCCCGAGGCACGCGCCGCGCAGACGCGAAGTGGCGCCACGCCGACGGGTGCGGAGGGAGCCCCCGCGTCGCGTGCGGTCACGGCCCCGCGGGAGGTCGCCGGGTACCGGCTCCTGACCGACGACGAGGCAGAACGGGCCGGGGCGGCGCAGGGCACGTCCCACGCCGGGAAGCGCTGGTACTACGGCAAGGGCTCGGACGCCTCGGTACACGCGGTCCTCTTCATCAATACAGTGGAGTGGGACTCCGAACTCGGCGCGCAGAAGCGCAAGTACTCGATCACCCAGGAGTTCCGCAACTTCTTCGCCGGCGCCAAAGCACGCGATGTGGCGTCCTTCGATACGGGTCCGCTGGGCGGTCGCCTGAGCTGCGGATACCGCGACGGTCTGACGGGGGAGATCGTCATCTGCGCGTGGAGCGACGCATCCACCCTAGGCGCGCTGACCCTCACGGATGTGACCGAACTCTCCGAGGCTGCTCGGAAGACCACGGCGTTCCGCGAAGCCGCAGAAAACTGAATTCCAGCCATCACCTTCGACCGGGCTGGAGGTGCGTCCAGTGGGGGGAGAGTGAGAGGCACGCGGCGAACCCTGGCTCGCCCACCGGGGGCGCCAGACTCGGCACGTTCTCCACCGCAGGATGGAGAGTCAGATCCGCCCGGATCGGCCCGTTGCGGATCTCGGAGCAGCGCCGATGGTAAGGCGCCGAGTTCCGCTCAGCTGGAGCTGGGCTCGCCCATGCCGGCCCGTTAGGGTAGGCCCTATGGAGAGGGCTCGGCTGGGGGAGGACGGCAGGTATTACGGCGACCTGCCGTGCAAGTGGTGCCATGTACTCATTCCACATCACGGGCGGAAGCGTCCGCGGCGATACTGCCGCACGACCCACCGTTGGAAGACCTACGGCACGAACGTCGTGACCCTCGTTCTCGGCGTCCTCAGCTGACGTCGCCGGAATCCGGCAACCGCCGGACCGAGCCTCGTCCCGCACACCACTCCTTCGCCCTGCGAACGGAACACCGCCCTCTATAGGGCGTAGGGCGTCGACGGTACGGGGCGTGGGCTGTCGCACCCGTGGCCGGAGAGAGTCCGGCGGCCATACCACCGTTCCCGGTCTGTCACGCCGACCACCCTCACACGCCTGGACCTACCGGAACGCGGCCCCGGCGGAACCGGGATATGGGCCGCGGGGCGTTGCCCGAGCGGTGTGCGAGTGTAGGGGTGGAGTCGTTCGGTGTGGTGCGGGAGGGGTGCTACGGCGGTGCAAGGTGACGGCTGGAGCGGGATGGGAGGGGACTGGACGGATCACGACACCGTCCGGTGGCGTCTTGAGCAGGGAGCCGATCCGGAGGCTTGGAGAGCGGGTCGGCCTCTCCACTGGGCCGCCGTGCACGGCTCGGCACAAGTGGTCGCGGAGTTGGCCCGGCGGGTCGCGGACGTGGACGCGCTGGAGATGGGGGTGACGGCGCTGTGGGAGGCGGTCATGTCCAGGAAGCCGGACAACGCGCTGGCCCTCGCCGCTGCCGGGGCCGACCCGTGGCGGGAGTTGATAGGCGGCTGGTCGCCGGGCCGGCTGAGTCTGGCCGGCCCGACGCCGGACCTGTTCGCGCTGCCGGCCGGTGAGCGAGGCCTGAGTGAAGCCGAGCGCACCACGGCCGCGGAGGGTGCCCGGCTCGTGGGCGCACTGGGGACCTTCCACTATGACGGCACGGGGCTGGCCTGTGTGGCCGGGATCGACGCGGCCGAAGCAGTGAACCGTCTGCAGGCCACACCAGCGGACCGCAACCTGGTCGAGGAACTGCTGGAAGACCGGTACGCGTACGTCACGGATGAGACCGTGCAGATCATCGGCCTCACGACCGTGCATGGCGGCTGCGTGGTCACCCAACCCTGGGGCTCCGCGCCGAGCACTCCGGGCGTGCTGACCCGGCTGTCCGCCGGCACCCTCTGCTACGGCGTGTTCGCCAACCCCAAGAGCGGCAACCAGGGCAGCATCGCCCGCAACGGCGCCATCGAAGCCTGGGGCCTGCACCCCGGCGGCGCCCCCGACCAGAGCAGCACCACAGAAGAAGTCCTGGCCGCCTACCTCTACCAGCACCACGCCGTGGCTTACACCTGTGCCTTCGCGGGACTGCGCCTCACCGATACACGTCCGGTCACCGGACCGTGCGACCTATGGGCTCAGTTGCCCCGGCGCGACTACTGGAACCAGTGACACGGGCGAGACCGGGTCGCCCCCGCCATGGAAGCAGCTGAGGGATGCGCGGACAACAACCCTGCTGAAGCATGGTGGCCGGAGCATCAGTAGAAGGCGACTTCCGGCGCATCAACTCCGCCGGCCTGGAGCGGAGGACTGGTACCGGCTCACGAACACGATGGCGGTGCTCTCGCTGCACGAACTGGGCCGCCAATGTGTGGACTCCGTCGAAGACGCGGTCAGGGCGAGGCCCTCGATGGCGCGGGGCGATCGGTCGTGCTGGTGCTCCTTGTCTCGGATTCGGGGTGGGGTGCGGCGCCGCCATCCTCCCACTTGCCGCGGCGACGGCCGCCGCCGCGCTCAAGGCCGGTCGCCTCAAGCTTTACGCCGACCGGCACCGCATCGAGCTGAGGCCCCGGCCTCGCCGCTCCTGCCCCGACTGCCGCGGCGAGGGCAGCTAGTGGGTCGGCGGAGCCTTCCCCGAGAGGGAGGCGTGCGGCTGCTCTCGCGCTACCGCAGTCTCCACACCGCCGGAGCCTTCGTCAACGGCATGCCGCCCATGGGTAACCAGTTGAATCTCCCCGCATTTGGTCACCTGATGGGGAGTCAACTGGTCACGGGGTCGGTGACCGTCGGTGACTCAATTCAGGCGCGTCACCCATCTCGTTCGGCGGATCCCGCGACGGCCACGCCAAGGCCGGTGGGAATATGGGCCACCGCCAGGGCGACGGCATCCTCGGCTGTGGCGGTCTCTCCGACGGTGTCGGCGTGCGGGCGCTTCATCACGCGGAAGGGGCTGCCGTTGTGTGCCGGGGCTATGGCGACCTCATTCCGGAAGGGGAAACCGGTGCAGGAGCTGAAGCCAAGCATCCAATGACTGGAGTACACATAGAGCTGCCGCAGCCTCGGGTTGGCGTGAGCCGCTTCCACCAGTGCGCCGAACTCTGGGAAATCCGGGGCCTCGGTCGCCTCCGCCCGCGTCTTCCGCCACTGCAGCTCTACTACCCCCGCCGGCCCGCGTTCGTGCGCTTCGGCGCGTTCACTGGAGTGCAGAAAGGGCAGGTCAGCCTGCAGCTCCCGCAGGCTCCTGAACTGCCCCCACGCCACGCCGGCTCTGACGACATCCGCCAGGTCCGACGCGGCTCCGGCCGACTCGGACGGGCAGACTCGTCGCCGCGCCTCTGAACTAGCCACCCGATGCGGCGCGCCCGCGACTCAAGGCCGGAGCTCCAGCAAGAAACGGAGGGCCCGTAAAACAGTGCCACCACGGCCGCATAGAGCAGCGGCCTGGGCCCCGAGCAGCGTCTGAACGTAGCCGAGTTGCTCAACTCGGCTGACATGGGCGGTGGCTGGTATCGGATGAGGTGGCTGATTGTTCATGACTGTGGTGGTGTCGAGACGCCCCGTGCGGCGTTTGGGGCGGCGTGAGTGCTGTGTGTGCTGCGATAGTCGATGCATGGGTCGAACACATGAACCTGCTGACGGGATTGCCTGGACGGAGCAGGAGCAGCAGACCGTACGCGCCGCTCTGATCGCTGCTAATGCTGAGCGGTGGGCCGGGGGGCAGCCCTGCACGGTGGACGCGCTGCTCGCACGGTGGTGTGGCGTGGTGTCTGGCGTAGAGACGGGCTACTCATGGTGCGCGGCGGAGCTGAGCAATGACATCTGGTCCCGCGGTGTGCTGGCGCGTATTTGGCCGCAGTTGCCACCCCGTGTGCAGTCCGCCTTTGAGGCACGGCTGCGTGAGGCGGATGAGCGGTTCTTGGCGGCGACGGTTCCGTGGCCCGGCCGAGGTGATGAGGAACGGTGGTGGCAGTGGCGGATCCCCCGGCTGCTGGAGGCCGAAGACGGAGACCCGTGCCACGGCGGATGGCCCCTGGGCTGGGAGTACATGCCGTTCCCGAGGCCGGATTCCGTGCACGTGATCGTCTGACGTGGCGGGGACGCAACATCCTCCGGCAGCACCCGCAGGAGCCCCTGAACCGACGTTTGGTCGAGGAAGCCACAGGCCACTCAGGGCTGATTCCATACAAGTGTATAGCGCCAGAACAGCCGTCGTCGCAGCCGTGCGCCAGGGAGGACATCTGTGGCTTCACGGACGATGTCGTCAAAGGTCATGTCTGCTGGGCGGGTAGGGGCGGTCATGGAGATGGGGCGCTGCGAGGGGCGGCCCTTGTTCTTCAGCCAGCCCATGGCAGCGTTGGCCGGAATGGCGACAGCACCGAGCAAGTGGTCGATAGGGGTCTGGGCGCGAGACAGGCCGACGATCACCAGGGTCCCTTCCGGAGCCAGATGACGGCGGAAACGGGTGAGCGCCAGGGTGAACGGCAGGTGGTGGATCGTGGCGACGCACGTGATGACGTCGTAAGGGCCGGCAGGAAGCTCGGCTATTGCATCCGCGACGGTGAAGGTGACGGGGAGCTGGGAAGGGGTCAGCTTCTGGGCCTGGGCTGTGATCACCGGATCGGAATCGACGGCCTGCACAGCATCGGCTCTTCCGGCCAGGAGCCTTGCGAGATCACCACTGCCGGAACCGACGTCCAGGGCGCGGTCGAAGCGCTTCGGCAACTGCCGCAGGATCCAGCGGTGGTAGCGGGCGTTGTGATCCCAGGGATAGGTGGCGTTTGAACCGTTCAAGAGCCCGCAGGACACGAGGCGACAAGATCTTCATCGCCCCAGTCCATCAAGTCCCTGCGGCATGCATACCCTGTTCCGGAACAAAGACCACTCGCTCACGGGCTGCCGGGCGCCTGCTGCGGGGCCGGCAGGGTGATGGCCAGCGCTGAGATCGTCAGTTGGCCGGTGCTGGCGGGTGCCGCCCTGTGGGTCGCGGTCTGCGTACGTGCGAGTGCCGCAGGCCCGGCTCGGTCCGTCCGCCTGTCAGGGTGACGGGCTTGATGTAATTAAGGGTTTGTTCGGGTCGTTCGCGTGGTTGTGCGGGGTTTGGCGCGTGTTTGGGTCACCCTGCCGGTGACGAAGACCGCGACGATGGATACGGCGCCTGAGGTGACGACGGTTGCGGCTTCGGGGCCTTGGTGCTGGTCGCTCATGTGCCAGGACAGCAGGAGGAGGCCGGTGAGGGCGGCGAGGCCGGAGAGGCTTCCGATGATCTGTACGACGATGGGGCCCCATGCCAGGCGGCGGGCGTTGACCTGGTCTTTGATTTTCTGCGCGAGGAGTTCACGGTAGACGTCGGGGCATTCTTTCGACAGCCATGCCAGGCCTTTCCACTCGGCCGGGATTTTAGCGGTGGTGACGTCTGCTTTCGCCTCGGTGGTGACGTCGGGTGCGGCGGGTCGTGCCGTGCTTTTCTTCCCCGCGCGGGGCCTGGGAGGCCGTGGTGTGGATTCCTCGACTGTCTTTTCTACCATCTGCGCCCCCGCCCTAGGAATGGTCCGGCTCGGTGAGGTTGTCGTGGAATCCGTGAGAACATGCCTGTTCGAACGCCTCGCTCAGCATCGCATCGATGAAATCCGGAGCCGCTGGTAGGGGGGGAGGCGGGGTGAGAGCCAGCGGGTCGAAGACCCTGCCCATTCCGTCCGCGAAGTCGAGCACCGCGGCACGCACGCTATAGCCGCCTTTCATGTCCGCTGCAGTCCCCGGTCCGCAATACGCGGCGGGCGCGGTGTCGGCCTCTGCATGCTCACCTCGCTGCTGTTCAGGCGCGTTATCGCGGTGACGGCCACTCTGGCGGAACAGTGTGACGGGACTGCCAGCAGTGATCGAGGGCCGGGGCTGCAGGACGACCGAGGCCGCCTGGATTTCCTCTGCACTGGCAGGAGCCGCGAGGAGAGGATGCGCGGAGGCGACCGTCAGCCCGGCAGCGACGAACAGGGCCCGCTTGCCGCGGAAGGAGTGCTTGACCGATTCGGAGAAGACCGGAGGCGCATGAGCAGCTGCGGGCTCCGCCTCAGCCCCGCGCTCCTGCGCCGGCAGCTCTTTGGCAGCGGTGCCCGCATCGGAATCTGCCTGCGGCACCCAGCGCGCTAGCTGGGTGAAGAGCACCGGCGTCGTCATGCCGACTGCTACGAGCGCGAAGGGCGGCAAGGAATGTGACGTTGCTGTGGCCACTCCGACTCCGGCCCCCAATGCGCATCGCAGGAACGCGGCGACCACGAACGCGGACAGCAGCACACTCTGCTGCTGCCCGGGAAGTCTCCGGGTCCGCCGGACTACAGAGACAATCTGCAGGAACTCCGTCCCCAAAGGTCCGCATCCAGCCCAAAGGGCTGCTTCCCAAATCGGCATGTGCCCCCTCTTCCATGCCAGCAACGGCAAGTGCCGCCAGCGTGACAGATCATCAGCCGGGCAGTTAGAGAGCATCTGATCTAGGTAGTTGGTGTTCTGGGATGGTTTTGTGACTGGTGTCTTTGGCGGTCGTTGGATGGGGCGTGAGTGTTCGTCGTG
>NZ_JBVILC010000031.1:0-65512 GCF_055580545.1 Streptomyces sp. NPDC031670 | reverse complement strand
AGTTCGTCGAGCATGTCCAGGGCGAGCTGCCACTTGGGCCGGTGGTGTTCGGCCTCGGGTATCCGGCAGGCCCGCCGGCGTGCCGCTGCCTCGGGCCCGTCCCAGGCGGCGGGCAGGTATAGCCGCCAGGACAACGGACACGCGGCGGTATCGGACGCGGCATGAACGCTTACACCGATCTGGCAGTTGCCGACCTTGCCCAGAGTGCCGGAGTACTGCCGGGCCACCCCGGGCGAACAACGGCCGCCCTTGGGGAAACCGGTGTCGTCCACCACCCACACCTGCGGCCGCACCGACGCCACCGCCCGCCATGCCAGCCGGGACTGCACGTCCTGGACCGGCCACGTCGAGGACGTCACGAACTGCGGCAACTGCTGATGATCGACACCAAGACGTTCCGCCATCGGCTGCATCGACTTCCTGCGGCCGTCCAGCAGCAGCCCCCGCAGATACAAGGCACCCTTCTCGCGCTGATCCCGCCGCACCAAGGGCGCGAACACCTCGGACGCGAACTCCTCCAGACGAATCCGAACCGCCGCAAGCTCCCCAGCCCTCATACAGCCAGCGAACTACCAGAGCCCCGACACGACAAGACCACCTAACAAAGCACTACTAGGCAGTGTCTTCAAATGATCTTGCCTGGTGGATCATGGTGGCGTGATACGTCGTCATGCCGAGTGGGAGTTCGTCCGACCGTTGTTGCCCGCGCCGTCGCGTGGGCGGAAGCGGCTGGACGACCGCCGGGTCCTGAATGGGATCGTGTGGAAGTTCCGGACCGGGACGGCCTGGCGGGACGTGCCCGAGCGCTACGGCCCATGGGCCACGCTCCATACCCGTCTCCGCAGGTGGGCGATGGACGGAACGTTCGACCGGATGCTCCGGGCCGCCCCGGCGAAAGCCGATGCGGCGGGCGACGTCGAATGGCTCGTCGCGGTCGACTCGACCGTCGTACGCGCCCACCAGCACACTGCCGGGGCCCGAAAAAGGGGGGGCTCCAAAACCCGGGGCCCGGCCGCTCCAGAGGCGGCCTGACCAGCAAGATCCACCTGGCCTGCGACGGCCGGGGCCGTCCCCTCGGATTCGTCGTCACCGGCGGCAACACCAACGACTGCACCCGGTTCACCGCCGTGATGGAAGCGATTCGGGTGCCGCGGAAAAACCCGGGACGGCCCCGCGTCCGGCCGGACCACCTCCTGGCCGACAAGGGCTACAGCTCGAAGGCGATCCGCGTCTGGCTGCGGCGCCGCGGCATCCCGCACACGATCCCGGAGCGGGCCGACCAGGTCCGCAACCGGGCCAGGCGCGGCAGCCGCGGAGGCCGCCTGCCGGCCTTCGACCGCGAGGCATATAAACGCCGCAACGTCGTGGAACGCTGCTTCACCCGCCTGAAGCAAGGGCGAGGGATCGCCACCCGGTACGACAAGACCGCCGAATCCTACGAAGCAGCCGTCACCCTCGCCTCACTCCTGCTGTGGGCGTGATATTTGACGACAGAACCTGGACCCGCGTTCTCCTCAGGTGGGACGCCTGACCGGTGCGAGCTGCCTGACCGGCCACAAGCATGCCGCGAGCGCCTCGGACGTACGGGAACAAGGACCTGAGGTCTTTGTTCCCGCACGTCCGGTGCACTACCCCTCTGGGGGAGGCAATGGGATCCCGCAACGTGCCTCCACCCCACGAAGGGGCGCATCGCATAGCGGTCTCGCCAACCGGTCCCATCGTGCTCGGTGAGAGGGCGTCTGGCTTTGTTCACGAGAACGGGGTCAGGCTCAGGTTCTGTGGACCGGCCACGCTGCGTCACCGATCGGCGCGTGGGGGCTGCGGCACCTGGAGCTCCCAGCTACGGTAACGGGCGCTTCAGGGGCGCGGTCATCCCAGAAGGCTGCGCGGTCAGCGTCGGCCGCCGCCGCCGCCGATGCGGCGGTCGTCGGCCAGTGCGGTAAGCGGGCCGAACTCGCAGGCAAGCTCGTTCCACGTCAGAACCTCGCCACAGCGGGCCGGGAACTCCTTCGGGTTGAACTCGGGCATGGTCCAGGTGCCAGTGCCCCGGTCCCGCAGCCACAGGTCCCCGTCACCGTCGACCACAGTCGGCGGGACCGGTACGGGTTCGGCCTGTTCGATGGGCTCCCAGGTGACCCGGCCGGGGTGGGAAACGCGGCGCAGCTCGGTGGTGGCCAGCCGCGCGGCCAAGTCACGGGTGGACTCTTCGGCGTCCTTGACCGACTCGAGCCGGAATGCGTCGTCAAGTACGGGCAGGGCTGGATTCTTGCTGCGCTTTGAACTCATACGCTGACTACCTCCGGTGGGGGGTGTCACATCCGTTATGGCACCCCGTAGAGGGACACGGTATCCGAGGCGGGAGCCCGGCCGACTACGACCACTGTCCAGATGGAGGTGCTGGCACACCGGGCGGTGGGGGCCAGGTGGTGAGCTGGTCCTGGACGTGGCGCAACCCGTGGAGGTAGCGCTCAGATATGGCGGTCCGGGTCTGAGAAGGTGAGGGCGGCGGGGGCGAGCGGGCGTCGGGCCGGGGCGGGTGCGGGCTCGGGCTCGCCGGGCGGCTGGCGGAAGTCGGCGCCCTGCTCGACCGGCACCAGCCGGCGCCCACCCGCCTGGGCGGGTAGGGGAGCGTCGGAAGCGGGCTCGGAGAAGGCGGGCAGCGAGAGCGGTCGACGGTCGGTCATGATCCCTAGTCTCCCAGGTCCGGCGTGCGGGTTGAGCCAGGCCGCTATCAGCGGTGACAGTGCCTGGCCCTGGCCCTGGCCCTGGCCCTGGCCAGCAGGGCCAGGCTGGTTGTTTCAGCTCCCCAGAACAGAGCGGTTAAGCCACTGCTACCGCCGGCGAACCGGCCCGGACCGTTGCGGCCGGGCGGCATTCTGGCGGGTGACCACGACCCCCGTATGAACCGGGTTCAGAAACCTCCACGCTCAGACCCTGACGCCGGCGCGTGCAGCCAAACCCGTCCGACCTGGCCCCGGCCGCCCACTCGGTTCAAGGAAAACAGCCGTTCGGCAACCCATCACGACATCTGGCGGCTCATCGCCTCCCGAGGCACACGACGCGGCGAAGGATGCGGCGTCCGCCGGGACGATCCCTCGGCCAAGGCTCGCTCGCCATCATCACCCACCTCGTTCAGGACGGCTGGGACAGCACTCAAATCCGCCTTGACGGCACTGCGCCCTGCAACGTGCTGTGGCAGGTGCGCACCGCAGCGAAATGAGGACACGTTCGCCGCTCCGGACATGGTCGTGGACGTCGGGGCATGCGTCAGCTGACCTGGAGACCGAGCGCAAGCGTCAACTCAAGGACGCGGTGCGGCGATGCGAGTTCCGGAAACAGCTCTCGCAGCTGTGACATCCGGTACCGGACGGTCTGGGGATGGACGAACAATGCCGTTGCCACCTCGTCCCGCCTGCCCTGGTGCAGCAGCCACGCCCGCAACGTCTCCTCCAGCCGCCGCGCGGTCGCGGCAGGCAAGGTCCGCAGGGGTGCGAGGGCCCGGGCACGCAGGTCTGCAAACGCGTCCGCGTCGGCGCTCAGTACCAGCTCGGGCAGGTGGTCCTCGGTGTCGCGGATGTCGGAGGAGAGGGAGCGCGCGCGTACGGCTCGTGCGTACGAGGCGGACGCACGAGTCCATGGCCGGGTCGGGCCGACCACGGCGGCGCGGTCGTTCAGCTGTCTCAGGAGATGTGCCCGGTCGGCATCGGGGACCAGCAGCACGCCCCAGGCGTCCGGCAGATCGTCGAGGACGAGCGTGTTGGGGTTGAGCGTGCGGTAAGCAGGCCGAGCCTGAGCGGCGGGCAGCAGCACCGCGGTCAGCGACACCGGAGGCTGCCACCCGGCCCGTTGCGCGGAGGCCCGCAGCACGTCCGGGCTCGCGTCGGCGAGGAGGTCGCGGGCCAGGTGTTCCAGGTGGCGCTCGTGGGCCCGGCCCTGGGCGGCCAGTTCGTCGGCGTGACCCGCGGCGCTCGCGGCGGAGAGCTCGTCGATGTAGGCGAAGGTCAGCTCGGCGAACTTGGCGACCTCGGCGGCGGGCAGCCCGGCGGGTACGGCACCCGTGGCCAGGCATCGCCAGGCCACGCGGGCGCCGACGCGGTAGGCGCTGAGCAGGGCGTCCATCGAACGGCCCTCGCGGACCTCGCCGCGGCCCAGCTCGTAGGCTGCGTCACCGGCGTCGCCGCCTGTGGCGTTGCCGCTCGCGAGGTCCAGGTAGTGCCCCAGGGCTGTACGTACGGCGCGGCGGATGATGCCGCCCATGCGGCCCGAAAGGGCGTTGGCATAGGGAGGAACCTCGTCGATGATCGCTTGGACGACCTCGTCGGCGGTGGTCTTCAGCGCGGCCCGCAGTGCGGTGACCGTTGTCTCATCCAGGGTCAGTTCGCTGGCTCTCCGGATTGCATGGTTCATGTTTTGTTTCCTGCGAACAATTCAGCCGAACAGATTTACGCTCTTCGGACAGGACTTTACGCCCTGAGGCGCATCAAGGTGGAGTCATGACGAGTGCAGCCCTCCGCGGCAGGGCGTGGAAACTTCTGGAGATGGTCACGACGCCGCTGCTGCCGTCGGACTACCTCGATCTGGTCAGCCCGCTGCGTGCGGGCGCTGAACTGCGCGGGCGCATCGAGGCCGTGCACCCCGAAACGGGTGACGCCGCGACCCTCGTGATCAGGCCGGGGCGGGGGTGGCGCGGCCACACGGCTGGTCAGTACGTGCGGATCGGGGTCGACGTCGACGGGGTACGCCTGTGGCGTGCCTACTCGCTCACCTCGCCGACGGACCGCCGGGACGGCCGCGTCACGATCACCGTGAAGGCGATCCCGGGCGGCAAGGTCAGCAACCACCTGGTCCGCCGGGCGAAACCGGGCACGCTGATCCAGCTCGACCAGGCGACCGGTGACTTCGTACTGCCGGAGGCCAAACCCGCCAAGGTCCTCTATCTGACGGCCGGCAGCGGCATCACGCCGGTGATGGGCATGCTGCGCGACACCCACTTCGACGACGTCGTCATGGTCCACTCCGCACCGCAGCCACAAGACGTGATCTTCCGCAACGATCTGCACGACCTGGCCGCGGACAAGAAGCTGCGCCTCACCGAGCTGCACACCGACACGGACGGCATGCTCGACATCGCCCGCCTCGATGAGCTCGTGCCCGACTGGGCCGAGCGGGAAACCTGGGCTTGCGGACCCGCGGGCCTGCTCGACACCGCCGAGGCGCACTGGATCCAGCACGGCGTCCAAAAGCGCCTGCACACCGAACGCTTCCGCCCCAGCATCGTCGTCTCCGGGGACAGCGGCGGCGAGGTCACATTCCGCACCACCGGCAAGACCGTCGACGCGGACGGCGCCACGCCGTTGCTGGACGTCGGCGAGGAGGCCGGCGTGCTCATGCCTTCCGGGTGTCGCATGGGCATCTGCTACGGCTGCGTCACACCGCTCAAGGCGGGGGCCGTCCGCGACCTGCGCACCGGCGAGATCACCGAAGCCGAGCCCGGTGTCCTCATCCAGACCTGCGTGTCCGCCGCGGCGGGCCCCTGCGACATCGAACGGTAGGAGCACCTTGACCGCCATCGACCCCACCGCCCACCTGACCGCGGAGCAGATCGAGGAGCTGGGCCGCGAGCTGGACGCGATCCGCGACGAGGTGATCGCAAGCCGCGGCGAGAAAGACGCCGCCTACATCCGCAAGGTCATCTCCGCGCAGCGCAAGCTCGAGCTGGCCAGCAGGGGCGTGCTGCTGTTCTCCATGTTCCCGCCCGCGTGGCTGCTCGGCACCGCCGGTCTGTCCGTGGCGAAGATCATGGACAACATGGAGATCGGCCACAACGTCCTGCACGGTCAGTGGGACTGGATGCGGGACCCGAAGATCCACTCCACCACCTGGGACTGGGATCACGTCTCGCCGGCCGAGCAGTGGAAGCACTCGCACAACGATCTGCACCACACGTACACCAACGTGATCGGCAAGGACAATGACCTCGGCTACGGCATCATGCGCGTGGACGAGGACCAGGAGTGGCACCCGCTCCACCTCGGCCAGCCGCTGTGGAACTTCCTCAACGCCTGCTTCTTCGAGTACGGCATCGCCGCCTACGACCTTGAGCTCGGCAACAACCTGGACAAGCACCGTCGCAAGGACCCGGAGTTCCGTGCGCGGGCCAAAGCCGTCGGCCGTAAGATCCGCAAGCAGGTGCTCAAGGACTACGTGATCCACCCACTGCTGTCGGGCCCCTCGTTCCTTAACACGCTCGCCGCCACGTTCACCGCGAACCTGGTCCGCAACCTCTGGTCCCACTCGGTGATCATGTGCGGGCACTTCCCCGAGGGCGTGCAGGTCTTCGAGCGCCGGTCGATCGAGGGCGAGACGCGCGGCCAGTGGTACCTGCGCCAGATGATGGGTTCGGCGAACATCAGCGGCAGCAAGGCCATGCACTTCATGACCGGCAACCTCTCGCACCAGATCGAGCACCACCTGTTCCCGGACCTGCCGAGCAACCGGTACGCCGAGGTCGCGGTGAAGGTGCGCGCGCTGTTCGAGAAGTACGAGCTGGAGTACGTCACCGGGCCGCTGCCCAAGCAGGTGTTCTCCGCGTGGCACAAGGTCTTCCGGCTCTCGCTGCCGAACAGGAAGCCCAAGGTCAGGACGCCGGACCGCGTGCAGGAGCTCGTCGCGGCCTGATTCCCGGTGCTGGTTCGGATCTTTCGGCCCTACCGCTTCATTCCCGGAGATTGAATCCGGGAGCAGCCAACTGCCGGACGCGACGGCAGGACCCCGATCTCCCGACTGCGGGTCCGAGGTCTTGGCTGGCTGGGTGGCCCGGCTCCGTCGTCTCGGACCTGTCCGGTACGGCTCCGGAAAGTTCCGACACCGCCGTCAGCTACGTGCGCGGGCCCTCATTCAACGACATCGCCGAGGAGTTCGCCGAACGGGGCGGCGGGTGGGAAGCGATCAGCTGGCCTGGTGGCACTTGCCTACCTCGCGGCCGAAACCGCCGACCCAGCGGCGGCGTTCCACCACCTTGACGAGGCGCAGTCGGTCGCCGAGAGCTGCGGTGCCAAGGCTGTGTTGGGGTGGATCGAGCAAGCCCGCACGCACATCCGTTCCTAGGCTCTGACTGAGAAGCGCTGGTCACAGCCATTCGTTGAGGACTGCGACCCGCACGGTCGCCTCGTAACGGACGGCGAGCTTGTCGTACCTCGTGGCCACGGCCCGGTGGCGCTTAAGGCGATTGCTCCCGCACTCGACGGCATGGCGCTCGCGGTAGTCGGTCTTGTCGAACTTAGGCGGCCGGCCGCATCGGGAGCCGAGTTTCTGGCGGTTGCGGACGCGGTCGGCTGGGACCGGGATGGTCGCCTTGATCCCGCGTCTTCGCAGGTAGGACCGGTTGTGGTGGGAGTCGTACGCCTTGTCGGCCCGCACCCGGTCCGGTCTGCTACGTGGCCGCCCAGCACCGAGCCGGGGCGCCCGGATCGCCTCCAGGACCGGCTCGAACTGCGGAGAATCACCTCGCTGACCGGCCGTGATCAACACGGACAACGGCTTCTGCCCTTACTCGACAGCGAGGTGGACCTTGGCGCTCAGCCCGCCCCGGGAGCGTCCGGGGCCGTGGTCGGCTGGATCGACGGCGATACCGCCGGGCGGCTCCTTTTGCAGATCCCCTTTTTTCGACGCCCCGGCGGCGTGCTGGTGGGCCCTGCAGATGGTGGAGTCGACGTTCACGTCCCAGGTGATCAAGCCCTTGGCGTCGGCCTGGGCCTGGAGCTGGGTGACGAGCTTGCCCCAGAAGCCATCGCGCTGCCAGCGCCGGAACAGGTCGTAGACCCGGTCCCAGGGTCCGTAGCTTTCCGGCACATCAGGCCAGGGAGCACCGGTCCGGGTCCGCCACCGTATGCCGTCTATCAACTGCCGTCGCGTCCACACCGGCGGCCGGCGGGGTTTGCCGCCCTGCGGCAGTAACGGCTCCAGCCGCGCCCACGGCCCTCACCCATCTGGGAGAGACCCGCCGCGCGTACGAAGCGCGGGCCGCCGCCCTCCAACTGTCACGGGCCCCGTCGCTCATGACCCGGGCGCTGATCGCGATCGACCAGGCGTCCTGCCTCGTCCATGACGGCGACCGGAAAGCCGCTGCGCACGTTGCTGCACAGGCGTACGGCGGGCTCCCGGCCTCCTATCGAAACGGTCTCACCAAAACCCGCGCCGTGGCCCTGTGCCAGGCCCTCCCGGACGACACCCCCGGCCGCGACAGCCTCTCCGAACTCTTGAACGTCGCCCAACCAATACCCATGGAGCTGGACTGCCGGCCAGGCGTACTCCTGCACTTGCGGCGGCCGAGCGCGCGAGACGACAGTCAACGAGGGGAGCGACGCGCACCGGGCTTTGGTGCTGTGGCCGGTGCCGAGGGTAGGGCGCCGGGCGTCTGGAGCCGTCGAATCTCCTGTTGGATGCGCCAGCTGAGGAGACGTGCGGGGTGTCGGGCGTCGCCGAGAGGACGACGGGCGCTTACGAGACGCCGGGACCAGGGCCGCCCCGGCGTTCTTTCCAGATCAGACCCGTCATGGCAGTCCGTCATGGGGCCGTCATGACCCCGTGAGAGCCAGATGGGCGGCCGGCCGTGAGGTGAGCCCGAATGAGATAATGGACGTATGTCAACTGCCTTGCGCCGCACCGCTGCTGTCATCGTCCTGCTCGCCGGAGCAGCCCTCGGTTTCTGGGTGGTCTTCGGGTCCCCGCATGGATGGGTGGGCGGCATGCGGCTGGCGAAGCTGTCCCTCGGACTGACGTCCATGGGCATGATCAGCGCCAGTGCCTGGCTGATGTTCCCCGGCTCCCCGGGCGATGACGACGACTCACCGCCCGCTCCCACGACGGGCCCGCTGGACGCCCTGTAGGCCGGCTGCCCTCGCCGCCTAGCCGCCTTACGACCTGGGGAGGAGAGGAACACCAAGCGCCGCCTGGACCGGACCGCCCACCGGCTGATCGCGCGCCGCTTCCGCTTCGACTTCACCCTCAACCCTGAACACATCGCCCGCGCGATGGACCTCATCGCCTGGCCCGCCACCGGCGCCTCTCCGAACCCCGCCGCGCCGGCTGCCGCCACCCGCTACCACGCCGAGCACGGCCACCTGCGCGTCCCCACCGGCTTCGAAGACGCCTACGGCTACCGCCTCGGCGCCTTCATCACCGGACAGCGCACCGCCTACCATCCAACACGCCCTCGACCCCGACTGGATCACCGAGCTCGAAGACCTCGGCATGGTCTGGGACGACCACGAAGGCGCCTGGCAAGCCAATATGGCCACCCTCGAAGCCTTCCACGAAGAACGCGGCCACCTCGCCATCCCCGCCACCGCCCCCGGCGGCCAGTTCCTCGTCAACTGCCGCGGCCTCGCCCGCAAGGACTCCTCGACCTCGACCGCGAAGCCGACCTCACCGCCCTCGACCCCACCTGGACGCTGCCGTACGGTCCCGACTGGCACCGCAAATACCACCTGCTGCGCCGCCACATCGAGGCCGGCAACGACCCTGCCACGCTGCACCGGGACACGGTGGTTGACGGTGTGAAGGCCGGGTCGTGGCTGCACCGCCAGTTCACCGCCTGGCCCCAGCTCGACCCAGGCCAGCGTGATCTCCTCACCCGCCTCGGCCTGACCCCCGACCACATCCCGCTCCCTGCACCGAAGACCGCCTCCCAGGCCACCGGTCCGCGCCGCCGCCGTTCCTTCGAGCAGCACGCGCTGCTGCTACGGGCTTTCGTGGAGCGGTACGGCCGCCAGCCCGGTGCCCGGGAGTGGATCGAGGCGGGCGGGGAGCGGGTGATGATCGGCCCGTGGTGGCGCAAGACCCGCACGAAGCAGACCGCCGGACAGTGCACCGGGGAGCAGTACAGGCTTGTTGCGGAGTTCCGCCCGCGCTCCGCCAGTTGCCTGAGTTCCCGAGCTCCGTAGTGTCGAATTATCCGTCGAACTCGCTCCCTTGCCTGACCGCCCGCGGGCACGAACTGTTCGAGCTGGCCGACGCGCTGCTGTGCGTGGACGGTCCGGTGACCTCGCCGGTTGACCTCCCGCTGGTGGCCGAGCACCGGCGTGGGCACGGCGCGATGTACGAGGCGTTGAACCACGGGTACGTGGACGTGCCCCGGCTGCGGCAGGTGCTGGCCGGTCTGCCGATGCCGCGGGCCGCCGACGGGCGCCTGGTCCTGGCGGTCGACGTCAGCAACTGGCTCCGCCCCGACGCGCCGACCAGCGCGGAGCGTCTGTTCTGCCACGTCTACGGCCGCAGCGGACGGTCCTCGGACCAGTTCGTGCCCGGCTGGCCGTACTCGTTCGTCGCCGCCCTCGAATCGGGCCGGACGTCCTGGTGCCAGCTGCTGGATGCCGTCCGTCTCGGGCCCGAGGACGACGTCGCCGAGGTCACCGCCACCCAGCTCCGCTGGTGTACGCCGACAGCCGCGACCACGTACCCGCCCACGACCGGATCCACCGCCCCTACGGCCTGTGCGGCCTGTCCGGCGTGCGCGTCACCGATCACGCCCGCCCGCAACTCCCGCTCCCTGGTGAGGTCACGCCGCATGGCTGCGTGATCCGTCCCGGCCTGGGAGCGCAGGAACCCCCGTTCCGGTCACGGTTGAGGTCCTTCCACCAGAACGGGAGCACCCCACCCCGGGGGTGCAGTGGGGACTCATGCCCCGGGGCGGGCAGTCCGGCTTTGATGACCTCCGTCCCCGCTTAGGGCATAACGGCGAAACCGGGCTGAACCTCGTCCACCGGACCCAACACCTCCACAGCGGGGCTCGGGAGGTGGGAGACGGCGTGCAGGATCTGCTCGCTGGTGACGTCATTGATGCAGCACGCGCCCGGCCCGTGTCCGTTGGATCCGGGAGATCAGCGCGTGGGACACCGATCCGGCCCTGCCGGTGGCCCGGGCCGCTGACCCGGGCCGGGTCGGGCAGCACGGTCTGAAGATCGTGATCGGCGTGTGCCACAGCTTCGAGATCCGCCGCAAGCCGGTGGGCAAGCGCATCAGGGGCGCCATCGTGCTGGCCGACGACCCCGGCGGACATCCGGCGGGTCGTCTGATGCGACCGCCTGCTCAGTCCTGCCTTCGCTCTCTCCCCGTAGAACGCCCAGTGGTCCCTGCCGTGAGGCAAATGACAAGGTCACAGTCCATTTTGGCAGCCGCGAACACGGCGGCAAGGCGCCTGATCAACAGCCCATGTCCATGGCAGTCTGCGAGCCATCAGCATGACTTGGAGCCGGAGGTACACCGCTCGTGGCGGCGAACAGCAACCCCACCGCCAGAAGACGCCGTCTGGGAGCCGAGCTGCGCCGGCTACGCCTGGCCAGTGGGCTGAAGACCACCGAAGTGGCCGAGCGCCTTATGGTCTCCCAGCCCAAGATCAGTCACCTGGAGAACGGCCGCCGCGCCATCAGCCCCCGTGATGTCCGCGATCTGTGCGCGGTCTACGGGGAGACAGACCCGCAGATCATCGACTCACTGATGCAGTTGGCCAAGGAATCCGGGCAACAGGGCTGGTGGCACGCTTACGGCGACATCCCGCAGAGCGTCTACGTGGCCCTGGAGACGGACGCCGTCTGCCTCCACACCTACGAATCGATGATGATCCCCGCTCTGCTGCAGACCCCGGCCTACGCAGACGCGGTCATCGCGGAAACGATCCCTCTGCTCAGTGTCGAAGAGGCCGGCACACGTCTGAAGGTGCGGCTGCGCCGGCAGCACCGGATCTACGACCCGGCCCGGCCGCTGCGACTGTGGGCGGTCCTGGACGAATCGGCACTGTGCCGTGTCGTCGGCAGCCCGGACGTCATGCGTGAACAGCTGGAGCACCTGAACGCACTTGGCACCGAGCCGCACATCACGGTGCAGGTCCTCCCCTACACGTCGGGCGCCCATCCGGGCATGACAGGACAGTTCTCCATCCTGAAGTTCGCCGACAGCTCCGCGGCCACGGTGGTGCATCTGGAGCGGTTCACCAGCGACCTTTATCTGGAGAAGCCATCCGACGTGCGGCACTACAGCATGCTGCACGACCACCTCCAGGCCCAGGCCCTCAGCCCCGACAGCAGCCGCGACTTCATCACCGACGTCACCAAGACGTACGTCAACACGGCACCCCGACCCTGAGGGCGGCTTGTGAAGTTCTGGGCGCCTCGCAGACGGTCTCGCCGTGGTGATGGGAGGATCGAGTCCAGGCCCGAGGGCCCAGGTGATCTCTTGGTGGAGTTGCTGACCGCCAACACCAAGACGATCAGTCGCGTTGAGCCTCGCGGGAAGTCGGCTGTCCGCTCCTGCGAGAACTTCTTCGAGTGATTCGCCTGGTCATGAGCGTGATTGCGGACCGCTTGGAGCAAGCCGCCAGGAAGCGGAATGTGAGGCCGGGCACGGGCGGGCCGAGGCGTGTTGCGGCACACCGGCACCCGGGTGCCGGCGGCGACGGCATGGCCCTGTGCATCGTGATCACGGCGAGCGCCGACGATCTGGGGCCGGGTCATCAGGTGGCCCGTGATGCCTGGTCCGGCCGCCTGATCACCCTGCGCTGCCCCGCCCTGCTGTGCAGGCGGCTCGTGTACGTCGACAGCCGCGACCACCTACCCTCCCACGACCGGATCTACCGCCCCTACGGACTGTGCCACCCGTCCGGGTGCGCGTCATCGACCGTGCTCGCCGTATCTCCCCCTCCCTGGTGAGGTCACGCCGCCTGGTGCGTGATCCGTCCCGGCCAGGGAGCGGGCAACGACCCCCGTCTCGGTACTGGCGCCGCGGCGACTGGGACGAGCTCCTGCACGCCCCCATCGGCGTCCCGGCCCCGGTTGCGGCGCTGCACAGCTACTTGAGCGCGTTCGGCCTGGTCTTCGGCTGCTTCGACTTCGCCCTTACTGGCGACGGCGACGAGGCGGAGGACTGGGTGTTCGTCGAGTGCAACCCCCACGGCCAGTGGGGCTGGCTGCCCGACGCCGGCGACATCACGACGGCGTTCGCCGACATCCTGAGCACGGAAGGCGGCGGAGCCCGATGATGCCCGCCGACCTGGAGACCGACGCCGCCCGGCTGCGTGAGGCGCTGGCCAAGGCCCTCGCCGACGACGGCGTCCTTGCCGATCCCGGCTGGCGCCAGGCGGTCGAGACGGTGCCCCGGCCGCCTTCGTGCCCGGTTCTACCTGCCGCCGACGAGCGCGACGGGCAGGGCCTGACGGTGTGCGAGGCAGTCACCACCGAGTTGGAGCTGCCCCGCGGACCTACGTGCGCTGGCCCCTGCTGTACCACGGGGAGATGGCCGTCGAGCTATGGAAGCCCGGCCTGCCCGCTCAGCCCTTTTTGTAGAGCCAGTAAGGGCCTCCTGTGGTGAGGCGCACGAATCCTAGCCGAGGTCATGGGCGCCGGGCGGGAGCGGGCCGGGGGCAGTCGGCCGAGGAGGCAACCGCACTTGCCTGGGTGACGGTGGCGGCCGTGAACCCGAAGCGGTCGACGAACGGACGGAAGAGGCCAGGAGCCCTTGCCACCAGCGCATGGGTCCGGCATGTGGTGATGGTTTGCGCGCGGCGTTCGATGCCGGAGACGATGCTGCGTACTGCCTTGTCGATCGTCGTCATGCGCCACAACCCGCGTTCGTTTCCGCCCCACAGAAGGCTACCGGCAGGGTCTGTGTGGATTGCGTCCATCATGGGGGTCTTGAAAAAGGTGTGGTGGGCCGTGCCGACGCCGATGCCCAGATGTCGTACCTCCATGCGGAGGCTGTTGCACAGCGCCCAGACTCCGGCCTTGGTAGCGGTGTAGGGGCCTTGGAGCGGGGAG
Organism: Streptomyces sp. NPDC031670; assembly: GCF_055580545.1. Lineage (NCBI taxonomy): Bacteria > Bacillati > Actinomycetota > Actinomycetes > Kitasatosporales > Streptomycetaceae > Streptomyces > Streptomyces sp. NPDC031670. The sequence goes on along the minus strand of NZ_JBVILC010000031.1, from coordinate 51,704 downwards.
TGTACGAAGGCAGCTATCGAGGAGATGCCAAGCAGATACCCGCGCTGCTGCTCGACGTGGGGCAGGGCGGTTTTGAACGTGCGCCAGACTCCATTCAGGTTGACATCCACAATGCGTTCGAAGGCATTGGGGTCGAGAACGGAGGTCGGGGCGATAGCACTCACACCCGCATTGGCGACGACGACGTCGATGCGGCCGAAGTATTCGGCGGCGCCGTCGACGGCCGAGCGGACGCTGTCGAGGTCGCGTACGTCGGCGTGGGCGGCCCAGGCCACCGCCGGGCCGCCGAGTGTGTCGACCTGGGTGGCGAGGGTGGTCGCGTCGAGGTCGAGGAGGGCGAGGTGGGCGCCTTTACGGCGTAGGGCGGTTGCGAGGGCTGAGCCGAGTCCGCCAGTGGAACCCGTGATGACGACGGTGTGTCCGGCGAGGTCGTAGAGAGGCATGGAGCCCTTTCACGGGATGGGGGTGCCGAGGACGACCTCGGTCTTTGTCGAGTGCGTCGGTCAGGGGCTGTTCGTTTTTACGCCTCAGGCGCCGCCACGCCGCCGCGTCCGCGCCGTGCTCCTGAGCTGCTCCAAGGCGTGCCGGGACAGTTCGATGCTCAGCTCGAGCGGCATCCGCTGCCCCAGAGGAGTGTCGTAGAGGAGACCAACTCCGGCGGCCGGAACCACCGGAACGGTTCCAGGGGGCTGGTTCCAGGCGAGGCCTCGTCGGGGTCGAAGGAGTGCCTGGGTCAGGCGGTGAGCAGGCGCTCGGCGAGGTTTTCACGGTTGGGAAGCGGGCTGGGGCTCTTCGAGGTGGCCGTATGGCGGGCGGGGTGCGGGAGGGGTCATGCCGGGGTTCCCTTCTGGGTTGCCGGTTCGAGGCTGGCGTCATGACGACGGGTGGAATGCGGGGTCTCGGGCCAGAGCCACTGCAGAGGTCGGGGAAGCCACCAGTTAGCCGCTCCGGCCAGTTGCATGACTGCGGGCACCAGGAGCGGCCGGATCACAATGGCGTCCAGGCACACCGAGAGGGCGACGGTGACGGCGATGCACTTCAGGTTGGCTACCGGGCTGGCCGCCAGTGCCAGAAGCACGATGAGCACCAGGGCGGCGGAGGCTGTGAACAGCGGCGCGGCGGCCTGGAGCCCTTCGGCGGTGGCACGGACTGTGTCACGAGCACGGCGGTGGGCCTCGCCGATGCGGGCCAGCAGGAGGACTTCGTAATCCATGGACAGCCCGAAGGCCAGGAAGAAGGCGATCGGCGGCACCATGAGGTTGGTGGTGCCGGTGGGCTGAAAGTCGCCCACCAGCCATCGCAGGTGCCCTTCTTGGAAAACGAAGACGATCGCTCCGAAGGTGGCCATCAGGCTGAGGAGGTTGAGCAGGAGGGCCTTGAGGGGGAGGAAGAGGCTGCGGGTGAATGCGAAAAGGAGGGCCAGCGTGGCTGCCGCGACGACGGCAAGGGCACCGGGGAGTCTTCGTGCGATGAGGGCTTGTGAGTCGAGAAATTCGGCGGTGGCCCCGCCGATGACGGCCCGGGTGGGGGCTGGCTGGTCTTGGAGGCGGTGGACGAGGGCGGCAGCCGGGGGTGTGTAAGGCGGTGCGGTGGCGCTGATAGCGATCCACGTGCCACCCGGGCCGGCAAACCGGTGTGCGCGGTCGCAGGCATCCGCCGCCCGCACTTTCGCTGGGGCGGTGCAAGGGCTGCCAATGGGCGAACCGGCGAGGTAGATGCCGGTGGCGGTCCGCAGCCCTTGCACGCCAGGGAGCGCGGAGAGGCGGCGGGCGTAGGCGTCGAGCTGGTCGGTGCGTGTGCGGTCGGCGGGCTGCCACCCCGGCAATACGACGTCGATCTCGGTACGCATGTGGGGGAAGCGCGCACGCAGGTCCTGTGCGGCTTCGACCGTTGGAGCGTCGCGGGGTAGGGCGCGTTCGTCGTGGGAACCGAAAGCGACGTGACGAAAGGGCAGAGCCATCAGAAGCAGGAGAGCGCCGGTGAGGACAAGAACACTCAAGGGGCGGCGCATCACCACAGTGGCTAGGCGGTACCAGCGGCCGGCGCCTCGCGGGTCGGTACGCCAGCGGGCGAGGCGGTCGCGGGAGGCGAGACGTTCCCCAAGGCAGGCAAGGGCGGCCGGGATGACCAGCAGGGAGGCGACGGCAGCGAGCAGGGCGACGCTGATGCCCGCGAGCGCGATGGAACGCAGGAAGTAGAGCGGGAAAAGCAGCAGGCCCAGCAGGGAGACGGCGACGGTGCCGGCGGAGACCGCGATGACACGCCCGGCGGCAGCGGTGGCGTATTCCAAGGCCTGCAGGTGGGGTAGCCCGGCAGCCGTTTCTTCGCGGTAGCGGGCGACGATGAACAGGCTGTAGTCCACCGCCAGGGCCAAGCCGACAGCGGTGGTGAGGCTGAGGGTGAAGGTGCTCACCGGGGTGAAGGCGGCGATACCGCGCAGGATGACTGCGGTGCCGATGATGGCTACGGCCCCGACGGCGAGGGGGAGGCAGGCGGCGAGGATGCTGCCGAAGACAAGGATGAGCAGCACAAGGGTGGCGGGCAGGGCCAGCACTTCCATGCGCAGTATGGCGCGTTCGCTGGCGCGCTCCACGGCGCGTGTGATCACCGCTTCGCCGGTTGCCTGGATACGCAGCGGGCCGCGGTAGCGGGAGGCGGTAGCCACCGCCGTTTCGGCAGCGACGCGTTGGGCGTGCTCATTCCCGCTGAGCCACAGGGCAATCAGGGCCGTGCGCTGGTCGGTGGAGCGCAGCAGCGGGTCTGGGGGCGGCGGTGGGAGCGCCGGTGTATCGGCCGGGCCGACGGGCCCGGTCCAGTACGAGTCGGCTCCGCGCACGCCCGGGATGCGGCGCAGGCGCTCCACGAGCCGAATGGCGGCCGCTCGGTTCGGAGCGCTGTCCACGGTGCCGGGGCCGGTGGCCTGAAGCAGGACGGGCGGGAGACCGCCGTGGTCGGAGCGGTTGAGCACAGCGCGGGCGAGTGCGGAGGAGGATTGGGGTGCGAGCCATCCGCCGTCGGCTAGGTGGCCAGCCACGCCGGAGGAGAGCAGTCCGCCGGTAAGGGTGAAGAGGAGGGCGGCGGTCAGGATGCCGCGGCGACGCCGGGCTGCCCAGCGCGCCAAGGCGGCCAGCGGTGCGGCGAGCAGGCCGCGGGGGAGCGGGGGGTCTTGGCGCATGTGAGATGGCTCCTCGCGGCGGGGCGGGTCAGTGGCTGGCCCGTGGGGGTGTCGGGGCGGTCGCCTGGTAACCGAGCCGGATCTGGGGCGCGCCGGGTGAGGTCGGTGATGCCACGGTCGTTGAGGAACTCCATGGTGGGCTTTGAGAAACGGGAGCCCGGCAGGGGGATTACCGGTCGGCCAGTGTGGATCATAGAGAAACTCCAATAGGCATCCGCGCCGCGAAAGGCCGAGCACTGGACTGACAAGGCTCTGCCGACAAGCCCCTCTGGGGGGAGAGGCGGTTGGGGGTCTGAGCCGTGTCGATGAGGTTCACCAGTACGGGTGACGGCACGTCACCTCATCGCGCGCGAGCCGATAGTGTCCGCGTTGTACCCCGTTGCCGCCGAGCGATTTGCTCGGCATCGGAGCTGAGGCGTCGCTGTCGTCCCTGGATGCCTTCCGTGCGCTGGCCCAGGCGCGCCCACTGTGAGGCAATCGGACGCCGCTACAGAGAAGGTCAGCCATGAGCATCTTGCCGTCTCAGCGGCCCAACGGGCGGTGTCTGCTTGACGTCGTGCTGGCGGTGGTGGCCGTGTACGGTGCTGACCGTCGGGGAGCCCCACACGGGCAGCCCGCGGCGCCGGTGCCGGGGAGCGCCTGGTGGCCTTCTTCGAAAACCAAGGCCATGCCGTGGTCGACCGCCGCCGTGACCCAGCACCTTGCCCCACGCGCAGGTGGTAGTCGCCGAACGCACCGCTATCGCCCACCTCGGTGCCGTCAAGATGTCATCAGCCTTGGCAGTGCCCCAGGGCAGTGGCGGAAATGAACTTGTTCACCGTGGAGGGCGACCGCACCACCGAGTTCGTCCGCTCGGCCGCAGCCCATGGCCCGACCGATGGGAGGGTGTACGTGCCGTGGCCCCTGCCTCACCACGGGGAAATGGCCGTGGAGTTGTGGAAGTCAGGTCTATCGTCCGCCCTTTCCAGGGGCTGGTCGACACCACGGAGCCATCCACGTCTGACGGCTTCCTCCAGCCAGTGTGAGCCCCCACTGTGCCCACCGCCTTCATCACCAGAGTCACCTTTGGCATGGGCCGGGCCTTCGCCGTCCGCCTGGCCGACAGCGGCTACGAGCTATGACCCGACGCTGGTGACCCGCACTGCCGCCGACTTCGATGAGGTCGCCGCGGCCCTGCGATGCCCGAGCCGGCGAGTGTGGGCATCGCAGCCGCGTATCCGGCCAACGCCACCTGTCGCGACCGCTTCGCAGCCCCCCTCATCGAGGACCGTGCACACCACGCCGTTCACGACGGCGTCGGCAGAGCGCATATCCCGCTCGTAGACCAACCGCCCACCGCCCCACACCCGCGATGGGTCATTCCGCATACCCTCCTGGGGGCTTGCAGGCAGGGCGCGCGTGCGTCACCGTGCCTCACTCCCGAACCCGCATCAACTCAGCCTTGCGCGTGGCCACTGCGCCAACGGCGACACCGCCACTGTCCACCGCCCTGAGGCGGCCACCGGCGGCCGTCCGCCGCCCCCGCGCGCGGGGTGCCGTCATTGAAGGAGCAAAACGCCGTGGCCCCCACCGCCCGAATGGCAACAGTGGACTGCCTCATGGCTTCCCTGCAGCAGCGGCACACCCCCATGACCGTGGTCGCATTTCTGCGCCTGTCCGGCCCCCCACTACCCCTGCCCACACTGGCGCACCGGGTGGAACAGGCTTGGCGCACGGTCCCCCGTCTGTGGCTACGCCCCCACGCCGACAACCAGGGGCAGCCACACCGGCCCTACCGCTGGTTGGCCCCCGACGGACACACCCCTCCCCAGCCAGTGGTCCACGAACTACTAGCCCCCGGCGACCATCTTGACGACGCCATCTCCCGGCTGCTCAGCCGAACCCTGCCTCTTCATCCCGGAGGGCCCCTGTGGGAGGTGCGGCTGCTCACGGAATCCGCGACACGGCAGCAGGCTGTGACGCTCAGCGCCCACCACGCCCTGCTCGACGGCCAATCCCTGGCCGTGCTCGTACGGTTGCTGTGCCACGGCCCCGCCGCTCTCTCTCCCGATTCCACGCCGGGCGCAGCCGTGCCCTTTCCCCTCTACCGCCCGCCAACCGGCGCACGGACGGTCGCGGAGATCCTGCGGAACATCGCCCGCCCTGCCCCCCGCCACCACCGCACCCTCCCGGCCGGAACCCTGCGCGTCGCCGCACGGGGCACGGTGTCAGGCCAGGCTGTAGCCGCCGCCCGCAGAGTACTCCCTCACTTGGCTGTCACGGTCAACGACGTGGTCCTCGCCGCGTTCACCGGCGCCCTGAGCACGATGCCCGAGGTGCTCGGGGACCGCCCCCGGCCGTCTGGTGTCTACGCCGCTGTTCCGGTCAGCATGCGCCCCGCCCGGGCCGCCGAGCATCACCTGGGTAACCTCGCCTTCCCGGTGCGGGTGCGCCTCCCCTTGGACGTCGAGGACCCCGTGGAAAGACTGCGCCTGGTACAGCAGGCCATGGCTCACCACAAGCAGCGGCGTACCGCGGTCGGCGCCGCACAGCTCATGACCTCCTTGTGCCGACTGGGGCCCGTGTCAGTAGATGCCTTGAGTGAACTGACCTTCGCCAACCCGTGGATGCGAGCAACTTCGTGCGCCAACGTCCGTCTATGCGAGGCGCCACTGCGGCTGGGACCTTGCCAGGTGGAGGAGTCCGCTCTCTTCTCCTGCCTACCGCCCCGGATGCCGCTGCTCGCAGTATTCACCACCTACGCGGACGCACACACGGTTGCTCTGACCGCCCATGACAGCCTACGTGCCCACCTGCCGCAGCTCGCCACTGCCTTCACCGACAGTGTGGAGACGCTCGCCACCCGCGCCCCCTAGCGGTGGTTTGTTGACGGCGGGTCGTGGCGGTAGTACGCCGGAAGTGAGAGTCTCACCTCGCCTACGTGAAGCTTGAGATGACGCGGTTGCCGGGCCCGCCCGTGCCCGGTCCGTTGGAAGGCTATGCCGCCCGTTTCGATGGGCTGTTCGGGATGCTGGCCCGGCGGCGTGCCGTGAGTAGCTCGCCGGGCTGCTGCTGCCGCGGGACCGGAACAACCCCTTGACCTGCCTGGCCGGGGCCGAGCCGGTGGTGGGTGCCCAGCATGCGGCGGTGTAGCGGCTGCAGTTCCTCCTTTCGGAGGCGACCTGGGACCACGAGCAGGCCAACGCGCTCCGTCTGGAGTTGCTGCTGGCGGATCCAGCCACGGCGCCTGATGTCGGGGTTGCGGCAGGTGGAGAGGAGTTGGTGTGGGCGGTGTGTTCGGCGGGGTGGATGTCAAGGCCCGCGTCGCGATCTTCCTACCGGGCCTCCGGGATACAAGTCGACCGGTAGCGAACCTACTTCACTCACGAGGGGAGGAACTTCATCTCATCACACTGCCCCAAGTGAAGGGCTGCGCTGGCGGCACCCTGGCAGCGTAGGGCCGCTCTCACTTCAGCGGGCGCTGGCGCGGCGACCCGTGTCTTACCCCTGCCTCAGATCAGACGCCACGGCAGGTAAGTGAGGTCTAAAATGCGGAAGTCGAGGATCGGCCCGACAGGCCGTGAGGAGGTTCTGCTGGTGCCCTCCAGGATGGGTCAAGAAGTTGCAAAGTGTCCTCAACGATGCAGCTCAGGAAGAGTGCTCCCCGCGCAGGGGGGGGGTGAACCGCTCGGGACGAGCTCGGCGCCGGCCGCGAGTCAGTGGTCCATGCGCAGGCGGGGTGATCCGGTCCAAGTTTTGCTGAGACGTAGGCGTACTTGTCGGTGTGTATATATTTACGACCCTGGGAGCGATTGAGCTGGGGGTGCTCATGGGCGTTTGGAGCTTGCCTGAGATCCTTCGCTCATGAACACACCACCGGACGGGTTGCCCGTCTACCGAGTCTTGACCGGACCGGACGACGCCACGTTCTGCCACCGGGTGAGCGAGGCGATTAGTCTTGGCTACGAACTGTACGAAGGCCCCGCCGTCACCTTCAACGGTGAGAACGTCATCGTCGCCCAAGCGCTGATCTGGCCGACGCGGTCGTAAGAACCCTAACGATGCAGCTCAGGAAGAGTGGTCCCCGCGCGCGCGGGGAGCACCGGAAGGGGATCGTCCCGCGGGCGGGCGTGGGGACCCACCTTCGCGTGCGCGGGGGACCACCCACCGCGCATCGCCCTCAATGCCGCGGCCTCCGATCTCGACGTGTCTTACCCCCTGAACGACCCTTCCGTGCGCCAGAAGCCATCCGGACCTGGCGGCGGTGGAGGTCGACTGGGTGACGTGCACCGGTGTCCTGACCAGAAGGCCAACTCTCCTGCGGGGGCTGGCCTGATCTGCCGCGGTGCGGCACGCCGCTTGTGGGAGCCGGACCTGTGGCACACCACCAGTACGGGACTCGCCTGCGGCAACACCCGCACCGAGGCGGTCCTGCACGCCGTGCTGGAGGTGATCGAACGCGACGTACTCGCCGACGACGACCCCATGCCACGGAGCCAGCCGCCTCCCCATCCACCCGGCCACCGTCCAGGACCGCTACTGCCGACAGCTTCTCGATTCCCTGTACCAAGTGGGCATGGAAGTGGAGATCAGCGCAGTCGAAAACGCCTACGGCCTGCCGGTGTGCCTGGCTCTCGTATGGAGCGAGGAATTCCCGCTCTGCTTCCCCGCTCCGGCTGCCACCCCACCCCGCCCATCGCCCTGTCCCGGGCCCTCACCGAAGCGATGCAATCCCGACCGACCTGCATCGCCGGAACCCGCGACGCCCCCTGCCAGGAAGAGGTTTTCACCGCGGCCCCGCAACCCCGGCCTGTGCCCGCGCCCGGGCCGCGGCTTGAGTGGAGCACGGTGATGCGCGAAGTGCTGGCGCCGCCGGGCGGCGACTTCGCGCAGCAGGTAGCGGCTCTGGCTGGGCGGGTTGAGAAGGTCAGCGCGTCCTCTCCTTCGCCCCGGGCCGCCTTGCAGCGCTTCGCGAGCTGCACCGTGTCCTGCGGCCGACAGGCCGGGCTGTCTTCACGAGGGCGGTGCGCCACGACACCCCCGCCTCCGAGGTTGAGCAGCCATGCGGGATGCGGGATGTGAGCTGGAGCACCTGGACGTGGCTTGGTAACTGACGGGCGACACCGCTTATCAGCGAGTTTGGACAGCACTTGGTGATCACAGCGCAAGAGACTGTCGATGAGAACCGACACCGGTCATGGGCGCACTGGGGTGCGACGCTGCTGAGGGTCTCCGAAACCTTCACTGTGGCTCGGTTGATCGACCAGACTTGCTCTTGTTTCCCAACGGAGAAGGGATGGCAAGCATGGCGAGCAGCGCACTTTTGGTGATGGACGTCCAACGGGACGTGGTGGCCATCGCCGACGACGGTTCCGGATATCTGCCGCGCTTGCGCAGCGCGATCGACGGTGCCCGGGCTGCTGGCATTCCCGTGATCTACGTGGTGATGGGGTTACGGCCGGGCGATCCGGAAGTCAGTCCTCGTAACAGGGTGATGACAAACGTTGTGCGGGCTGGCCTGTTCACCGAGGGGGCCCCTGGCACCGAGATCCATGACGACGTCGCGCCCCAGCAGGGCGACGTGGTGGTTACCAAGAGGCGGGGGAGCGCGTTCTCGGGCAGCGACCTTGACTTGGTACTCAGGGCTCGCGATATCGACAGTCTTGTTCTCACCGGCATCGCCACCAGCGCTGTAGTGCTGTCCACTCTGTGGCACGCCATCGACCTGGACTTCGGCCTCACCGTCCTGGCGGATGCCTGCCTCGACACCGACCCCGAGGTGCACACGATGCTCACCGAAAAGCTGTTCCCGCAGTGGGCAGATGTCGTCGCCGTCGAGGACTGGCTCAAAGCCATCGCGCCGCAATAGGGGGGGCGGTCCGGACCCTTGCGTGCGGGGCACGACGGGCATGGCCCTGCGCCGGCCGGGTGAGGTCAGCCGGCGGCGTTCTGTGCTGCTGCGCGGGCCTGGGTGAGGGCCAGGTGGTAGGAGTCGGGGCCGGGTCTCGATGCGGTTGCCGCCGAAGGTGAGCCGGTCGACGATCGCGGCGGATCGCCGCGTACAGATCGCCCTTGGACTTCGGTGGCATCGGCGCCCCCTCATCACGCAGAGCACCCGATGGTCCCACCGCAAGCACTCAAGCGGTGTCAAACTCAGCGATATCACTTTCCGCCGACGCCGGGCGACGCCGCCGATCTGTCCGCTGTCACTGAGCTCAGCCCGAGCGCCGTTCCTTGCCAACCAGTCTTGTCGTCGCAGGTCAGCGACCCTAGGCCGGATCCCTGCTGGACGGCGACCTTGCCCCTCAATCCAGCCGACGCAGGTCAGCGGCTCGCCTTGGGCCGGATTCGGTGTCCGCGGACACGATCGACCACCGGTACCAGAACTCACTGATAAAGCCATCGCGGCCTGAACAGGAAGACGGACCTCATGCCCCACACATGCTCGTCAGGCGGAGATCCAGCAGTAGAGACGCTGTCCCCGCGCCACCGCCCGGCTGGCCAAGACGGCCGTTTGTGTGAGGAATTCGGCCAGCCTCTCTGGATCCGGGGGCGTCCAGAACACATCCGAGGTGACCCACTCGCGGGCAACCTCTTTCAGCAAGGACGGATCGGCATCGGCGAGTGCATCACGCAGGGAATCGGTCAGCGTCAGGCACAGGAGCTCGCCCTCGTCGATACTCGCGAGTAGATGGCCATGCCGCGGGTCGGCCTGGACACTCTCGGCCGACCGTCCGGTGAGAGCCGCTTCCGCCGGCAGCAGGTCGGTGGTCGGACCCATCCCGTTGACGTCGAACCCGTCATAACCCGTCGCGGTTGGTTCGCCGTCTTCGCGGACCACGGCGCGCACCGCCTCGTCATCGTCGGCAGCAGCAAAGTATCCATAGATAACTCCCATGCTGTGATCTTGGCACCCACCTCTGACAAACGACTTCCGGCTGGTTTCCCCGCAGAGAGGCTCCGCGCCCTTGGACCATTGCACCCTCGGTGGGAGGACCGTGCGATGACCGACAGCGAACTGGCCCACGAGGACAATGTCGTCTGGCTCGAGGACACCGACCGCCTCGACTACGTCCGCCAGGCCCTGGACAAAACCACCCGCCGCCGCGGCAAGCCCCGCTACGCCCGCGACGGACGACGCATGGTCGGCTACACCGAACTCACCCCCGACGCCGAAGCCGACCCCGACAGCGGCCTGCAACTGCGTCGCGTCTTCTTCCTCCTGCCGCACGACCGCGACAGCGACCCCGACGGCGTCTACCAGCAAGGCGCACCCGGAGAAGCCGTCGACCCCCGCACCATCGAACCGCGCCGGGTGGGGGAGAAGACGCCGCGCTCCCAGCGGGGTGTTGCGGCGATAGCCTCCAGCAGGTAACCGGCCACGGGTCTTGCGATGAACGGGCATTCTAGGCCTGTTTTCAGGTGACGACCGAAAACTAGCTGGTCGGGGTGGACATGCTGCTCGGTAAGCAGACGCCGTGGCAGACGGGGCACCTTCCTCCCCGTGGGGTGAGTTTCTTGAGGTCCACGTACGACAGCATGCCGCAGTTGGTGCAGGAGGTTAAGACGTCGTTTCCTTTGGTGCCCTTGCGGTTATCGTGCCTGGTTGTTGCCCTCCATTGGGGCTGGGCCAGGGGCTGGGGGATCGTGGACGAGAGGTTTGACGCCGTTGGGGAGGCGCTGTGTTGCGCGGCGGCCATCCGGCTGGGCGGAGCTATGCAGGTGTTGGCGGAGCGAGCCGGCCCTGTTCGACCGCTACAGCCTGATCATGGCGGGAGTGACGAACATCGTGGCGTTTCTTGACGGCCGCGAACTCGACGACGACCTGCTCAGCTCTGCCTTCGCCGAGAGCTGGTCGCTGGACGCCAGGTACCCGGCAGAGTTCGCGGGGCATGACTTCGTCAGAGGCTGGACCTCTGTGGTGTTCGCCGTAATGGTGCTGACAAAGCCAAAGCAGCAGGACATCGTGGCAGCGCAGGGGCTGGACCTGGCGTCGGAGGCGGTGGCAGCTTGGCCGTCCGCCATCCGTATCGGCACCTTCGACAGCCTCGTCCGCTTCGAGCTGGCCTGCCAGCAGGATGCGGAAGGCCGGCTCCGGAAGAACGGCCTGCCTGCTCTGTGGGAACTGGCGGAAGTTCAGTCGAAGCAGTACCGCCAAGCGGCAGAACGGCTCGTCGGATAGTCGGCACCCCAGCTGATGAGCCTTCGGTAGCCGATGAGGGTTGCGGCGATGCCGACGAAGGCGAGGAAGTGTTCCGACGTCCCCTCGTAGCGGCGGTGCAGGCGCCGGCAGCCGGCCAGCCAGGACACGGTCCTCTCGACCACCCAGCGGTGACGGCCGAGCCGCTTGGACGACTCGATGCCCTTGCGGGCGATGCGGTGGCGGATGCCCCTCTGGCGGAGCCATTTCCGCAGGTGGTCGTCGTCGTAGCCCTTGTCGGCGTGGAGCTTGTCGGGGCTTCCGCGGCGGGAGCGGATGGGCGGGATCCCGCGCACGAGCGGCCTCAGGCCGAGGCTGTCGTGCATGTTGGCGCCGGAGATACCCAGCGACACCGGCAGGCCGTTCCGGTCCGTGATGAGGTGGATCTTCGATCCCAACTTGCCACGGTCAGTCGGATTCGGTCCCGTCAGTGGCGCCCCCTTTGGCAGCCCGGACACTGACTGAGTCGATCGCGCACCGCGACCAGTCCAGCTCACCCCGCCTGCCGAGTTCGTCCAGGACGATGCGGTGGAGCCTGGCCCAGACTCGGTCCCGGCTCCACTGGGCAAAGCGCCGGTAGACGGTGGGCCAGGCCGGCCCGAACACCGGCGGCAGCTGCCGCCAGGTGCAGCCCGAGGTGGCCACGAAGATGATCGCCGCCAGGCCTTCGCGGTCCCCGGCCCCGTCGGCGGCCCGCCGCCCTGCGGGCGTATGACCTCCGTCGGCGGGACCACCAGCCGGAACAGCGTCCACAACTCGTCCAGCACCAACCGCTCCACCAGATCCGTCACGCACGGCTCAACGAGCGATCACGCCATCACAAACCATGTCTAAAGGTTCGACAGCTGTCAGTGGCTGCGGCTACGGTCTCCAACACGCGGTCGGCTTCCGGGGGTTCCAGCTCTGAAGGGAATGGTTTGTATCCCCGGTCTGTCTGGGGGGCGGCCCGGAGACTCGTCCGGGACCTAACCGACGATCGGGCTTCGTTGATCGCCAGAGGATCACCTGCCAGCGCCGACCGCGTGCCATCCCTCTGCGTCAAGATCCGCTGAACCCGGGCACGGTTCCGGTCGGCGGCGAATGAGACGGGAACGGGGAGCAGGGTGTGCGTGGGTGGGTCTCGCGGCGCTTCCCCGAGCCGAGCCCGACGATTAAGACGGCGTTTCACTTGGTGAGTCGTCGGTAGTTGATGAGGCTGGTAGCGATGGCGGTGAAGGCGAGGAAGTGTTCGGGCTTGCGTTCGTAACGGCGGTGGAGCCGGCGGCAGCCGGAAAGCCAGGACATGGTTCGCTCGACGACCCATCGGTGACGTCCCAGACGTTGCGCGTTCTCCACACCGCGCCGGGCGATACGAGGCGTGATTCCGCGCTCGCGGAGCCATCGCCGCAGGTGGGGATAGTCGTAGCCCTTGTCGCCGTGGAGCTTGTCCGGGCGTCTGCGGCGCGGTCCGCGGCGACTGCGGATCGGGGGTATGGAGGCGACGAGCGGCTTCAGCGCGAGACTGTCATGGGTGTTGGCAGCGGAGATGGCGACCGCGACCGGAAGACCGCACCGGTCGGTGACGAGGTGGATCTTCGATCCGTTCTTGCCACGGTCGGTCGGATTCGGTCCCGTCAGGATCCCCCTTTGAGGGCCCGGACACTGACCGAGTCGATGGCGAAGCGTGACCAGTCCAGGCCTCCCTGGGCGCCGAGTTCGTCCAGGATCACCCGGTGGAGACGGGCCCAGACGCGGTCCGCACTCCAGCGGGCAAAGCGCCGGTAGACGGTCGGCCAGGCCGGCCCGAACACGGGCGGAACCTGCCGCCACGTGCAGCCCGATGTCGCCACGAACACGATCGCGGCCAGACACTCACGGTCCCCTGACCGCCGACGACCACCCCCTTGCGGACGTACCACCACCGTCTCAGGCACCACCCGCCGGAACAACTCCCACAACTCATCCGGCACCAACCGCTCAGCAAGACTCGCCATGCCCAGCACAACGACCCTCGCCTTCAAAGGAAACGGCGTCTAAGAGGCTGGTCCCGTGGACGGTGCCCGGGCAGACGAGGCTGGCGGACGCTTTCGCGTGTCGAGCGCGTTGGGGTTTCGCGGGGCCTTGGTGGTCGTGGTGGCGGGCGAGGTGGACCATGGCACCTCGCCCCAGTTGGGTGAGGCCCTTGAGAGTGCTGTGACCAGCGGAGCCGGTCGCGTTCTGGTGGACCTCAGTGGCGTGTCCTTCTGTGACTGTTCCTGCGTGAACGCCCTTCTCGCCGCGCGCGAAATCGCGCGGCGAAACCGGGTCGTCCTGGTCTGTGAGGGACTGTCGCTGTGTGCAGAGCGTGTCTTCGAGCTGACCGGTGTGGGACCGCTCTTGCGGGCGGCGTGATCACCGTCCGGCTTCTCGCTGAAGCTCGGCCGAGGCCGCCCGATTGATGAGTTCACCCCAGACCCGGTAGTAGGGCTGGCTTCTTTACGCGACCACAGGCCAAAGGCGCGCGGATTCTAAGATTCCTGGACGTCAGGTCGCGGGAACTCGTCTGCGACTACTGGACCTTAACCACCTTGTGCACGGGTTGGGCGTCGAGGAGCATCGGAACACTCCGCCCTGCCCCACCTCGGCGAGCGAAGAGGTGCTCCGGGATCAGGTCGGGCTGGATCTGCTCGACGTACACGCCGCCTGTGCGGCGGTGGAGTCGAAGTAGTGATCTTCAGTGATCGAGTGTCCGGCTGTCGGTCAGCCGCCGGAAGCAGTCTGCTGGAGGGAGGTGTTTTTTGCGTGGCCGCCGGGCGGTCCACAGGAGGGTCCTGGGGTGGTGCGTCAGTCCACGGTGCCGCTGCGGCGGGCGTAGGCGCGGGCGGCGCGGGCGCGGTCGCCGCAGCGTGTGGAGCACCAGTGGCGTCGGCCGTGGGTGCGCAGGAGGAACCGGTCGCAGGGGGCGGAGCCGCAGGCGGCGAGGATGCCGGCGTCGGGACTGGTGAGCAGGTCGGCGGCGTCGGCGGCGAGGGTCGCCAGTGCGTGGTTGACGGCCTGGTCGGTGGGGTGCGCCTGAACGCGGCGCAGCCCCTGGGCCCCGTCCCAGGCGAGGAGGGGGGCGGTGGGTACGGCCGTGAGGGCCTCGTTCACCGCGTGCAGGGATTCCTCGGGCGGAGGTGCACCGTCCACGCGCGCGGTGAATAGGGCGCGGATGTGTCCGCGCAGGGTGCGCATCCGCTGGGCGCAGAACTCGTACAGCTGCACGTCCGGGGTGGTCAGGTTGTGAGCGGCGAGCCAGCGCATGGCGGATTCCGGGGCGGCGAGCAGGTCGTAGCTCTGGCCGGTGGGCAGGGTGGCGGCGGTGTCGGCGAAGTCCAGGGAGCGGTACCGATCGGCACCCGGGGCCGGGGGCAGAGCGGTCGGTGCCACGTCGGTGGCCAGGGTGTCGTCCATGCCTCTCATGGTAGCGCTTGCGTTTTTCCGTGACACCTGCCTAGCCTGGCATCACGTTAACCGCAGATTTTTTTCGTGAGAAGCGGAGATGTCATGTCCCAGCTCAGCGCCAACCAGTTCCCGGTCCGCACGTTCGGCGGTCCGACCGCCCTGTTCGAGTACGGCGGCCTGCGCTTCCTGACCGACCCGACCTTCGACGGCCCCGGCGACTACCCCGCGCCCGGCGGCCCGACCCTGACCAAGACCGCGCCCTCCACCGCTACGCCCGCCGATGTCGGCCCCGTCGACGTGGTCCTGCTCTCCCACGACGAGCACGCCGACAACCTCGACACCTCCGGCCGCGCCCTGCTCGCCGACGTCCCCCTCACCCTCACCACCCCCACTGGCGGCAAGCGCCTCGGGGCGAAGGCCAAGGGCCTGGCCGACTGGGAGAGGGTCGAACTGGAGCGTCCGGGCGGCGGCACCATCACGGTGACCGGCGTCCCGGCCATCCACGGCCCCGGCGCGCGTGAGGAGATCGAGCCCTTCGCCGGCCAGGTCGTCGGCTTCGTCCTGACAGGCGAGGGCCTGCCGACGGTCTACGTCAGCGGCGACAACGCCTCGCTCGACGCGGTCAGGGAGATCGCCGACCGCTTCGCCCCGATCGACACCGCCCTCCTGTTCGCCGGCGCCCCCCGCTTCCCCACGCTCTTCGACGGCAACCTGATCGTCCTGGACAGTGCGCAGGCGGCCGAAGCCACCCGGATTCTTGACGCCCGCCGTGTTGTCCCGGTCCACCATGACAGCTGGGCCCACTTCACCGAGGGCCGCGACGCTCTGGAGGCGGCCTTCGCCGCCGCGGGCCTGACCGACCGCCTGGACCAGGACTGGGTGCAGCGCGCCTGAGCCCGGACCACCCCTCAGGAACCGAGAGCTCGTGCCGGGGCCGGGGCCCGCAGCACGCCGAGCCCCGGCCCCGGCCCTTGCCCCGGCACGACCCTTCGCGGTCTCCCCTGCGTCATCTCCCAGCAGTGCCGCTCCCCGGCGCCGATGCACTCGGTCCCAGGCGTCATAATCTCCCGCGCGGTCGTCACGTGTTTCTCGAGTCGTCGAAGACGAAGTGACCGGCTCGGGCCTTCGCCATGCCCGGGCCGGTCCACACCTTTTCGTATGCCCGGCTGCGTCGTGGACACGACGCGAGCGGTGCCCGCGTCATCCGAGGGGGAGCGCCAACGTCTGCGCACCGCTCCGGCCGCTGCGCGCGGGGCTCGTGTCAGAAAGGCTGCGGAGTGAGCGGCTGTGACAAGCTGCGTTGCCCTGTCGGTGGCAACCATGCCGCCCGCCTTTTCACCAGGATCAGCCAAGACACCATTCAACCTGGTTGAGGGTGGGGTCACGGCGATTCGCCGTCACGCTGACAAGTCTGCGGCGGCAGAGGTCTGCGACGACCGCGATTTGCGGGGTCGCCGGCTCCCCGTCCAACAGGACGCTGAGCAAATGGTCACTGTTTTCGGCGTCCAGCGTGATTCCGGGGCTCAGCGCCTCCAACAGCGGGTTCATTGACGCATGAGTGGCCGCATCGACATCAAGCATCAGGTTGGTGAGCCGTCCTCGCGTGATTTCGTGAGTGACTGACGTCGTCGGCGCCAGGCGGAGGCGTACATACTGCGGCAGCGCAGCGACGGGAGCCGAGTCCGCCCTGACCAGACCTGCGCTGACAAGAGCCGCGGCCACTTCTGACGCACTGTAGGCGCCGCCCTGTTCGGCCAGCGCGCCAACCGGTATGCCGTCGGACGCGCTGATACTGGTCGGCAGGAATACCCAGGTTCCGCGACGTGGATTGAACAGTGTCGTACCCGCTTGTCCTGTCGGATGGACATCGGGCACGACAACTGTGCCCTCAGTAAGAGGCAATCCGTCGCTGAGTGAGACGGCTGATGGCGCTGTCGCTTCGGCCCGGAGGTGGAATGCTCCTGAGATATCAAGGAACAGGTGCTCCTCAACGGGTGCGACTCGTGGGTATCTGACCCAGTCATCCTTGTCTCGGCTCGCATCTTGGGCAACGGACATGCCAAATCGCCTCGCCTGGTCCGGCGTTATCCCGTCGGTCACCGTATAAGGGAGGCTCAGCGTCAGCTCTCCGAGCGCCTCGGGATCCAGCCGTACGCCGAAACGAGCGGGATTGGCAGCAACCGGTGACATCCGATCCAGGACGAAGGGTGATCCTGTCCACGACCACCAGCGGTTGCCTCTCGCCCTGGCTGCAGCAATGTGTCTGCGCGCGAAGCGAACGGTGGCCGTGGCCTCATCCTCCGTTTCGCCGGGAAAACCGTGGATCACGAACAGGTGGATCGACATCGAAGTCTCATGCAAGGCCGCCAGGTTGGCGTCGATGACCTCAACCCGGGTCTCCTTGTCCATGAGTTCCAAAACTCGCTGAGATGCGGACTCGAGGCCGAAGCTCAGCCTGCGACACCCGGACGTCTCGAGCAAATGAGCAAGATCCCGGTCCAGGCCCGGAGAGAACCTGGTCTCGGCGTACCAGGTGAAGGGGCTCCCTGCAGCTGTCAGATCCCGCGCCAGGCTCCGCAGCGTGTGCAGGGTGAGGATCTCGTCGACGAACATGAAGTGCTTCGTTCGGTGTCGCTCACTCAAGTAGGCCATGTGTGAAGCCACTGTAGGAGAGGCGATCTGCCGGAAGTTACCCGACGCGAAGGGGATCGCGCAGAACGCACAGTTCCAAGCGCAACCACGGGATGCGAAGATCGGCAACACCAGCCCGGGTGCGAAGTACTTGTCCAGCGGCAAATCGTCAAAATCCGGAGCCGGAAGTTCGCCGATGGCCACGGGCTGCACGTTTGTCCGCACGAGTGCGCCATCGCGAACGAACAGGACGTTGGGCACCTCGTCGAGCCCGGTGTCGGTGTTCCATGCCGTGATGAGGGCTGGGAACGCCGCCTCCCCCTCGTTCACGACCATGGCGTCGACGATGTCGAACAATCGGTTCGGCGCGGTCCACTGGCTGCTGATGCGGGTCACGTAGTTGCCTCCCACGACGACCTTGATGTCGCTTCGGGCCGCTTTGAGCCGTGTGATGAAGGTGATCGCAGCCACGAGTTGACTGTCTGCGGAGACGCTGACTCCGACGTACTTCAGATTTGTAGTGAGCCGCGGTGCGACCTTGGTGTCCCAAATGCGATTGAAGGCCCACTGGTATACGTTCGTCTCCGGGTCGCCGGCCAATTCCCAGACCTCTGCGAACGACTCCGCAGAGAAACTGCGGCCCCGGGGCGACAGGCTGAAAACTCCATGCCCTGGGAAGGACTTCGCGACCAGGTCGCATGCCGCGCTCACGAGCTGCACCGCGTTGTCGAACTCCCGTCGAGACACCTCGACGGTGCCACGTACCACAGCCTTCGCCCACAACAGGGAGTCCAGAATACCCGCGGTCCGTGCAGTGAGGCCGGGGGTATCGGCCTCGGATCCCTCCTGCCCGCGACGCATCCGGAGCATCTCCGCGAGGGCTCCCGGCGACAGCAGATCGTCCAACGTCTCGATACCGAGATCGAAACCTGCGGCATTGAACCCGTGCTCTCGGAGCACGCCCACCAGCAACGGAACGGCGAGGTGCGGCGCGTGGGCGTTCCACGTGGGAGGGCACACGACAAGGACTTCAGGATTGTCTCGTGGCCCTATCGCGGTCAGCGTCTCAGGCATCCGCTCCACCTCCCTTGACGTTGAATCCGAACGTGGCCAGTGACACCTGTTCGCCACTACGGACCGGCGTGCGTCCGTGTGGTGTCAGCCGGTGGAACATGACCGCCTGGCCGGGCTCCAGATCGAAGGTTTGGAGCCCGGAGCAGGTGTAGAAGTAGGTGACGGACCCGTGGGCGGCAGTGACCCTCGTGTGTGACAGGCACAGGAGAAGGTTGATCTCGTACTTGTCGTTGTCCAGATGGAGCGGGCAGCAATCACCAGCGTCGGCGTAGTACAGATAGCCTGCGGACACCGGCTCCGCGAACGGAACGTGGACCTCGTGTTTGACGACCTCACGCAGGTACCGGGAGCGAAGCACCGATTGCGCGACCGGACCGGTGTGCGCCACGGATCTGCCACCGTCGTACTTCGACGAGGCCGGCTGACGGTTCGCAGCCTCGGTGAGCAAGGCAGACAGCGTCGCTTCCGGAAGCCAGCCCCGATCCACGACGATCGGCTCGCGTGCGCAGGTCCGGAAACGATCGAGCAGGCCGCCCAGGACCAGCAGAGGACGTTCTTCGCGGCTGCCAGGTTGAGGGATCGTTCCATCCGCATTGGCCATTTCCTTGACCAGGGCCTTGAACAGCTCCGACACTTCAGCGGCCGAAACGGCGTCAGACAGAATCATGAACCACAGCTTCCTCTTGAGCGGCCGACAAGCCGGATCCAGACCGTGACTTCCAAAGCAACAGCAGAGCTGCGCCGGCCGAGACGCTGATGTTCCAGCAGCCGGCAGCGAGGACGGCGGTCCGGGGGTAGGCGACCACGCTGATTCCAATGAGGTATCCGAGACATACGGCAGCGTTGGCACCAGTGCCGAAGGCTCCGAAGCCGACCGCCTGTCGATCGTGCGGCAGGCGCCGATACATCAGGTTGACCGCGGCGATGTTGAGCACTGAGTTGCAGAAGCCTCCCAGCACATACACGCCCAGGACGAGAGCTGGCTGCGGCACCAAGGCTGGCGTCATGACGGCCGCGCCGACTCCCACGGCGCCGATGAAAATGAGGTGCAGGTGACCGATCGGAGCCAGCCGGTCGAACGCTGCTCCCGCAGCGATACCACCCATCGCCCACAACGCGTTCAACCATCCGTACCATTGGCCTTCAACGTGGAGGACCTCGCGGACGAAGACGGCGAATACCGGCCCCTCCACGCTGGACCCCAGCGCGACGACGAAGACCGTCACCGCCATCACCAGGACCTGAGGGTCCTCAGCCAGGATCTGGAACGGCTTCGGTGTGGGCTTTCGGCGGCTGGCTGTGTTGTCGCCCAGCAGGCGAAGAACCTCTCGCAATCCGAACAACGTCAGCATGCTGGCCGCGAAACTGGCGACATCGATGATCAGAGCCGTTCGGGGCCCCACGGCCGCATAGAGGACCCCTCCCAACGCCGGCCCCAACGCGCCTGCCGCGGACTTCACACTGCTCAACCGCGCCGTGTACCGGCCTCGGTCCGACTCGCGCAGACGCCCGACGGCGGTGGAGGTCAGCAGGCCCTGCATGGATCCGAAGGCGCCCGTCACGAAGGTGAGCACCGCCACCACAACGCAGTGGGACACGGTCAAGTTCCGGATCATCAGCATGATCGCCGTGATCGAAACAACCTGTCCCAGAATGGCTGTCAGCAGCAGGCCGGCGCCGCCGCGGGACCGCACCACCATGCCGAATCGGCGACCCGCAACGATCATGGGGAGCAGCGCCGCCAGCATGGCGACACCTATGAACGACGGATGGCCGGAGGCCGCCAGGGAAAGCGTGACGACCGTGACAGCGATCCCGTCGCCAGTCGAGTTGACGAAAGCACCCGTATGCAGTGAGAGTTCTCGACGCCACGACAGACCTGCCTCGATCACGTTACGCGCCTCGTGACGCAGGGCTTACCGGCGCTAGCTGCGCCAACGGCGCTGCCAGCCAGTCGCGGAAGGCAAGACCGTCCGGCCCCAGGACCACGGAGTTTCCGCCCTCGACTACCGCGCCGAGCAAGTAGCTTGCTCGATCATGGGCCAGCCGCAGACCGGTCTCGGCTTCACGATCCGATCCGAAACGATTGAGGGCTGCCGCGTACATCGCGGCCAGATGCACGTACACGTGCGCTGCCGCCAGTGAGCGGCCAACCGGGTAGCTCCGAGGCGGGCCCCATGGGATCGGCACCACCGGGTTGTCAGGACTGCGCTCGTCGTAGTCGGGAACATAGAGTGATCTGGTGGGACGCAAGCCACCCAGGACGGCGTGGACGCTTTCGTGCAGAATCGCTTCGGCGATCCGTGGTATGGAGCCGTTCGTGATGTGTTTCCTGGAAACGAGGATGGTTCGCGGCAATTCCTGGAGATATCCGCTCTCCATCGGCCCGTCGAAGGGGATCAAGAACTCGACCGCCGACAGACAACTCGCCGACAAGGCCGGCAGGACCTCGCTGAGCCAGTCGTAGGCGGCATCAAGGTTCCCTAACTGCTGTTCGGTGAGGTCGGCGGCCAGAACATTGTGGCCGGCTCCGTCCTTCTCGAGTGTAGCCGTCAGGGTTGCCGAGACGTAGGCAACGAACTCGACCGGCAGGTCACCGCAGAACGTGGAAGGCCGGTTCTCGGGGCGGCTCAAGCTGCCGATGGCTACGCGTGCACACGCGGGGAAAGGTGCCAGTCGGTCAAGCCAGTCCGTGGTACCGGCCCGCCACTCGCGAATCGCATGAAACATGGTCGTGTGAGCCATCATGCGTTCCACAGGCGTACCTGGCGACCGGAGGAGTGCGGCAATCGGTGCGCCGTCGTCGTGATGGTCAATGACGTCTGCAACTGTGTGCAGAATGCTCTGCATGTCCTCGGCTATGATCTGCGCGTTGCCGAAAATCGAGGACGTGAGATGGCGTTCGTAATTCATGAGACCTCTTCGAACTCGGGACGGGAGGTGTGGCGGAATTAGGCCGCCACACCTCACCGCTGCAGTCGTTTAGTCCGGTGTCGGATATTGCGACTGTGCTTGCAGTTCGATACCGAGTTCCTGGACCAGGAGCTCAGCGTGTTCCGCTTCGGTCGGCAGCTCGGCGAGCAGCTTGTCGAGGTCGCCGAACGCGGCAGTATCGAAAGTGCGCATTTTTACACCTCCTTCACTCTTCCGTAGGGCTACTGCTCGGATTGAGCATGTCTAGGGGCTCGAACTGAGCGATGACCTCGTCGAACGCTCGGAGCGCGGCGGGACTCGTCGCCTCGATGTGCTTGCGCGCTGCCGATACGCCATGGCAGTGAGCCAGCCACACCACGGACGCGACGCTCGCGGGTACTCGGCGGATGCTGGGCGGCGTAACCGTGGCCAACCACCAATGGCCAGTGCCCGGGATCCGGCGCAGATGAAGATTGGAACCAGCTAGCGCACTCCTACTCGTGGCAGCGGTCACGGCTACGACCTCTCGAAGTCGATGAACACGGCATCAAGTCCATCCGGATCATCAGGATTCAGCGGCACTGACTCAGCCCGCGCCGATACGAAGCCATGTTCTGCGGCCGCCTTGGTCAACTCCTCCACACTCCACAGCCGATGGGTCGACTTGGCGGCGACGGCACTGACCTCACGGCCAGAACTGTCGGGCCTCAGCACGCAGATGAGACGGCGAAGCAGCCGAGGCCGTTCGGGACCCTGTGGGCTGAACTCTGTGAGATAGGGCCTGGCTGTGCCGTTGTCATCGACGACTTGGTAAGCAACCCCGTCATAACCAGCGAGGATCTCGATGCTCCGATCGCTGAAGCACGAGATGTACACATTGCGCAGGCTGTGGATTCCCGCGAGGGCGCTGAAGAGAGCCGCCAGGTGGTCATCGCCCACCACGACGTCGATCGAGCAGTCCGCAATCACCGCCGCGGTCACCCCGGCCGACGCCATCACGTCCACCATCGCCTGCGAAGGCACCTCGGCCTGGACCACCGTGACGGCGCCGGCGGGATGCTCGCGAGCGACGTCATCGAGGAGCGCGGCAGCCTCGGCCGCGAAGTCGACGGCGATGACGGAACATCCGCCGGCTCTCAACCCGATGACCGACCGGCCGACACCGGCGGCCAAGTCCGCAACGGCCTGGTGTCGGGACCCGATGGCGGCGAGCCAGGCGAGATCGTAGGTCGGGGGCTGTTCGGCCCGACTGCGCTCGAGGCGTGCGATGGGGTCGGTGTAGGAGTCCACCCACTCCACGCTGTTCAGCGTCGGCAACAGTTTTTCCACAAAAACCACGACTAGCAGCACCTCCCGGTAAGTACCGCCAACACGGTGGATAGCGAACCTGTTTGCAAGCTGTGGCGGACAGGCCTCATACGTCGTCCCTCCCCGTCAATGCCGCCAGGCAAAGCATTCCCGGCACGTTCGCAGCTGTTTCTGACTGACGACACCCAACATCGCCACAGGCACCGTTGTCCGCACTACTCATACGGCAACAACGCAGGTCAGCGCTCACCTGCGGGCGGACAAGAGGACTTGTCCGCGGACAACCGATGGTCAGCTCCGGCCCTCCGGTGACTCCATTTCAGTGGTGCTGGGCGGCCTTGAGTTTTGTTCGTTGAGCTTTGTTTGTTTGGTTCAGGTGAGCAGTAGGCGCCGGGATTGAGGCAGTGCGTGCTTGCGTTCTCGGATGCTCTCTGTGCTGCGGGTTGGTGTGCGTGTTGGGAGAGCGGGTGTGCACCTTCACTGGTTTTGGACGGCAAAACATAGCCGCCCCCCGCCAGGACCAGCCGTTACGCGCCAGCAGTTTCCGTACGCCCTGGATCGTGTAGGCCAGCGCTCGGCGGGTGTGGCCCGTTCCGCAGTGAGGCTGGTGGCCGCGTAGACGGACTTGGACCAGGCCGGAGAGGTGGTCGCAGGCGGCGAGTAGATGGCTCTTGCGGCCTGTGACCCTGGCCGCTCCGTAAAGGGCCTTGGCGTCGACTGCCACTGCGTGCAGCTGGCCGTCGGCCCCGGCGCGTCGGTCGGGCAGCCAGCGGCTCACCACCCGGTCCAACGCGTCGCGTCGATACGGTCCAGCAGCGGCCGCGCTGTCGCCTCCGCCGGTATCTACCGCTTCGGGGTTAGCGGATCGGGCCGTACGCCGGATCTCTTCAGGCACGGTCTCGGGATGCTCGCGGAGTTCATCAAGGGCAAGCGGGATCGAGCGGTGACGCGTCGACAGGCACGGCTCATTCGCCCGCGGCGTCTTCGGCCTCCCAGCGCAGCAGGTCGCCTGGCTGGCAGTCGAGCACCTCGCAGAGCGCGGCGAGCGTGGCGAAGCGCACTGCCTTGGCCCGGCCGTTCTTGAGCACCGCCAGGTTGGCGGGCGTGATCCCGACCCGGTCCGCGAGTTCGCCCACAGACATCTTCCGTCTGGCCAGCATCACGTCGATGTCGACAGCGATCGGCATCAGATCACCTCGTCCAACTCGGCCTGCATCTGGGCCGCTTCGGCGTCGCGGGCGACGGCCTGGGCAAGCAGCATCCGCAGCACGAGCACGATGAGCGCGACTCCCAGGATGGCCAGTCCAATCCCGCCCATGATGAGGGTGACGCCCGGGTCGTCCCGCTGGCCGGGCGCGTTCAGGGCCGTGATCGTGAACCACACGAGAGCAGCCGCGACGATCGCGCCGATGATGACGTCCACGTACCGGAAGGCGGCGTGGGAGAACACGGTTCCGCGTCGCACCATCGTGACCAGTCGCCATACACCGACCAGGGCGACCTGGGCCGTCCCGATGCCCAGGATTGTGATCACGCGCAGCGGGGTCAGCGGGAGCGACCCGTCCTCCGGGTCGTTCCCGCTGACCAGCGCCCACACCATCGCTGTCTGTGCGAACAGGGTGCCGGTGAGCGCCACCACGAGCACCGCGCGCAGCGCACGTACGGTCAGCTTTCCCATGACCCATCCTTCCATCGTTTTGCGATGGAAATCTATCGACTATCGATAGGTGAAGCAAGGGTTGGGTCGGAGGGCGGGCGGCGGTTCGCCCCATGGCGGGATGGCGTCGACCCCTCGACGGAAGCGTCTTGGTCAGCGCAATGATGCGGGAGTGCTCTTGCTCGGTGATCCGGGGCTCACGGCCCCGTCCGTGTAGGACCAGCGGTCCCTCGACTCTGCTTCGCAGCCAAGGCCGTGTCCGGGGCGACAGTGTGGCTGCCCCGGGCGCGGTGTCTGTCGCGGCGTTCAGCGGTAGTTGAGCTCGGCGAGATTGGTGGCCAGGTTGCGGCGGAAGGCGGGGATGCGGCCGAGCACGGGCAGAACGGTGTTGCGCAGCGCGCGCAGCGGCCCGGTGACGGTGGAGATCCGGGTCATCCGGTCGGTGAAGGTGACCACCTGCTGGGCGACTGGGCGTCGGCGTGCCTCGTACTCGTCCAGTGTGCTGGTGGCGAAGGCGCGGCCGAGGGAGTGGGCGTCTTGGATGCCGGTGTTCATGCCCTGGCCGCCGGCGGGGCTGTGGACGTGGGCGGCGTCGCCCGCGAGGAAGAGGCGCCCGGCCCGGTAGTGGTCGGCGACGCGGTGGTGGACCCGGAAGCGCGATGACCACACCAGGCTCGTCACGTGGGCCTGACCGGGGGCGCGCTCGTCGAGCAGCCGCTGGACGAAGGGGAGGTTGGGCTCGGCCGGTGCCTCGTCGACGGTGGCGACCACCCGGTAGCGCTCGCCCGGCAGCGGGGCGACGACGAATATCCCGGCGGCGCCGAAGGTGAGAGCGACTTCTTCGGGGCCCGGTGCCCACTTCATGGTGACGTCCGCGAGGACGAAGGACTGGGCGTAGGCGCTGCCGGTGAAGCCGATGTCCGCCGCGTCGCGGACCACACTGTGCATGCCGTCCGCGCCGACCGCGTACGCGGCCCGGAGTCGCGCGCCGGTGTGTGTGGTGAGGGTGACGCCGTCCGTGTCCTGCTCGACGGTGCTGACCTGGTAGGGGCGGTGGACATCGCCCCCGAGCTCACGCAGCCGGGCCAGCAGGACGGCCTCGGTCTCGTACTGCGGTGCCAGCAGGGTGTAGGGGTAGCGGGTAGGGAGGTCGTCGAAGGGGATGGTGAGCAGGCGGCGGTCGCCGTCGCGGACGGCGAAGCGGTTCAGCCGCAGTCCCCGGGCGATCAGCGCGTCGGCGGCCCCGAGTTCCTGCAGGACCTCCAGGGTCCGGGCGTGCACCACGCCGGCGCGGGAGGTGTTGGCGCCCTCGGCGAGGCGGTCCAGGAGGACGAAGTCGATACCGGACTGGGCCAGGGTGACGGCGAGTGCCAGGCCGGTCGGCCCGGCGCCGACGATGGCGACGTGCGTGGTGGCGGGGAGTGCGGTACCGGTCATGGGGGATCCCCTTCTCGTATGCCAACGGCTGTTGGCCAACTCCTGCCGAGCATCATGTTCCTGAGGCCCAGTCATGTCAACGGTTGTTGGCCTACGAACGTGGGCCTACGATCGTTGACATGACGAACAGCGCACCGCCCGCACGGCGGTCCTCCGAAATCACCCGGGCCGCCATCCTCCGCGCCGCGCGGGAGCGCTTCGCCGGCCAGGGCTACGAGCGCACCACCATCCGCGCGGTCGCCGCCGACGCCGGGATCGACCCGTCGATGGTGATGCGCTACTTCGGCAGCAAGGAGCAGCTCTTCGACGCCGCGCTGACGATCGACCTGCGGTTGCCCGCCCTGGCCGAGGCCGAGCCGGGAGCACTTGCGGGGGTGATGGTGCGGCACTTCCTTCAACGGTGGGAGGGTGACCCGTCCGACGACGCCCTCCTGGTGCTGCTCCGCTCGGCCGTGACCAATGAACGGGCCGCCGAGCGCCTGCACGACATCTTCGCCTCGCAGGTCGGACCGGCCCTGGCAGCCGCTCTCGGCCCGGACGCCGCGCTCCGCGCCGGCGGCCTGGTGGCAGCTCAGCTCCTCGGCCTCGCGGTGACCCGGTATCTGCTGAAGCTTCCCGTCGTGGCGGCGCTGACGCCGGATCAGATCGCCCAGACGCTCACTCCGGCGATCCGGGCCACGCTGGAAAGCGCGCTGGGTCCTGTGGAGCCGCACTGACGCCCCCTGCTGGGAACGCGACGGGAATGCGAGCGCCCGTCACCCGGACGCAGGCCGCTACATCGAACCGGACCACCATAACGCTCTCCTGGATCTGTACCAGGCCCTCCGCTCGCCGTCCCTGCGGGAGCTGTCGGGCCGCACCGGCCTGTCCCGCATGACCTTGCACCGCGCTCTGGCGCCTTTTACCAACGACCGTGTCCCCACCGCCTTCGCGGCGCTGCACGCCGTCGCCCCGCCGGAGCCACACTGCCGCTGGAGCAGGGCGACGACCTGCGACGTGCCGCCCGCGCGGGCATCGTCGCCTTCACGGCTGGCTGGCGGCGTCTGCGGGCCCTCGGCTGTGGGCCGGCCGGGCTGCACCCCCCGTGTCCCGCAGGATTGGTGCAGGTCAGCGACCCTTCCCATCTCTGGCAGGGCCTCTCCCGCCGCGTCCAGGACATCGCTTCCGCCCACGCCGGCTGCCTGCCCGCAGCCCTCCTCCCCGGCCGGCGAGAACGATCCCGCACCGGCAGGGGAGACCGCCAGGAGCACCGCGGAAGACAGTCGGGCAGCACGCCATGCCTGCAGGCTGTTCGAGGCCGTTCAGGCCTTGACCCGCACCGGCCGGAGCCACAGTTCCGTGGCCCGCGACTATTCAGGTCATGGGTCTGGGGCGGAGCTCGGGTACGCATCACCTGCCGGTCTCGCGTCAGCTCGGCACACGGAAGGAGGCGTCGCCGCTGCCCGCAGCGGATGCACGGGTCGGTCGCGATGATCCGGTACTTGCTCCCGTCGGGTGAGCGCACCAGTGCGGGCTCACGCACCCCCTTCGTGCCGATCAAGGAGTTCACCGACGATGACCGCCGCCAGCCGGGAGAGAGGTCGGGACATGCGCAACTCCTTGGTTCTGCACGGGGCATGCGGGTGCGCGGGTGGAGCTGTGCGGTCCTTAGCTGCGCACGATGCGCCACCGGTTGTCGGTCGTGCCGTCGTCCGGGGCCTGCACGGCGAACGCGCCCACAGCGGTGGAGTTGTCCGCGAGGGCGAGTAACTTGCCGCTGTGCACGTTGCGGATCTTGTAGGTCCCGTCCCCCTGGTCGAGCAGCGTCCACCGGTGGTCGGCGGTGCCGTTGTCCGACCACTGCAGGACCGTCGCGCCGTCGTCCGTGGACATGTTCAGGACGCCGAGCACCTTGCCGCTGTGGGCGTTGCGGAAGCGGACCGCGCTTCCGTCAGCGACCATCTCCCAGTCGTGGTCGGCCGTGCCCGAGTCATGCCACTGCAGCGCGCGGCCGCCGTCGGCCGTCGACATGTTCTGGATGCCAAGGACCAGAGCGCTGCCCGCGTTGGCGAGCCGTACGGTGGCGCCGGTGTTCCAGTAGACGGCGTAGTTGTGCCCGTGCGCGTCGTGGAACGGGCCCAGGCTGACGGTGGATCCGTCGGCGGTGGCGGTGAAGGCGAGCGAACTGCTGCTGGTCCGTCTGATGGAGGAAGTGGTCAGGGAGGGCAGAGCGCTCAGGGCCGAGTCGCCGTAGTTGCCGGACAGGACGACCGGGCCGTACGTGATCGCCGCGACGTTGGGGGCGTCGTTGGCCGCCCGCATGGTGATCCGCATGGGCAGGCGGACGGTGACGGTGTCGCCGGAGGCCCACGAGCGGCTCAGGGTGGCGTAGCTGCCGGGGGTGGCGGTGAGGGGTTGCGCGACACCGTTGACGCTGACGGTGGCGCCGCTCGTCCAGCTCGGGATGCGGATGCACATCGCCCAGGTTCCGCCGGCGTTACCGGTGACCTGCAGGGTCGTGGTGTCATTGGCCGGGTACGAGGTGGTCTGGGTGAGGGTGATTCCACGTTCTGTCCAGGTGAGTACCGAGGGCACGAACAGGTTCACGATCAGCGTGTTGTCACGGTGGAAGTAGATGGAGTCCATCAGCCGGGTGTGCATCTCCAGGCCCGTGCCCTGGCAGCACCAGAAGGTCCCGTAGTCGGTGCTCCATGTGCCCCCGCCCCAGGCCGGCCCGACGCCGCGTCGGCTTCCGGGACTGAGCGGGGTGAAGTACGTGACGTGGCCGTGGTCGTCGGCCGGGTTCTGCTGGCCGATCATCTGGTTGAGCCATGCCCGCTCGTAATAGTCGAACAGCGCGGTCCGGTTGGGGTCCAGTTCGAAGAGTTCCCGGGTGAGGGTGAGCATGTTGACGGTGTTGCAGCTCTCGCACGTGTCCTTGTTCAGGTATCCGGCGATGGCGTTCGGTGCGCGGAAGTGCTCCGCCTGACTGTTGCCGCCAATGGCGTAGGTGTGCGAGCCGACACAGATGTCCCAGGCGTTGGTGGCGATGTCCCGGTAGCGGGCCGTGCCGGTGGCCTTGAACTCCCGCGCGGCGCCTATCCACTTGGGTACCTGGGTGTTGGCGTGCAGCCCGTTGAGCTTGTCCTGGCCGGCCGTGAGAGGGTCGAACACCGCGGCGTGGTCGAACCGCTGGGCGACGGCGAGCCACCGCGCGTCACCGGTCTCCGAAGAGAGATCGGTCAGCACGGCGTTCATGCCACCGAACTCGGTCTCCAGCATGGCCTGCATCTGCTGGCTGCTCAGCCTGCTGGTGCGCCGGTCGACCCATACCGCCAGGGCGAGCAGCACG
This sequence comes from Streptomyces sp. NPDC031670, assembly GCF_055580545.1. Classification (NCBI taxonomy): domain Bacteria; kingdom Bacillati; phylum Actinomycetota; class Actinomycetes; order Kitasatosporales; family Streptomycetaceae; genus Streptomyces; species Streptomyces sp. NPDC031670. Next base: position 22,597 of record NZ_JBVILC010000031.1, on the reverse strand, counting down.
TCCCTGGCCTGCGTACTGCCGATATGGCGCCATACGTCGAGGAGTCCGGCGAGGGTCTTGTGGACGGTGTAGTACGGCACGTTGCCGTTGGTCAGGGTCCGCTGCTCGAGGGCGGTGAAGTCGGACTCGGGGTAACCGGAGAGGTATCCGGGGTTGAAGCCGGCGGCGCTGTTGTTGGCCTGGCACTTGGCCAGCTCCGCGACCATGTACGTCGCCTTGTCGCGGCAGACCGTGTCCCCGGTCACGGCATACAGCTGCGCCCACGCGGTGAGGAAGTGCCCTTGGACGTGGGTGCGGAAGGGGAACGTCGGCGCGTCCCAACCGCCCGTGGGGGCTGCTCCGCCGGTGGACAGCCTGTGGTTGGCGCGGAAGTTGTACAACAGGCGGTCGACATCGACGAACCGGAGATAGTTCCCTGTACGGTTCTGGTTGTCCAGCCACCGGCTTGCGGTGAGCCGGACTTGGCCAAGTGCGAAGGGCCGTGCCAAGACTCCGGTGGCGGCCCGCGTGGAGGGGATCGCGGCTCGGGCGGGAGAACTGCCGATGACGAACCCCTCGGCAGAGGCCGCAGCGGCAGCCCCGGCTATTTGCAGAAGTCTCCGTCTGCTGACTATGGACGACATCGTGCACCTTTCGATGACGAGAGAGTGCTTTGTTCGGTCGTTGCGGCGCCGGGGCGCGGTGGTCGAGATGGCCCCCGAGCCGCAGGGGCTAGCCGGGGGCGCGCTGGAACGTCCCTCGCTGGTTGGAGCTGCCGACGTCGAGGCGCTGGAGTCATGGGCATGTTGCGTCCGGGAGGTCCGATATATCGAACGGCTATCGAAGTGTCGGACGTAATGGCGCCGAACGTAAGGGGGGCACAGTGCGGAAGTCAACGCCCGTGACAATATTTGGCACCTAAGCTCCGTATGCTGTCCGGGATTTCGAATAAACAGGCACTACCCCCACACGCGCCGCAGGATCCCGCGCCGGTAGTCCGCCACCCCCGTGATGCACCCGCGCCGCATCAACGGCCGTCTCGCCGGGAATGCATCGGCCTTGCCGCGAGGTTGACCGGGGCAGACACCCACCGACGGCGACAGGGGACAGCAAGGTGACACAGGTGAGGGAGCTTTACCTGAGTGTGGGGGACACAGCGGCGAAGCTGTTGGCCGCACCGGAGGTGGCCGACGGCTGGCACCAGCCCTCCGCACTGGCGAAGCTCAGCGTCCAGGGGCTGGCGGGCCACCTGGCCGGGCAGGTCTTCTTCATCCCTACGGTGCTGGCAGAGCCGGTACCGACCGAGCCCGCCATCTCTGTCCACGAGTACTACGCGCGAGTCAGCTGGATCGGCTCGGACCTTGACACTCCGTTCAACCAGGCCATTCGATCAGGCGGCGGGGAAGAGGCGGCCGACGGCCCGGGCGCACTGGCCGCGCGAGTCGCCGCATGCGTCGAGGAACTGCGCGGCATCCTGCCCAACGCGCCGGATCGCCTGGTACGTCGGCCCACGTGGGGGCCCTGGTCGATCAGTCTCGACGACTTCATCGCCAGCCGTATGCTGGAGCTTGCTGTTCACTGCGACGACCTTGCGCACAGCGTCGGGCTGCCGACCCCACAGTTCCCGGCCCCTGCCGTCGAGACCGTCGTGGACTTGCTGTCACGGATCGCCCTACGCCGGCACGGCGCCACCAACGTCCTGCGCGCACTGAGCCGCAGCGAACGCGCACCGGCTTCCATCTCGGCGCTCTGATACACGCCACGGAACGGGTCGAAAGCTGACGAAGCGTTCCCGAACGCGTACGGGATCACCCCCGGCGAACGCCCCCTGGGCGGCTGGCCAGCTCCGGGGGGTCCCGGCGGCGGGACAGCGCCCGTATCCGGCTGAAGCAGGTGGCGGTCATCCGCGAGCGGCCCGACTCGCTGCCGCCGGCCAGCACCACGTCGCACGTTGATCGATGCCGTGAACAATCAGCGCCTGGCCGGGCGAACCTGGGCGCGACGTATGGGCTGGACCGCGATGAGGTGTACCGCACTGCGCTACGGACCCGGCTGATGGAGACCTTCGCGCAGGGTGCATCGAACCAGGATCCGCACCAGTGCCTTGCCGGATTGCACGAGTTGGAGGATGAGACGTCCGTACCGGGGATTATGCGGCTTTCGACGGTGCCCCGGACCTGTTCACCGGATTGCAGCCCGGGACCTGGCGCTGGTGACGTCGAACTGTGAGCACCGGGTGCGTGGCTGATCTGCACGCATCCAGCGCGGACCGGACCACGGCCCGAGGTGCCGACAGCGCGGGTCACTCCGGGGCCCGGCCGCGCGTCGCCCGCCGGGCGGCGGCTGACAGGCGGGGCCTTTGCGCCGTTCGGCCGCGATTGGGGTCACTGTGCCGGGGCATGCGGGCTCCGACGCGGTGGATGATCTGTCCTGCGGACGGCCGCAGGGAAAGGAGGCCCACGATGGCCGAGCTGTCGTCGCCGGAGCGACAGTCACGACCGGCAGGAGACGGCCGCGTGCCCGCGACCCCACGCCGGCCCGGCGGCGCACCCGCATCACCTCGGCCCGACGGCGCGCCGGTGCCGTCCGCCCCGTCCGAGACCGCGTCCACGCCTCCGCTGCGGCCCGCGGCCTACGATCCCGCCGACTACGTGGAATGCGTGGTGCGCGGCGCCGCCGAGGCGCGGGTGTCGCCCCTGCTGGTCATGACAGTGCTGTACAACGAGGCGTACAAGCCGCACCACCCGCTGTGGGAACGGCTGTGGCAGTGGTGGAAGCCGGGCGCGTCCTTCGGGGTGGCCAACATGCACAACGCCACCTTCGAGGCGGTGCGCCGCGCGCACGGCCTGGCGCAGCGATGGCAGGATCTGCGCGACGACCCCGCCTTCGCCATCCGCGCGGCTGCCCTGCACCTGAGCGACCTCGACGCGTGCCTGCCCGCACGGCACGCGCGCCGCTACACCCGCGACGAGCTCCTCGCCCTCGGCTACAACGCGGGCGAACGTAATATGCGTGCCTTCGCCCGGGGCGTGCCTCCCGGCCCAATGGCCCGGTCCTATCTGCGCCGGTACCGCACCTACCAGGGCCGAGCCGCTGCCACGCTGAGGAGATTCGAAGAAGAGGCGTCAGGGGAAGGGTAGTTGGGGGCCGCGATCGCAGGGGCCGGGCCGACTGGAGCACCGTATCGACGGCGGTCTCCACCGGATCGGTCCGGTCTCTCACGTCACCGGCGAGGGGAGGCCGACTACCGCCGGCGCATCCGGGAAGATGTCCGTACGCACGGCCGTCGACGACCTGCACGAAGAAGTCCGCCGAGCAGCGGAAGAACAAGGTCGGATCATCGCGATGCACCTGCTACGGCAGCGCGTCCCAGGCCTGGCTCACGCCGAAGTCATCGAGTACGTAACTGCCTTGCACTGCCTTGCAGACCGGTCCCGCGCCAGATGATCTCGTTGCCGTCGACACCAGAGCCCTCGTTCCTCCTCTCGACCCGGTCCTCATGGTCGAGACGATCAAGCCGGGGCGGATCTCTGAGGGCTGTCGTACGCCCGCCCCGTCTCCCTACTGGGTGCGTCCTCGCCTCTGCCCGTATCGTGCGGGTGCGGGCAGAGGCGAGGCCGGGCGGGGGCGGCTGGGTGATGGTGGTGCCGGGCCGCGCCCCTGTTTACAGGGTGCCGGTCAGGCGGTCGGTGAGCAGGCGGGTGAAGCGGGCCGGATCGGGCAGGTCGCCGCCTTCGGCGAGCAGCGCGCTGCCGTAGATCAGCTCGGCGGTGTCCGCCAGCTTGGGGTCGCCGGCGTTCGCGGCGTGTGCCGTGCGCAGTGCGGTGATCAGCGGATGCGTGGGGTTGAGTTCCAGGATCCGCTTGACGGTCGGCAGTTCCTGTCCCATCGCCCGGTACATCTTCTCCAGGGTCGGCGTGACGTCGTGGGCGTCGCCGACGATGCACGCTGCCGAGGTCGTCAGACGTGACGACAGGCGGACCTGCTTGACCTGCTCGGACAGGGTGGTGGTCAGCCACGGCAGCAGGGCGGCGAAGTCCTGCTCGCGCTGGGCCTTGTCGGCATCGATCTCCTGGCTGTCCTCGGCGGATCCTTCGAGGTCGACCTGACCCTTGGCGATGGACTGGAGCGGGTGGCCGTCGAAGGACCGGACCTGGTCGACCCAGACCTCGTCGACGGGGTCGGTGAGGATCAGGACCTCGTACCCCTTGGCGGTGAAGGCCTCCATGTGCGGGGAGTTCTCCACCATGGCGCGGGTCTCACCGGTGAGGTAGTAGATGGTCTCCTGGCCGTCCTTCATGCGCTCGACGTACTGGCGCAGTGTGGTGGGCTTCTCCGGGTCGTGGGTGGAGGCGGCCGAGACCAGCTCCAGGAGGGCCTCGGTGTTGTCCGTGTCCTCCAGCAGACCCTCCTTCAGGGCACGGCCGAACTGCGACCACACCTTGGCGTAGCGCTCGGCGTCCTTGGTCTGCATGGTCTTGATGGCGCCGAGGACCTTCTTGACCAGGCGTCGGCGCACGCCGCGGATCTGGCGGTCGTGCTGGAGGATCTCGCGGGAAACGTTCAGGGACAGGTCGTGGGCGTCGACGACACCCTTGACGAAGCGCAGGTAGTGGGGCATGAGCGCTTCGCAGTCGTCCATGATGAACACCCGCTTGACGTACAGCTGCACGCCGCGCTTGGTCTCGCGCGAGAACAGGTCGAAGGGCGCCTGCGAGGGGATGAACAGCAGCGCCTCGTACTCGAAGGTGCCCTCGGCGCGCATGTGGATCGTCTCGGCCGGGGGCAGCCAGTCGTGGCTGATCTGCTGGTAGAACTCGTTGTACTCGTCCTCGGTCACCTCGCTGCGCGACCGGGCCCACAGCGCCTTCATCGAGTTGAGCGTGTCGACTTCGCGGGAGGACGCGCCGTCGGTGCCGGTGCGCTCGGTGGCCATACGGATCGGCCAGCGGATGAAGTCGGAGTACTGCTTGACGATCTGACGGATCTTCGACTCGGACAGGTAGTCGGCCAGCCCGTCCTCGCTGTCGGCGGGCTTGAGGTGCAGGGTGACGGCGGTACCCACCGGAAGGCCGTCGACTTCCTCGATGGTGTAGACGCCCTCACCGCTGGACCGCCACTGGGTGCCCGAGTCGGTGCCGGCCCGCCGGGTGTGCACGGTGACTTCGTCGGCGACCATGAACGCCGAGTAGAACCCGACGCCGAACTGGCCGATCAGGTTCTCGGCGGTGGCGGCGTCCTTGGACTCCTTGATCTTCTCCAGCAGCTCGGCGGTGCCGGACTTGGCGATGGTGCCGATCAGCTCCACGAGATCGTCCCGGCTCATGCCGATGCCGTTGTCACGGACGGTCAGCGTATGGGCGTCCCGGTCGACCTCCAACGAGATGTGCAGGTCGGTGGTGTCGATCTCGCCGAGGCTGGAGTCCGTCAGCGATTCCAGCCGGAGTTTGTCCAGCGCGTCGGAGGCGTTCGAGATCAGCTCGCGCAGGAAGATGTCCTTGTTCGAGTAGATCGAGTGGATCACCAGTCGGAGCAACTGGCGTGTCTCGGCCTGGAATTCCCGTGTCTCGGCGCTGCTGCCCATGCGGGTCTCTTTCTGGGTGAACGTCATGACGGTCATGAAGGTCATGAACGGTACGGACGGTGTGAGCGGTCGGGCTGGGCTGAGGGGGACCGTGGTCGCCTGGGCACGGTCGGGTCGGACCGGCCCGCCGCCGATTCATGTGGTCGTGGACAGTGCGGGATGCATCGTCACCTCCCGTCGCCGTGGGTCAGCCGGTCATCCAGACGGGCCAGACGGGTGACGAGGTCGGTGTGGCGGGTGTCGAGGTGCGGGCGCATGGCGATCAACGGCGCGATGAGCTCGGCCGCGTCGGTGGCGCCGAGGGCGGTGTCCAGGGCGGCCTGGGCCGAGCGTGCTTCGGGTGCGAGGTGAGTGAGGGAGGAGATCTGTCCGGCGAGGCGGCGCAGGTCGGCGGCGTTGCGGCGGGCCCAGGCGGCGGTGGTGCGGTCGGCGGCACGGGCCTGGCGGGTGGCTGTCACACGCTGTTCGCCGGTGGTCCCGGCCGGGCCGGGGCGGCCGCGCAGGTAGCGGCGCTCGGCTGCCTGGCGGCTGGCGACGCCGAGAGGCGGGGCGAGGTCGGCCCAGCTGGCGCCCGCGTCGCGGGCGGTTTCGATCAGGCCGGTCTCCCAGTCGGCGAGCTGCTCGCGCACCTGCCGCAGCAGCATCAGGGAGGCCAGCGCCTGCTCGGGCTTCGGTCCGGCAGGGTCGGGGGACTCATGACGGGCGTCGCGCAGGGCGTCGTCTATGGCGGCCAGGGCAGCGGCGGCGGCGAGAAAGGACGCCGGGCTGTGGGCGTCGGAGCCGGTCGTGGACGGCTGGTCGGCTGCGGTCATGGGCACCTCCCTCGGGCTGTCATCTCGTCGATGACATTTTGCTTGTCATCTTTAGGATGACATGCCCCACGGTAGCAGTGAAGCACTGGCGGCGAGCGCTGATCCTGCTGGGGGGTGTTTTCACCGCGTTGACGCGGACCGACATCTTCCGTAGATGGAGCTGTCCGAGCGGCCACTGGAGGTCTTCTCCCGCCAGATCGTGCTCGCTGACGCCCACGATTCCGAGCACATCAACGCCGATTGCGACGCGGGCGTGCTCACCCAGCCAGTGCCCTGTATCCCCCGAAGTGGCCGTCTGCCGCCTGCTGGGAATCGGATCGCCGTCAGCGGGGTTGGTGGGGGGAAAGCCGTTATTGGGGGGATCCCCCCGGGGCTCGGCGACGCGCCTTCAAGCATCGCTCGCGCGTTGCGCAGGATCCCACCCAGCCGAATCTACGCCAGGTCCACCCCGTCTCGGCGCTGGCCGAGGCAGGTGAGCGTTGTCCCGAGCTGACCTGGCAGCCCAGGACCTCGCCAGCGAGGTAGGCCTCACGGAACTCCCCAGCGACCTGGAGAAAGCCGCCACGACCCTCGGAATCATGATTGCCCGTCAGCCCGGGGACCTGGAACTCTCCGGCATACTCCTACGCCGCGACGGACAACTCGCCATCGGCCTCGACCCGCAATGTACGTCCGCCAGCCAGCGGTTCGCGCTCGCCCACCTCATCGGCCACGCCCACCTCCACCGCAGCCGCAATCTGATCCTCAGCATCGCCGACCGCACCGCCCACGGCCCCCTCGCCTGCCTGCCCACCGACCGTGAAGAGGCCGAGGCCAATCGGTTCGCCGGCGCGCTCCTGATCCCGGAGACCGCCGTGCGCCCGCCGAGACCCAGTTCGAGTCGGCCACCCAGCTCGCCGCCACCTTTGCCCGCCAGCTCAACGTCAGCGAAATGGTGATGGGCTACCGACTCCTCACCCTCGGGATCGCCGGCGACAATTGACCGGAACAGGACACAGCCTCATGGCCAACGTCCTCCCCACGGGCGGCCGTGAATTGATGCACCCGCGCCCCAGAACCCCGACAGAGCGCCACGACCACGCCCCGGCCCGCTACCGTGACCCGGGCACCGGCATCTCGCTCGCCCCTGGCTGATGGCTCCAGCCGCGCGCCTGTTGCTGCAGACGTGCAACAGCGCCCCCGACCGCGGGTCGGGGGCGCTTCGCTGTGTCCGGGGCCGGTCACTCGCGCGGGCGACATCGCGTTACGACTGGCAACACCAGCCCCACTGGCAGCCGTTCGGTACTGGACTAAGCGGCCTCCACACCAAGGGGCACGCCATGCAGCGCACCACCATCCTCGCCATCGCAGTCCTGCTCGCCGCCACCGGATGCAGCAGCAGCGACGACAAGCCCGATAGCGAGCCGAATGCCGCCACGTCGACCGCGTCCAGCCCAGCTAAGGCCAGAGACGCTGGCGTGGTCTTCACCAGCCTTGCCGCGAAGATCCCGACCGCCAAGCGCGGCGCTACCGTCACGGCCGAGAACGACCCGAACCACCTCCTCGGCAGGCCCGGCCAGTACACGTCAAAGATCACGTTCACGGACACGAGAATCAAGAAGGCCGATACCGAAGGCCTTGACGCCGGCGACGTCAGCCGCGGCGGCGCCATCGAGACCTTCACCACGCCCGACGAAGCCCAAGCCCGGGCCAAGTACATCCAGACCGTCATTAAGAGCATGCCGGCACTGGCCGAGTACGACTACGTCCACGGCGCCAGCGTCATCCGTGTCAGCCACCTCCTCACCCCAGCGCAGGCGGGGGAGTACCAGAAGGTTGCCGGGGGACTGCCGTAGTCGCGGGCGTTACGGCGCGTGGCCCTCAATGGAGTGCCGGTGCAGCGTTTGTTTCACCGTAGGCCCACCGCCCGAGCCCTCCACCGCGCCGCCATCTACCGAGCCGGACAGGGCGCACTTGCTGCCGCGATCCGTGCCTTCCAACGCGCCCTCACCGTCAGCGAGCAACTGCTGGGCGGGGACCACCCCGACACGTTGTCCTCGCGCAACAGCCTCGCGTACGCGTACGGGTCAGCGGGGGACTTGGGCCGGGCGACCGCGCTGTACGAACGGACCCTGGCGGACTGCGAGCGCGGACGTTCGTTGAGCAGGTCGCCCAGCTCAGCGAGCGGTACCGCGCTCCAGCCTCGGACTGAAGCAGTGGCAGCATGCGGTTGCGGTCGAGCTGGGTGGTCGTGCCGGTCAACGGCTTTGCCGACGGCTGCGGTTGAAGGCGGGCCGGACGCGGTTGCTGGGCCTGCTCACGGAGCCGGCCGTGCCCGAGCAGGCGCCGCGCGTGCTCGGTGTCGAGGACTTCGTCTTCCGCAAGGGGAAGCGGTACGGCACCGTGCTGGTCGACGTCGAAACCGGCCGCGTCGTCGACGTCCTGTCCGACCGCGAGTGCGACACCTTCGCCGCCTGGCGCACCGCGCATCGCGGCGCCGAGATCATTTGCAGAGACCGTGCCACCGCTTACAGCAAAGCGATCAAGGAAGCCGCACCGGACGCCCTGGAGGTCGCAGACCGCTGGCACCTGCCGCAGAACCTCGGCAACCGGCCGTGGAGAAGACTTGCCATCAACACCGCTCCTGCCTGCGGAAACACGCCGAGGAGGAGACGGCGGCGCCCATCACGATCACCGAGTTGCCGCCCGCCGAACTGCCCCGCACCCAGATCATGGAGCGGACCCGACAGCGTCACGCCGATATCTGCCGGCTCGTGAACGCCGGCTGGACCATCAGCGCCATCGCCCGCCGCCTCCACCTGGACCGCAAGACCGTACGCCGCTTCCGCGACACCGACCTCGATATACGGCAAGGCCGAGCCGGTCCGCGCCGACATCCCCAGCCCGCGGAAGATCACCTCGTGGATCATGTGCCGTCGGGAAGACCTCAGCACGAAAGACGCCGAACGCCCCTTCCAAGTCCGGCTTGCCTGCCCGGACATCATCCGGGTCTGCGACCTGGCCCGCACCTTCCACGACCTGGTCACATACCGCCGCGGGCACCTGCTGATGGACTGGATCCGCCAGGCCGAACAGGACGCTCCCGTACCGGTTCGCGGCTTCGGCGGCTTCCTCCGCCAGGACCTCGACGCCGTCACCGCCGGCCTCACCCTGGAATGGAGCTCCGGCGTCGTCGAAGGCAACGTGAACAGAGTGAAAACTATCAAGAGGAGCATGTGCAACCGGGCATCCTTCCGACTCCTCCGGATCCGCATCCTCACCCGGCCATGAGCTTCACGGAACTGCGGCCAGAACCAGATTCAATGAGCGCCGTCACCCGGCCGACGTGAATGTCGTCGAGAAGGCCATGTGGGTGCTGCTGGGGGTGACGGCGGGCTGGGTCTTCGCCCCGGACGTGACCTCCAGATGTGCCCCACCTCGTCGCCCTGGTCCGCTCCGGCGCCAAGTCCGCCAACGGCGTCTTGGTCGAACGCTCGATGGCTGCACGGCTGCCTGACTGGTGAGGTCCTATGCTGCGGGGATGATCAAGCCCATTGAACTCGTCATATTCGACTGCGACGGCGTGCTGGTCGACAGCGAGCGCATCGCCGCACGCGTGCAGGTCGCCCTGGGAGCCGAGTTGGGCTGGCCGCTGACCGAGGATGAGGTCGTGGACCGGTTCATCGGGCGCTCACACGCTGCCATCCGCGACCAGGTCGCAGCTCAGCTCGGTGAGGACACAGCCGCGACGTGGTCGGAGAGGTTCGAGCAGCTTCACCGCGAGGCCGTGGACGCCGAGCTCTCCCCGGTCGAGGGCCTGACAGAAGCCCTCGACGCACTCACCCTGCCGACCTGCGTCGCCTCCAGCGGCTCCCACGACAAGATGCGGCACACCCTCGGCCGTACCGGACTCTACGAACGCTTCGCGGGCCGCATCTTCAGCGCATCTGAGGTCTCTCACGGCAAGCCCGCCCCGGACCTGTTCCTGCACGCAGCCCGACAGATGGGCGTCGATCCCGCAGGCTGCGTGGTGATCGAGGACAGCCAGCCCGGAGTCCGCGCTGCCCGCGCCGCCGGCATGCGATCTTTCGGCTATGCAGGCGGGCTCACCCCGGCTGAACGACTCGAAGGCCCCAACACCACCGTCTTCTACGACATGCGCAAACTGCCGACACTCATCGCGGAGCGGTAGCCACCTGAACCGTCCCATCCACAAGAATTGACCATGGCTCCCACCAGCACCCCCAGCGCGTATAGCCCGTACGGCGCGCACAGCCCGCATCAGCCCGGCACGCACCGCGGCCGGGAGCCCGGCCCCGCCATCGGTTGAGCATCGTCGACGAGTACGCCCACAGGGCGGCATGGAGCAAGATGCCTACGGCGTGTCAACGGGAGATGCTGTCTGAGATGCCCGGAGGTTTCCATGGACAGGGTTCACTGCGGCTCGGCGGTGGCGATCAGGTCGCCCGCAGCACTGGCGGCCATACCCCCCGTCCACCGGACTCTCGCGCCGCCCTGGGGGCGGCGTCCCTATGACCCGCGCCCTGGCGGAAAGCACGCCCGGCCGGGGTGCGATGCGGCGGGGCTGGCCGAGGTTCGGCATTCGTGTGTTCAGTTGGCCGCCCCATCCTGCTGCCATTCACGAGGCCAGTTCCCGGACGGAGGCGGGGGCCCGCCTACCCCCAGGTCACGTCGGGCAGAGGCGTAGAAGGTGTCGCGTTTCTGACTGACCTGCCGCGAATCGCGGGTCCAGCCCCCCGGATCGTGCCGCCGCTCTTCCGCATGCCGCCCCAGCGTCCAGATTGCCTCGTGCCACGACCGCGCCGCGGCCACGGTCGTCGCGTCACCCACCAGCAGCACCGACTCCCACAGTGTGGCCCGGCGCGCTTCGGCTTCGGCGAGAAGACGCAGGCCTTCAGCGGGCTCCAGTGGATCGACGACGTGCGTATACCCCAGCGACCCCAGGGTCGCACCGATGCGCTGAGTGATCCAAATCTGTTCCTTCAGCGCATTGCCATACCGCGCATACACCTCGAACTTCTTCTCATGCCAGCGCTCGGTTTGCGTCCGGCGCCAACGAGCCCTTTCCGTGAGCATCGTGGTGGCGTACGAACCAGCAGCGCCGACTCCCACACCCAGCAATGTGGCCACCTGATCCAGAAACACGCATTCCCCCCGGCAGTCGATGACAGCAGTCAGGCTGCCGCGCCAGAGTCCGCATGCCCAGGGGCGTGAGACGCCTCTCTCCTCGAACGGCGCGGCGCCCCGAAGGCAAATGGGTCCCATGTTCTGAACTGGGTCGGCGCCCGCCCCCGGCGGAATGGCTCGTCCAGCACGGGCATCGACCGTGGACCCCTCATGATCCACACCAAAACCAGCCCCACCGCCGACCAGTGCGGGGCCCGCGTCGGGGCCGAACGCTGCGCACCGGCCGCCCGGGCGCAGGCCCTGTTCGCCCTGAGCGGGGGCGGCGCCGAGGCGTGCCAGATCTGCCGCCACGACACCGCCCTGAGCCTGCAGGGCTGACCACTCAACCGGGCGCTCCGCCGATGTGGCTGTGTCCAGGTGGCGAAGCTCGCCACCTGGACACACAGGCCCGCACGCGGGTTACTCCGGGCGGCCCTGCTCCGCCTGCATGCCCTTCTGGCCCCGCTCAGCGACGGATGAGACGGCCTGGCCTTCCTTCAGGGACTTGAACCCCGCGGACTCGATGGCCTTGAAGTGCACGAAGAGGTCGTCACCGCCCCCGTCCGGAGTGATGAAGCCGAACCCCTTCTCGTCGTTGAACCACTTCACTGTGCCGCTCTGCCGGTTGGACATGTCCACTCCCAAGGTTGCGTGGCGGCCCAGCGCTGCCCATGGGATCGTGGCATGCGGACTCGGGTCGCACTCAGGATCTCGCAAACGAGCTACGGCAGCACCGGGAGGGCAGGGCGCAGCACGCGCTCAACGGGCCCTGCGGGCCCCGTATTTCTGTGGCGGTGGCCAGGCTGCGACACGGCGCCCCGAGGCCGCCCTAAGGGCCCTGGCGGACCCTGCGGGTGCATCGCGGGCGCCCTCCGGGCGCGTTCATAGGTGAGACCCGGGATCCCTGCGAGCCTCCGAAAGGGCATCTGTGGCAGCCTGCCGACATGCCATGGGAGCTCAAGGAACACGCAGGTCGCCACTACGCCGTCCTGTTCCACTACGCCTTGTCTGACGACGCCTGGTCCGTGGAACTGAGCGAAGCTAGGCCGGCGTCGGTTGAGGAGGCCGAGAACCCCGACGCCGCGGTGACCCACTTGCCCGGCGCTGCCTTCTTGGTGACACATGTCCCGGACGAGGACCCGGATCTGCAACCGACCCTCCGGGTCTGGAGCCCTGACGAGCGCGTCGTCCCCTTCGAGGTTATGCGCTGGTACATGGAGCAGGTGGCCGACCAGGTAGAACGCTGTCGCATTGCGTTCGAGCAGGGGGAACCTGAAGCAGCGGAATGATCACGCAGTGACTGGTGTGATCACGGCGTCGGAGCCTTCCTGGACAGCCCCGTTCTCCGGGCTGAGCCCGCGTGCCTTCACGAAGCTGGTGACGGTGTTGCGGCGCGAGGGTGCGGACGCGGTTCGCAGGGGCCGGCCCTGGAGCCTTCCGCTGGAGGACAGGGCCCTGCTGGTCGCAGCCTGCTGGCGCACAAACCTGACCATGCGGCAGCTTGCGCCGCTGTTCGGGGTGTCGAAGTCGGCGGCTGACCGGATCATCGACCATCTCGGGCCGCTACTCGCGCTCCAGCCCCGCAAGCGGTTCGCGAAGGACGCCGTGCTCATCGTGGACGGCACTCTGGTCCCCACCCAGAGCTCCTGACCGTACGGGCCGCCCGCTGATCGCGGCGGCTTCGAAGCCACCCTCGAACCGCGGCCCTGTCGAAAGAGGCCGGCCGTTGACGGGGGAGAGCTGGGGAGCACCTACACCGGTATCCGGCGGTTGTACCGCCGGTGAGTAAACCCTCGCGGTATGCCGTAACGCGGGCTGCCACGCTGGTTCGAGGCGCGGTTGCCACCAGGGGGTGGATGCCTCTCCCACGCCGTTGCTCCTAGCGTGGGGTACGCACGCAAAACCCCGCCTCACAACGGGAGGAGACCCCACATGAGGGCTTTGCATAAGGCCGCAATCACTCTCAGTACCGCCACCCTGCTCACCGGTGGGCTCACCGCCTTACCCGCCGAAGCCGCCACGGCCTCCGCGAGGGTCGACGCCTACATGAAGGCGGTACCCAACGGCACCAGGGTCAGCGATAACGAGATCTCCTACGAGAACGGTCACGTCCGCGTTCTGATGTCCGCGACCGCCGCGTCCTGCCGCAACGGGTACTACTGCGTATGGGAGCACAATGACTTCCGCGGCGCCATGGCCCAGTGGAGCACCACCGCGGACCACTGCAAGAAGTTCAAATTCACCGCGTACTGGAGGAACAAGGTGTCCTCCTTCTGGGCTCGCGGCGGATGCCCGGACCGCAACTACTTCCTCAAGGCCGCCAAGGACTTCCAGCCTGACTGGTTCGAGCCGTTCGAGGGCCGCAAGTCCTACGTCCGCTACAACGACCAATACGACTACGCCGCCAGGGGGCTATAAGCAGCCGGTCCGCCCACGTCACACGCGGGACCAACTGGTCGAGGGAGCAGCGGGGCAGGGCTCGTCCACGCCGGCCGGGCACGGGGGCACCGGCCCCGTGCCCGGCCGGCGGTGGACCGGCCATTCAGCATCGGCTCCGGCACCGTCCATGTCGCAGCCTGTTTTCCGTCCCGCGCAGACAAGCCTGCGCCGTCACACCTTCGTGCCCTTTGACACTGAAGCTGGACCGTTTGCCACCGAAGTCGGACCGCTACGACCCGACAGCGGAACTGCTGCCGTCACGCATCCCGACGGTGGATATGGGTGTCATGGCCGAAGGTGCCTGAGGGTGAATTGCGGTAGGGCGTACGGACCGGCCTGGGGCGCGGCCGGGTCTTCCGGGAAGTCCGCCGCAGGAATGCCTGCGGCATGAAGTTCGGCGTTGTCGACAGGCGTGTAGGCCAGTTCCGCCGGGTCGGGCAGGGCCCAGAAGCGGCGGGTGTTGTTGGAAACGGCGTATGCCGTGGTGAAGCGGATGGAGGAGGGTGCGACCAGGGCGGCCCGCAGGTAGCCGACAGCGTCGCGCGGGCTCAACCAGGTCGCCAGGTGTCGGGGCTCGGTAGGCAGATGCTCGAAGCTGCCGATGCGCAGGCAGACGACGGACAGGCCGAACTTGTCGGCATATAGCTGTCCGAGTGCTTCGACGGCGGCTTTGCTCACCCCGTAGAGGCCGTCGGGGCGTACCGGCTCCTGGGGGCTGGTGAGGTGCGCGGCGGGGTAGAAGCCGGTGACGCGATTGCTGCTGGCCAGCACCACCCGCTCGATTCCTATGCGCCGCGCACCCTCCAGGACATGGTGCGTGCCCAGCACATTGGTTTCGAGCAGATCGGGGAGGGGCGCCTCGTCGGGCACGCCGCCCAGGTGGAGCACCCGGTCAGCTCCCGTCAAGGCCGACTCCACAGCGGCGGCGTCCCGCAGGTCCACGGCGTGCACGTCCTCGTTCTCGGCCTCTGGGCGGAGCGGCACGCGGTCGAGCAGGATCAACCGCTCCGCCGCGCCCCGCAGCGCCTCCCGCGCCATGGAACCAATGGTGCCCGCCGCTCCCGTTACTGCCACCGTTCCCAGAGTCACTGCGTCTCCCCTTATTTCGACAACCCGGGCATCTTCGCTCCCGTTGATCCACTCAGCAAGGCGGTGGGGAACCCGCGGAACTCCCCTTATCTCTTGCGCGAGACACGGGGACCTCTGGGAGCGCCGCCGACGATCCAACTTCGATGGCAGACGGTCCAGGTTCAGCGTCAGAGGAGGCGGACGAGATCGGCCTGGCGCTGCGGTCCGAGTTCCCGTAGTTGCATCATCACCAGTTCCTGGCCCGGGTGCAGGCCGACGCGGCGCAGCAGCTGGCCGGCACGTGCGGTGCAGTCGGGCGACGCGGAAGATCGCGTGGCCTCGGTAGTGGCCCGCACGGCGGGCAGGAGGAGGGTGCAGGTGGTGCGGGCGGGGCAGGGCGTGGTGGCTTTACGGGCCGGGTGTTGCCTTGGGGACTGGGGTGGGGGGCAGGGCACCGGGGTTGAGGTGGGTGACCAGGCGGTGGAGGAGGCGGTGGACGTCAGCTTGTTCCTGGGGTTCGAGGATGGCCAGGGCCTCTTCGTTGACGTGCCGGACGACAGCGCTGGCCCGTGTGAGCAGGCGGGAGCCGTCGGGGGTGATGTGCAGGCACAGGACGCGACGGTTGGTGGGGTGGGGCGAGCGCGTGATCAGGCCGCGTTCGGTGAGGCTGCCCACGGCGGAGCCCATGGACTGGGCGGTGATGCCGGCGTGGCGGGCGGCGTCGGCGCTGGAGATGCCGGGTTGGCTATCGGCGTGCTGGAGGGCGTTGTACTGCGCGAGGTTGAGCTCGAGTGTGCGCAGTTCCTTCTCCAGGCGGGTGCCCATGGCCTGGGCGAAGTGCCAGGCCAGGTAACCGGTGTGGATGGGCTTGTCGTGCACGTGGCTCCCCGACTTGTAAGGCAACTTATGTTTTACTGCTCTTGTTATCAGGCAGCTTACAACTTCTGGACGGTCTTCCCTCATGCCAGCCCCGACCCCACTCCGCCCGGCCGACGTCTTGCCGGCCGCCCACGGCGACATAACCGACCCCGCCCCGGAGCCCCATCCTCGTTCCGGTCTCAAAGGTGTGCTGCTTCCCGTCGCCGTGGTGCTCACCATCGGGACGATCTTCGTAAGCGTGTACCTCGCCGCGTTTCACGCCCCCCGTCCGCATGACCTGCCCGTCGCGGTGGTCGGTACCGCGGCAGAGGCGCACCGGCTGGAAGCCGGCCTGGAACACGCCATATCTGGCGGTTTTGACGTGCGGCCCTACGGTGACGAAGCAGCGGCCCGCGAGGCGGTCGAGCGCCGTGAGGTCTACGCCGCCTACGTTCCCGACCGCGGCGCGGGGAGGGGCAAGCTGTTGTACGCAGGTGCCAACGGCCCTTCTGTGACAGCCACCCTCACCGCCGCCTTCGCCCAAGCCGGCCCCGAGGTGGGCCCGCCCCCGGCCGCCCAGGACATCCTCGCGGTGTCCACCGGCGACACCCGTGGCCTGTCGGTCTTCTACGCCGCGTTCGGCCTGGTCCTGGCCGGCTACCTGTTCGGCATGATGACCTACCAGGCCGCACCGGCCCTGCGTTTTCGCCAGCGCATCGCCAGTCTCACCCTCTTCGGGGCCCTCGGGGGCATCATCGTTGCCCTCCTGGCCGGCGACACCGGCTTCGGCGCCCTTCCCGGCCCCTTCGCCGGCACTGCTGTGGTGACCGCCCTGATGGCCATGGCAGCGGGCGGCGCGACCATGGCCATCGTGAAATGGACCGGATCCGCCGGCGCCGCCATCGCCTCGGTCGTTCTGCTCATCTTCGGCAACGCCACCAGCGGCGGGGTCATGCCCGCCTCCTACCTGCCCGACTGGCTGCACCCGCTCTCTGGCGTGCTGCCCGTCGGCGCGGGGGTGCGCGCCCTGCAGGGGATGTCCTACTTCCACAATGACGGCCTGTGGTCCGGCCTCGCCGTCCTGGCCGCGTGGTTCATCGCGTGCGTGGCCCTGCTCTACCTGCGCGATCTGCGCGGCGCCCGCAAGAATCGGCCGCACACCCCGTAAAGAATCCGGCCGGTCCTCCCTCGGCGGCGGCCCCGCGATCCTGCTGATGGTCGCGGGGCCTGCTCACGCTCCCGGGGCAGGATGGAAGGGCGCGGGACGGCCACCAGGACCGCTCCGGCCGCGTCCACTGCCGGCGGATCGGCCTCGGAGGACTCCGGCACGAAAACGAGCGTGCCGACGAACGCTGCCAGTGCGAGTGCGACGTTGAGCAGGAACATCGCACGCCAGGACCACGGTTGCAGAGGGCTCCTTGTGGTGAGCAGTCAAGCAGGTCGGGGCCCTACTCCTGCGGCAGGGTGAGGCACTTGACCTGCGGTCTGTCGGTCAGGGGGAGAGTGCTGAGCGTGCGGCGGGGACGACTTCGTGGGCGAAGAGGGCCAGCTGGCGTCCGTGGTCCTCGCTGGGCCAGTACACGAAGCCGTTCATCCCCCGCTCCGTTGCCAGGGAGACGATCTGGTCGATCCACTGGCCGGCGGGGCCGTGGAAGTCGCCGCGCTTGGTGGGAGTGATCAGGCCGCCGAGGTTGTAGACCTTGCGGATGTGGCCGGGGTCGCGTCCGGCGCCTTGGGCGGCGTCGTCGATTCTGGCGGTCGCCTCCGCAAGGCCTTCCAGGCCCAGGTAGGCCAGGGAAGGCAGCCAGCCCTCGGCCTTGGCGCCGGTCAGTGCCAGCATGCGAGGGCCGTAGGAGCCCAGCCAGATATCCAGCGCCGGCGACGGCGTGGGGCCGGGGTGCACTCCCGCGACGCGGTAGTGGGCGCCGCCCGCTCTGGCCGAGCGCTGCCCGCTCCACATCGCACGCATGACCTCGATGGCCTCCTCGAGAGCGTCGACGGCCTCCCTCTTGCCCCGACGGGGTCCGCCCATTGCCTCGATCGCCTCCCAGAAGGCTCCTGCCCCCAGTCCCAGCCGCAGGCGGCCCCCGGAGAGGACGTCGAAACTCGCGGCAGCCTTGGCCAGCATCGCTGGCGGCCGCAGCGGCAGATTCGCCACCGTGGGGACGAGTGTCACCCGCTCGGTGGCCGCCGCGAGGAACGACATAAGGGTCCAGGTGTCGTAGTGGGCGCTCTGGTACGGATGGTCCTGGACGGTGATCAGGTCCAGGCCGTCACGCTCCGCTTGCGTCGCCAGCCGAAGCGGCTGGCCCGCCTCGGCCCACGAGGGGTCGACGTTGGCGCCGAACAAGACAGGCAGTGCCATCGGTTGCACCCTCCCTCTGCATCCCGGCCCGGCACGCCCGGCAGGGACTTTCCATGGGTCGGCAAAGCACATTAGGAGCCGCAGGGACTCCGCTGTGTGTTTGACACGTCAGGCGGTGAGGGTGGGGTAGTCGGTGTAGCCGCGCTCGTCGCCGCCGTAGAAGGTGGCGGGGTCGGGGGTGTTGTAGGGGCCGTTCGCGGCGAGGCGGGCGGGCAGGTCGGGGTTGGCCAGGAACAGCGCGCCGAAGGCGATCATGTCTGCCGTGCCGTCCTCGATCAGTTCCAGCGCGTTGGGGCCGGTGGTGTCGGGGTGAGTGAAGGGGTTGAGGATGAAGGCGGCCTGCCATTCCTTGCGCAGCTGGAGCGTGAGGGTGCGGTGCGGGCCTTCGAGCATGTGCAGGTAGGCCAGGTTCAGCGGGGCCAGCTGCTTGACCAGCGCCGCGTAGGTCTCGGCAAGGTCGTCCTCGGCGATGTCGTTGTAGGGGTTGCCGGGCGAGATGCGCAAGCCGACCCTTTCGCCTCCGACCGCCTCGGCCACGGCGGCGGCAACCTCGACTGCGAAGCGGATGCGGCCCTCGACGGAGCCGCCCCAGCCGTCGGCACGCTGGTTGGTGTTGGGGGCGAGGAACTGGTGGATCAGATATCCGTTCGCACCGTGGATCTCCACTCCGTCGAAGCCCGCGGCTATCGCATTGCGTGCCGCGGCTGCGAAGTCAGCGATGGTTGCGCTGATCTCGGCCTCACTGAGCTCCTTGGGAGTGACGAAGTCCTTGGGCCCCTCATGGGTGAACACCTTCCCCCTGGCTGCCACCGGCGAAGGTGCCACGGGATGCAGTCCGCCGGGCAGCAGAGCGGGGTGGCTGATGCGGCCGGTGTGCATCAGCTGGGCGAAGATCACGCCGCCCTCACGGTGAACTGCCTCGGTCACCTTCCGCCAAGCCGCCACCTGCTCCTCGGAGTGCAGGCCCGGAGTGTCGGGATAGCCCTGACCGACCGCGGAGGGCTGGGTGCCCTCGGTGATGATCAGCCCGGCGCCCGCCCGCTGCGCGTAGTAGGTCGCCATCGCGGGCGTCGCGCTCGCACCGGGGCCGTAGGCCCGGCTGCGGGTCATCGGCGCCATGGCGACCCGGTTGGCCAGTCGCACGGATCCCAGGTCGATCGGGTCGAATGCAGCAGTCATGTCGTTCCTTCACCAGGGGGGGCGCCCGGGCCGATCCACGACCCCGACGCATTTACTGTCCGAACAACTAAAACACGGAGGCGGGGATTCCCCGGGGTTGTAGTGACCCGCATCACACCGCATAAGCGCAGGTGCGACGAGGTATCGAAGAAGAGTTGGCTCTGTCATGGCACGCTAGGCGTGTTACTGCTCGGGCAAGTTCCCTTGAGGGGAGTGCGTAGTCATGACACATCCGCCTTCTGATGAGGCCGACGTCCGGGCGGCAGGCGCGGCGGCGGTGAGCGCGGCGACCGTGCCGGTGCCGGCATCCGCCCACGCGGGCCCGATCAGCCACGCCATCTTCCGCGTGGCCCGCCTGCACCGCATGATCGCCGGGCAGCTCCTGCGCCGCGTCGGGCTGTATCCCGGCCAGGAACTGGTGATGATGCAGCTGTGGGAACTCGGTCCCCAACGACAGACCGACCTCGTACGTCTGATCGACTCCGACGCCGCCACCATGACCCGCACCGTCCAGCGCCTCGAGAACGCCGGCTTCGTACGCCGCAGCCCCTCGCCCACCGACAAGCGAGCCGTCATCGTCGAACCCACCCCTGCCAGCCTCGCCCTGCGCCGGGAAGTCGAACGGACCTGGGCGGAACTCGAAGCCGCCGCTACCGGCGATCTCAGCGCCGACGAGCGCACCACAACTCTGGACGTGCTGCAGCGACTGGAGCACAACCTGGCCCGGAGCGCGGCCGCGCTTGAGGAGTAGACAGCGCCCGGGCGACTCTCCAGAGAGCAGATGTTCCCGCTGCCAGGTCTTGTCAGCCCGGCCGCACGGGCCCATGAGCTGCTCACAGTGATCCGGGGGAGGGGCCGTGACCATGCGCCCAGTTCCGCGACGAGGACCTGGCGGGCGACGCGCTGGGCGGGCCCATCCCTGATCGGCGGACAGCGCGTTCGTGGTCCGCCAGCGTCCTTGCATGACGAGTTGAGTGGGCCAGTCCATGCAGGTCGTAGGTGAATCGCGGCGGGAGGGCCTTTCATGGAGGGCGACGATCGGTGGGCTCGACCGTGACGGAGGTCAGCGTCGACCAGCATCCGCTTAGGGTGGGCTTGTGTTCAATCGACTGGAGATAACCGTGTTGCCGCCGGGGTCCCGGTGGGCGTGTCAGGTGCGGTTCTTGGTGGACGGCCGCGACGTGGTGGAGGCAGCGGTCGACGAGGGCGGGCGTGGACCGTTTGCCGCGCACGTGCTGCAGAGGGACTGGCCCAGTCCGCTCACGGCTACCCACGAAGCCCGCCGCCTCAGGCTGGGCGAACCCGAGTGCACCGGCGGCTGCTGTGGGTTCCTGACCGCTGTCGTGCAACGCTGCGGCAGGCTCGTGGTCTGGTCCGACTGGGAAGGGCCGTACCAGGATCACGTGCCGCTTGATCTCCACTTCGACGCGGAACAGTACGACGCGGAACTGGCCCGAGCCGTCGCGGACCGGTGGTGGGACAACTACACAGATCCTGCCTGGCGCTTGCCGACCCGAGCTGACGACACAGGGCTCTGATGAGTTGTATCGGTGCCTTGCGTGACAAAGTTCAGCAAAGGACTGTGCGTCTGCGGCTGGTCGTGGTTGAGGACCGCGACAACGGGCCGCGGTTGTGCCGGGGGTGCGGGGAGCCGTCCAGCTGTTCTCGATGAACTGGCCGTCGTCGGTCAGGTCGAGCAGGACGGGAAGCTGGGCGCGGACCGCGTGATCGGAGCGCAGTGCGCCCTCGCGGGCGTCGACGGGGTGCCTGTCTCTTGGATCCGTCCGTGAGATCGTCGTGCTCGTGATCGAGACTTGGATGATCGATGACGACAGCCCTGTCGCTGTGTCGTCGGCGGGGGTGGTGGAGGCTCTTCAGTCGAGGATCGACAGCGGGCAGCTTGAGACGTGGCTGACCAGTTCGTCTGGACGGTTGCTGGCCTCCGTGACGAACGCCGAGCGAGCGATGGTGGTGCGGCTCGAAGACGAGGGTGATCCCGGCGAGCATGCTGTGGACCCCGGAACGGCGGGGTCCAGCGACGGGTTCGTCCTCTCCAATGGGCAGGGCGACAATCATCCCGTGACCTGGAGGGTTGGGTGCTGTTTCGCCCGCGTACGGCCATATGGGTGACGCAATTCGGTTCTCCATCACCCATATGGGTGAAGCGTCAGGACGCGGCCGACCCTCGTGCGGAACTGCTTCCGGATTTTCGGAAGCGCCTCCAGCGCCAGCTCACATCGGTATAGTCAGTCTGAGAAGACTTCAGCGACACTAACGCGACGTAATAATCTGCCAGATATATTGAGGCAGACGCATTATTAGCCTCGCAGGTTATAAATGCGGAGACATAATGCGGGGAGCGGCGGACAGGGTGCCCGGTGGACGCGGTGGGCAGCCAAGAAGCCGCCCGGGGTACTAGTAATACCCCGGGCGGCTCCTTGGATGCTCAGAGCGTCAGCGCCAGAACAGGAGGACCACCTGGACGATCGCTGCGGCACCCGCGGCCAGTTCGACCAGCTCCTTCAGCTGCTGCCACCCATGGCGCCTGCGGCATGGCCTCGAAAGCCACCCCCGCGCCCGGCGGATCAGCCGGCGCAGCGTCAATCCTTCCTGCGTCACGTGGTTCTAACGGGCTCTGAGCGCTGGACGTGCCCATGCCGCTGCCCCTCTCCTGGGGGACGTGGAGCTCCCTTGTGTCGCTCCTGGAAACGTGAGCCGGGCACTCCCCGAAGGGAACGCCCGGCCCCCGCAACGCAGGGGCGAACAAGGCCTTGAACTCCTCGGCCTGTTCACGTACGGAGCAAGACGGTACCGAAAGCGCAGAGGGCGCGTGGCGGAATACGAAAAGCCCTCACCCGACGAATGAACTCCTCTGGCACGTCTCGACTTTCACCCAGGGCAGGCCGAGCTCGTGCAAAAGCGCCTGGAGTTCTTGCGGGTATCCGGGGTAGCGGTCGCGGACGGCATACAGCCGCTTGCGCAGCTGGACGGGGCGGCCGTCGACCTCGGGCACATAGACACCGTTTCCTTTGGGGGCGCGGGTCGTTGTGCTGGGCATGGCGAGTCTTGCTGAGCGGTTGGTGCCGGATGAGTTGTGGGAGTTGTTCCGGCGGGTGGTGCCTGAGACGGTGGTGGTACGTCCGCAAG